>JBBANL010000003.1:109819-144748 GCA_040401975.1 Ilumatobacteraceae bacterium | reverse complement strand
CGGGCGAAAAAGGCGGAAGCCAGATTCTCGACCAGTTCGGCCGCAACCTCACGCAACTCGCGCGCGACAAGAAGCTCGATCCCGTCATCGGTCGCGTGCGCGAACTCGAACGTGTCATGCAGATTCTCTCGCGCCGCACGAAGAACAACCCCGTTCTCATCGGCGAACCCGGCGTCGGCAAGACCGCCGTGGTCGAGGGTCTCGCACAGCGCATCGTCTCGGGCGACATTCCCGAAACCCTGAAGGACAAGCAGCTCTACACACTCGACCTCGGCGCGTTGGTGGCGGGTTCGCGCTATCGCGGCGACTTCGAGGAGCGCCTCAAGAAGGTGCTGAAAGAAATCAAGACCCGCGGCGACATCGTTCTCTTCATCGACGAGATCCACACGTTGGTCGGCGCCGGTGCGGCAGAAGGCGCAATCGATGCGGCAAGCATCCTGAAGCCGATGCTTGCGCGCGGCGAACTGCAGACAATCGGTGCGACCACCACAGACGAATACCGCAAGCACCTCGAGAAGGATCCCGCGCTCGAACGTCGCTTCCAGCCGGTGAAGGTCGAAGAGCCCACCGTCGCACACACCATCGAGATTCTGAAGGGCGTGCGTGACAAGTACGAAACGCACCACCGGGTCACGATCACCGACCAGGCGATCGTCGCCGCGGCAAACCTTGCCGACCGTTACATCTCCGACCGTCATCTTCCCGACAAGGCAATCGACCTCATCGACGAGGCCGGTTCCCGCCTGCGCATCAAGCGCATGCAGACGCCGCCCGACCTGAAGGAACTCGAATCGAAGATCTCCGAGGTCCAGGACAAGAAGAAGAAGGCCATCGAAGAACAGCGTTTCGAGGATGCCGGCGAATTCCGCGATCAAGAGCGTCAACTCCTCCAGGAAAAGACCGAGAAGGAAGCCGAGATAAAGGCGTCGGGCGTCAACTTGTTCGACGAGGTCGACGAAGAGGCGATCGCAGAGGTGCTCAGCATCTGGACCGGCATCCCGGTGTACAAGCTCACTGAGGAAGAGACGCAGAAGCTTCTCAACATGGAGACCGAACTGCGCAAGCGCTACATCGGCCAGGAAGACGCAGTGAAAGCGGTGTCGCAGAGCATCCGCCGCACACGTGCAGGCCTGAAGGACCCGCGTCGCCCCAGCGGTTCGTTCATCTTCCTCGGACCCACGGGTGTCGGCAAGACCGAACTCGCAAAGACGCTTGCCGAGTTCTTGTTCGGTGACGAGCAGGCCCTCATCACGCTCGACATGTCCGAGTACATGGAAAAGCACACGGTGAGCCGCCTCGTCGGATCGCCCCCGGGATACGTCGGCTACGAAGAAGGCGGCCAGCTCACCGAGGCGGTGCGCCGCCGCCCGTTCTCGGTGGTGCTGTTCGACGAAATCGAAAAGGCACACCCCGACGTGTTCAACACGTTGCTGCAGATTCTCGAAGAGGGTCGTCTCACCGACAGCCAGGGTCGCAGCGTCGACTTCCGCAACACGGTGCTCATCATGACCTCGAACCTCGGCACGCAGGACCTGCGCAAGGCGAACGTCGGTTTTAACACCGGTGACCAGGCCATGTCGTACGCGCGCATGAAAGACAAGGTCACCGATGCACTCAAGGCTCATTTCCGGCCGGAGTTCCTGAACCGCGTCGACGAAACCATCGTGTTCCACGAGCACGGCTTGGCCGAGATCATCCAGATGGTCGACCTCATGACGAAGCGTCTTGCCGGTCAGCTCGAGTCTCAGGGTCTCGGCATCGAACTCACGCAAGCTGCGAAGGAGTTCCTCGCCACCATCGGGTACGACCCGCAGTTGGGTGCACGTCCGCTGCGCCGCGCGATCCAGCGCCACGTTGAGGACGCACTGTCAGAGAAGATTCTCTACAAGCACTTCAACGCGGGCCAGATCATCGTGGTCGACGCAGAGGACGACCCCGAGAACCCCGGCAAGAAGCACATCGTGTTCCGCGCCGTCGAGGGCTTCGTTGCGCCGAGCGAACCACCGTTGGTTGGCGACGCCGAATCCACCGACTAAACAGTCGTTGTGACTTCGACACGAAGAGTTCTCCGCCGTGCCTGCGCTGCGGCGTGCGCCGTGGTGTTGCTTGCGTCGTGCCGAGTCGACCAGAAAGTGTCACTCGAGGTCAATCCGAACGGAACCGGTTCGGTCACGGTCGTCGTCACCGCCGACAAGGACATCGTCAGCAAGGTACCCACGCTCGCCCAGGACATCCGCACCGACGACCTGAAACAGGCGGGGTGGGAAACTGACGGCCCGAAGAAGACGAAGTCCGGTGGTCTCACCATCGAACTGACGCGTTCGTTCCAGAATCCCGCCGAGGCAAACGCCGTTCTCGCCCAGATCAGCGACGACAAGGGCCCGCTTCACGACATGGTCGTGACCCGCACCGGAAAAGACACGAACAGTACATGGACCCTCGCGGGTCGACTCGAGATCACCGGCGGCCTCGACGCATTCGTCGACGATGCGACGCGCGAGTTGCTCGGTGTCACGCCGTACGCAGCCGAGGTGGCCGAGTCGGGTCTCGATCTGGGCGATGCCATCGGAATCACGTTCTCGGCGACTCTTCCCGGCAAAGTCGATTCGTCGAACGGAGTCACCGACGAAGACGCTCTCACGTGGCGCGTTCCGGTCGACGGCTCGAAGATCGACCTTGCCGCCTCCGTCACCCACGTTGCGGTTGCCACCAGCGTCTCGCGGGTGGCGCGTGTTCTGCTTCTCGGTTTGCTCGTGCTCTGGATTTCCGCAACGGCGATTCTTCTGTTGCTCGTGGCCAACGCTCGCAATCGTCGCGCCCGTACACCCCGCTTGTAATGTCGCTCACGTGGCAAAACTGAAGCTCGTTCACCGTTGTTCCGAATGCGGAACCTCGTTCCCGAAGTGGTCGGGCAAGTGTCTGGCATGCGGCGCGTGGAACTCCCTCGTCGAAGATGTCGAAGGCCCGGAAGACTCGCACGTGACACTTGCGGCCGGTCTTGCACTTGTTCCGCCCGGTGAAGCGACACCCATCGGCACCGTCGACACGCAACTGAGCTCGCCGCACTCCACCGGAATCGGGGAACTCGACCGTGTTCTCGGCGGCGGTCTCGTTCCTGGCTCCGTCACGTTGCTCGGCGGTGAACCCGGCATCGGCAAGAGCACCTTGCTGTTGCAGTTGCTCGCCCGCACGAGCGGCCCCACGCTGTATGTCACCGCAGAAGAAAGTGCACAACAGGTCAGGTTGCGCGCCGATCGGTTGGGTGCGGTGCGCGACGACCTGTGGTTGCTGCCCGAAATGTCGCTGCCGAACATCGTGGCCGCCATCGACAAGATCTCTCCGTCCCTGGTCGTCGTCGATTCCATCCAGACGGTCGTCGATCCCGATCTGTCGTCGGCGCCGGGCTCGGTGGTGCAGGTTCGTGGCTGCGCGCACCGGCTCGTGCAAGAGGCCAAACGCCGCAATGTCAGTGTCGTCATCGTGGGTCATGTCACCAAGGAAGGCGGCCTAGCGGGCCCGCGCGTTCTCGAGCACGTGGTCGACACCGTGTTGTCGTTCGAGGGTGAACGACACCATGCACTTCGGTTGTTGCGTGCGGTGAAGCACCGCTTCGGTCCCACCAACGAACTCGGTCTCTTCGAGATGACAGAAACCGGGCTCTCGGGTGTCCCCGATGCGAGCCAACTGTTCCTCACCGACCGTCGCACAGGCGTGCCCGGATCAGTCGTTGTTCCCACCATCGAGGGGCAACGGCCGTTGCTCGTCGAACTGCAGACGCTCACGAACCCGGTCAACTCTGCCGTGCCCGCGCGCCGCAGCGCCCAGGGCGTCGACTCGGGGAGACTGTCGATGTTGCTCGCCGTTCTCGAACGACGGGCGCGGGTCAGCCTTGCGGGTCACGAGGTGTACGCGTCGGTCGTCGGCGGCGTGAAACTCAGCGAACCGGCCGCCGATCTCGGTCTGTGTCTCGCGCTCGTCTCTGCCATTGCCAATGTTCCTCTTCCCGCCGACCTTGTCGTGATCGGAGAGGTGGGTCTGGCCGGCGAGGTGCGACAGGTCGGTCATCTCGGTCAACGACTCAACGAAGCGGCACGCCTCGGATTCACTCACGCGATCGTTCCGACCAGTGCACCCGACATCAAGGCCGGCATCTCCATGAAACGCGCGAGCACTCTCAGCGAGGCCATCGCACTCGCGAGTCTCACCACCGGTTCCTGAACCGCCGGCTACCGCGCAACTTTCCTGAACACCGGTGCCGCCGGATCGGCCCAGTCGACCACCCACAGTTCCATCGTGTGCGCACCGGGTGTCTGTAGCCGTGACATCGGGATGCTGGTGAACTCGGTGCTCTTGCCCTTTTTCAGGCCGGCGAGTTCGGACACCACCCCGAACACGGTTCCGTCCATCACCAACAACGCCTCTTCGGTGTCGGCAAAGTCACGAGCCGCAGTCAACGACCCGCGTGACCGTGTCACGACCGGCGCGAACTTTCCGATTCCGGCGGTGTTGTAGGTGCCGGCTTCTTTCAGAGTCCACCGCAACGATGTCTCGGTCGTCGCCACCGCGGGGACCGACGTGCCGACCAACGAACCGCTGAGTCCGCCGCGATAGATGTCATCGACCGTGCCGTCGGCATCGATCCACTTGTCGTAATAGTCGACGCGAGCGCGCACATCGGCGAACGACGTCTTCATCTCGTGTTTTCCGTCGGGCCAGATGACCGTGCGCGACGGTCTCTGCGGACACGACGTCAACAGATCGGCACCGTCGGTCTTCCATCCCGCATCGATGCCGGTGGCGGCGCTCACGGTGGCCAGCAGGTCGACAGGCGACGCCGTGCAATCGGACACCGCCGCGGTGTTCTGGTCGGGATACTTGATGAAGAGCGGCACTCGGTAGAGGTCCTCGAGGGTTCCTGGGCTCTTGACGTTCACCGTCTCCCTGTGCTTCTCCCCCTGCTGAAACGTGATGCCATGGTCGGCGGTCACGATGATCATCGTGCGGTCCCAGTTCGCAGACCTGCGCATCGACGCCATCATGTCGGCGATCACCCTGTCGGTTGCCGCATACTGACTGAGATGAATCTGGAGCCTGTCGCGCCGACCGTCGAGCACATCGATCGAGCGCTTGTCGGCCGGCAACTGAAGCGATGCCCGCATGTCCGGCGCCAGCACCCACGGGCGGTGCGGAATCAGGGCGTGAACAAAGTGAAGCGTCGCCCTGTCGGCACGTGCCGCGCGCGAGATCACACCTTCCACCACGGGAATCTGCGTCTGTGGGCCTCCGTCTTCCCACTCGCGCACGGTGGTGTTGTCGGCGTCCTCCTGGGTCTCATCGGTGAGAGCAACCGTGGTGGTCGGTCCCGCGGCGACAGTCGTGTCAACGGGTTCCTCGATGTCGTCTTCGATGTTGTCTGCGTTGCCGAATCCGCCCCACCCTTCGTCGATGGGAGGAAGCTTCTCGCGCAATCCCTTCGGCAGCACCTTGTGGCCCACCACGATCGTGGCATCTTTCAGGAAAGAACCGAACGACGTGCGCGGCTTGCCGACGACGGGTTGATCAACCGGTGCCACGGTTGTCGTGGTTCCTTCGGGCTGACCTCCCGGGTTCGCAATGTGATCACCGCCCGAGACCGACACCGTCGAACACACTTTCTTCGGGCACAGCGCGGTGACAACCTCGTGGGCATCCATCGACATGTGACCGTTCATCAACGTGAAGAGGTTCTTCGGATGATTCGCCAGCACGGGCCCGACGCCCGATCTCGGCATGCGTCCGGTCAGCATTGCCGGCACCGCATCGGTGGTCGTCTGTGATGTGGCAACCACGTTGCGGTACCAGGTCGATGTCGAGGCAAGATCGGCGAACCCCGGAAAACGTTGTGCGTTGATCTCTCCTTTTGTGTTCAAGAGAGAGAACAGGGGCGCTTCGTCGAGGATCACCCACAGCACACTGACCTGATTCTTCGGCGTTCCGGGCCCCGACACACTGGGGGTCGACGGGGTCTCGATGGCGATCACTTCTGCATCAGGGGGGTTGATCACCGCATTTGCCGACATGGCGAACGACACTGCAACCACCAGTGCGAGCGGTGACATGAACGTGAACCACGACTTCACCGCACCGAACCGAACGTAAGCAGTCAGCGCAACGGCAGCGAGCACCGCAGTGAACATCGCATCGAGTGCCCACGGGCCGAACGACACCGACCGGGTCACCACCGACATCACCGCCCACAACGAGACGAACACGAGTGTTCTGTGCACGTGTTTCTCGATTCGCGACAGGAACACATGCGCCATGGCATCGACGAGTGCGAGCGCCAGGGGCGGAACCAGCAGCACGAACAGCGCGAACCACACCACGATCGACCCCTCGTATTCGGCCGCGGCAAAGACGGCCACGTTGTTGCCGTAGAGCTGCAACAGGGGCTGGGCGATGGCCACCGTGAGGAGAGCCGCATAGATGGCTGCCCGCCGCACGATTTCCCGTTGTTTCACGGGCACCACCCTAGGATCGCGGGCCCACGACGCCCTTGCCGCTGTTGGGTCAGAGCCGGCATCGAACCTGAGACCACCAAGAAGTTAGAGTATCTAACATGTCGACGTCAGGGGGTCTCACCGCGACCGTCTCTCGCCATGCGCCCGGGCTCGCCGTTGCCGGTGCCGCAGTGTCGCTCGGGTTCCTAGCGAACTCGGCAGTCTCGAGCCTGTCGCCGCTCACGGTGTCGCTCGTGATCGGAGTGATCGCGGGCAACTCCGGGCTGTTGCACGGCGCATGCGATGCGGGGCTCAGGTTCGCAGCGCGTCGACTGCTGCGCATCGGCATCGTGATTCTCGGTCTTCAACTCTCGTTGAGAGAAGTCGCACACCTCGGTGGAAAAGGTTTCGTGGCGGTGATCGCCGTTGTTGCGATCACGTTCTTCGGCACCCAGTACATCGCCCAATGGCTCGGCGTCACTCCGGGTCTCGGTCTTCTCGCCGCAACCGGGTTCTCGATCTGTGGCGTGTCCGCGGTCAGCGCGATGACCGGCGCGGTCGACGGCGACGAAGAAGACGCCACCTATGCGATCGCACTGGTCACGCTCTTCGGTTCGGTCAGCATCTTTGCGCTTCCGCTGCTCGGCCATCTCTTCGGCATGGGCGACGTGCGGTTCGGCCTGTGGGCCGGTTCGGCGGTGCACGACGTGGCGCAGGTGGTGGCAACCTCGACGGCGTACTCACCGGAATCTCTGAAGGGGGCGGTGATCGTCAAGTTGACGCGCGTGATGTTGCTCGCCCCGTTGGTCGCGGTGTACGCCTTCAATCACCGCCGCGCGAGCACGAAGAAGGACACGCACTCTCACGAACAGAGGGTTGCTCCGCTTCCGCTCTTCATCGTTCTGTTTCTCGTGATGGTCTGCGTGCGCACGACCGGAACCCTCTCCGATGATGTCCTTGCCACGGCAAAGGACATCGAGCGCGTTCTCCTCGCACTCGCCCTGGTGGGTCTCGGTGCGAGCGTGCGCATCAAAAAACTTCTCATCCTCGGTTCGCGGCCGCTTCTCGTCGGAGTGCTGTCGTGGATTCTCGTGATGGGAACATCGCTCGCCACCATCCGACTCATCCCGCTCGATTTCTGAGAAAGGACAACCCATGATTGAAATGAACTGGTTCCTGCCCACCGGAGGAGACTCCCGTGCGGTTCTGCCCGGCGACAACTCTGTCAACCGCGCGCCGAGTCACGACTACCTGGCGCAAGTGGCCACGGCGTGCGAGAACCTCGGGTTCGAGGCACTGCTGACCCCGTGCGGAACCGGATGCGAAGACGCCTGGCTTGCCACCTCGTCGATCATCCCGTTGACATCGCGCATCAAGTTCCTCGTGGCGTTCCGGCCTGCGCTGTTGACGCCCACCCTGGCGGCCCAGATGGCGAGCACGATGCAGCGGATGTCGAACGGTCGGTGCCTCGTGAACATCGTGACGGGCGCCGAGCAGAGCGAACTGCTGCGTTTCGGGGTCTCGGAAGACAAGGAAACCCGCTACGAGCGGACGGGCGAGTTCATCCGGGTCATGCGCGGCGCATGGAGCGGAGAGCCGTTCTCGTTCAAGGGAAAATTCTTCGAGGTCGAGAACGCAACCACACGCGACGTGCCGAACCCGGTTCCGCCAATTTATTTCGGTGGCGCCAGTGATGCCGCCGAGAACGTGGCCGCGGAACATGTCGACCTGTACCTCTCGTGGGGAGAAACACCCGACGCCATCAGGGAGCGCCACGCACGCGTCGCCGCAAAAGCCGCCGAACACGGTCGCACGATGCGTTTCGGAATCCGCTTCCACACCATTGCACGGCCCACGAGCGAAGAGGCGTGGGCGGTCGCCGACGGAATCCTGTCGTCGATGTCACCCGATGCGATTGCGGCGGCTCGCGAAGACTTCCTCAAGACGCAGTCGGTCGGGCAACGCCGCCAGTTCGACCTGCACGGCGGTGACCTGTCGAAACTGGAGATCCACCCGAACGTGTGGGCCGGCATCGGCCTCGTGCGAGGTGGCGTCGGAACAGCACTCGTCGGAAGCTACGAAGAAGTCGCCGACCGCATCATCGAGTATCACGACCTCGGAATCGATGCGTTCATCATGTCGGGATACCCGCATCTCGAGGAGGCGTACTGGTTCGGGGAAGGCGTGATGCCCATTCTCCGCGACCGTGGATACCTGCCCGCGCTCGAGGGCGGACCGACAAAGGTGTTCTCCTTCCGATGAAGCGCATCGGTCTCCTGCTTGTGGGGCACATCGATGCCGGCAGTCTGCACGTCGGGGGCGACTACCCGGAGTTGTACGACGAACTCCTGCGCCCGCTCGACATCGAACTCACCACCTACAGGTGCGACGAGGGGCAGATGCCCCACTCGGTTCGCGAACAAGACGGGTGGATGTGTTCCCCCAGTCGCATGAGCGTCTACGACGACGTCGAGTGGTTGCGCGACGTCGAGCAGTTGTTGCGCGACATGATCGCCACCGAGACCCCATACGTGGGTATCTGCTTCGGCCATCAATTGATGGCCCAGGCTCTCGGAGCAGAAGTACGCAGGGCCGACTACGGCTGGGGAATCGGCGCCAAGCACTACGACATCGTCGAGCCGCAGCCGTGGATGGACTCCGCCGCCACCGTCGTTCTGGCGGCAAGCCATCAGGATCAAGTACAACAGTTGCCCGACGGCGCACGTCTGCTTGCTCGTGCCGACTACTGCCCCGTCGGCGGAATGCTGATCGGTGAGCGCGCCTGGACCCTTCAGGTGCACCCAGAGTTCTCGCCCGCTCTCGCGGACAGTCTCCTCGCGACGCGTCTCGAATTGTTCGGCGAAGAAAAGACGAATGCCGCCCGTGCGACGCTCGACGAGCCACTCCACCAGCAACGCGTCGCCGGCTGGATATCCCGTTTCTTTAATCAGGCCTGATCATGACAGCGCTGCGACAACGTCTGAACCGGGCTCTCGTCATCGAACTCGCCGCCACAATCGCCGACAACGAAGGGATCGACGCGGTCACGCTGCAACGGATCGCCAACGACTCGGGTGTCACGCAGCCCGCCCTCTACAGACACGTCTCCGGAGTCGAGGATCTCTGGAAAGAACTCGCCTTGCTCGCGCGTCGCATGCTTGCAGAAAGCCTCACGCGCGCACAGCAGGATCTCACGCGACGGCAGGCAGTCCACTCGGTCGCGACGGCCTGGAGAGAATTCGTGCGGCAACACCCGGGCATCTACACCGTGACGGACCGTGTTCCGTCCGTCGGCGACCCCGACATCGAATCGTCTCTGTCGGACGTGGTGAACGCACTCGATTCCGCTCTCGCCGGTTACCCGCTGTCGAAGGCGCAAAGGTCCCAGTGCGCACGATCGTTGCGCAGCGCACTGCACGGGTTCTGCGTTCTCGAGAAGGACAACGGACACCCCGAGCCGTATGCGCTGGATGAGGGTCTCGACAACCTGGTCGACCTGTTCTGCCGCGGGGTCGAAGCGCTGAACCCCTGAGGCAGTGCCCTGCCGTGAACGGCGACGGCGCTTCAGTTACCGTTGTCTCGATGTTGAACCGCCGCATCGTCTCGCTCGTGGCCACCGCCGTTCTCGTGTCGTCGTGCTCGGGCGGCGGGTCGTCGCCCTCGTCGGACGACTCCGCACGCACCGATGCCGCATCCGGATTGGCTCCCGCAAAGAACGGTTTTGCCTTCGCGAATTTCGGTTCCGCGAACACGCCGGAGTTCCTCGACGGCGAGGATCTCCGGTTGATGTTCGGTGACGGCGCATGTGCCAACGGCACCGCCACACCGTGCGACCCGACAGCGGAGGCGGCCGCCTGGGCCCAGATGGTGAACCAGAGTCGCGAGGCCGGGCACTGCGAGGGCATGGTGGTGCAGGCCGTCACCAGGTTCACCGCGGGTGCCGCGCCGGTGACCGCCGAGTTGTCGAACGAAGACGACACCACGCACGGCATCATCCGCGCCTTTGCCACCCAGTTCTTCCCCGCAGTGAAGAAGGAAGCCGATTCGTGGGCGAAGAAATCGCTCGAAGACATCGTCGGCGCACTCAGCGAATCATTCTCCTCCGGAACCATCACCTACACCATGGGTCTCTACAGCGACGTCGGCGGACATGCAGTGCTGCCCATCTCGGTCGAGTACCCCACGGAGACAACCGCAAAGGTGCACATCTACGACTCGAACTGGCCCGGTGCAGATCGATACGTGTTGTTCGATTTCGATGCAGACACGTGGGAGTTCTCGTTCTCGGGTACGGACCCGGCAAACGACGCAGGTGCCTGGACCGGCGGCAAGGGCGACATCGATCTCGCGTCGATGGAGAGCCGCGTCTCCACGGATACGCCGTTCGACACCGGGTCCGACTCGGTTCTCAGCAACTTTCTGATCATCCGTTCTGCATCGCTCGACTGGTCGGTGACGACCCCCGACGGCACGGTGTCGCCGCGGGCATCCACCGACCCGAACGCAACAGTTCGCCCCCTGCGCAGCGCTGCCTCAAAGTCCGTTCCCGAATACATGGTCTCCACATCATCGACCAATGTCGATGTGACCCTGCCGGGTGCGGCCAGCGCGTACGCGGTCGGCGGAGGGAAAGTGGTTTCCATCGTCACAAAGGGTTCGAAAGACCCTGTCTCGATCACCCCGACTCAGGTCTCGTTCCCTTCGACCGCCGAGGTGTCTCTCGCCGACAACGACCTCGCGGCGACGGTGATCGGCGGCTCCGGGTCCATTTCGATCGGCGACACCTCGTTGAACATCTCGGCCGCGGGTCTGACCCAACAAGTTCAGGCCAACGACCAGAAGCCGGAGGTGACGGTCACCATCAAGAACGGCAAGAGCGCGGTCTCCACTGGTTCAACCATCACCCGACTGCAGCCGACTCTTCCCGCCGACCTCGCACAACCCGACACCAAACCTGGTCTCCCCCCGCAGGATTCCCGCACGCTCTCGAGTGCAATCGCCACGTCATCGACTTCTTCGGTCGTGACAACGTCGGTGCCGGCCACAACGACCACAGTCAAAACGAATTCGACACCGACCACGACCGCCGCAACCTCCACCACGTCAACGACGGTCAACAACCAGAACAACATCGTGGCACTCCAGTACATGAACGGTCAGATGACCTGGACCAACGGACAAGCAATTCCCACCATGCAGTTCCGACTCATCAATGCGAACAATCAGTGGGCATCCACCGCATCCGGCACCTGCGTCTTGACTCTTCTTCCCGAATTCGACAACGGTTCTCTCGGCGGAGCTGGTCTGTCGGGCACAACCACTGCAACAGCGTCAGGCACCGGAACCTGTTCGTTCAGCGGAACAATCATCAACGGAACAGTTGGCACCAAATACCGCCTGCGTGCATCGCTCACCGGAACCGGTGCATCCACCACGCTCCCGGCGCAGACCCTCTACTGAGGCTTCACGCGTTTCTGGTCAATTGCCGGGTCAGGCGCACATCACGATCCTGAGCACGACAAGCGAAATCAGGT
The DNA here is from genome assembly GCA_040401975.1 of Ilumatobacteraceae bacterium. Taxonomy (GTDB): domain Bacteria; phylum Actinomycetota; class Acidimicrobiia; order Acidimicrobiales; family Ilumatobacteraceae; genus UBA2093. The sequence continues at coordinate 132,735 of JBBANL010000003.1, read as the reverse complement.
CACCTTCAGCGTGACGCTCTTGGTGCTGGCTCGACCACCCTTCGGGGTGATGGTGATGCTGACCTTGCAGGTTCCTGCCTTGATCGTCTTCACCCCGGTGCCCGACACCTTGCACACCTTCGCATAGGTCGACGCGATCTTCAGTGCGTATTTGCCACCCGACGGCACAGTCGTCTTTGCCAACTTCAGCAGTGTCGTCTTCGATGCAGTTGCACCGTGCTTCACAACATTCGACACCGTCGACGTTGCGCTGGTGTTGGTCCCTGCGGGAGCAGCAGTCGTGGGGGGTGTCGTCACGGCCGGAGCCTCGGTGGTGCTCGATGACGGCGCCACCGACGTCGAGCTTGACGAAGAAGAACTCGACGAGGACGAACTCGAAGAAGCCCCTGCTGCGCGGGTGACGCTGAAGGTGTACGTCTGGGTCATTGTGCCGTCGATGGACCGTACAGCGAACGAAATCGACTCGGTTGCTCCCACTGCCACATTGAGAGTCTCAGTGTCGCTCGAGAGCGCCAACGTGCCAGTGGAGTTCGTCCGTTTGATGGCCGCGCCCGATGACGACGCCATCACGGTGAAAGTCACCGACGCCGATGCGTTGGGGATGTTCACGTTGTAGGTGTTGGTGCCGGGCGAGAAAGACGGGCTGATCGACCCGGTGTCAACGGAGACCACATCCAAAGTGGACACAGAGTCAATGGCGAGGTTCGCATAACCGTCTGCGGCCGACACACCTCCGATGTTCACGCCCGCTGCGCCGATCATAAGACGTGAGTTGGAGAACGAATACAACAGATCTGCCTGCAGAGCATTCACCACCGCAGGCGCATTTCTGCCGATTCCCTGCCATTCAGATCCGGACCACACCGCCACGCCACCGCTTGTTCCCGTGACACCCGGGAAAGAGCCGCCAATGTATGTCTGCGAACCACCCGACGAAATCGCCCGCACGACAGCCCCCGTGCCGTAAGCAGGCGCAAACGAGTTGTATGCGCTGAATGTCCCCGCTGTGGTGTCGTACAGAGCCAGATGGTTGGCAACACCGGACAGTCCTGTGAACGTGCCGCCCACAAGCAGGTTCGAGCCAACAACTTCCATCGTGTACACACCGAATCCCGAACCGAAGTACGCACCATCAACAGCGGTGACCGGCCTGGACCAGTTTGTTCCGTCGAATTTGTGGAAGAGATACGTCTTGTTGCTCGAACTGAATGTGGCGTTTCGGTAACCACTTATGAACGTGTTGCTCCCGATGACTTCGATGTCGTGCACCACATAATCAGTCTGCATGGTGCCGGGGTACGGGTCGGAGTCGGTGTCGAGACTGCCCCAGTTCGTTCCGTCCCACGTGGCGATGTTTTGGGTGTTGGCAATGCTGAACCCTGGTGTTCCGTTGTTGATGCCGTAATAGAACCACCCGCCGACAAGCAAGATGTCGTCGGACGTTCCGGCGCCATTCTCCTTGACCTTCAGAGCGGCGGCGATGTCGGTCGAGGAGTCCTTCGGGCTTCCGAGACCGTAGGAAGTGTTCGTACCGCCGGTCACCGGCAGTCCGACCCATGCCGATCCGTTCCACTTGGCCACCATGTCGGCAGCGACATCACCTCCTGCGTTGGAGAATTCACCGGCAATGTGAAGCTCGCCTTTGTAGAAGGTCGCGTCGTGAACGATGGCATTGATGTCACCGCTCGCACCCAGACCCGACCAGGCAGTACCGTCCCACTTCGCGACATAGTCAGCTGCGACCACACCACCGAAGTTGAGGAAGCACCCCACCACGTAGATCTCGGAGTTCGTCACCTTGAGAATCTTCTTGATGCCGGGTGCGCTCACCACACCCGATGTTTCGTCACGACCGCATGAGCCACCGTCGTACGACACGGTGCCGAATGTGGAGTAACTGTTCGTCTGAGCCGCCTGCACCAGACCGGGAGACCGGGCAGGGAACCCCATGGCGATGGACCACACAAAAACGAGAACTGCGGCAACAATCCCCTGCCGCTTCATGCCCCTCGACATCATGTGGCGACGATACATCGTCGGCAAATGCCCAGGCGCCAGACCCTGCCGGGGGCTCAGCGCCTGCGGCGGCTCGCGACGGTACCGATTGCCGCGGCAGCAAGACCCACCAGGCCGATGGGCAACCACGGGAAACCTTCACCGTCTGAATTGTCGGTGTCTCTCGGTTCCTCGGCATCGGGCGTGCTGTTGTCGGGAATCGTGACAACGGGCTCGTCGGGCCCGGGAGCCGTCGTGGTGGGCGTCGATGGCACAGTCGTTGTGGTCGACGCCGATGTTCCCTTCGACGGCACCGTGGTGGTCGGCGTCAACGCCGACGTCTGGTTCTGCGGCGCCACCGGCACCAAAGCCCACTGTGCAAACAAAGTGACGGGGGCTGCCGGCATCGTGAAAGTCGCATTTGGGTCGTACGACGTTCCCGTTCCGTCGGCGCGGGTGTTCCAACGCGCAAACGTGTATCCGGCGCGGGTGATCTGGCTCGAAGCAACCGTGACGGTCGTTGCGAACACCGTGTTCTGCGCTGCCGGAACACTGCCCAATCCGCCGTTCACGTCGTAGGTCACCAGATACGAATTGACCGACCACTTGGCGAACAACGTCACACTGGTCACCGGCATGGTGATTGTGTCTCCGGGATTGTGAACTGTGCTCGTCGAATCTTCCCAGCCGCCGAAGGTATGACCTTCCTTCACGGGAATCGATGTCGGCAACGACACCGATGTTCCGGTTGCACCGAACTGCACTGCCGGTGCGCTGTCTCCCCCGAGTGCATCGAAGATCACTGCGTTCACGTTTCGCACCCACTCTGCGTACAACGTGATGCTTGCGGCGCCCACGGTCAACGAGCCGCCCGGTGCGTGCTGCGTGCCGGAACCGTTCGCCGCGGTGTTCCACCCCGTGAACGACCAACCCGACCGCGTCAATGAGCCCGATGCGACGATAACTGCGGTCAGATATTGTGCGGTCTGTGACGATGGTACCGAACCTGTTCCACCGTTCGTGTCATAGGTGACGGTGTACGAGTTGATCGACCATTGCGCGTACAAGAACACATCCGAACCGGGCATCACGAACGTGGCAGGCGAGAATGCTGAACCGTTCCACGCATATGACGTGCCCGAACCGTTCGCCGCGGTGTTCCACCCCGTGAACGTGTACCCCGTACGAGTCGGCACCGTCGATGTCAGTGTCACCGTGTCACCGGTGGCGGCAACCGTCGCAGTCGGGCCGTTCGCGCCGCCGTTCATCACGTAGTACACGTCGTTGATGTCGGCAACCCACACCGCATACAGGGTCGTGTTCTGCGAAGGAACCGAGAATGACCCTCCGGCTGCGTAATTGGTTCCGTTTCCGTCGGCGAGAGTCCCCCAACCGAGGAAGGTGTAGCCCGTGCGGGTCGGAGCCGTCGACGACAACGAAATCGTCGACAGATACGCGCCATTCGATGCAGTTGGTGCACCGGAGCCACCGTTTGCGTTGTAGATCACCTGATAAGTCGTCGGGGTCCATTGCGCGTACAGAGTGAGATGTGTCGTCGGCATTGTGAACGAAGCACCCGGCGCATAGACAGTGCCGGAACCATTGGCAACAGTGTTCCAGCCGATGAACGTGTAGCCGGTGCGTGTCGGTTGCGTCGACGACACTGTTGCAGTTGCATCCGTGAGAGCAACCGAATTGGTCGGGCCACCAGATCCGCCGTTCGTGTTGTACGCAATGTTGTTGGCGTTGGCCGACCACTGGGCGAAGAGAGTCACCGAGTTCGGCGGCATGGTGAACGTCGCCCCCGGTGCGTAGTGGGTGCCGCTTCCGTTGCGCACCGTGTTCCACGACACCAGGGTGTAGCCGGCACGGGTCGGCAATGACGCAGAGACCGTGAACGTCGAGTCGGTCTGGGCGTTCGCCGACGCCGGTGGTGCCGCACCGCCATTGGCGTCGTAGGTGATCGAATAGGTGTTGGCGAGCCACACCGCATAGAGCGTCACGTTGCTTGCACCCATGGTGAACGTGGCTCCCGACGAGTAGTCGACACCCGAACCATTCGCCGCGGTATTCCACCGCTGGAACGTGTACCCCGTGCGAGTCGGCACCGAACTCGACACCGTTGCGGTCGCGCCGGTTGCCACCGACGCAGTCGACGGTGCACCCGAACCACCATTCGCGCTGTATGTGACAGTCTGAACGGTGGCAGTCCACTGCGCGTACAGAGTGATGTTGTTCGCGGGCATTGCAAACGTTGCGCCCGATGCATATGTCGTGCCGGAACCGTTGGCCACGGTGTTCCAGGCGGCAAAGGTATAGCCGGCACGGGTCGGCACCGTCGACGAGAGGGTGGTCGACGCACCGAACGCAATGCCGGTCACGTTCGACGGTGCACCGCTTCCGTTGTTGGCGTCGTAGGTGATCGAGTAGGTGTTGACCGTCCACTTGGCGTACAGGGTGACGTCTGAGGTCACGACCAGCGACGAGCCACCCGAGTAATCGCTTCCGGATCCGTTGGCTGCGGTGTTCCACCCCGTGAACGAATACCCCGTACGAGTCGGCACCGAACTCGACACCGTCACCGACGTGTTGTAATCAGCCGACTGAGACGACGGCGCACCCGAACCACCATTCGCGCTGTACGTCACCGTGTACGAATTGATCGACCACTGCGCATACAAAGTGACATCAGCCGCACCGAGAACAAACGAAGCCGGCGAGAACACCGAACCATTCCACGAATACCCGGTCCCCGAACCATTCGCCGCGGTATTCCAACCCGTGAACGAATACCCCGTACGAGTCGGACGAGTCGACGAAATCGTCACGGTCGACCCATAGTTCACCGACGCCGAACCCGGCGCACCCGAACCACCATTGGCGCTGTACACCACGTTGTACGAATTGATCGACCACTGCGCATACAACGTCACATCAGCCGTCACTGTGTACGACGTGTTTGCTGCCACGGATGTCCCGGAACCGTTAGCCGCGGTGTTCCACCCCGTGAACGAATACCCCGTACGAGTCGGCACCGAACTCGACACCGTCACCGACGTGTTGTAATCAGCCGACTGAGACGACGGCGCACCCGAACCACCATTCGCGCTGTACGTCACCGTGTACGAATTGATCGACCACTGCGCATACAAAGTGACATCAGCCGCACCGAGAACAAACGAAGCCGGCGAGAACACCGAACCATTCCACGAATACCCGGTCCCCGAACCATTCGCCGCGGTATTCCAACCCGTGAACGAATACCCCGTACGAGTCGGACGAGTCGACGAAATCGTCACGGTCGACCCATAGTTCACCGACGCCGAACCCGGCGCACCCGAACCACCATTGGCGCTGTACACCACGTTGTACGAATTGATCGACCACTGCGCATACAACGTCACATCAGTTGCGGGCATGGTGAAGGTGGCACCCGCGGCGTATTGCGTGCCGGAGCCGTTCAGAGCCGTGTTCCACCCGCCAAAGGTGTAGCCCGTGCGGGTCGGGACGGTCGATGACACGGTTGCAGTCGCGCCGACGTTGACGGACACCTGCACCGGACCACCCGAACCGCCGTTCACGTCGTAAGTGAGATTCTTCGTGCCCGTGACGGTTGCAGTGAATGTCACCGGATCCGAACCGGACATTGAGAGTGTCGCGACCATTGTCTGCGACGACCCGGATCCGAAGGTCCACGATGTGGATGCGTATCCGCCGCCCGATGTCACCACGGATGCCGATCCGACCGAACCGCTGTTGGCGCCGACCGAGAATGCAACCGTGACGCCGTCAACTCCCGCACCGGACGCATTGACGACGCGAACCTTCGGGTTCACACCTGCAGCGGTATTGGCAATGCCGGACTGATTGTCTCCCTCTGCTTTCGTGAGAACTCGGTCGACGTAACGCAGAACGACGACGCCGTCACCGCCGTCACCGCCGCTCACGTTCACATTGACCGTGGTGTCATATCCCGCGCCGCCACCGCCACCACCGAGGCCGTCGACTCCGTCCGAACCGCGGATTCCACCACCTGCACCGCCGCCGCCGGAACCTCCGGCACCGGGTGTTGCGCTTGCGTTTGCCACACCGAATCCGCCACCGCCACCGCCACCGCCGTAGACGACACTCGAGCCGGTGATCGACAACGCTCGACCTGCACCACCGGCACCGGATTGGTCACTGATGCACGACGCACGTGTTCCCGCAGCCGAAGCTCCGCCGCCACCGCCGGCCGGGCGCTCAGCGCCGCAACTCGAGAGGTTGGCACCGCCGTCGTATCCCTGTCGCGGCGGACCAGCCGTGCCGACACCACCAGAAGCTGACGTCACAGCAGAACCGAGAGCACCGCCCCCTGAACCACCGTTGCCACCGTCATAGTCAGATGAAGTTGATCCGTTTCCCGCACCGAAGCCGCCGCCGGTTGCGATGATGGTTGCAAAACCGGCACCACCGATAGAGGAATCGGAACCGGCGTCTCCATGGTCACCACCACCGTCAGTTGCGACCAGACCACCAGCACCACCTGCACCGACAGAAATTGACAACGGCTGTGTCGACGTTACGGCCAAGGCAGAACCATCGAGCACGCCGCCGGCCCCGCCACCACCACCGTTCGAACCACTTTGGTAAGCGCCGCCACCGCCACCACCGGCGACAACGAGATAATCGAGTGAAGTGACCCCTGCGGGCACGGTCCAGTTGCAGTTTCCGACGACGTCGAACTTCACAATCACATATGCGCCCACTCGTGACTCAACAGGTGAACACCCTGAAGACGATGCCGTGTACCGAACCACGACCACACCGCTTCCGCCGTCACCGCCGTACCCACCCACAGTTCCGGCAGACACACCACTTCCGCCCGCACCGCCGGCACCGGTGTTGATTCCTCCGGCAGTTCCAGTGGTCACCGCCGATGCTTTGTCGCCGCCGCTTCCGCCGGCTGCGTATGTCACCGAACTGCCGGTGATCGACAACGCCGCACCTGCACCTGCTGCCCCAATGACAGTGGTGCTCGATGCACCACCCGCACCACCTGCGCCGCCACCACCGCCGCCGTGAGATGAGTCGACGCTTGGCTTTCCTCCATTGTTGCCCTGTTGGCTGGTGCCTGATCCGGCAGCGTTAGACGCGAAGCGTCCACCAGCACCGCCACCCGAACCACCTGCGCCGCCAGACCCTGCTCGCGCGCTCCCGGCACCGCCACCGACGGCTGAAACAGAATCAAGAATCGAGTTCTGTCCGTTGTTGCCGCCAACCTGCCATTGACTGCGAACGGTGCCGTCACCGTTCGGGCCGCCACCTGCACCACCTGTGCCGACAACAACTTTTGCTGTCGACGCGGTGAACTGCACTGTGCTCGACGTGAATCGGTCGACGAGACCACCGGCACCGCCACCACCGGCTCCGACATTGTCGTACGACGATCCGCCGCCACCGCCGCCGGCAACAACGAGTGCGCGCACATTGGAGATTCCGGCAGGCACGGCCCAGCCGCCTGCCGACGTGAGGTACGACCTGGGGAATGTCACGACAGCATCCGAACCCGTCAATGTCGTTGATTTCACGTCTCGATATGTCGGCGAATTGGCGGCGGTCATTGCAGTTCCGACCGCTGCAGACGGAGCAGTGTTGTTCACGGTCGAACTCGTCACGCCATTGAAGTCGTACTGGGCAATGAGTCCCGTTGTCACAGACGGAGTGTGTAGATGCATCCCATCGACGACCTCACTCAACGTACGCGCAGTCGACCAATAACGGAACTGGTCTATTCGACCCGTGAAGAAATTCGTATAGTGCTTCCCCAGCCACAATGGATATTCATTGGTGTAGGTCGAGCGTGTTGACCCGCCGAGTGTGAATGACTCCCGCAACTGGCCGTTGAGATAGAAACGTGCAGCGGCACCATCACGTACAAGAGCCACGTGCTGCCAGTCATTTGTGCGAATTGTGATCTTCGTGTTCCACGTGTTCCACTGGGCAGTGCCCGAGTGGTAGATGTACGCGAGGATCTTGCTGTTCGAGACCATGATCGTGTAGTCGCCATCGTGCGATGCAACCGGACACATTGATCCACATGTCGTCGTCGGATAGATCCATGCTTCGGCGGTGTACGTGGCACGTGAGTCAAATACCGAACCTTCCGCGACATAGAAATGCTGGCTCACTCCGTCGAGGTTGGCGTAAGAGTCAATGACTCCATTGGCTGTGGTTGACGTGTACCGAATGACAACGACCCCCGAACCGCCGGCACTGCCACCGGAGTTTCCACTCGCGTTGTATGCACCGCCGCCGCCGCCGCCACCGGTGGTCGCCATTGCTGCGGACGGTGCTACGGCCTGGTTGCTCGACCCGTTTGCTCCACCACCGAGACCACCGACGCCAGCTGTGCCGCCGTGGTCGATGCCGCCGCCACCACCGCCCGCGAAGTACACCGCACCACCCGACACATGACCGATGCTCATGAACTGGGCGGCGGCAACAGAGAACAGCGATGTGGTGACACCGATTCCACCGTTGCCTGCTCGATTGTTGTTCGCGTCGTCACCTGACTGGCCCACAGCACCTGCACCGCCGCCGCCGCCGCCACACCAACCGGTCGTGGTTCCTGAGCAGCTGTAATCAGAAGCCCCATAGCCACCCGCATTGCCCTGACCGGCGGTTCCATTCCCAGGTTGTTGCAGAGATGACGGAGCAGCCGCACCGCCACCCGAACCACCCGTTTGGTTCTGTGTGCCACCTCCGATCGATGTCGCAACCGCTTGGCCGCCGATCGACAACACCGAGTTCCCTCCGCTTGTCGCGCCGCTCATGTTCACATCGGCACCGACTCCGCCGGTGCCCACGGTGATCGATGCGGTCACACCCGGCGTGACCGCATAATTCGTGCTGGTCAACAAGCCACCGGCACCGCCGCCGCCGCCATGTCGAGCGCCCGCACCACCTCCGCCTGCAACAACCAAATAATCGATGCTCGTGACACCGGCCGGGATCGTCCATGAACAGTTCGACTGAACCACCGTGAACGCAACCACCGTGTAGCTGTTCTCCGAATACGACGATGTGCCGGTGCATGTCGTCGACGTCGACATGTACCGAATGATCACCACACCCGAACCGCCGTCTCCACCACCGGAGTCACCCGGCGAATTCGTGTTGTGATAACCGCTCCCGCCGCCACCACCACCGGTGTTCGGTTGGGCATCGAATCCGGGAGCCGTGTCGCCGATAGTGCCTGCTCCTCCACCACCGAGACCACCCGCGCCTGCAGAGCCGCCGAGGTCAGCGCCGCCGCCGCCACCACCACCGAAGTACGCCTGGGTTCCCGACACCTGGCCGACCGCCAACGACCGGGCACTCGTGCCCGTGAGCCAAGAGAGTGCAAGCCCGATTCCACCTGAACCTGCAGCACCGTTCGACACAGCAGCGCCACCGACAGCACCCGCACCGCCACCACCACCGGCACACCACTTCGATGTTGAACCGGCACAACCAGCATTTCGACCGCCACCGCCGCCGAAACCTTGACCCACGATTCCGGTGCCGACCGTGTTCGATCCGCCGACAGTCGTACTGCTTCCACCGGCACCGCCACCCGAACCACCGTTTCCTGCAACAGCAATTGCGGTTCCACCGCGGCCACCACCCGTTGCCGATACCGACGTGAATCCGGTGCCCGTCATCGAACTTGCCGAACCATTGGTACCGACGTTCTGACCGACGGCTCCTCCCACACCACCTGCGCCCACCGTGACAGTGAGAGTCGACACCCCGCTCACGCTGCGGTTGCGCTCGGTCAACAGGCCACCGGCACCGCCACCGCCACCTGCTCGCGACGCGCCGCCGCCACCACCTGCGACAACTGCGAAGTCGATCAACGTCACCCCGGCTGGCACCGACCAGTCGCAGACGCCGACAGTCGTGAACGCAACAACGACATGCGCGCCCTGCGTTGTCGTCTTCGGCGTGCACGCATTGTTCACGGCCTGCGCATGTGCCACTTCTTCGTCGGGCAACGATGCGTTCGCAACGAGAGAGAACTGCGTCGACGCGAACACCAACACGATCAACGCCGCGAACGTGCGTTGTGCGCGCGTGGCAATGCGTCGGGTTGTTGCAGACATGGAAATACCGGAGCGTTGACGGAAGTCGTGTACAGGTCTTTTGGACCCTTCGTACAGGCTACAACTGTTGTGAAATAAGGGTTTGAGCCGATGTCACACTCCGCTATTGCGAGAAATTCTCATTCCGGACGTGATAAACCCTCAACTCGTCTCAACTTGAGGTTGAGGGTTTTCTTTCGAAGCGAGATGGCAGCGCGAAAAAGAAAGATTCCACCGCATCAGCGATGGAATCTTTTTGTGTGGCGCGCTCGGAGAGACTTGAACTCCCAACCTTCTGATCCGTAGTCAGATGCTCTATCCATTAAGCTACGAGCGCCTATTTGTTGGACTCTTGAGTGTAGCCACAGAGCCATTCGACTCCACCGCGACGGTCAGCAATTACAGTGCCAGCATGACGTCAGCCAGATTTTCCGCCGTTCTTGCCCTCACCCTGTCACTCGGCCTCACGGCCTGCGGGGCGTCGGATTCAGCATCCGACACCACGGCCGCACCGGACACCACCGTCGTCGCCGACACCACGATGCCTGCCGACACAATCCCGCCAACCGACTCGACAGTGAAGAAAGCCGCCTACTGCGGGGCATCAGACGAACTTGCGGATCTCTCGTTCGACACGTTGACCAACGACGAAGCTTCTGCCGCTGCAACTGCTCTCGACTCGGTGTACACGAGTTTTCCCGACTCGATGAAGAAGCACGCCGGTCCGTTGCTCGATTTCTTCCTTCAGTTTCAGTCGATGGGCGGCACCGCCAACGAGGAATACGACGGCCATCTGTCCGACCTGAACGAGTTCTTCAGCGAGAACTGCTGACAATCGCGCCTACTCCCAGGGGCCCCAGCCACTGTTGCGTTTGTACATCACGTATGCGGCCCGCGCATTGACGCGCGCATCGAGCAATTGACTCGCCTTGGTGACACCGATGTCTTTCAACCACGGCTTGTGTGCCCACCAGTTGATCTGGAACAGCCCCACGCAACACCATGTGTAGGCAGTTGCCGCAAGCTTGCTCTCTCGCTGGGCGATGGCAAGTGCCCGTTCTTCGAGATGGTCGGGGAAGATCTCGCGGATGATTGCCGCCGCCTGACGCCGGCTGTAACTCGTCGACGGTGCCGGCAGGTTCCTCAGACCGGTCGCCTCGGTTGATGGCTGGTTCCACGTCGTGCCTTTCGGCAGACACAGAGTTGCACCGATCAAGATCATCGTCTTGGTGGTCGCGCCGTTTTCCTGCAGCAACGCCTTCATCGACACGCCCGTCTTCGTGGCGATTCGACTCCACGAATCGTTCTTCACCGCCACGTACGGCCTCGCGCACTTTGCCGACACAACAGAACCCCCGACCGGGGCCACCGACACTGCAACCATCGCAATGAGCACGAAAAAGACACGACGAAACATGATGGGGACCGGGGCCTGTGGAAAACCTCTGTCGGTCAGCCTGACACGCGCGGTACATGTGTGTCGGTCACGCGCATCGAAAGCCTTGCAAACACAGGAAAAAACCTCGAAAAATGGCGGAGAGGGTGGGATTTGAACCCACGGTCCGCTTTAAGACGGACAACGCCTTAGCAGGGCGCCCCATTCGGCCACTCTGGCACCTCTCCTGGGAGACATGGAGTGTATCCCCGACCGCCGAACATGGTGTCGGTGCGACGACGATGTCGACCTGCTCCGCCGACTCGTGAAGCCCGTGTAAACGGCTGTTTCTGCATGATTTGCCATCGCGGCGTGGCGACTAAGGTTTTTCTCGTTCGGTGCCGGCGGTGGTGCCGTAGATCAGGGAGATCAAACCACATGAAGAAACTTTGGAAGCTTGCCGCAACTGCTGCTGCCGCTTCGTTGCTCGTTGCAGCGTGCGGTGGAAGCGATTCGGCATCTGACACGACAGCTGCACCGGAAGGCGCAGATGTGAAGGTCGCCGTGGTGTACCTCGGCGTTCCCGACGACAAGGGCTGGACCTACCAGCACGAGCAGGGCATCCTGCAGCTCGAGCAAGAACTCGGTGTCGAAGTCAAGCGCGTCGAGAACGTGCCTGAAGGCGCAGAGTCCGAAGCCACATTCGAATCGCTTGCATCCGAGGGCTACAACCTCATCTTCGCAACGTCGTTCGGATACGGCGCACCCATGGCCAAGGTTGCCGTGAACCACCCCGATGTCTGCTTCCAGTGGGCAACCGGTGCGAAGTTCCTTCTGACCAAGGCCGGCGGCGGAGAGTTCGCTGACTTCGATGCACTGCCGACCAACCTCGGCACCTACTTCGGTGCCGCTGAAGAAGCTCGCTACCTCTCGGGTATCGCGGCAGGCAAGGCCACCAAGAACAACAAGATCGGTTACGTGGCTGCGTTCCCGATTCCCGAAGTGCTCCGCGGCATCAACGCGTTCACCTTGGGTGCACGTTCGGTGAACCCCGATGCAACCGTTCAGGTCACCTGGACCAAGACATGGTTCGATCCCACCATCGAGAAGCAGGCCGCTGAGTCGCTGCTCGACGCCGGCGTCGATGTCATGGCCCAGCACCAGGACACCACCGAGCCCGGTCTCGCAGCAGACGCCAAGGGTGCCAAGTGGGTCGGTTACAACTCCGACGTGAAGGAAGCAGCGCCGGATGCATGGCTCACCGCTCCGACATGGAACTGGGGTCCCTTCTACACCAAGACTGCGAAGTCGGTTGCTGAAGGAACCTGCCCCACCGACGAGTACTACGGCAACATGCAAGACGGCATGGTGACCCTCGCATCGTTCGGTGAATCGGTCGATGCAGAGACACAGTCGCTCATCGAAGAGAAGAAGGCCGCAACCATTGCAGGTGAGTTCGCACCGTTCACCGGTCCGATCAACAAGCAAGACGGTTCCGCATGGCTAGCCGATGGTGAGAAGGCAGAACTCGGATTCCTTCTCGGTGAAATGCTGTTCTTCGTCGAGGGTGTCGTCGGTTCCGCCAAGGGCTGATTCGCACCACATGTCGAACACCTCTCACGAGGTCGCGTCGGGGCCGCATCACACAGGTGATGCGGCCCCTAGCGCACTCTCGGCCCACTCAGTCTCCAAACGCTTCCCCGGAGTGCTCGCGAACGACTCCGTCGACTTCGACATAAACCCGGGAGAGGTGCACACGCTGCTCGGTGAGAACGGGGCTGGAAAAAGCACGCTCGCCGCCATGTTGTGCGGCCTCTATCAACCCGACAGCGGTTTCATCGCGCGCAAAGGCCAGCCGGTCGTGTTGTCGTCGCCGCGCTCGGGTCTGCAACACGGCATCGCCATGGTGCACCAACACTTCCGTCTTGTCGAACGTTTCTCCGTCGCGGAGAACGTCGTTCTCGGAAGCCGCAATCTTTCTTTCAGGCTCGACCGTCGTTCCATCAACGAGCGCGTCGCCGAAGTGGCGGAGTCGTACGGCCTGCCCATCGACCCCGACGCGACAGTCGGCGATCTCTCGGTCGGCCAGCGCCAGCGCGTCGAGATCGTCAAGGCTCTCTACCAGGGTGCCGAAGTTCTCCTGCTCGACGAGCCTACCGCCGTTCTCGTCCCTGCAGAGGTCGAGAAGCTCTTCGAGAACGTCCACGCGATGACCGCCGCGGGCAAATCGATCGTCTTCATCAGTCACAAACTCGGCGAGGTCGTCGAGATCTCCGACCGGGTCACGGTTCTGCGTGGCGGTCGCGTCACCGGCAATGTGTCGGGTCGCGGTGCGACCGACACGAAGGAACTCGCACGGCTGATGGTGGGGCGCGACATCAACCTCGGCGTGCAGCGCGCCTCGCACCCGATCGGTCACGAGGTTCTGCAGATTCGCGACCTCTCCCTCGCGGTGAACGGCGTGAACGTGCTGTCGAACATCTCGTTCAACGTTCACGAAGGCGAGATGGTCGGCATTGCGGGCGTGGCCGGCAACGGCCAGAAAGAACTCGCGGACACCATTGCGGGTCTCATGTCGCCCACCAGTGGATCCGTGTCGATCGGCGGGGCTCTCGCGACGGACCGCGGGCCCATTCACGCACGCGAACTCGGTCTCGCGTACGTTCCGGAGGACCGTCTCGGCATGGGTCTGGTGCCGTCGATGTCGATCCTCGACAACCTGCTGCTGACGCGTGACCGCCAGATCGTCGTCGACCGCACGTCGGTGCGGCCCGAGGCATCGCGACTCATCGATCAGTTCGAGATCAAGGCGAACGGTCCCGACCATCTCGCACGCAAGTTGTCGGGTGGCAACGCACAGAAAGTTCTGCTGGCCCGCGAACTCTCGGGCGGGCGCACCGCGACGAAACTTCTCGTGGTGTGTTCCCCCACGCGTGGTCTTGACGTCGGGGCCATCGAGACGGTGCGCAGGCTTCTCGACGACGCGCGCAGCGCAGGTCAGGCAATCGTTCTCATCTCCGAGGATCTCGACGAGATCATGTCTCTCGCCGACCGCATCCTCGTTCTCTACCGGGGTTCGATCGCATACGAAACGCAAGGTGAAGGCGCAGACATCGCAACAGTCGGTGCAGCGATGGCGGGACTCAGCGCAGGAGGCAACCAGTGAGGCAACCACCGTTCCGGGTCATTTTCGAACAACGAGCAGAGACACCCCGGCGTCTCTCTGCGTTGGTGCCGCTCGTCTCGGTGCTCGCGGCTCTCGTGGCAGGCGGACTGTTCCTGACCGCCACCGGCTACTCGGCCCTCGAGACCTACTCGCACATGCTCGACGACGGGTTCCTGACCTACAGGGGCATCACGGAGACTCTCGGCCTCTCAACTGTTCTGATCTGCACGGGAATCGCCGCGGCGTTCTCGTTCCAGATGAATCTGTACAACATCGGCGGAGAGGGCCAGCTCTATCTCGGCATGATCGGTGGTGCGTGGGCCGGCCTCGCGCTGGGACCGCACCTCCCCTCGTTCGTGATGATTCCGTTGGTGTTGCTCATCGGAGCAGTGGCCGGGGCACTGTGGATCTTTGTTCCCGCCATCGCGCGCGCCCGCCTCGGTGCGAGCGAGATCGTGACCACTCTGTTGCTCACCTACATCGGCGCGAACCTGGTGAAGCACTTCATCAACACTCCGGGCAGTTTCTTTCTCACCGAGGATTCGGGTTTCCCGCAGGGCCGCAACGTGGCCGAATCTGCCTCACTCTCGCCCATCGGCAACACACGCCTGTATCCCACGTTCTTCGTGATCGTGATTCTCGCGATGTTCCTGTACTGGCTGGTGAAGCGCACCGAATTCGGTTACCGCATCCAGGTGATTGCCGACTCCCCGCGCGCCGCCCACTACGCCGGGGTCAACGCCGACAAGACGACGGTTGCGGTCATGTTGATTTCGGGTGCGCTTGCCGGCCTCGGTGGCGCGACGTTGATCGTCGGACCCTTCGCGCGGCTCGACCAGGGCATCACTCTTCTCGGATACGGATACGCAGGCATCGTGGTGGCCGCACTCGCGCGCAACAATTTCGCCGGCATCATCGTGAGCGGAATCCTGTTCGCGGGTCTGCGCGTCGGCGGCGACAAGCTGCAGATTTCCTCCGACACGCCGAAACACATCGGCATCATCCTGCAGGGGGCGATTCTTCTGTTTGCCCTCGGCGGTGAGGCGTTCCGCAGGTACCGCGTGCGCGTGGTGAGACTGAAGGTGGCGGCACAATGAACTCGAACATCTGGCTGCTGTCGGTCGCCGACTCCGTCGCAATTGCGACCACATTGATCCTCGCGGCGCTCGGTGCACTGTTCACCGAGCGTTCGGGTGTGCTGAATCTCGGCATCGAGGGCATGTTGCTCACTTCTGCCATCACCTCGTTCCTCGTCGCAGACGGAACGGGAAGCATCTGGCTCGGCCTCGTGCTCGGAATCTTCCTCGGCGTCGTTCTTGCGGGAATCCATGCACTGCTCACGGTGGTGCTGCGTGCGAACCAGATCGTGTCCGGGTTGGCACTCGTCATCTTCGGCACCGGTCTTGCGAACTTCCTCGGCAAGCCCGCCGAGGGCCGCACCGTGCGCACGGTGATCGAGCCAATCGATCTCGGCCCGCTCACCGACATTCCGTTGGTCGGCCCCGTGGTGTTCGGACAGGATCCGGTCACCTATGCCACCCTCGTCATTGCGGTGCTCGCATCGCTGTATCTGTTCCGCACGCGATCGGGTCTCGAGGTGCGCGCAACGGGTGACGACCCGGCAACCGTCGACTCTCAGGGTCTGTCGGTGTCGTCGATCCGCATTCGCTACACCATGCTCGGCGGGGCCCTGGTGGGTCTCGGTGGTTCGTTCCACATGCTCGCCCAGAGCGCGGCATGGCACCAGGAATCGACAACGGCGGGCATCGGATGGATTGCGCTCTCGTTGGTGGTGTTCGCCGGTTGGAGACCGCTGAGGTTGATCTTCGGCGCGATTCTGTTCGGCTTCACCCTGCAGTTGCCGTTCACCTTGCAGGCCGAGCAGATCACTTTCATCCCGTCGGCACTGCTGCCGATGCTGCCGTACCTGGCGACGCTGATCGCGCTGATCGTGCTCAGCCGGCCGAGTCGGCGAAATCTTCTCGGTGCACCGCGTGCACTCGGAACGCCGTTCGTGCGCGACGAGCGCTAGTTCACGTCACCCTGGCGGAACGGAAGGGATTCGAACCCCCGGGGCTGTTAACCCTCCCGCTTTCAAGGCGGGTGCATTTGTCCACTCTGCCACCGTTCCGTTCACCACGCTACCTGCGGGAACGGTGCGGTGGGAAAGACGAAATCAGCGACCGAGCGCCTTGTTCACGAAGTTCGGGATCTCTGCTTCGTCCATCTCTCCGGAATGACGTGCGACAACCTTGCCGTCCTTGTCGAGAATCACCATGAACGGATACCCGTCGACGCCGTAGGCGACGCCTGCATCGTTTGTTTCGCTGTCGGCCATCACCTCGAACGGCCAGTCGAACGACGGCACCCATTCCGACGGCGGCCAGTTCGCCTGGTCCTTGCGCGATGCAGTCGCGATTCCGATCACGCGCAGATCGTCGGGCACGAGACCGTCTTCGTACCAGTTCACGAGACGCGGCATCTCTGCGTTGCAGTGCGGGCACCAGTGCGCGAGGAACACGAGCATCGTCGGTGCGCCGTCGGTTGCGGGCTTGATCGACACGGGAAGTCCGCTGAAGTTGTATCCGCTCAGGTTCGGGCCCACTTTCCCGAGCGACGGATCGGCAACGTCTTTGCCGAGAGCCTCGAGTGCGTCGCCTTCGACCGCGACCTTCTGGTACTCGGCCGCGGACACGCCGCCGGGTGCCGGTGCCGTGGTGGTGTCGCTCGATGCCGAGTCGTCGCCACCGCTCGCGAACACCGCGATACCCGCGGCGAGAACCACCACGATCGCGGCGGCAATGATGATCACACGGGCGCTGATTCCCGACGATGCCTGCTTCTTCTTGTTCTGTGCCATGTCAGTCCTCCTCGGACACTGGGGTTGGTGTGCGCATGAGCGCGATCGAGAATGCGATGGTTGCGATGAACGCTGTTCCGGCCATGAAGCAAAGCGTCACGAATCCGAACTCGCGGAACCAAATCGAGGTGCATGGCACGTCGAGACTGCACACGCTCGACTCGTTGACGACGCCCCACTCCAACAGATAGTGGTACGTCGACACGAGAAGCCCGATGGGCGCGAGAACAACCGTGTACCGCGCGATGCCGTTGTCTTTCCGCAGCGCCGCAACGAACGAAATGATGGCGATCGAGTACATGGCGATGCGCTGGTACCAGCACAGCTTGCACGGTGCATACCCGACGCTCTCGCTGAAGTACAGGCTTCCGACCGTGGCGGTCGACGTGATCGCACAGATCGCCCACACGCCGTACTGGCGAACAGTGGCGAGCCATGTGGCCGACCACGACGAATTGACCGCGAGCGACACCAACGTGACGACCCCCGCCGCCAGAGCAACCAACGACAGCAGAGCGCTGAAAGTCTGAACCACGTCGGAATTCATGCGCCCCATTCTTACGCCATCTGTCGCAAACGCAGGTGGCAGTGGCAGGATTATCGGGTGAATTCGGCGACCGTGGGCATCGATGCACTGCATGCCATGCGCCGGGAACGGCGCCGGCACCGTGTCGCCGACATGGAATGGTACGAGGCTCTCTACAGGGTCTACCTGGCGGCTCTCATCGGTGGCGGTGCGATTCTCTACCTGTCGGACCTGGTCACCGACTCTCCCCTCAACGCCGAACAGATCCGCAATCTGCAGGCCCACACACCCCATGCAGTGGGGCTCGTGGTGGCGGTCGCAGTGTTCATGGGTCTTCGCAGCGGTGCCAACGGCGGCCCGTTGGCGGTCGAAGACGCCGAGGTGCGCCACGTACTGATGTCCCCGATCGACCACGGCAGTGCGTTGCGCCACCCCGCAATCCAGCGCCTCCGCACGTTCATGTTCTCGGGAGCCATCGCCGGCGGCGTCGCGAACCAATTGCTCGGTCGCCGGGTGCCCGACGCAAAGGCAGGTCTTGTCGCTTTCGCATTGTGGGGCGCAGTCGCCGGTGCGATTGCCGGTGCACTGTTCGTGATCAGCGCCCTGCTCGCGCACGGTCTCGCAGTCTCTCGTTGGCTCGTCACCTCGTGTGCGAGTGCGCTCGTTGCATGGCAGACCGCAGTGACGTTCGGTGATTCCGACATCGCGGGGCCGTTCGACTTCGTCGGCAGCATGTCGATGTGGTGGTTGCGCTGGTCACCGATTGACCTCGTCGGAGTCTCAACAGTGTGCGCACTGGCGTTCGTCGGCCTGCGGGTGACCGGTCGTTTCTCCATGGAAGCGTTGGCCCGGCGCAGCGCACTGGTGTCGCAACTGAAGTTCGCCGTCACGTTGCAGGACATCCGCACCGTGGTTCTCTTGCGGCGACAGTTGAGCCAGGAATACATGCGCGTGAAGCCGTGGGCAAAACTGCCGCGTGTACTGAAAAAAGACGTCGTCGTTGCACGCGGGCTGCGCAGCATCATGCACTTTCCCGCCCGTCGCCTGTTTCGAATGGCGGTGTTCTCCGTCGGCTCCGCTCTGGCACTCGTCACGGTGTGGCACGGAACAACGCCGATGGTGGTCGCGGCCGGGCTTCTGTTGTTCGTGATGGGACTCGATGCGGTCGAACCGCTCTCGCAAGAAGTCGACCAACCCGACCGCACCGATGCATTGCCGTGGGAACGCGCACTGCTGATGACCAAACACCTCGTCGTTCCTGCCCTTGTGGTGGTGCCGTTCGTGGTGGTCGGCGTGGCGGCAGCGTTCGTGCGCGAACCGTCGATCAGCACAATCGGGTACGGGTTTCTCATCGGGTTTCCCGCGGCGTGGGGCGGTGTCGCCGGCGCCGCTGTCAACGCAGTCAAGGGCGCACCCGACCCCGTCGGCGGGGCGACGGAAGGTCTCGCATTGCCGCCGGAGGTGAGCGGAATGGGAACCGTGTTGCGTGCCGTGTGGCCGCCTGTCATCTCGATTGTGTCGTGCCTGCCGGTGATTGCAGTGCGCGAGACAGTGTCAAACGGAACCCAACCCGTCGGGGCCGCTGTTCGGTCGGCCGGCGCCGTGATGATCGTGCTCGCGCTCGTTGCGGGTTGGGTGCGCCAGCGCGACCACATTCACGCATGGTTCCGCAACGCACAGAAACAATCGGCTCTTTCTTCTTCACAACGCACGGAAGGTTCGTGACATGGCACGCACGCGACGCAACATCCATTCACCCGCGCCGTCCAAGGCCCTCTTGGTCGACAACGTGTCGAAATCGTACGGAGAATCTCCGGCTCTCGATCCGGTGTCACTCACCGTCGAACGCGGCGAGCGGGTCGCACTCATCGGTCACAACGGCTCGGGAAAGACGACCTTGATGCGCATCGCGGCAGGGCTTCTCGAACCCACCGACGGCACGGTCGGAGTCTGCGGAAACCCGAGCGGGTCGATGCCGGCACGTGCTTCTCTCAGCTACATCGCCGACCAGCCCACCTTCTACGACGATCTCTCGCTGTGGGAACACATGGAATACGTTGCCCGACTGCACGGCGTCGACGAGTGGGAACAGACCGCGGCGGATCTTCTCGGCCACCTCGGCATCTACGACAGGGCAGACGACATGCCGAACCGTTTCTCCCGCGGCCTCAAGCAGAAGTCGGCCATCGCTCTCGGGTTCATACGTCCCTTCGATCTGTTGCTCGTCGACGAACCGTTCGTCGGTCTCGACTCTTCCGGAAAAGAGGCGTTGCTCGAGCTGCTGTCGTCTGCATCGGACGACGGCGCCACCGTGGTGGTCGCGACCCACGAGTTGTCGTTCGTGCACACGGTGAAGCGCATCGTGGTGCTGCGTGACGGGCGTCTGGTGTACGACGGCGGCGCGGAAGGCATCGATGTCGACCGTCTCGTGCGCACCGAGGACCCTGCGGGTGAGCACGACGGGGAACAGCAGTAGGATTTTCCCATGTTCACCTACGACGTTGTCTCTGAATCGGTCCGCAACCCGCACGAGTTGGCCGCCGAACTCACCCGCCGCTCGAACGAGGGCTGGGAAGTGGTGCAGATCACCTACGACGGCGCTTCATGGTTCCACGCTTTCATCCGCCACGCCGGCAGCGTCCCCGTGGCGCCGCACCCGGGCATGAAGACCGATGCGGCACAGCCGGCAGTTGCCGCCCCCGCTGGCGACGTGCGACCGTCGAATGTCGCATCGCAGCCCACATCGACTCCCTCTGCGGGCACACCGCAGGTTCCGGCCAACTGGTACCCGGACCCGTCGAAGCGTTACGAACTGCGGTACTGGAACGGTTCCGCATGGACCGAGCACGTCGCCACGGGCGGCGTGCAGTCGATCGACCCGCCGAAGTAAATCTGATGCAGGCCATCTCGCTTGGCCACGCGGGAATTCTCATTCGCACGCGTGGGATCACCATCGCGTGCGACCCGTGGTTCGTGCCTGCGTTCTTCGGGTCGTGGTTTGTGTTTCCGCGCAACGATCATCTGCCCGACGACATCATGCACGACGTCTGCAATCCCGATTTCCTCTATGTGTCGCACTTGCACGCCGATCACTTCGATGCATCGTTCCTCGCCGAGAGAATGAACAAGAACACCACGGTTCTTCTCCCCGACTTCCCCACCCGCGAACTGGAGCGCACGTTCAACTCTCTCGGGTTCCGAAAGTTCGAGAGAACCGTGAATGCAACCGAGCGAGAGATTGCGCCAGGCGTCAGGGTTGCAATTCACGTGGAGTCGTCGATCACCGACGGACCGGGTGGCGACAGTGCATTGGTGGTCAGCGACGGCGAATCGCGACTCGTGAACCAGAACGACTGCCGCACGAACGACCTCGATGCTCTGCGCCGACACGGTCCGGTCGATCTTCACTGGCTGCAGTATTCGGGCGCCATCTGGTATCCGATGGTGTACGACATCGACCCGGCGACGAAGAAACAACTGTGTGTCGACAAGGTCGAGAGCCAGTTTGCGCGTGCGACGCGATATGTCGAGGCCCTGAATGCGACAACGGTTGTTCCGTCGGCCGGCCCGCCGTGTTTCCTCGACGAAGAACTGTTCGGTCTCAACATGATCGACGGCACCGAGGCCAGCATCTTCCCCGACCAGACTGAATTCCAGCGTCGTCTCTCGGATGCCGGGCGCATCAACGCGGCCACCACGATTCCCGGAACATCGTTCACGGTGGTGGGCGGTGCAGTCACCGTCGAGCAGCCGATGCCAGGTGACGAGATCACGCGAATCTTCACCCACAAACGCGACTACCTGCGCTCCTACCAGGCCGACTGGGCAGAGTGGCTGGCGAGCGAGAAGGCGTCGTGGGCATCGCCCGACACCGACTTGGTCGCCACGTTGAAACTGTGGTGGGAACCGTTGATGGCGCTCGGCGTCAGTATGAGACAGGGAATCGGCGGCAACGCGTTGATCACCGCCGGTGAACTGAAGATCTTCGTGAACTTCTTCGACGGCCTCGTCGAAGAACACGCGGGTCAGCCGGTGTCGCATTCGTTCGATGTGCCGCGCGATCTTCTCGAGCGAGTTGTTGCTCAGCGGTCGGTTGACTGGTCGAATTCGTTGTTCTTGTCGTGTCGCTTCACCGCGTGGCGCGAGGGCGAATACAACGAGTACCTGTACAACTTCTTCAAGTCGCTGTCGGTCGAGCGAATGACGCGCACCGAGGCCGAGGCGAAGCAGCGACTGCAGGGAATTCCGTCGGATGAATCCGACATCACGATTGGTAACTACACAGTGCAGAGGCGCTGCCCGCACCGCAATGCCGATCTGTCGGTGTTTGGCGAGATCGACGGGGAGAACCTGGTGTGCACATTGCACGGCTGGAAGTTCGATCTCGAAACCGGCCAGTGTCGCAACGCCGCAGAGAAGGCGATTCGCATCAAGAAACGCATGTGACCGTCTCGAACGCCGAGTCTGCGGCGTGGTCGTACACTTGGTGATGACGAGGTCAAACAGGGAAACCTGGTCTTACCGTTGAAGGAAGCGGGTCGGTGCTTGGTACCGACCCGCTTTTCATTTCCGCATCTCAATTCTTATAGTGCACATTTCCACGAGGCCACGATGGTGTAACGGCAGCATGTTGATCTCGTCACTTCAACGGTGCCGGTTCGACCCCGGCTCGTGGCTCTCACAAAACGAAAGACGACAAGGTGCTCGTGCCTGTCTCACCCACACTGACGACGCGGGGACAACCAAGTAGTCAGGGCCGACACAACAGTGTCGGCCCTGTTTCGTTCAATACGAACGGGCTCCGTCGAGGGCCATCGGAAGTTCGCACCAGACAGTCAGGCTGTACTTCACGCCGCTCTTCAGCGGTCGGCTCGCATGCGGATGCGTCA
>JBBANL010000003.1:0-109719 GCA_040401975.1 Ilumatobacteraceae bacterium | reverse complement strand
TGACGACGTGGGGACAACCAAGTAGTCAGGGCCGACACAACAGTGTCGGCCCTGTTTTCATCTCCACACGAACGGGCTTCGCGGGACTGCACTCCAATCCCAAGTGTTGCCGTGCTGGCCAAGACTCTCCCACAGCAGTCCACGTACCTCATCAGCACTCACACCCTGTGCCGCAAGATCGGCCAACGTGACCGCGCCATGTCGCTTCGCAAGTCGTTCGCCGTCTTCACCGACCACCAGTGGTACATGCGCATAGGTCGGCGTCGTGTACCCCAACAGTTTCTGTAAATGAACCTGTGATGCAGTGGCATCAAGCAGATCGTCGCCGCGAACAACCTCGGTGATTCCCTGTGCGGCATCGTCGACAACCACCGCAATGTTGTATGACGGTATGCCGTCGTTTCGACGAAGCACAATGTCGTCGACCACCCCCCTCACCTCACCATGCAGCCGGTCGGTGAACGTCTCACTCATCTCGCCACCGCGCAACCGCAGTGCAGCCGGCCGATCACTGCCGCGCCTCACGCGTTCACGCCCGGCCTCCGTGCGGCAAGTGCCGGGATACCGCACGACGCCTCCGTGCGGTGCCGCTGCGGCTTCGCGAATGTCTTTGCGCGAACAGAAACACTCGTAGGTGAGACCCTGCGCCGTCAGGTCGTCGATGATCGCGTGGTACACGGCAAAACGTTCGCTCTGCACCAGAGGGGTCTCAGCCGACTCGATGCCCACCGCGGTGAGGTCGCGCAACTGGCTCTCGGCGTGCCGATCGGAAGAGTTGTGGCGGTCGAGGTCTTCCCAGCGAATGACGAAGTCGCCGCCACTCATCGTCGCCGACGCCCACGCAGCGAGAGCGGTGCGAATGTTGCCCACGTGCAGATCGCCGGTGGGCGACGGGGCAAAGCGACCTCTAATCACGGTGACACGCTACGAGGGCCGTCACCCCTACCCTGTGCCCCGTGGAGCCCCGCCAGCGCCAGTTGAACCGCCGAGAGCGAATGGAACGCATCCTCGAGCGAGATGGTGCCTATTGCGTGTGGTGCTCGGCCCCGCTCGACCACTCGCGCAATCTGCCCACCACCGAGCACCTGGTCCCCCGCATCAAGGGCGGGCCCAGCTGGCTCGAGAACGAGTTGGCCGCCTGCAAGAGGTGCAACAACGAGCGCGGGCACCAGGGTCCCGCCGGGTGGCTGCAGGACTGCATCGGGCTCGGGCGCACGCCACGACGCGACGTGGTGATCGCCTCTCTCGAGCGACTGCAGGAGGCCATCAAAGAACGCGGGGGCCAGCGCCGCGCACGCCCCTACATCGACAGTCAGCTGCGACGGCTGCGCAAGATGTAGCGGCCGCCCGGTGCAGACAACAAAGCGTGACTACAGCTCTTCGGCGAAACGACGCGAGAGTTTCGTGAACAGGCTCCACCCGAGAACCATCGCAACCGCCGCCACGATCGCACACGCCGCGAGGTTGTCCCACCCGGGGAATGCACCGTCGTACATCGAACGCCGGAATCCCTGGGCGAACACGGCCATCGGGTTGAAATCGAGAATGCGCTGCACCCACTCGGGCACCTTGCCCTCGATGATCGCCGGCGTGTACACAATCGGGGTCGCGAAGAACCAGATCTGCGTGAAGATCTGCCAGAGATAGCCGAGGTCGCGGAAATACACGTTCGCCGCCGACAACGCCAGTGCGAGACCCGATGCAAACAGCAGCAACAGCAACATCTGCAGCAACACCACGGGTATCCACGGGAAGAACATGCTTCCCGCAATCACCAACGCAACGGTGAGAAGCCCCATCTCGATGCCGAACTGCACGATGCCGTGCAGAGAGTTCGCGAACACCAACACCTCGCGGGGGAACGCGACCTTCTTGACCAGAGCGGCATTCGCCAACAAAGAGTTCATGCCCGTGTTCGTGACCAGCATGAAGAAGTTCCACGGCAACAGACCGCACAGCAGATACAGGGCGAACACCTTGATGTCGCTGTTCTCGCCGACCGGAGCCTCGGCCTGGAAGAGGTGGCCGAACACGAAGGAATAAATGGCCACGGTGGCAAGCGGGTTCAGCATCGACCACGACCACCCCAGCACGCTGCGGCGGTACTTGGTGCGCAACTCGCGAAGAGTGAGATTCCACAGCAATTCGTGCGACGCTGCGACCCTCTTGACGGGCGCGAGAACCGACGCCATCAGTCGCGCTTCTCCAGTTCGGCCACTCGCGCCTCGAGCTTTTCGATTCGCTCCGTGAGTGCCACCGTCGCATCGACAAAAGTGCGACCCAACTCCACGGTTGCGGTGCGCTCCGCCTCGATCGCGTCGCGCACGCGCCATGCAAGAGCCGCCGACAGCCTTCGCTTCAGGTATCCCAGTGGGTTAGCGGCCACGTTGCTCACTCCAGATCTGCATCAGACGGTTCTTCATTATTGCCCCGGACACGGCCAATGTGTGTCTCTTCAGAATCGTGTCGCGTGCGGCAACACCTTTCGCGCGGACTTCGTCCGGGTTTGACCACACGTGGCGCATGATCCGTGCGGCCTCGTTCAGGTCGGGCTCCGCCCAGGTTGCTCGCGGGTCGTACCCCTCGGCGTCGCCCCCCACGGCGACACGGGTCCACGGCACCAGCCACGACGTCGTGTCGTCCATGAAATCGAGATTCCCCGAATACGCCGTGGCGACAACCGGGGTACCGAGGCTCATCGACTCCGACATGGTGAGGCCGAGCCCTTCAGACCGATGAAGCGACACGTAGCAGTCGGCGTGTGACATCAACGCGGACGTGTGTGCACGGGGGAGATACCCGTCTATCAACGTGATGTCGGGGCGTTGCGACGTGGCGAGCCTCAACTGGTTGCTCTCGACGGGTCTGTGGTCACCGTTGATCACCTTGATCACGAGGTGTGGTCCTTCGCCGGGCGCGAACGCGCGACAGAAAGCATCAATGAGGCCCAGGGGGTTCTTGCGCTTCATCACGCTGAGAAAATCGAAGACAAACAGAAACGTGAACCGCTCGTCGAGTCCGAGATCTCCACGAGTCAATGCGGGATCGATCTCCGGAACCATCACCGGAAGTGGAACATGCGTGATCGTGATTCTCGACGGCGCGGCGTCGCGCAACATCTTCTCGATGAACCGTGTCGGCGCCCACAATTCATCGACGTGTTCGAATGCCTCGGCGTACCACGACGGTGCAGTCTCGAGTTCCCAGAACCATTGACCGATCACGTATCGGTCACGGAGGAAATGATCACCCATGCGCTCTTGCATCGTGGGCAGATGATCAGCATTCACCGACAAGAGCACCGTGCGGTGACGCGACACATCGTCGACCACGAACGGGTGAGATGTCCTGCTGAGGGTGTCGGTGTAGTTGATGGTCGACACGTCTATGCCTGCAGTTCGCAACGCGCTCACTGTGGTGCGGCCCGCCTCGCCGATGCCGGACTCGGTCGTCAGGAACCCGGCGACGTCGATTCCGTCGCTCTCGCGCCCCAGGTCGGGCACGAACCGATCGGCAGGCACCGCATGCCCCAGCAACCGAATGTTCGAGTGCTCGGCGCGACCGGTCGAACCCACCCACCACGCAAAACGATTGAGGATGCCGCTGCGAACCTCCGGAAACATGCCTTGGATGTCCGCGCGCGTGTCGTACACGGCCTGAAGGTAACGCGGCAGGCCTGTGGCACTGCGTTCGGGAACCGCCGTGAGCCACGAAACAAACTCCGAGGCCGATGGTGTTCGGTCGCCGAACTGCACCGACCACATCTCACGCAAGCGTTGGTCGAATTCGAGTCCGACGACGGGTGAATCAGTCGCGGCAGAACTCATCAGTTGCGGCCCACGCCCCTGTATGCGAAACCCGCCCGCTTCCACTCGGCAGGATCGAGCACGTTGCGTCCGTCCACCACGTTGCGCGCCACAAGTCGCGACCCAACCTCGCTGGGTGCGATTGTCGCAAATTCCGGCCACTCGGTGAGTACAGCAAGAACATCTGCTCCGTCGCAGGCTTCTGTGGCGGAGCCGACGCGCTCGATCCAGTGAAGCGCCTCTGTTCCGCGAGCCTCGGGGTCGTAGGCACGTATCCGGGCTCCCCGCGCATGCAGAGACGACAGAATGGCAATTGCGGGCGAATCACGAAGGTCGTCGGTGTTGGCCTTGAACGTGAGACCCCATGAAGCAATGATCTTGCCGTTCACACTTCCACCGCACAGGTCCACCACCTTGTTCGCGATGCGCTCGTACTGCTCGTCATTGGTTTGGATGACAGAGCGCAACAAGGCGAAGTCGTAGCCGTTTCCTTCGGCGATCTTCACGAGCGCGCGGGTGTCTTTGGGAAAACAACTGCCACCCCACCCCGGGCCGGGATTCAGGAATTGATCGCCGATGCGCGGATCGAGACCGAGGCCAGCAACAACGTCACTTATGTCGGCGCCAACAATCTCGCAGATGTCGGCGATTGCGTTCACAAAAGTTACTTTGGTTGCGAGAAACGAATTGGCTGCATATTTCAGCGCTTCTGCTGAAGCTGCCTTCGTCTTGAGAACCGGCGCACCTATGGACGAATACAAGTCCGCGATCTTGTTGACGGCGTCCTCGTTGTCTCCTCCCACGACGATGCGTGTGGGGTTCAGAAAATCATGCAGTGCCGTTCCTTGACGAAGGAATTCCGGGTTCGACACCACATGGACATCGGTCCGACCTAGCCATTGCCTCACGACTTCAGTGCTCCCTACGGGGACTGTCGATTTGTTGACGACGACGCAGTTTTCAAGTAGGTGAGGCCCGATCTGCTTCGCGACAACCTCGATATAAGAAAGATCAGCACTCCCGTCGTCTCCCTGCGGAGTGGGAAGACAGAGAAAGACAATGTTGGCCGAAGAGACCGCGTCAAGAACATCAGTTGTGAATGTGAGCTTCCCTGATTCAATTCCTCGCGCCAGACCCAAATTCATTCCTGATTCAGCAATGGGCGATTGGCCCATCTTCAAACTGTTGACGGTAGACGCATTGATGTCCGCTCCGACAATCTGGTGTCCCAACTCAGCTAGTCCAACTGCTGTTGACAGTCCGACGTAACCCGTTCCGATAATCAATATTTGCGTCACCGAACCATTCTACGAGTCAACCCAAATGCCAGGGGAACTTGGGATTAGCCTGAGGTATATGAGACGCCTTCTCCGACCACTCTTCAATAAGGTCGCCTCCTTGTTGGGAATACCCGGAGTTCAAAGTCGATTGGACGAACTGGAAAAGGTCATCGGTCCCGACGGCGCAAAAGCAAACATGTTCTCCGTGATGGACCGTCGGTTGACCGACCTTGCCATGTCTCAATTGACTCCCTTTCACGATGAAATCGCAGCAACGGTCGCTCATATCGAAAATCGATTGTCCAGCCTCAATGAAGCACTCGTCTCCTACGTTGACGCAAAACAGCAGCAGAACGAGGAGTCCATCGAAAATCTTGTGCACCGGTACACCAGCGCTATTTCCGATCTGCGCCAATCAATCGACACAATTCGCCGCCTTGTAAATACTGACCGCCAGCCGAGTACCAGTTCGGCGGATTCCCCACACCACACGGCATCAACATCCCAAGTCGACGTCATTGATGACGCCTTGTACGTCGCACTCGAAAATCACTTCCGTGGGAGTCGCGACTTGGTGGCAGACCGCCAACGTCATTACCTGCCGATGTTGCCCGCTCTTATTGACTCATCTGCACCGTTGATAGATCTCGGCTGTGGTCGCGGGGAATGGCTCAAGGTGATTAGAGATCAAGGTCTTCCGGCAATCGGCGTAGATTCGAATTCGGTGTGCATTGCAGAATGCAGAGAAGAAAACCTTGATGTTGTGCAAGGAGATTTACTCGAGTTCTTGAGCGCAAGACCCAATGAATCGGTCGGGACTTACACGCTTTTTCAGGTCCTGGAACATCTACCATTCCCTGTCCTAGTGAAGGTACTGAGAGAGATACGACGATCTCTCGTTCCGGGAGGCCGCTTGATCGCAGAGGTTCCCAATGCAAAAAACCTGCGGGTCTCTGCTGGAACATTCTGGATTGACCCCACTCATCAACGACCCCTTTATCCAGACCTTCTGATGTTCCTTGCCACGGAGATTGGATTTTCTAAAGCGGAAGGCCATTTCACCAATAATCTGTCTCCCGAGGCAGATCTCTCCGGCCTACCTGACAACGTCGCCGAACCCCTCAAGTCCGTGATTCAAGCGATAGACGGTCCCGGTGATTTCGCTTTAGTCGCGACCGCGTAAAAGAATCGGTCGTTTTTGAAAACGTTCCTGCGCAATTGCTAGCGACTCTTCGAAACCGTCCAACACGCGAGACCACTCGTACATATCTTCAACATATTTGCGACCGTTTTCGCCCAGTACGTTTGCCAAGTCCGGGTCTTCGAGCAACATCATCACAGCCTGCTCAAATTCGGCGTACCCCTCGTAAGGGATGGCCCCGGTAGATCTCATTGCCTGTCCTCGCAAGACACTGCTTTTCCCCTGAACAAGTGCGGGGCGACGTTGCACCCATGCTTCGCACAACACAATCGAAAAACTCTCGAAATAGGAAGACTGCACAAGGGCAAGTGAACCTGCAATCAAAGCATGTTTTTCTGCTTCGTCCAGAAAACCCGTGACCACGATTTCGTCATGTTGATCAACTTCAAACAACGGGTCACCCGCCAGTACCAACTTGAGTGGACCCGGAAATTGGGTCTTTAGCTGAACAAAGAAATCGCAGAGTTGCTTTACACCTTTCATTGGATCTAGTCGACCGACATACACGAGATAAGGGTCAGAACCAAGGCTGAAACGACGCCGCAAATCGTCGGTAGACGCCACTTCCGGGTTGGTTTCTATTCCGATACCAATCACGCAACCTGCTGGTTCAATGCCGAATCTGTCACGGACAACTTCCCGTTCCTCAGGAGTGAAGAACAAGAAAGAATCAGGCAATCTGAATATTGATTCGAACAACGGGATCCTCAAAGATGGTTCGTCGTGCGCTGTTGGCTGAAAAACAATCGGGAGTCGTCCAGCTACTGCAGGTATTCCGCGCGTTGCAGTGGAATACAGATAAGTCATGAAGACTGCCACGTCAAAGCGATGCACATTGTCAATCAACCATGTCCGCAAACCATCCAAGTTCGGTCCCATCAAATGAGCCCACCTCTCATGCTCGAAGAGAAGTGGAGATGATTGTTCAGACATCAACCAGATGTCTGTCGGGCCAAATCTCTCCGGATACCTCATCTCAATGACTGGCAGCCGATGTACCACGACTCCGTTGATGATTGACGAACCAGGCGGATACGAGTTTTCCCACGTGACATAGCTTCTTGCGCAACTCGTGAGGACTTCGACCGAATGTCCTCTCGACACCAGTGCTTCTGCAAATTGTCGGCAAGCAGCCTCAGAGCCTCCGACAATGTCGTCACCGTATCGCTGAACGACATAGAGAATTTTCACTGTGCTGCCGCCAACAACAATTCCACTGCTCGACGTGATGACGACAGGGACTCGAGGTGTTTCGCACGTCTGAAGCCACGATTGATCAGCGACCATCGCAATTCGTCATTCTGAAGAATCTCATGGATTGCCTCGGCCGCCAGGATTGGTCCGCAATCAGAGGGCAACACCAGGGCTCCATCACCGACAGTCTCGGGAATTGCGGCAGCCCCTTTTACGACCACGGGAATTCCCATCGCCATGGCTTCAACCGGAGGGATGCTCAATCCCTCATGATCGCTCATTCCCAAGTACAGCCGGGCCCCGCGCATCAAGGTGGACAGTTGTTGATCAGTGACTTGACCGGTGAAGACCACGTCCGCCATCGCACATCGATGATGAAACCTGCTGACCGCAACCCTGTACAACTCCTGACGCGCTACACCGCATATGACGAGTCCGATGTTTCCCCAATATGTGGAGTTCAACAAGTGAAGAGTTTCAATCAATTGTTCGATGCGCTTGTGCGGAAGAATCTGTCCGACAGCGACCACGTACCCGTTCGGGAAGCGAGCGGACATTTCCTGAAGAAGTGCGAAATCAAAATCTTCCTGCACAAGACGACTTGGGCTGAATCCAGCAGGTATGACCTGCACATCGGTGTATCCCAATGACCTCAGATCTGACGCATTGA
This sequence comes from Ilumatobacteraceae bacterium, assembly GCA_040401975.1. GTDB lineage: Bacteria > Actinomycetota > Acidimicrobiia > Acidimicrobiales > Ilumatobacteraceae > UBA2093. The sequence continues at coordinate 101,568 of JBBANL010000003.1, read as the reverse complement.
ATTCAGAGTCAGCAACAGTCAGCACTACACGATTTCTCAGTTCGGCCAAGTCTTGAAGACCCAACTCGAGATCGTCTGCAAATTCCGGGTTGTACTCCGAATACCAGTGAGGAGGTGTGATGTTGTGATAACTAATCGCAATCTTCTCCCTACGAGATCTGAGAAATGCTGTCATCTCGTTCCTGCCGATACTGGAGTGATACAGAGTGACGTCAACATTCTTTGAAGTCGGGTACTCGGAAAGATCACGACATTCTTCTTTGGTCTTTCTGCCATGCTGCCAAATGGAATAAATGTGGGAATCAGCAAACTTGCGAAGTTCGTCCCGCAGAGACATGGCCATTTGTGTGATTGCATCTCCATCGGATGCGCCGATGAGCACTTGGTGAATCACCGGTCGGGGCACGTTTATGAACCCTTCGAAACCTTTTGTTCCAGGTCAATGACGGACTGAGCCAACACATCAATCATCATCAAGCGGTCTTGCATTGCATGTCTCAGCTGATTCAGGACGCGAACATCTGAACCTTGTTGAATCTCGAGTTGTTTCAGAAGAAGCTCAAGCACCTGTTGCTGGGTCTCGAGGGTGCGTCGCACCTGAATTCTGATGGAAGATGTCTGCCGTCCGATCAGTTTGCCTATCACCCAGTGCACAATCCCGAACCCGGGTACTCGTGACTTGGTGGGAGTCGTTCTTGTGAGATTTTGAATCTCTTCATTGCACTGATCAAGAAGTCGACGGACGTTACCCAGAACATCATTTCCTCGATGGATTACCTCCATGATGTTCGTGAATTCAGCTTCTAACTGCTGTTCCAGGCCGGGCGGATACTTCCCCTCCTGACGACGTTGGCGCACTCGCTCTTGGAGTACAGCAATGACAGATTCCGATGTGACCATTTGTGGCGCGATTCCCTTACGAGTACCCAAAATCTACCATTTCTCCCAAATCCGGGTCCTGCACCATGCTGTACTGCAAGTCTCTGTCTCACCTACGCTTGAAGTCGATTCAAGCAAAGAGATGACCGTGGCCGACGCAATTTCCCTAGAACACGTCTCAAAGAAGTTCAGGCTCTATCACGAGAGAAACCAATACCTCAAGACAACCCTCTTACGTGGTGGACGCGCTCGTTACGAAGACTTCTGGGCCGTCCAAGATGTCTCTTTCGATATCCCCACTGGATCAACGTTTGGAATAATTGGTTCAAACGGTTCGGGAAAGAGCACCCTGCTCAAATGTCTCGCTGGAATTCTCAGCCCCGACAAAGGTCGAATCAAAATAGACGGCCGTCTCTCAGCACTCTTGGAGTTGGGTGCGGGATTCCATCCAGAACTCAGCGGCCGCGAAAACGTTTTCTTGAATGGGGCCATCCTGGGAATGAGCCAAAAAGAAGTCTCCGACCGATTCGAAGAAATCGTGCACTTCTCCGGGCTGAGTCAGTTCATCGACACACCCGTCAAGAATTATTCATCGGGGATGGTTGTTCGACTTGGTTTTTCGATTGCGGCAAACGTGGAACCGGAAATTCTTCTTATTGATGAAGTGTTGGCTGTAGGAGACGCAGAATTCCAGCAGCGTTGCTACGAAAAAATCGAACGCTTCAGACAAGATGGTCGAACAATTGTTCTCGTCAGTCATGGGCTCAGCCAGATCGAACAGATTTGTGACACAGTTGCTTGGCTCGAAAAGTCTCATCTCAAAGAATTGGGACCAGCACTTGAAGTTGTGCAGAAGTACAACGGTGCCGCACACCGTTCAATTGACCGAGTCGGCGATGATCAGTCTGGTGATCGTTGGGGAACTGGTGAAGCTCTTATCACGAAAGTCGAACTACTGAAAACTGGTTCGGCAACCACTTTGTTTACCACGAATGAAGAGATGACCATCCGGGTTCATTACGACGCCCCTACCGGTGTCAGTGACGCAGTATTTGGCGTTCGAATTTCTCACTTACACGGAGTCAACGTGTGGGGAACGAACACCAAGAGAAGAAGTTTTCAAATTCCCCACTTAAGGGGCAAGGGTGCTGTAGAACTCAAGATTCCGTCTTTGACGCTTCTGGAAGGCACATATGATTTGACAGTGGCGCTCTCAGACACCACCGAGGTGAACTCCTACGATCACTGGGAAAAACGCATTCGATTTGATGTGCTCCAGCAGGACACTTTCGACGAGGGAATTGTTGCAATGCAAGGCGCTTGGTCAAAAGTCCTTTGAGAATTTCACCTAATTGACAGACTTCGCGAACCAATCAATGGTTCGTTGAAGACCATCTCTCAACTGAATTCTGGGATTCCATCCCAGCGATGTCTTGGCCAAACGGATGTCTGGGAGTCGTTGAATTGGATCGTCGGCCGGGAGTGGCAAGAAGGTCAAATTTGATTTTGATCCGGTCAACTCAAGAACAGTCTGCGCCAAGTCAAGCATCGTCATCTCGTGAGGATTCCCCAAATTGACCGGTCCGACTAGGTCACTGTCGAGCAGAGCAAGTATTCCTTCAATGAGGTCATCGACGTAACAGAATGATCTGGTTTGCTCACCTGATCCATAAACAGTCAGATCATCGCCCCTCAATGCCTGACTTACGAAGTTTGATACAACGCGACCGTCGTTTACATCTAGGCGCGGCCCATAGGTGTTGAAAATTCTCGCTATTCCCAGATCCAATGAATACTCCCGCGAATAGGCCATGCACAAGGCTTCAGAGAAGCGCTTGGCCTCGTCATAGCAAGATCTCACACCTACCGGGTTTACATGTCCCCAGTAACTCTCCGACTGTGGGGACACTGAAGGATCCCCATAGACCTCCGATGTTGAGGCCATGATGAGCCGCGCATTGCTTTCAAGAGCGAACTTCGCAGCTTCCAGGGTTCCCATACTGCCGGTCAACAGAGTGTGTACCGGCATGGCCGAGTACCTCGGTGGCGAGGCTGGTGATGCGAAATTAAGTACCGCATCGACTCTGCCAATTGACGGAATGCCTTCACAGATGTTCAAGCGAATGAATTGAAAACTCTCGTTTGTTTCGAGATGGGACACATTCACACCCGTACTCGACGAAAGATCATCAATTCCGATGACTTCATCACCCCTTTGTATTAGTGCATCACAGAGATGGGAGCCGAGGAAGCCCGATGCTCCAAGAACAAGTATCCGAGACATCAATCATGACTCCCTATGATCGTCATTTCAGCGCTCTTCAAGTACGAGCGAGGTCCGACATGAGCATTCCCGTTGCTGGTTGCATCTTTTGGCCGATGAGAAAATCCATTATTCAGTGACTTTTTGGCCAAAAAAGTGATGCAAAGCATTTCAATAATGTACTCAGGATCGAGAGCCAAGTCATCAATCATTCTTGCCCTGGGCCAATCAACAGACAAGGTACTGTTGACTGCACAATGAAGACGACAATCTTGTGGAGTCTGTTCGGACGACTTCGACGAAATCAATACGTTCTGAATGCCGTCCATCTCTTGCTGATGTTGTCGCTACTCACAACCGGTCTGCGTCCAGTTCTCAGCACGGTTGTGGTTGCCGACGATCTCATTGGGCCATTCTCGATGTATGTAAGCGCGGGTTCCGGATTCATGGATCATTTGAGGGTTAGTTGGGACGCGGCTTCCTATGGACACTTCAACTATGTCGGTCAAATTATTGGGGGTGTGGTCAATTGGACATGGATGCAGTTGATGCTCCATGGAGTTCGGTTCTCCACCATCTATTTTCTTACCAAACTTCTTGTCTTCACGGCAGTCGTCTATTCCGCTGCCTCAATGATTACTGCAATTGGCCAATTGTGGGCGGTTCAGATGAACAGAGCTCGGCTTCGGTTGTTCATCGCACTCTCAATGATTGCCACACTGCAACTGCATTTGGTCTGGTCAAACGATCCAGTGGCGAGTTATCCAATGTCTGGCTACGCAAGCGTTGTGATTGGTTTGATTGCTTTACGACTCTGCGCCCGTGCGCTCAACAACCCGAAGTCATGGGTCAGCGCAATTCTTGCTGCGTTGAGCCTTCTGATCGCAGTTCTGTACTACGAGATGAATATTGCATTGATCCCGGCTATCGCCACGCTCGGCTTCACTTACGCCCTCTCGAATAAGGAACGAAGATCCAACGCACTGCGGATACTTCTTCGCTTGTCGATGATCTACGTGATTCCGACACTGATTGTTGTCGAACTTCAACGACAGAATGCCGGTGAATCGGTTGTCTATGAGGGAACCGCAATCAGACTTTCCGGATCAATGCTGACGACTTTCGCCAAACTGACAGTGAGTAGTCTCCCTTACTCCTCTTGGCATCTAGCTTCTGACTGGGTTGGAGACTTCCCAGGAATCAACCAACACGTGCTAACACTTTCGGTTTTTGTGCTTATCGCTGCGACAACCATTGGAGTCGTACTCCGCCGCGGACATACACCTTTACACCCTCACACCACGTGGTGGGGCATTCCAATGCTTGTCATTTATTGGTTGGCGGCAACAGGTATCCAAGCCTCTACCGTCAAAGTCCAGAACGAAGCCATCCGAATCGGATATGTCTACAACTTTTATGCAGTTGGATCTGTGGTTGTCACAATCATCTTGGCACTGCTCACGTACGCGTTCTTCATCAAATCACGCAGAAAACGAGCGTCAATACCTGTTGTTGTCGGATTTCTTGTTCTGTGCCTAGGTCAGATTCATGTCAACGAGTCAATTCAGGAAAAGCATTTTAAGATGCTTCCCCAGAGTAGAAATCTCCTCGTCTCATTCTCAGAACAATGGCCACTTGCGAAGCGATGCTTCTGGCTGGAAGAGTGGCTAAAAATGGGATGGCCTGACTACTACTCAAACTCAATGACCACGGGACTGGAAAGATCCTATTTGGATGAATTCAATCAACCATTTTGCGGTCGATTCTGACCACTGATCTCGTTCGCAATCTGCAGCGCATAGAGACCCTGTTGAACTGTCGCTAGTTCCTTGTCAAATTGACCTGTCTTCACAGAATTCACAAATGCTGCCTGCTCCGCAGCGAGTGGTTCAGCAAAATTTGAAAGCATCGGGGTCTCGACGGTCAATTGTTCGCTATATACAGGAGAATCCGATCCAATGAATTCGGACGCTCCTTGCTTGTACAGAACTACCGTCCGTTGCAACAAATCAAGAACCGCCAAGAATTCGTCCGTGACTATTCGAATGTCCCGGACCTTTGTTTGACCGATCCGACTCGCAAACAAGCTCACAACAGTTCCCGTTCTCGATTGCAGAACAGCTGAACTGACGTCTTCAGTCTCTGATTTGCTCGCATGAAGAGATGCACCCCGGACGGTGATCTGCTCGTCGAGAAGATAATTTGCCAGATCGATGTCGTGAATCATCAGATCACGAGTGACGCCTTCTGAAATCCTGTTGCTGTAGGGCCCTTCTCGGCGAGCGGAAATCGCGTTTATCCGCCCCAGATTCAATTGTCTTACGTATCTGATCGCCGGGTTGAAACGCTCCACGTGTCCCACGGCCATCACCAAGGACCTGTTCTCAAGCAATTCATCATCGATGTCTGATGTCTGCGCCGCCACTGGCTTCTCGACAAGAAATGGTTTGCGGAAATCCAAACATTTTCTCATGAGAAACGCATGGGTGTCAGTAGGTGTCGCAATTATCACGGCATCAACGTTTTCAATCAATTCGTCGACAGATCGCGCAATTTTGGCAGTGAATCGTTGGGCAAGTCTGTCGGCTCTGGTTTCATCCGAATCAAAAACCAAACCCAACTCATAATCAGTGGCTTGGGCGGCTATCCGAGCATGGTTGCCACCCATACTTCCCGCCCCGATTACCCCAACTTTCATTGTGACCAGATCTTCCGAAGGGTTGACACGATGAAATCCAAGTCGCCATCGGTTAGCGAAGGATGAACCGGAATGGAAAGACATTGACTCGTGATGTCTTTCGCATTGGGGGTCTCGGTAATCACCACCGAAGAGAGATTTCTGTAGCAGTCATAATCAAAAACCAATCGTGGATAATAGATACCGGTTCCTATTTCGCGCTCGTTGAGATGCTCAACAAGTTCATCACGCGTCACTGGCGCACTTCCATCTATTCGAACCGTGAACTGATTCCAAACATGAAGGTCACCAGGCCTGCTCGTTGGAAGAATCATGCCCTCCAATCCCTGCAACTCTTTGAGATAAAAGTCTGCATTCTGTCGTCTTGATTCGGTCAATGTCTCGAGATTCTCCATCTGTGGAATAGCAACTGCGGCATGAAGATCCGTAAGTCGATAGTTGTGCCCCGGAACAACGTATTCGTATCGAGCTTTCATCCCCTGATTGCGAAGTATTCTCATTCGATCTGCGAGACGATCGTCGTTGGTGGTCACAATTCCACCCTCGCCACAACCAACGTTCTTTGTTGCGTACAGAGAAAAGCAGCCGATTCCAAAGCTTCCGGCGGACCTTCCCTGGAACTTTGAACCAACCGCTTGGGCAGCATCTTCGACTATTGAAATTTCATTCCTTCCACCCAACGATTCCTCAAGCTGATTCATATCCACCATCTGTCCATACAGATGCACTGGCATGACCGCACGCGTACGTGAATTGATGGCATCTGATATCTGATCCGTACTCATCAGAAAATCATCACCAATGTCGACAAACCTCGCCGTAGCGCCGCTTTCGATAATTGCATTGAGTGTTGCCGCGAAAGTGAAGGGGGTCGTGATTACTTCGTCTCCGGGTTGCAGGTCCAGAACCTCGAGAGCAAGCACCAAGGCAGTAGTTCCATTGTTCACGGCCACTGCGTGATTCACCCCGTGACGGTCGGCGAAGAGTTTCTCCAATTCGCCGACTTGTGGTCCTTGAGCCAACATCCCCGAGTCAAGGGCCTGATTCAATCGAGTACGGGCAGATTCAAAAATTTTTACTTTTGAAATTGGAATAGTCATGGCGCCGCCTGATCAAAGTCTGGATAGTTATCTGGATGTTCATACTAATTGCTCAATAAGTGAGCAATTTGTTCTCGAAGCCACTGCACCGCTTCAGTTCCGCCGGGCCCCGAAAAATGAATTCCATCAATCGGTCGGAACCGTTGCCCATTAGGGCTTGAATCATCACAAGGACTCTTTGACCTACACACGAAGTCACTCAGATCAATGATCAGAGATCCCGTACTCATCGCTGACCTCTTCAGACTCCGGTCTGAAGCTTGATACCGCTCTCGGGTGAAAGTCGACGGCCCCTTCTCGTCTGTCATTGACTTCTTCGCTCTTTCGGGAACCGAGATGATCACCACCTGTCTCGCCAGTTTGCCCAATTGATCAACTACTTTGCTGTAGGCATCCTGAAATTCGTCTGGATTGTTGACTTGAGACGCAACAAGAGAACCGAGAATTCTGTCTTCGGCATCCCATGCGTTCAACCACAGAACCAGATCGTAGGAGTTTGGATCAACACGATCCCACAAATTTTGCTCTACTCGTGTCTCACACTCCCGAGACGGTTCATAAACGTTCTTGTTCAGGTCCACCACTATCCCTGGCAACAAACCACAGCCACTTATCGCGACAAAATCGAGGGTGAACTCCTTGGCTTTCTCGGCAATACCCAAGTCGACAAGGCTCTGTACCAACGAGTCGCCGACCAAGAGAACTCTCCTCTCTCCAGCCTTTGTGAATTGGGCTTTGCTCCCGCCACCAAGAAAATTCGGGGAGGGACGTGAATATGCACCAGCAGCAAGGAGGACAAGCACCGCAATGAGTGATACGGACGTCAGTTTCGCAGTTAAGTGATCTTTGAACCCATATCTCCTCGTCCATGAGACTTCGACAGAGCGATACATCACCTCCGCACAGAGGGCTGACGCCAACAATCTAAGGGTGATATTGAGAAATCGGTTGGCGGCAACATTGCTCGAGTCGAGAGCAACGAAGATGGGCCAATGCACGAGGTAAAGAGAAAAACTTCGAATTCCAATGAAGTGAAAGACGGAAAACAAGGACTTAGAACCGAATATCAAATTGCGGTCGGGGGATGACTCTGCTGCGCAATAGACGATTCCTCCGGCGAGAAGTGCAACGACCAGAAATCCTCCCTTGTACATGAACGGTCTTGTCCCAGAAACGAGAAGCGCCAGCATCAAGAAGAGAAACACCAGTGATTCAAAACTCCAACGTCGAAACGCTAACCGGAACGATTTAATCTGCCCGGCAGCAATAGCCAACAAGGCACCGATTAACAACGCCCCGAATCTGCTGTCTGTGCCAAAGTAAGCGCGAGAGAGATTTCCCGAGTGATAGAACATCGCCATCAAGGCAAAAGAGACGAGAACCAAGAACAAAGCAATCGCGCGCAATTTCTTCTTTGCAAAAAATGTGATCAGTGGCCACACCAAATAGAACTGTCCCTCAACACTCAGAGACCACAAGTGTTGAAATGGTGAAAAACCCGAAACGCTTCTGAAATAGTCCGTCCCGCTCGAGACAAATCTCCAATTGGCAACGAATCCGGCTGCAGCTGCACCGTCCCAGAATTCATCGCGTGGACTCAGGCGCCAAGAGAATGCCCGCAAGAGCAAGACCGCCAGAACGAGCACCAATGCGGGTGCAATGACTCTCCTGGCTCGGCGCCGCCAGAACTCACAGACATCGTGCCATCCCAACGACGTCGTCATCAGGCTCTTGGTAACCAAGAAACCGGAAACAACCATGAATAAATCGACTCCAATGAATCCCGCTCTGACGGGCTGATTGGGCAAGTGATAGAGAACCACAAGGGTTATCGCCATTCCACGAACGACGTCCAACATTGGATTGCGGGAAGAGTTCGTCTTGGCGATGTCACTGTTCATGGTCTTGGCGTTTCAAAGTGTTACGAACTCGGGCATATCTGTGTTGGCTACCATGTGCGGATGGCAACTTTCGTCCACCCATCCGCTGACATTGATGACGGAGCCGTGATCAAAAATGGGGCCAAAGTCTGGCATCTTGCACATCTGCGACAGGGTTGTGTTGTTGGAGAGGACTGTGTCATCGGCCGGGGCGTCTTCATTGATGTTGACGTCAAGGTTGGAGACCGCAGCAAGATTCAAAACTACTCCCTAATTTATTCACCAGCGGTTATTGAAAGTGACGTCTTTGTGGGGCCGGCAGTTGTGTTCACAAATGACAAACACCCGCGCTCCACCAACGTTGGTGGGCAAGCGAAATCAAACGAAGACTGGCAACAAGTTGGTGTGACCGTTAGACAAGGAGCATCGGTGGGAGCACGTACTGTTTGTGTAGCGCCGGTTGAGATCGGAGAATACGCACTTGTGGGAGCTGGATCAGTTGTCACAAGAGATATACCACCCTTTGCTCTCGTGGTCGGTAATCCAGCCCGCCAAATCGGATGGGTAGACCATGCCGGAATACCACTTGTTGAGACATCTAAGGACACTTTCTTCAGTGACGAACTCCAGTGCGAATACAGGTTGAACAAGGGACGGCTTGTTCGATGCTGAAACGACCAGGAGCGGGAACCAACATCTTCGTCTTTGGGACTACTGGCGAATTAATCAAGATTTTTCCGCTAATCACACGATTGGAATCCGAAGGACTACCACTCGAACTTTGGTGCACTGCCCAACAGGTCGAAGAACTACCCGCCGCAATTGAGTCACTGCAAATACAGACCACAACTACATGGCTCACTAACGGCGTGAAGGGCCGTTCCTTGCACACCAAAGTTGATGTGATCAAGTGGTTGTCAATGGTCTCGCTTGCTTTGGTGAAGAGGCGAAAAGAGATTCGGGCCACCACGAGACGCGGCGCTGTGTTTGTCCATGGTGACACCATGACAACAGCAATTGGTGCGTTCTTTGGGCGCTTGTTCCGCGGAAAAGTGATACATATCGAAGCAGGAATGCGGAGTGGAGATTGGAGAAATCCTTTCCCAGAAGAATTGTCGAGACGCCTGGTAGCACGTCTTTCCGACCTGAACTATGCACCTGGCGCAACTGCTGTCTCCAATCTCGCGAATGCCAGGGGTCGTACCGTCAATACCCACGTCAACACGATTTGCGATGCGCTGAAGATCGCAATGAACACAGACAAGGGGGTAGCCCAATCGACTTTCGGGCTTGTGTCCATCCACCGAAGCGAACTTTATGAGAATCAATACGAATTCACGCGATTCTTGGAATGTCTGACGGACCACGGAAAAGACCATCAATTGGTCTTCATAAATCACCCGGTGACTGCAAAGCGAATTACGGATCTCAATCTTGACAGGCTTTTCGATGGGACGCTCATCTCGAGGATCGACAAGCAGCAATACTTTGACTTCATAAACCTTTTAGGACGAGCTCAATATGTGGTGACGGACTCAGGCGGTTTACAGCAAGAATGCGAAATTACGGGTCACCCATGCCTTGTGCATCGTGCAGTGACCGAGAGCGTCGATATTGCTCGAAAGAATATTGTGCTCTCCCGATTGAGTCTGGACGTACTCCGAGATTTCTTGCATGATCCGCTCAAGTTTGCGGTTCCTTTTGAACCAAATACGCCGAACACCACAAACATTATGTTTGATGACCTGAATCACCATGACATCTTGGCCAGGTAAATCACCTTCATTGGACAACGCCCGCGGGTATTGGAGGGCCTTTCAAACATCCTTGTGCGTGACGGTAGTTGGTGGGCTCGCATCTCTGTTGCTGGGAAGTCTCGCATCCAAAGCTTGCCGGGTGGCTGTTGAAGACCAGAATACGCTTCTTACGCGGTATTCACTACCGGTCCTGACGTTGGCAACTGCCTTTCTCGTCATGACCACCATAAGTTCCAGTACGGACAGTCCGCAACCAACTGTTGCCACGGGCCAGATAAAGACTTGGATTGCCGCAATCTTCCTGCTCACACCTTCGGTGATTTTTGTCGATGGAATCAGTCAAATTTCGCGAATTGTTCTCGCGGCATCTCTGCTTCTGTTTCTTGGGGTGTCCGTTCTCTACTTCTTCTTGTTGATTCACGTTGCTTACTCTCAGCAAACACTGCTCCTCGCAGTTGCTTTGCTGGCCCCGGGGGTAGTCAATGCGATGAGGGGATGCGTTTCGAGTACATCAACACCACGAGAAGTGATGATTCAAACGGGAATCACTTCATTGTGTTGCCTGGCCATGCTGAGCCTGCATGGCTTCCGATCGAGCCGAATTCGCCTTGAACAAACGTCATCATCACGTTTGTATGCAGTAGTCATACCTTTTCTGACAGTGTCTCTCTTCTTTGGCGCCCTCACGATTCCTGTGGGAATGGGAGATGACGACAAAAGTGAATATCTGAACGTCGTGGCTGCCTCACGGTTGTCAATCTTTGCTGTTTCGACCTTTCTACTTGTTTCTTCACCTCTGATCATCAATGGCAGTCAAAACGCATTCACCAAGCTGATCATTCAGCGCCGAATAGGGGTAATCACAGCAATCATCGCGGTCTTGTCCATTGGAGTCGCCATTGTTTATCTGCCAATTGCGGGAACCGATGGCGAACTCACCGGGCTGTCCATTCTGGTCGCTTCGGTTTCGGCGGTTTTTTCCTTGCTGTTGCCTTGGTTTCTTGTCCGTCTCCGAGAGAACAGGTTCAACCTGGTTGACATTATCGCGCTCGGAATCTCGAGCGCATTGGTCTTGATATTCCGTCGGAATGCTTTTGAGTGGCAACTCGTGTCACTCGTGGTCTTGTTGGTACTTGTGTTGCTCTTTTCCACGCGGCATCTTCATCTATCTCGACAGATTCTGCATGATGGGGAATCAAACCCAAACCGCTTTTCACCTGTTCATGAAACCGATTTGGTAAGTGTGGTCGTCCCAAGTTTCAATCCCGGTTCTGAAGTGATTCGAACAATCTCTCGAATTCGCACGGAGTTTCAACAGGCTTCACTTCCGTGCGAAATCATCGTTGTCTCGGATGGCTCGACGGACGAATCGACCCAACTTCTGGAAGAGTGCCCTGACATCAAAGAACACATTTGGCTTAGAACAAACCATGGGAAAGGTGCGGCACTCCGTGAAGGCTTTGCCCAGAGCGACGGCTCCATTGTGTGCTTCATTGATGCAGATGGCGACCTTGACCCATCAGTATTGCCATCGATGGTCCGACAGATCAAGCAGCAAAAGTTTGACATTGTCTACGGCAGCAAACTTCATGCTCTGTCAAACGTCGAGATGTCGCGATTTCGAAGAATGATCAGCAGCGGGTTCCGGCTGCTCGTAAAGCTCCTCTTCCGATTTGACGTGTCTGACACGCAAACGGGTGTCAAAGTTTTTTCTGGATCATTAATCAGGGAGGCTCTTCCCTTAGCTTCTGAGAACGGATTCAATATTGACTTGGAGCTTTTCGTTGTGGCGCACGCTCTCGGTTACCAGAGATTTGGTAGCCATCCAATAATTCTCCATCGAAAGGGCGAGTCCTCGGTCGGACTGACTACTGTGTTCCAAATGTTGTTCTCGACACTGCGTCTTTTCCGACGCCGAACTCTGACCCTTGACTACGTACCCGTAGGAAAGGTTCTGTGAGTTTGTGAGCTTATTGCCCTCTCTGTCCGTCATTCTGCCGACCTACAATGAATCCTCGTGGTTGGCTGAGACAATTCGGAGAGTCGACGAAGAGCTGGTGAACGCAGATTGGGTGACTGCAGAAATCTTGGTCGTGAACGATGGCAGTTCGGACGATACCGAGAATGTCGTCTCACAGATCGAGACAAAGTCACCCCTCCGGCTGGTTTCCCAGGAGAATCAAGGTCGTTTTGCGGCGCGTCTGACCGGCCTTCAAAAGTCAGAGGCCACTTATGTCTTGCTGATTGATTCGCGTGTCCATGCGAACCCGGGCTCGTTGAGGTTTCTCGCGAGTCAACTTCTCCAACACCCGGATCGGCAGGTGTGGAACGGAGACGTGGACATTGCACAGAGCAACAGACCTCCTGCAGCTTTCTGGCTCGGGATCACGCGCCTCGCATGGCGCAGATACTTCAGAACTAGAACGTTGACTTCATTCGACGAGTCCGATTTTGACTACTTTCCGAAAGGAACAACGTTCTTCTTTGCCCCTCGCGATCTGTTGCTCCAAGCTGCATCCTTGATTGATAGTCACTACAACGACATGAGCTTGGCTAATGACGACACTCTTCTGATCAAGCCAATCAGCAGAACTCACAGAATCTTTATTTCGCCTGACTTTAGATGCACATATTTCAGCAGAGACAGTTACAAGAAATTTCGCAAGCATTCATTTCATCGGGGAACGGTGTTTGTTGATGCTTATTTTCGTCGAGGCTCAAGGTATCTACCGTGGTTGCTAAGCGGAATTTTCTTCCTCGCAGGATTCATTGTGCTCTCAGTGACGCAACCTTTGCTGGCGGGTGCCATTCTGTCTTCGTGTTTCTTGGCACCTATTCCCATCTTGAAAATGGTTCGTCTCACAAATGGCGAAGTTTGGGGTTTCTATCGTGCGTTGCCTCACTTCATTCCGACGTATACAGCCGGCATCGGAAGAGGTCTTTATTTGGTGATGAAGTCCCGAGTCCGCCGTGTCCCAAAGTAAAGACATCTTTCGTTCGCTCAGCGGGTTGTCCGTACTTTCGATAGTTTCGGCTCTGACCACATACGTTTTCATGGCCGTCGTCGCACGACAGCTTGCCACCGACGATTTTGCTGTGTTCACAGTTGCGTGGTCGCTGATCTACACAATTTCCGGGGCCGTGTTGTCATCCGCCGAGCCGGAGTTGACACGAATGATGATCAGCAGCCAGTGGCGAAGCACTAGAAAAATCCTGGTTCGGGCCGGAATCTTGATTCCACTGTCCACAGCCACCTTCGCGATTGCGACACGTGTCCAGATGGACGAAGCAGACTTGTCAATCCTTGCACTGCTTCTCGTGACCATCCTCTTGCTCATTATGCTCCTAGAAGTCCTCGCACGTTCTGGTCTGGCGAGTTTGCGAAAAAGATTTGAGTTCGGCTTGGTTGCACCGTCTGATGCGATTCTGCGTCTGCTCTTTCTTGGTTCGTTCTTTCTATTCGTGAACAAATTGACAGTTGAATTGACGCTGCTGGCGATGTTGCTGGGAACATTGTCGATCAGTCTGATTTACAACTGCCTGACATTCACGATTGGTCAGAGAGTGTTGTCACATGCTGATGAAGAAGTGGAGTTCGTTTCCGCGCGTAGATTCGGCTACGGCTACCTATTGATTGCAACAATCTCCATGACGTCACTTGTCTCAGGCGTGCCGATGATTGCAGGAATTGCAAGCAGCTTGACCAGTTCTGAATTGGGGCTCTTGGGGGCAGCATTGTTGATTGCGCGGGTCCCATTGATACTTATCATGGGCTTCGAAAGTGTTCTAGTACAAGAGTTTGATGCAAGAATCCGGAGGTCAAACTCGGCAAAAAAACTGGGGCTGATTCTCTCGGGCGTCGCATTGTTGTCAAGCATCGGCGGGTTCGCTGTTGGATACGCACTTGGGTCTGTTTTGGTTGAGATCATTGCGGGTCCTTCGTTCGTGGTTGGAAATCTGGAAATGGGATTGTTCGGTAGCTCGATTGGACTTCTATCGGGGGGAATTCTCTTGACGCCGTTGAACATTGCACTCGGCCACCATCCAAGAATTGCCGGAGTCTGGGCTTCGATGCTCGTTCTCTTTGTCCTCATGCTCAGTCAGTTTGGAAGCAATCTGACCACCATTGGGGTCTGTTTGACTGTCTCTTCTTTCTTGGCCCTCGGAGGCCTTTCAATTTCGGCTGTCACAATGAAGAGAGAAACTTTGCAAGGAACAATATGAAGGCTGTCCTGCTCCTCATCATGCGAATCGCTCGAAGGCTCTTCAGGAACACCCCTGTGCAGCGTCTGGGTCTCACCACATTCATTTACAGAAAAATTGCCCTTCGCGCCTTTGGAACTGACCCCGTCGAAGTCGAATTTCGAGGAGCAAAACTTCTCTACCCCGGTGGCGACTACACCACTCTCCCAACTCTCGTTTCCGGGAAATACGAAGAAACTGAATTGAATCATCTACTCCATACCTTGGATGGTCTCGACCGCAAGATCATCGCGCTCGACATCGGTGCAAATGTCGGAATTTGGACGGTTTTGCTCGCTCGGCATCCGAATGTTGCCAGAGTCATTTCATTCGAGCCCAGCCCGCAGAATTTGACGTACCTAAAACACAACATTCAGTCGAACAAAGTGGAACACAAGGTTCAGATTATTGAAGCGGCCGCATCGAGCGAGGAAGGAACTTCATTTTTTGATGACGAGGGAAGTGGAGCCACGATGCGCCTCGCAGAACAGGGAAGACTTTCCGTTTCGACTGTTGTTGTCGACAAAGTGGTGCAATCAGAGGAAGTGGGCCTCATCAAGATCGATGTTGAGGGTTTTGAACCGACAGTTCTGGCCGGATGTTGGAGAACAATCGAACAAAATCGACCGATTCTCTACATTGAATTTTCGTTGTCTCAAACCAAATCTGCAGGGAACTCTTGGTACCCGGCCGGACCGAAGCTAATTGATCTTTATGGGACCATCATGACAATTGGTGATGGAGACCTAACTCCCATCAAGAATTTCTCAGAGTTGGACAACGACCAACGATTACTCAACCTCTTCTTGGGTGAATAATCAACAAAGTGGTGCGCGAGGGGGGACTTGAACCCCCACGTCCTTACGAACACTGGCACCTGAAGCCAGCGCGTCTGCCATTCCGCCACTCGCGCGAGTAGTAGGTGTCTCACGCTACCAACCGGTCCGCTGGAGCCCAACGGGCCCAGCTACAAGCCCGGGTCCAACAAAGAGAACCAATTGTCGCGGGTCAACATCCCCGGCGCTCTCACGCAGCCCTGCAGGCACACATACGGGGTGCGCTCGACCCCGGTGTCGACTGCTTCGGTTTCATCGTCGATGACATCTTGCGCGAATTCCTGACTTGCCAGCACTCCCCTGGCCTCGTTCGCGTCCAGTCCGGCCTCGACAGCCAGCGCCACCAGAACCTCGTGGTCGCTGATCAACAAACCGCGCTCGAAGTGTGCCGTGAACACTGCATCGGCAAATGCCACGTGAACACCGTGTCGTGCCGCCAACTTCAACAATCGATGAGCATCGAACGTATTGGCGCCGCGCGCACGCTGAAAATCGAACTCGACAGCCACGGTCTTGCCGATATCCACCACATGTTGCAACATCGCGAGTGCTTCGTCTTCGGTGATGCCCAGGTGGTTGCACAGATTCTCCACGGTGGTCTTTCCGTAGTCGCTCGGTGCGCCCGGGTCGATTCTGGAACACCGCAACTTCATGTCGACTTCAAACGGACTCTCCGCAAGAAATCTCCGGAATTCCACCAGCGACATGCGGCTGTACGGACAACCAAAATCCATCCACATCTCGACCGGAACGATCTCCACGCCCGACAGCGTAGGGGCAACAAGCCGGTGTGATTGTGCGCAAGTTGTACGGTGGTCGCGTGACAAGCTCGCCCTGAACAAGAGCGTCTCGACGGACATGAAATCGAGGAGTACCAATGAAGTCAATCGATCCGGAAGTACTTGTGGCATCCTTGGCTCTCTTCATTTCGATAGCGAGTGCCGTGACCTCGTATCGGGCCACCCATCATCAACTCGCCTCAACCACCTTCCACCGCGTCATCGACAATTTCGCTCGAATCGACGAGAAACTCCTGGAAAACCCTGACTTGTGGCCATACATCTATGACGGACGTGAAGTACCCGCTGATCTGGCCCCGGAAATCAGTTACCGGCTTGGGGCAATGTGTGAATTGATTCTCGATGTGTTCGAGTGGGTTGCCAACGACATTCCCAATGCGCGACCCGTGGACAAAGAACCGTGGACTGAGTTCATCACATCAATGGTGAGGAAAAGCCCTGCATTGTCGAAGCGCCACTCCGATTGGCGGACTCTTCGGCCCCTCCTCGATCGGTTAGTCAACCCGGCACTTTGACTATCTCCTCCTGAGCCAGGAAAGTAGCCTGTCTGCATGGCAAAAGGCTCGGTCGAGAGATCATTCGAGAACATCTTCGATGGCCTGTTCTCCCGTGCCTTCAAGTCGGGGGTCAAGCCCCTGCAACTGGGTCGCAAGCTGCTGGAAGTGGTCGACCGCGAGCGCGAGGTCGACGCCCAGGGCCGCCGTGTGGTGCCGAACTCGTACCTCATTCATCTCAGCCCCACCGACCGCGAGGGGTTCGCCGACCTCGAGCCAACCCTGCTGCAGGAACTCACCGCTGCCCTGCGCGAATACATCGGACAAGAGGGCTATCACGTCGACGGAAAAGCCCGGGTCGCCCTGCACACCAATCCCGACCTGCGCAGGGGAAAGTTCGACATCGAGAGTCGCAACATCGTCGCCGACACTCCGGCCGAGCCGACACCGGCCCCCGACCTCAAGGTGGTTCCGAACCCGCCGTCGGCGTTCGACCACCCGCCCGCGGTGCTCACACTCCCCGGTGGCCAGCGCATCGAACTTCACGAGGGTCACTATGTGCTCGGGCGTCACCTTCAGAACGACATCGTGTTGAACGACACCAATGTCAGCCGCACGCACGCAGAGTTCGTGTCGGCGGCGGGCGAGGTCACCGTGAAAGATCTTGGCTCCACCAACGGCACGAAGGTGAACGGCGTGCTCATCACCAACGAGCAGTTGCTGCAGCACGGCGATGTCATCAACTTTGGCACCGTCCAGGTGAGGTTCGAGGCCTCGTAGCCCGAACATGACAGACGCCGTTCTCAACGCGCTGAAGTTGATTCTTCTCGCCCTCGTCTATCTCTTCTTCGGCCGTGTGCTGTGGGCTGTGTGGAGCGAGGTGCGCACGCCCGTCGCCACACAAGGCAAAGAAAAGACCAAGCGCCGAGCCGGCGTGAAGGGAACACCGGCATTCGTGATGATCGAACCGAGACAGCATCGGGGTCAGACATTCACCCTGTCGAACACGCTCACCATCGGCCGTGTCGACGACAACGACATCATCATCACCGACGACTCGTTCGTGTCGTCGCATCACGCGCGCATCGAGATCCGCCCCGACAGCGTGTGGGTGGTCGACCTGAAGTCGACAAACGGCACGTTCGTGAACGGCCAGCGCGTCGCCGATGCGCGTTCTGTGCGAAAAGGCGACAGAATCCAGGTGGGCGGAACAGTGCTGGAGATGCGGCAATGAAACTGAGATGGGGCGCCACCACAGACGTGGGCATGGTGAGACAGCAGAACGAAGACGCCTTCTTTGCCGAGGAGAACCTCTACATCGTGGCCGACGGCATGGGTGGCCACAACGCGGGCGAGGTCGCAAGCGAACTCGCAGTCACCACGGTGAAAGCCGGGGCAAAGAGCGGCATCCGCACAATGGACCAGTTCCGCGAAGTGGTGCAACAGGCCAACACCGCCATCTACACAGCCAGCCTCGACGACAGCACACAAAGCGGCATGGGCACCACCCTCGCCGCGTTGGCTGTCGTGCCGGGTGAACAACCACTTGTTCTCGTGGCGAACGTGGGTGACTCGCGCACCTATCTCTATCGCGGTGGCGTGCTGTCTCGCATCTCGGTCGATCACAGTTACGTGCAAGAACTGGTGAACGAAGGAATCATCACACCCGAGGAAGCGCGCGTTCACCCGCGACGCAACATCGTCACGCGCGCAATGGGCATCGAACGATTCGTGATGGTCGACGTGTTCAGCCAGTTGGTGCGCACGGGCGACCGCATCGTGCTGTGCAGCGACGGTCTCGTCGACGAGGTGTCTGACGCCGACATCACCACGGTTCTCTCGCAGCACAGCGACCCGCAGGACACCGCCGAGGCTCTCGTGATGGTAGCCAATGCGAACGGTGGGCGCGACAACACCACGGTGATCGTGGTCGACGTTCTCGACGACATCAGCGAACCGGTCGACCTTCCCGAAGCCGATGTCACCGACAGCACCCCGGTGCCGGCATCGGTTCCGTCTGCGGGTTCGAAACCGAAGCGCTTCAAGCTCGGTGTGGTGTTGTTCTGGAGCGTGTTGGCGGCACTCGTCATCAGCACGATCACCATCATCGGTGTGTACGCACGCAGCGGGTATTTCATCGGTTTCGACAGCGACGAAAACGTCGCCGTCTATCGCGGTCGCCCGGGCGGAGTGTTGTGGTTCAACCCCACCATCGACACGCAGACTCGAATTCGCGGCGAAGACCTTCCGGAAGACATCCTGCGTGATGTCGCGCTGAATCGCACGTTCTCGTCGTCGGCACAGGCCCAGAAGTACCTCAGCTTCGTAAAGATCGCCATCATCGACGCGACCACCACCACGACAACAGTGCCGAAGTAGGTCGTTGCGTGGAAGCATCCGTCGCCCGCGCCCGTCGACGCACCGAACTCGGGCTGGTCCTGTTGTCGGCGGGCATCACCGTCGCCGCATACGTGCTCGCTTCGATCGGCGAGAAGGCGTCGATGCCGGCCCGCATCATTCCGTTCCTCGCGTTCGTTCTGCTTCTGGTGATCGGTGCACACGCGGTGGTGCGGGTGGTGGCCCGGGGCGCAGACCCCTTGTTGCTGCCGATGGCCGCGTTCCTGCACGGCATCGGCTTCGTGATGATTGCCCGGCTCTCCGACCGCTGGGCGGGCCTGCAGGCCACCTGGAGCCTCGTGGGCGTCGTTGCCTTCACCGCCACCTTGTTCGTGCTCGAGCGCCCAGGCGACCTGCGCCGATGGCAGTGGACATCGCTCGGTCTCGGTCTGTTCTTGTTGTTGATGCCGATGATCCCCGGTGTCGGGTTCACCAGCGGCGGCGCCCGCATCTGGGTCAGCATCGGCCCTGTCAATTTCCAGCCGGGAGAGTTCGCAAAGATTCTCCTCACCGTGTTCTTCGCCGCATACCTCGCCGAACGACGCGACCTCATCGTGCAGACAGACCGCAAGGTGATGGGCATTGCGCTTCCCGACGTGCGCCACCTGGCACCCATCGGTCTTGCATGGGTGGTGTCGGTGGTGGTCATGGTCGGCGAACGCGACCTGGGATCGTCGCTGCTGTTCTTCACCCTGTTCGTGGTGATGCTCTGGATCGCGACGGAACGCACCGCGTTCCTCGTTCTCGGTCTCGCGCTCTTTGCGAGCGGCGCAGTGATTGCACACCAATTGTTCTCGCACGTGCAGACCCGCGTCGACATCTGGCTGAACCCGTGGGACCAATACACAGG
Organism: Ilumatobacteraceae bacterium; assembly: GCA_040401975.1. Lineage (GTDB taxonomy): Bacteria > Actinomycetota > Acidimicrobiia > Acidimicrobiales > Ilumatobacteraceae > UBA2093. The sequence continues at coordinate 81,372 of JBBANL010000003.1, read as the reverse complement.
CCGCGGATACCAACCCATCCAGGCGTTGTTCGCGATGGCGAACGGCGGTCTCACCGGCACCGGGTTGGGTCTCGGGTCGCCAGGTGCGATTCCGGCCGCGCACAACGACTTCATCTTCGCCGCGCTCGGAGAGGAACTCGGCCTGCTCGGTGCGGTTGCGATCCTCAGTGCGTTCGTGCTGTTGGTGGGCGCCGGCATGCGCACGACTCTGCGCGCACAGGGTGAGTTCGAGAAACTGCTCGCCGTCGGTCTGACCACCATCGCCGCCGTGCAGACATTCATCATCGTGGGCGGTGTGCTGCGCGTGGTGCCGCTCACCGGCGTCACCCTGCCGTTCATGAGCTACGGAGGGTCGTCGCTGGTGGCCAACTACGTGCTGCTCGCGATGCTGATCCGCGTCAGCGACCACACGTCGCAGACCCTGCACGAGGTGCCGCGCGACGCGACACCACTCGAGCGGTTCACCACCTGGCGACTCAAGCGGGCTGCACGATGAACCAGCGCATCAGACACCTCACCGTTGCACTCATTGCGCTGTTCGCGGTGCTGTTCGTGCAACTCACCACGTGGCAGGTGGTGAGGCGCGACCGCTTGGTGAACGACGGCCGCAACAATCGGGTGAAACTGCGCGAATTCGACAGACCCCGTGGCGAGATCGTCACCATCGACGGAAAAGTCATCGCGCTCACCGAGCCCGTCGACCTCGCTGCGAACCCGAACGACAAGTTCAACCTGCAGCGCACCTACCCCCACGGCGACACCTATGCGCACGTCACCGGCTACTACTCGCTCGGTTTCGGCTCCACGCAGCTCGAACGCACGATGAACGACGTGCTGGTCGGCAAAACCCCGCAACAGCTTCTCGAGGCGACCGGCAGCCTGCTGTCGAAGACCGACACCACCGGCAGGGTCGTCACCACGATCGACAGCCGCATCCAGGAAGCCGCCAAGGCCGCTCTCGGCGACCGCGAAGGGTCTGTGGTGGTGCTGAACCCGTCGACCGGCGCGGTGCTGGCGATGTATTCGAACCCGTCGTTCGACCCGAACCTTGCCGCGTCTCACAACGGCAACACGGTGAACGATTACCTGAACCAACTGCAGGCCGACACGCGCAAGCCGCTGCTGGCGAACGCCTACCAAGAGCGCTACATGCCCGGGTCGACCATGAAGATCGTGACCACCGCAGTCGGGTTCGACACAGGGCTTCTCACTCTCGACAGAAAGTTCAAGAACGAACGCGCATGGGTGCCGCCGGACACGAAGAAGCCGATCCGCAACTACGGTCAGAAACTCTGTGGTGGCGACGTTGCCGAGGTGTTCAGGCGAAGCTGCAACATTCCGTTCGCACGTCTCGCCGTCGAGGTCGGCCCCGACCAGATGGTGAACGGCGCGGCGCGGTTCGGATTCGAAGAGCGTGTGCCGTTCGATCTTCCCGCGGCGGCGGCGAGCACCTTCGGCGGACTCGCAAAGGACTTTGCAGATTCTCTGGCACTGCTCGCGATTCACGGCTTCGGTCAGGGTCAGGTGCAGATCTCTCCCCTGCACATGGCGATGATCTCGGCGAGCGTCGCGAACGGCGGTCGCATGATGCAGCCCCACGTCGTCGACCGCACCCTCACTCATGCGGGCAGTGTCATCACGTCGGCGCGACAACAGTCGTGGAAGACGACGATGTCGCCGACCACGGCGGCGACTCTCACGCAGTTGATGATCGGTGTGGTACAGAACGGAACCGCGGCATGCTGCATGAAACTGAACAACGGCGTCAGTGCGGCGGCAAAGACCGGCACGGCACAGTTGAACCCGGAAGGCGAGACGCAACGATCACACGCATGGATCACGGCGTTTGCTCCCGCACAAGCTCCGCGTTATGCGATTGCCGTGTTCATCAAGGGCGTGAATGACGAAGTCAGCGCGAGCACCGGCGGTCGACTCGCCGGCCCCGTCGCAAAGAAGGTTCTCGATGTTGCGATGTCGCTTCCTGAGAGCCCTGCCCCCTCGCCCTGAGGGCTGACGGGTAGCCTCTACTGAGCCTTATGTCGAACGAGAACAACATGGTCATCAACAACCGCTACCAGCTCGAGAGTCGTCTCGGGCGGGGCGGAATGGCCGAGGTGTGGTTGGCACACGACCTACTCCTCGACCGCGATGTTGCCATCAAGATTCTGTTCCCCGAACACGCCATCGACCCGAACTTTGTCGAGAGGTTCCGTCGCGAGGCCCAGGCGGTCGCCGGCCTGAACCACCCCAACATCGTCAACGTCTACGACTGGGGTCAGTCGGGCAACACCTATTTCATGGCGATGGAACACGTGCAGGGGCGCACCCTCGCCGAGGTGCTGCGCCGGCAGGGCAAGATCAACCAACGGGGCGTCGCCACGGTCGGTGCCGCCATTGCCGATGCACTGTCGTATGCGCACCGCAACAACGTGGTGCACCGCGACATCAAGCCTGCGAACATCCTCGTGGGAGACGACGGCTCGATCAAGGTCGTCGACTTCGGCATCGCTCGGGCACTCGACGCGGCGCACGACTCCGGTCTCACGCAGGACGGCGCCGTTGTGGGCACCGCAACATATTTTTCGCCCGAGCAGGCCAGGGGCGAGAGTCTCGACCTGCGTTCCGACATCTATTCGCTCGGTGTCGTTCTCTACGAACTGCTCGCCGGCCAGCCGCCGTTCTCGGGTGAGACCGCTCTCGCCACCGCCTACAAGCAGGTCAACGAGAACCCCGCACCGTTGCAGCGCTTCGTGCCCGACATCGAGGTCGACCTCAACGCAGTGGTCGCCAAGTGCATGACCAAGGTCGCGTCACAGCGATACGACTCTGCCGCCGAACTTCGCGACGACCTGAGGCGTTTCGTCGACGGCAAGCCCACCCGGGCCGGTGATGTGGTGCGCATGCGGCGCAACCAGAAGCCGCTCGTGGCCGACACGGGCGAGGAGGTCACCTCGGTGATGAACCCCGTCGGCACCGACCCGAACGCCACGATGGCGATGCCGCCCCCACCCCAGACCGAAGTGATGCCTGCGTCGATGGCTCCCGAGGAGACCCTTCCCGACTACGACGATGAGACACCCATCAAGCGCGGGTATCTCATCGGTGGAATCGGGGCCGGCGTCGTGATCCTCGGTGGTCTGATCTTCCTCATCTTCGGCATGCGCGGCTCGTCGGGTGTCACGGTTCCCGATGTGAAGGGCAAGACCTGCGATGTGGCAAAGGCCGAACTCGAGGCTGCAAAGTTTGTCGTTGCGTTGAACCCCGCAGACACGGTGTGTGACGCAGCGGTGGTGGTGCAGAACCAGTCGCCCGCCGCGCTCGATTCGGCAAAGAGCGGCGAAACCGTCACCCTCGTGTTCCCCGTGGCGGGAATCCAGGTTCCCGCGGTGAAGGGTCTCACCGAAGACGCAGCACGCGCCGCTATCGAGGGTGCAGGATTCGTGTTCACCAAGGGGCCCGACGTCATCGACAAGACCTACGCACTCGGCCAGGTTGCGGTGCAGACCCCCGAGGGGGGCACGCAACAGCCGAAGGGAAGCACCATCACGGTGAATCTGTCGGGTGGGTCGGGTCAACTCGCGGTGCCCACAGTTGTGGTCGGCCAGACAACTGAGACCGCTCAGGCGTTCCTGCAGGCAGACCCCTACAAGTTCGTCGTCACCATCGCCGAAGAAGCGAGCGCGACCGTGGCGAAGGGTCTCGTGATTCGCACCGACCCGGTTGTCGGACAACTCGTCGACAAGGGCGCTGCAATCACGCTCTACGTGTCGTCAGGGCCACAACCGGTCGCGATGCCGAACGTCAAGGGTCTTGCCGAGGCAGATGCGCTCGCAAAGCTCACGGCGGTCGGCCTCGGCGCGACGATCGAATATGCCGACCTCGCACCCGGAAACGCGAACATCGGCAAGGTGATCTCGCAGGGCACCACCACCGGCACGATGGTGTCGCCGGGAACGAAGATCGTTCTCACCGTCGGTCGAGACTCGACGACCGCGCCACCCGCCGGTTAGCGACCGCAGCGCGCGAGGAAGTTGCGCAGCATGTCGTGACCCGATCCCGTGAGAATGCTCTCGGGGTGGAACTGCACGCCTTCGACGTCGACGTCGCGATGACGCACGCCCATCACGATGCCGTCGCTCGTCTCGGCGGTGATCTCGAGTTCCTTCGGCATCGTGTCGCGGTCGATCACGAGCGAGTGGTAACGGGTCGCCTCGACGGGCGACGGGATTCCCTCGAACACGCCCGAGTTGGTGTGCGTGACGAACGATGTCTTGCCGTGCATCAGTTGCGGTGCGCGCACCACGTTGCCGCCGTACACGTGGCCGATCGCCTGGTGGCCGAGACACACACCGAACACCGGTGTCTTGCCGGCGAACGCGCGGATCGCATCGCAGATGATTCCCGCGTCTTCCGGGCGACCCGGGCCGGGCGACAACAAGACACCGTCGGGGTGCATGGCAACCGCTTCGGCGACAGTGATCTGATCGTTGCGCACCACCACCGGTTCGGCCCCGAGTTCGCCCAGGTACTGAACGATGTTGTAGACGAAGCTGTCGTAGCTGTCGATCACCAGTACCCGGGCCATCTCCCCAGCTTGCCGTGAACCGGGCCCTTTTGCGAAACGAATTGGGTTGCCCGTCTACACTCGGAGCCGTGGCAACGAAGAAGAAAAAGGGCGGGCGCGTGACCCCGAAGGGCGGGCACACCAACCCCACCAACATGCACGGCGCAAACAGCGGCTCGGTCGAGGGCAGCAGCCGCTACACGCCGCCGGTGCCCGAATTCAAGAAGCAGAGCCCGCAGTGGATGCTGTACGTGCTGTTCGGCCTTCTCGGATTCGGCACGATCGTGATCTTCTTCTACTACCTCGGTTTCGTGCCCGGTGGGCGCAGCAACTGGTACCTCGCGGCGGGACTCTTCTCGCTTCTCGGCGGGTTGTACACAGCCACCAAATATCACTAATTCACTTGGTGAACCCTTGCGGGAGTAGGGCCTGACCAAATCACACGGCTGTGGTTTCCAACAATGTTGTCCACATGCTGTGGACGAACGATCACTCGTAGAGCGGTGCGACCAGATCCATGTCTTCGAGGCAGTGCTTCGGCGGCGGCGGATCCTCGTCGGGCGCCATGACCATGCGCAACTCCACTCCGCACACGCTGCATCTGTAGCGCACGTTGATCTTGCGCAACTCACCCGACGGTGGCGGCGGGGGCATGCTCGATGTCATCGACTTCAACATGCCGAAGCCGAATTTCCAGGTGATGCGAAAAATGATGAGACCGACCGTGAACCAGACGATGGTTCCCCATGCCGGCCACGAGAGCGCAAGCACGTCGGTCAACGCAACGACCTAGCCGAGACGTTCGATGATGGTGGCGTTCGCCATGCCGCCACCCTCGCACATGGTCTGCAGGCCGTAGCGACCGTTGGTGCGCTCGAGTTCGTGCAGAAGCGTGGTCAGCAAGCGCGTGCCGCTCGCGCCGAGCGGGTGACCCAGGGCGATTGCGCCGCCGTTGGGATTCACCTTCGACATGTCGGGGTGCAGTTCCTTCTCCCACGCGAGCACGACCGACGCGAACGCCTCGTTGATCTCGGTGATGTCCATGTCTGCCATCGACAGTCCGGCCTTTGCCAGTGCCTTCTGCGTTGCGGGAATTGGTGCGGTCAGCATCAACTGCGGGTTGTCGCCAGCAAGACCGAAGTTCACGAAACGAGCGCGCGGTGTGAGACCGAGCGCACGGCACTTCTCTTCGCTCATGATGAGGACTGCCGATGCACCATCGGTGATCTGGCTCGAGTTGCCGGCGGTCACGCGACCACCCTCTTCCTCGCTGCGGAACGCGGGCTTGAGGGTCTGCAGTTTCTCGAACGGAGACTCACGGATTCCCTCGTCGGTCGACATCATCTTTCCCTCGGCGTCGACAACGGGCAGTATCTCGCGTTCGAAGCGACCTTCGGCTGTCGCCTGCGCGGCAAGTGCCTGTGAGCGCGCACCGAAGCGGTCCATGTCTTCGCGGGTGATGCCCCACTTGTCGGCGATCATCTCGGCGCTGATGCCCTGCGGAACGAGTCCGCCGTCGGGTGCGTAGCGTGCCGACACCTGCGGACCGAACGGGAAGCCGTACTTGCCGTCGGCGATCGCCGAACCCATCGGCACGCGGGTCATCACTTCGACACCGGCTGCGATGACAACGTCGTATGCGCCGGCCATCACGCCCTGTGCAGCGAAGTGCGCGGCCTGCTGGCTCGAACCACACTGACGGTCGATCGTGGTACCGGGAATCGTCTCGGGGAGTCCTGCTGCCAACACTGCGTTGCGGCCGACGTTGAGGCTCTGCTCGCCCACCTGCATGACGCATCCCATGATGACGTCGTCGATCAGGTTGGGGTCGATGCCGGTGCGCTCGACGAGTGCCTTCAGAGTGTGGCCCGCGAGGTCGACGGGATGCCATTCCTTCAGGCGGCCGTTGCGCTTGCCGAGCGGTGTGCGAAGAGCGTCGACGATGACTGCGTTCTGCATGATGGTTCCCCTTTGGATCTCTTGCGTACGAGACGGACTAGAAGTCTGCCCTGTCGGTGGCCCGTGTCCAAAGTCGGGCGGTTGTGACCTAATCGGCCTCGAGAACCTTGGCAAAGACACGGTGCAGTGCCACCACGTCGGTCTCGGTCAGGGTGTTGGTGAAGGCCCTGCGCACGATGCGGTAGTAGGTGAAACTCGCCTCCCGCCACACGTCGTGGCCCTTCGGGGTCAGCACCACCAGGATTGCCCGGCCGTCATCGAGCACCGACTTCTCCCTGGCGATCAGTTTTCTCTCCTCGAGCTTGTCGAGTTGTCGCGACAGGCTCGACGGGTTTGTCATGACTCGCTCGGCGAGATCCGTGAACCGGAACGCGCCCTCTTCGTTGGTGGCCAGTGCGTCGAGCACCTCGAACCACGGCAACTGCAGGCCGTCTTGTTCGTCGAGCGCGTGCGTCAGCATCTTGTCGAGCGCCGCGTGCGCGGTGCGGAACGCGCGCCACACACTCAGTCGTTCGGGGTCGGGCAGTGTCATGACGCGGGCGGCGGTGCGGTGACGCGCGCGAAGTGAGCGAGTGCCTCGTCGCGTGTGGTGTGGGTCGACAGCAGTGCTCGACTCGGCATCACGAGCTTTGGTTGCGACACACCGAGCACCGCTGTCAGTCGGTTGTTCACGCTGTACATCGCGCACCATTTCCCCTCGACGATGCTGCCGGCAACAACGTCGACGACAGCGTTCGCGCTCGGTCGACCGAGACACTGGAGGCGTGCGTCGAACTGGTCGCTCCAGAAGAACGGAACCGCCGAATACGGGGTCTGTTCGCCGTCGTTCAGTGCGGCCAGCAGATTGGTGGCGGCATGTGCACCCTGTTCGGCCGCATTGGTCCAGTGTTCGACGCGCATGTCGGCTTCGACATCTGCGAACAACTCGTTCGGCCATCGCAACACGTCACCTGCGGCGAACACGTTCGCCGGGCCGGCACACAAATTGGCGTCGCACACCACACCGTCGCGAATCGTGAGGCCGGAGCCATCGAGCCACTGCGTTGCCGGTGAGACTCCGATGCCCACGATCACCACGTCGGCCGCAATCACCTCGCCGGTGTTCAGGGCCACGCTGGTCACGTGAGTGTCGCCCCGAATCTCTGCCACGCCCACACCGCAGCGAATCTCGACACCGTTGCGTGTGTGCACGTCGCCGATCGCCGAGCCCATCTCGGCTCCGAGTGCACGAATCAACGGTGCCTCGAGCCCTTCGAGCACTGTCACCTTCGCACCGCGCTTCGTGGCAGTGGCCGCCGCCTCGAGCCCGATGAAACCTGCACCGATCACCACCACCTGCGCGCCTTCGGCGAGTTCGGCACGAAGTGCCTCTGCGTCGTCGATGCTGCGCAACACATGCACCCCGGCAATGTTCGGTTGATCGGGCAAACGACGCACGGTGCCGCCCGTGGCGATGATCAGACCGTCGTAGTGAACCGATTCGCCCGATGCGAGGGTCACGGTGTTCGCATCGGTGTCGAGCGAAACGGCTGCCGACCCAAGTTTCCAAGTGATGTCAAGCGCATCAAGTGCCTCCGGCTTCCGCAGAGCAACGCGGTCGGCATCCCATTCACCGGCGAGAAAGTTCTTCGACAGCGGCGGCCTGTCGTAGGGCATGTGGGTCTCGTTGCCGATCATCGTGATCGTGCCGGTGTAACCGCCGGCGCGCAGCGTTTCGGCTGCTCGCGTTCCAGCGAGTGACGCCCCGACAATCACGATGTTCTGCATGACAACAGACTAGGGACACCCAAATCTCGGGGCACATTCCCCGACACGCATTCTCGGTGTCAGTTCGTCTGTCGGCGGCGCCTCACCGCCGGAACGAGAAGACCGCCCGCCACGGCGAGCGCCACGATGACAATCAACAGCCACGACCACGATGTCTCCGACAACTGTTCGACCACGGTGACTCCGAGTGCCACGACGAGCGAATCGCCATCTTCTGAATCGGCCGACACGACAATGCGCACGTCGCCCTCGGGCACGTCGTCGGGCACGGTGCCGTTGACGGTGGCGACACCGCCGGACAGATCAGCCTCACCCAGCGAATACCCGCCGGGCGTCAGCCACGCGCGAGATGTACCGGAGTCGGCGAATCCCGCGAACGAGATCGACAAACGGTCTCCGGCCTTCAGGTCCGAGAAGGAATCGGGCGAGACGGGGCGCTTCGACCCGTCGGGTGCGGTGACCGAGAACGTGACGGTGGCGTCACCGACCGACGCGACAACCGATCCGTTGTCTCCGGTGAGTTCCACGATCACCGGTTCTCCGTTCTTCGTGGCGCCGACCTGCCCGCGCCTGACGGTCGTGATGTCGGGAACTTCTTCCACGACGGTTGTGGTGGTGCTCAAGATTGTCGATGTGGTCGACCCGTTGCCGTTTGTTCCGGCCACCGTTGTCGACGACGAGGTCCCCTTCGAACCGGACCCGCCAGAGCCAGTGCCGGAACCTGACGCAACTGTGGTGGTTGACGATGATCCACCGGATGCGACTGTTGTCGATGGCGCATTCGTCGACGACGGTGCAACTGTGGTGGTCGTGGTTGTTGTTGTTGTAGTGGTGGTCGTTGTGGGGGGCACAACCACCTGACCGAGAATGGTCAACTTGTTCACAAACCCAGAAGATGACCCGGTCGCAGAAATGTTGACAGCTGTCCCGTTGCCGGGGTTGAAGTTGGTGGGTGTGGAGCCGAAGTTGCCGGCAACAAACACGTTTCCGCCGGAGAAGGCGATGGCACCTGGGACCTCTATGCCGCTGCTCCCGCCGAAGCTGAAGGCGCGTTGGAACGTACCTGTGAGATTGAACTCAACCAAGTACACGTCTCCGAAACCCCGTGACGTCACGTTGTCGGCGACTGCCGGATCCGGATTCAAGTCGACCGTGCCAGAGAATTGTCCGGTGAACCACGCCGAAGAGCCAGTTAACCCCATGGCCCATATCGAGATGGTGTCGCGCCCATAGATGAACGCATTCGCCCCAGTGGAGTTAAAAACCCCGAAGAACTGGTCCTCGCCCGCAACGGCGGTGACTTCATTGCTGCCGTCTCGCCCGAGGTCGATCGCGGTGTAGAACGCGCCACTGACAACGACATTGCCCGATGGCGATACGTCTAGTCCGTCGCACCGCTCCGGATTCGAACTACCAAATGTTGTCACCCACCGATAGTCACCGCTCTGGTTCAACGACCACAGATAGAAATCCTCGCCTCCGGCCGACGCCACTTCTGCAGTTCCGGGACCTGGGTCGAAATCTGTGATGGAAGGCCAGGCAGTGCCTTGATACTTCCCACAGATATAGATATTTCCTGCGGAGTCCGTGCCCACCGCCTTGCCGACGGTCCCCGGGCCTGTTGTTTTCTTTACCCAACGATGCGTACCGGCCGAAGTGACGCTCCACACAAAGATGTTGGTGCCGCCACTGTTGTTGCTGGAGTATGGGGCTGTTCCGGCGCCTGGGTCGAAATCAACATTGATGCCGGCGTAATCACCGATAACAACAAAATTGTCCGACGAATCAACGTCAACGCTGTATCCGTACGACTGCACAGGCAACGTGTGCGACCACGAAACAACGCCCGATGTACTGAGGCGAACGGCAAAGAAATTGTCCATTGCGCCGGATGAAGAACTCTGCACCGTCGACGTACCCAAGCCCGGGTCAAGGTCGATCGTGCCCTTGAAGTACCCAATCGCAAGTACGTTTCCCGCTGAGTCGACTGCAATGTCGTTCACGCGCGACGTGCCGGATCCGGTGAAAAGACCGGCCCACTGCAGTTCGCCTTCGCTGTTCAACTTCGCCACGTATCCGGTGAAGTTTGCCGAGGCGGGGGTGAGTGTGTACGTGGTCAGCGGAGACGGGTCGAAGTCTGTCGCTGCATTGTTGATCGTGCCCGACGTGTAGATGTTGCCGTTTGCATCAACCTCGACCGCGTTCGGCGTCACCATGCCCGAACCTAGGAATGCCGACACAGATCCGGTTGTGGTTGTCCATCCGTGAGCCACATCGGGGGGTGCCGAGGCAATCACCAAACCAACGATGGCCAATGCACACACAGCCACCAGCGAACACTTCTGTCGAAATCCCATACATTAAGTATGGCACGGACTCTGAGCTCGGTTTGCCCCTAAGCGTCAACCCTCTCCAACCGCGTCGGCTCCGGATTCACCCGCCGGGAACAACGCCCCGACAAAGAACGAGATCAGGTTCCACCAGGCCTCAGGGGTGGGTGCGTATTCACCCAGAACATCGATGACGTTCGAACCCAGATACATCGCGTTGAGTGCGACGGCGACAGCGCGAGGGTCGAGTTCTGGCCGGAGCACGCCGCTCTTCTGGGCCTCGGTCATCAGTTCCACGAACACATCGAGATTGCGTGCCTGCACATCGCGCATCATCTCGACCAAGTCGGGATGATTACGGGTCTCCACGAACAAGGCGAGACGATTCCATCTCTCTTGCACCTGATCCGCATTGAAGGGATCCGCGATGTACGGGGCCACTCGGGAGAGATACGAGTCCTTGTCGTCGAACCCGGTAATTGCGTCGGAGACACCCGCGATGGTTACCTCGTTGAGTCGCTGAATGTGCTCGGCGAGCGCCGCCCTGATGAGTGCGTTGCGGTCCTCGAAATGCCAGTACAGCGAGCCTTTGGTGACCCCGACCTCGGTGAGGATGTCGTCGATGCGCACTGCATCGATTCCGTGCTGCAGGATGATTCGCAAAGCTGCGTCAATGAGTCGCGTTCGTGAGTCGGAATCGACAGTCGACTTCTGATCGGATTTCTTTTTCGCTGCCATTGTTCTCCCGGGCCGTCGCCCGCCATAACCGTCCACCAGAGAGTGTTTCACCCGTGATGTCAATGTTCTGCCCACAAGAGGCTACGACACCGGCCCCTCGACCGATACGGTGAGCCGAGTGAAGTTTCGGGTTGTTCTGTGTTCGGCATTGTTGGCTGGCACAACCGTTGTCCCGGTGTCGGCGGCCCGCGATGCACGAGCCGTCGCACCCGCAGCGATCGACATCGCAAATCGTCAGGCAATCATCGATTCGTACCTCGCCGAATTCGAGCGCACCGAACCGGCGATGGGGTTCACCGGAAACGTGGAGTCGTGCACGCCGGGCACCACCTCGACTGCGTATCAATTGAGCGTGCTGCAACGGGTGAATTGGTACCGACAGATGGCGGGGCTTCCCGATGTCGCATACAACCCGGCTAACCACGCCGCCGCCCAGGCGGGTGCACTCATCAGCGCGGCCCAGGGGTCGCTCAGCCACACTCCGGCTGCTTCGACAAAGTGCTACAGCGCCCTCGGCTACACGGGCACCAGCAGTTCGAATCTCGCTCTCGGCGGTGCAGGGGTGAAGGCGATCGACATGTACATCGACGACTTCGGCCCCAACAACACCGGCGTCGGCCATCGGCGCTGGATTCTCTCGCCCGAGTTGCGCGGCATCGCCACCGGCGACATTCCCCGCGCGTCGAACAGATCCACCTGGGACGCAAACGCCTTGTTCGTGTTCGACACGGGGACTGCACTGGCGACACGAGACGGTTCGGTGGCGTGGCCACCCCCCGGGTTCGTTCCCGACAAGGTGGTGTACGACCGTTGGTCGTACGTGCGTCTCGGTGCCAACTTCTCCAACGCACAGGTCACCGTCACCGGGCCCACCGGAGCCGTCTCGACAACGGTCGAGAATCGTTCGGATTTTCTTGGTCCCGGCATCGTGTTCACGCCTGCTCTCACGCTGTCGCGATCGACCGACACCACCTACACGGTGACCATCACGGGGGTCACGGGTGCACCGAGTTCGACAATCACCTACAACGTCACCGTCGTGCCGATCAACAACGCCCCGCGACTGACAACCATCTACGTGTCGGGAGACCGATGTTCCGGCAGGGGCCTCTACCTCTACCCCGAAGTTGACGACGCCGAGAATGACACCACCACCATCGAGTTCGCAGACCAGTCGGGGGATGCGCCGTTGTTCGCGATGAAAAAGACCCTGGGGGGTCATCTGACCCACTACCTGACTCCCAAGGCGTCAATTGATCCGTCGCGAGCGACCTACACATTCACGTTCCGTGTCACCGACTCGTTTGGCGCTTCGCGCATCGAAACCAGCACCGTGACGGTCAAGGAGCCGACATCGAGGGTTCTGTGTTCTCCCCGCAGCGTGTCGATCAAGCGAATCAAATCCGGCACTTCAGTCAAGTGGTCGATCATCTCGATGGGGGCAAAGCCCACGAAGTTCACGGTGAAGATCGGCTCTCGACGCTGCACCACCACCAAGACATCGTGTGTCATCAAGGGTCTGGCCAAGGGTCGCCACACCGTGACGGTGACTGCGTACCGCACCGGTGTGTACTCCGCGTCGACCACGACGCGCCTGGTGCTGAAATAGCAACTGGTGGAGACGATGGGAATCGAACCCACGACCTCCTGCTTGCAAAGCAGGCGCTCTACCAATTGAGCTACGTCCCCGAAGGGCAGAGGAAAGACTATCGGCGCGGCCCCCGTCTCGGCTCATGAAACGTCACGAAAGCCAATAACCACCCCGTTTCGATCATGTCGCAGGGGTACCCTTGCCCTATGGCAGGCGAACTCATCTATGCATTCAGAATCATGCGCCTGCCGCTGCTCGATGCCGGTGGCGCGGCAATCGGTCGTATCGACGACATCGTCGTGGTGCCCGGCCGCAGCGGGGTTGCCCCGCGCGTCACGGGCTTTGTCGCCACGAGCCAGCGCCGTCGCATTTTCGTGAACGCGCACCGTGTCGGGTCCCTCGACACCGAGGGCGCACGCCTGCGCAGTTGGGACGTCGACCTGAATCCCTTCAAGCCGCGCGACGGTGAACGACTGCTGGCCGCCGACATCATCGACAAGAGAGTCAACGGCGAGAGTGTCAGCGACGTTGCGTTGCGGCCCACCACCACGGCCCGCGAATCCGGGTGGGAGGTCGCAAAGGTGCGGCTCAGCAAGGGCGGCATCTTCGGCAAGAAGAACACGTACCGTCTCGTCGAATGGACCGAGGTCGGAGGACTGTTCGCGGCCGCCACCGAAATGGCCGCCGAAGCGGCGCGTCTGCGCGACATGCACCCCTCCGACGTGGCCGCGGTGGTGCGCGCACTTCCCCTCGCGCAGCGTCAACTGCTCGCCAAGGAAATGGACGACGACCGTCTTGCCGACCTGTTGGAAGAGTTGCCGGAGAACGAACAGTTGGCTCTGATCTCGAACCTCGACCTCGAGCGGGTCATCGACGTTCTCGAAGAGATGGAATTCGACGACCTCGCAGACCTTCTCGCCGAGATGCCGGCTCAACGTCGTGCGGAGGTTCTCGAGGCAATGGACGACGAAGACGCCGATGTGGTGCGCTCGTTGCTGTCGTACGCGCCCGGAACAGCCGGCGCGCTGATGACGCCGGAGATCATCATCATGCCCGCCAATGCGACCGTGGCCGAGGCGCTCGCACAGGTGCGCGACCCCGAATGGTTGGTGTCGATCGCGGCACAGGTGTTCGTCACCCAGCCGCCGTACAAGGCTCCCACCGGCACGTATCTCGGTGTGGTTCATCTGCAGCGCCTGCTGCGCGAACCACCGAGCACCGAACTCGGTCGTTGCATCGCAAAGGAACCGACCGTTTCGCCGTCGCTCTCCGACCGCGAGGTGGCCGAGTTCCTCGCCTCGTACAACCTTCTCGCTGTCGGCGTGTGCGACCAGATGGGTCGCCTTCTGGGCGCCATCACCGTCGACGACGTGCTCGACCGCATGCTGCCCGCCGACTGGCGCCAGCGCCGACGTCAGGCGGCTCAGTCATGAAGCGGCGTCAGGATCTCACCACACCGCGCCAGCGGCGCCGGGTCGGCATTCACTACGACCCGGATGCGTTCGGCCAGTTCAGCGAGGCAATCGCACGGTTCCTCGGCACCGGTCGCTATCTCGTGATCCAGACCGTCATCGTGTTCCTCTGGGTCACGGTCAACGTCTTCAACATCGCGCCGTTCGACGAGTACCCGTTCATCTTCCTCACGCTGATCCTGTCGCTGCAGGCGTCGTATGCGGCACCGTTGATTCTTCTCGCTCAGAACCGCCAGGAAGACCGCGACCGCGAACAACTCGAACGTGACCGCGAAATGGCTGCGCGCACGCAGGCCGACACCGAATACCTGGCGCGCGAACTTGCCGGTGTGCGTCTGGCTCTGGCCGACGTCGTCACAACCGAGGATCTGCGCGATCAGCTCGAGCGCATCAACGAAGCGCTCGACAAGCTGCTCACTGACGGCCGGTCACAAGACCCACGGCACGACGCGTAGCCGCGGAGAATTCCCGCGGCATCTGCATTGGTGCGAGATGATCTCCCTCGAGGCGCACCACGGTTGCCTTCACCGCATCGGCGAGTGCCTGCTGTTTGCGCGGCGGCACCAGACGGTCTCTCGTGGTCAACACGAATGCAGTGGGCACGTCAACCTCGCCCGCAAACGGTCGCGCATCGAAGCGCGAAATCGCACGGCCCGCCTCGCTGACCATCCACTGGTCGTTGCGACGGATCTCCCCGACGATCCACGGAACGAACCGGCTGAGTTCGTGACCGCGCGGAATCGCGCGACGAAGCCCGAAACGCATGATGCGGGGTGTGCTGACCTGACGGATCACCGGCCCGATCACGCGACCCACGCGCCAGCGGTTCCGTTCGCCGCGGGTTCCGCTCCACTCGAGAGCGGTGGCCTGCAACACCATGGCGTCGACGAGTTCGGGGTGTCGCTTCCACACCAGGAGACTGATCGGGCCGCCCATCGAGTAGCCCACCGTGGTCACCGAGCCGATGCCGAGTGCGCGCACGACGTCGGCGGCGTCGTCGGCGCAGTCCTCCAATGTGAAAGGTCTGTTCGGTCGCAGACCGCGCCCGTGACCCCGGTGGTCGACCCCGACCACCGAGAAGTCCCGTGCCAGGTCTTCATAAGCGGTGAAAAACTGCAGGTCTGACGAAGCGGTCCATCCGTGCAACAACAAAACCGTCGGGGCGGCGGGGTCCGGATGAACGTGGTGACGCACGAAGATTTCGCCTCTGCCGTGCAGGTGCACGATGCGACCCGGAAGCAACGGGGGAATCTCGACAGCAGAGGCGACTTTCATCGACATGATTTGCAGACCCCCACCACATCGAGACGGTGGTGAGCCATCATGAATCCGGCTTTCGATGCAACCCGTTCGAGTGCCGCATCGAGCTCTTCCTCGATGCTGTCGGGTATGCGCACGTCGTCGACCGCGCCGCACACGCTGCACACCATGTGGTGGTGATGGCCGGTGAGGTCTTCGCTGAGTTCGAAACGTGCCCACTCGTCGGTGGTGATCACGCGCACGACGACACCCGCATTCTCGAGCACCGTGAGATTGCGATAGGCAGACGACTGCGCAAGACCCGAGGTGTTCTCGAGAATTTCCGGGATCGAGAGCGGACGCTGTGCGTGCATGAGCGACTCCACGATGGCCCGTCTGCCCGACGTGAAACGCTGACCGATCTCGGACAACTTGGTTGCAACGTGGTGCGCGATGTCGGCCGCGGCAACGTGCTCGTGAGCGGTCTTCGACTGGGGCATGCCGTTCACGCTATCGAGAATGAATGAGAATCAGCCGCGCAGGGTCTGCAGGGCTGCCGCCACGAGTCGATCGACGAGCGATTCGGACTCTTCCACCGATGCCGTAAGCAACACGAACCGACCGCTGTCGTCTTGCGTTGCGATCGGTCGCACGCGGGGACCAGCACCGAATGTTCGCGCCGATCGCGCACGGTGCTGCCCCCACCCCATCAGTTGGAACAACACAACGTTGCGGTCGCGGTGGGTCATGTCACCTCTCGAGTCGAGCACGGTCAATGCTGCGAGTGCGAGACGTGCACCTTCCACGGTTGCCGTTGCCCAGGGTTCGAGTTGCGGATCGACGACTGCCATGTTCGCCACGCTCTCCCACCACTCCCGTGTCGGATGCTCTCCGGGCCAGTGCGCATCACCGCGGTACGACGTCGCCTCCGCCAAATGTCGGAGACCGTGTGCGTCGACGTGGTCACCCCACGCTGCGACCGGGTCTTCGCCCCTGCTCCACGCGATTGCCGACGCGAGCGTGGGCAATGACGCCGCGAACTCTTCCATCGGATTCAGCAACACGCCCGAACACACATCGAGAAGTTGCGCGTCGCGCCCCGTGTACGGGCCGAGATGCATGTGACCGCGCATGCGGGCGTCGTTCACCGGGGTGTTGTCCCACACCAACGGTGCCCTGTTGTTCGTGGCCGTCGCTCGTGAAAGCGCATCGCCGACGGTGACGGTGTCGGTCACCACTGTTGTGCCGGTCCACATCACGTGGATGTCCGGGTGAAGTCCGTCGCACATCGCCGAGAGATACTCCGAGCCCTCGACACCTGCGTAGTGCGTGGGAACCACCCACACCGGACAGCCCAGCGCGTCTCGCACGGCATGGGCCAGGTTCTGGTGCTGACGGGCCGAGTGAAGCACGGGAAGATCGTCGAAGCACAGAACGACGACACCGCACCCGGCGCCGACTGCAGGAGCCAGTTTTGCGACGACCTCGTCGGCTGTCGCACCGTCGCCCGGTGTCAGCCCCACTGCCACCCGAACAAGTTGCGATCTCGACGACAGTTCCGCGAAGTTCGCAATCTCTTCTTCCGTGAACGGTTCGTTCCACTTCTCGCGATGTCGCGGTTCAAGTTTTGCCGCCCACACATAGGTGTTCCAGCCGTGTTCGGCAAGAAAGTCGATGCACGACAACCGATTCTCGTGAGACCACGGGGTTCCGTAGAAACCCTCGATGACGCCGAGGATCTTGTGGTTCGTCACTGTTCCAGACCGACGAACTGGTGCAACGTGACGCCGGAGTCGACAGCGCCGTCGAGGATGTCTGCGTTCGGCAGCGACGGCTGACCGAGATTGTGCACGCCCGGCACGATGCCTCCCCGTGCCACCGCCAGTGCGGTGTGGGCTGCGACGACTCCCGCAATTGTGCCGACACGATCGGCGATGCCGACGATCTCGACATGGCGTCGGCCGTTGCGCACCCCGCGCACTTCCACGCGCAGGGCACCTTCCAGGCCTTCTGCGTGCGGCGGTCGCAACATCGGCAGTCGTGCGGTCAGGCGGTCGCGTCGCGTCGCGGAGATTCGTGACGTGATGCGTTCGAGTGCCGGCTCGATTCTCTGCAGCAACACCGGTTCGGGCGAGGCAAAGCGATAACAGTCGCGAGCCCCCACCGGATCGGGGAACCAGCACAGTTCGCGGCCGCTTCCTGCGGGTCGCTGCAACCACTCACCGTCGTGCCACCCGACGGAGAGTCCGGCGAGGGATTCGTGATGTTGCCGCGCGCACATCGGCCCCGCTGTTCCGTGCACCGCGGTGTGCACCTCGTCGATCGACTCGAACGCACGCCTGAGATGATTCACGAGGAGACCGGACATTCCCGGTGAGCAGGCCACTCCCGCTACGACAACTGCCCTGCGTGACTCGGCGCGCTCCTGGGCGTCGATCAACGAGAGAACATCCTCGAGGTTGTCGCTCGTCGACACCACGGAGATTCCCTGCGCGACGAACGTCGACGCGAGAGCCGATTGTGGTGCCCCGTGCGCGAGGATCACCGTGTGGCAGTCGAAAAGTTCAGTGGCCGATCTCAGCGACGCGACGCGAACGGAATGCCCGAGTGTCTGCAGGGTGAGGGCGGCGCGCGAACCGGTGATGCCGTGCCCCACCACGCCGATGTCTGCCGAACCGGTCATGCGATCACCGCTGGGGAGTGACCTCGCGCCAACCACCCTGCTGGGGCGCAACGACACCCTTCGAGCGGCGACGGAGCACCCCGGCCACCATGCCGGCGATGGAGACAGCAAGGAGCACCTGACGAATGAACTTCACGGCTACCTCCTTGTCGACAGCGACTCTCCTGAAAGTTATCGCTTGACATCGGACAAACAGCAAAACTTCGCTCTTGTAATGTCACGTCATGGAACATCAAATGACCGACTTGTGGTCCGAACCCCACAAAGAACGTCTCGACGAGATGACCGAGGCTCTTTCTCGACGTGGCATGGTCGTTCCCAGAATTCCCGAATCGCTCACATCCAGATTGATGCAATTCGATCGTCAGTTCATCTGGAGCACGTCACGGAACGTTGAGCACTACGACGTCTACTTCATTCTGCGAAACCAAGATCCATCGACTCTGATTGACTACCTGTCGCCTGACAAAGAGGACTTCGTTCTCCTCGGAGCCACCGGACACGGAATGAACAGTTACGGTTTCGGCATTGTCGCCCGCATCGGGCCTTTGTTCGTGGCCCAACAGGATGGGTGGGGCGGCGTCTACAGCAGCAACCCGAACCGTGTTGACGAAGTCAACCGGAGCACCCAGGCATGGAATCTGACCTGTGCAACGCTCGAGGAGTCATCGCGCGATGAGATTCGAGTTGCGATTCTGTATTCGAGCTATCGGGGCTATGCGCAGATCTGGGTGAAGGAACCCGATGGGAATCATGCGCCGCATTCCGCCAACTTTTTTCACATGATCAACCTCCCATACGGGGAGGAACTGCGGGCGAAATACAACATGGCCGGGCCGAAGATGTACGACGAACTGTTGCCCTGGAACATCGTGGAAGACGGAGCCGGTGAGGGGCTCGCCGACCGCCTCGATCAGCTCGCAACGGGTGCCGACCCCATCGTCGCGATCGCCGCCCGCCACTTGCGGGCTTTGTTGATTCAACCCGAAGAAACGGAGTAGCCCGGATTTTTCTGCTTCTCTGCGGAACACAGGGCGGTATTGGTGGGGCTAACAAGAATCGAACTTGTGACCTCATCCTTATCAGGGATGCGCTCTAACCGACTGAGCTATAGCCCCGCACAGGAATCCGAGCCTATCGGCGGCTCAAACCCCGTGCCACACCCGTCAGTCACTCGAATTTGGAGGAAAAATCACCGAAGCAACGAGTTCTCCCAACTCGTTCACACGCCCCTCCACGGACTCAAGTGCCTCCCTGAGACCCGTCAGATTCATAACAGCGACAGAGGCCAGATCCTGAGTCTCTGACGGTGCAACCGGGAGTCGTAGTTCGAAGATCGACTTGCTCGGTAACACTTTGCGGGTTCGTTGTGGCACAAGGGCCTTGAGTTCATCTTCAATGGACTTGGCCCATAACAAGACGTATTCCGGCTTCATCAAGTCAGTGTCAACCACTCGCAATCTGGCAACGGAAGTCCAATCTTCAACGACTGGATCAATTCCGGCAACGACTGTTCCGGCACCAACACCGACCAGATTGATGAGCACATCCGAATCAACAAACCTCTCGTTGTCCCACCTCTCGGAAGCGCGACGCATCACGGTCTCAACTTTCACCGGGCAACCCACATCAGACAGAGCAAAGGTCTGCGTGATGGCTGGCTCGGATGACGTTGCAATCTTGTGACCAAGTGCCGTGACCAGCGAAGAAAGGGCCGCGATCTCGTCGAGAGTCTCGGAGATTCGCGAGGAAAAGCCCTTCAACGATTCCTCATGGCTCAAACGTTTGGAACGCAGTCGTATTCCATTGCGGCTGAAATACGCAGAACGCTCGAGAACAAAGTCATTGGATGCGACCTTGGCAGATTGCACCAAGATGGTGTTGTCTTCGTGGGGATGAACGAAATTAGAAGCAAGTTCTTCGTTGTTCGCCATGTGGTGAAGAAGCTCAATGTCATCTTCTGAGAGGTCCCTCATGCGTGGTCCGACAGTTTCGCCTTCGACTATGCCACTCGAAATAAAACTGATTGGCTCTCCGATTTCTCGATCACGACGCAAGACCAACACAGTCGACGATGAATTGCCTTGCACCATGCTCGGAGGCAGTTCGAGCAACGCTTCGACAAGATTCAACCGAACGAGTACTTCGCGGGTCTTTCTGTGTTTTGTCGAGATACCCCATTTGGACGGTACGACCACAAAGCCTTTCCCACCGGGAGGGAGCAACGCCGTGACATGCTGCACGAACAGATCAATTGGGTTAGTGGTCTTCGGAAATCTTGGCATCCGCCGACGGAATATGTCGTGATCCAAGTTCTTTGTCTGAAGGTCTGTCAATGCCAATGGGGCAACTCCGATGATGGCCGACTCGCGACGAACGAGGTCCGGGCTGAAATCGGTCGACAACCAGTCTCCAACCCGAACCATGACAGAACCGGTTGGCGAACACAACGCCGCAATCAGTCCTGTTTCGGCGTTCGGGCACAGGACAATCGGGTTGTCTCCCCCCTGAGAGAATGCATCAACAAGGAACCCGGAAGACGGTGTCACGTCCATCACAGATGCTCCGGGTTCCACAAACAACCGGATGAGTGCACCGAGAGAATGCGACCCGGCCACTAATCCGGGCCGACCAAACATGCGTTGGTGGCGACGCACCCACACCACGACCTGCTCGTGGCTTTCCATCGCAGCGATGCCGGTGACCCCGACCGCATCGAGCCATGTGCTGATCTCGGTTGACGAACTCTCTATCAGTGACAGCGAGAACGGGGCCTGAATCTCGTTGATCGCCAACCCAATCTCGGCGAGCACCGAGTCGTACGACGTGGTCGCACCGTCAACGAACACACAGCGCGATGCCGCAAGCAACACGACCAGCCGCAGCTCAACCGAGAGGGCCGGGCACAGCGAGGCGAATGCTTCTGCCAGATGTGGTCGATGTTCAGCTTTGTCCCTGCGCCCCGTCAATCCTCGTGACTCCATGAAGGCCGAGATGTCGCGCGGTAGATAGATGAGATCTCCCTCGACAATGTCAAGAAAGCCCGGGGGGAAATCTTCGTACCGATTGCGCCAGTTGATCAACGTGGTGGGCCGAATTCCGAGGGCCTTTCCAACTTTTGATAGCGAAACTCCCTCGGCCATTTCCGGATTGACACCAAGAAGGAGCGCCCGGTTCCGTTGGTTGTCGTAAGGCATTATCTGGCACCAGTCGCACTCCGATTCGTGTTCATTCATCGACGCGAGAGTGTCGGACAACTCAACAGCACGAATCGGCCAGCGAGCAGCCAACTGCGGGTCAGCGGTTTCTGCAAGCCACATCTCGAGATTGGTCTTGAATTCGTCGCAAGAAACAAGAACGTCAGTCATGTCAGATTCCTCCTTGAGGGTTGTTGCCGTTGACCTGTGCATACGGCGAGTAGTAGTGAACTTCGTCGGCAAGATCGAGAAGTTTTCGCGAGATGGTGCCCCGGATCCCGACGACGATGATCGAGCAGCCTTTCGCCTTGAGGTCGGTCGCAGCAGGAACTGTTCTGCCGTCACCCCCGACGATGATGATCCGGGCCGAGCGATGAGAGGCCGGCTCGCTGGCGAGAACTTCCGACAGACACATGTCTGCACCATCGACCCCGGCGCGCACCAGGAACCGGACACCCGGGAAATCAAAAGGAAGTCCCACGTGCTTACGCCGAGCCTGGACACCCGTTGCCGCCACCCACATGATGGGCAGGTGCCCGAACTGTTTCTCGAGAAAATTCCAGAGTGCCTTGCACTTTCTTGGACAGACCTGGTCGGACCCTCCGACCAGGTTTTCAATGTCGATTACGCCGAGGCAGCGACCCTCAGAATGGTGTGTTACTTTCTGCGACTTCATGTCAATTTTCTCCGATTTCCTCAAATTCATGTGAACTTTTGTTATGTGCCTCGCTCACAACTCTATGTGTTCACAAGCCGTGAGGACAGAATAGCGAACCCTGATGGGTTTTGCAACTACCTCTGACCCCGCGGGGTCCTACGGCCGCGGGGGGCCAGGCTCAACCGGCCGGGCAACCACTTCTTCTTCGAGAACGGTGACCCGTACGCCACCCACCAATTCGGTGATCAGGTTGAACACCACGGCTCCGAGCACCCACAGACCGGTGCCGAGAGCGGCAACGAACACGCCCAGAATGGCGGTCGAGCGGAACATCTCCCAACCCTTGAAGGTGAACGACTCCCACCCGAACGATTCGAGGAAATTCTCCACGTTGTCGATTGTTCCCGTGGCGCTCGCGACATTCCACAACAACACACCGGTGACCAGTACCACCACGTACAGCGCGGCGTGAAACACCAAGCCGACCTTGAACACGCTCCACGCGTCAATGTCGCGAATCGTGCGCGTCACCCGACGAACGCGGCGATGCGACGCAGCGGGGTCGGTGTTCTGTGACATGACCCGAGCGTAGTGAGTGCAGTGGGCCCCACAGAGTCACTTTGGTTTCACTGCGCTGGACTGCGCCACAGTGCTTCCCTCTCGCACCGCGACGGTGACCATGTTGTCGACCACCTCGATTGCGACCACGTTGATTGATGCCCGGCGAGAGAAGTGCCTCGCCGCGTCAACGCCACGATCGGCGGCGACGAGAGCAACAGAGTCTGCATTCGTCTGCGCAACTGCCCGTTCGTTGATCGAAGAGGTGGTTCGGGCGACGGCGGCGACACCGATCAGGGTGAGGGCCAACCAGACGGAGGTCAGCAGAGTGATGTTCGCGCGTTCGCGGTCAGTCTTCGTCGGTGGAAAGAATCGGTGCGACCGAGGCAACAACTGCTCCGTTGTCGAGATTCATGAGGCGCACGCCGGTGGCGGCGCGACCCTGACTGGAGATCTGCTTGACCTCGGTTCTCATTGCGACACCGTTCGACGCAACCGCGACGATTTCGTCGTCTAGTCCGACCATGAACGCGGCAACGACCTTGCCCTTGCGGTCGGTGATCTTCACGCCGATGACTCCCTGAGTGCCGCGGCCCTTGCGGGGGAAGTGTGCGATCTGCGTGCGCTTTGCATACCCCGCATCGCTGACCAACAACAGAGCGTCGTCGTCGTTGCCGGGGTCTGCCGACACCACCTCGTCGCCAGCCTTCAGTTTCATTCCGCGAACGCCGGCGGCGGTGCGCCCCATCGGGCGCACTTCCTTTTCGTTGAAGCGAATGACCTGGCCCGATCGGCTGATGATGAAGATGTCGTCATCGCCCGATGTCTCGATGACACGCACGAGTTCGTCGCCGTCTTTCAGGTTGAGTGCAATGAGACCGTCGCGTCGACTCGAGTTGTAAGCGTCGAACGCAGTTTTCTTGACTTGGCCGGCCTTTGTGACGAAGAAGAGGAACCTCTCACCCGGGAACTCGCGCGTGTCGATGATCGCCTGGATGGTCTCGCCCGCCTGCAACGGCAACAGGTTCACGATGGGGATGCCCTTTGCCGTGCGCTCGCGTTCGGGAATCTCGACGGCGCGCAGCTTGTACACCCGGCCGCGGTTCGAGAAGAACAGCAGATACGCGTGTGCGGTGGTGAAGAGAACGCGACGCACGATGTCGTCTTCCTTCAGGGTTGCACCCTTCACTCCGCGACCGCCTCGTGCCTGAGCGCGGAACGAGCTGGCGGGAACCGCTTTGACATACTGCGCCTGGGTCATCACGATGACGAGTTCCTTGTCGTCGACCAGATCTTCCAGGGCCATGTCTCCGGTGTCGTTGATGATCTTGCAGACACGCTCGGTGGCGAAGTCCTTGCGCACTTCGGTGAGTTCGTCTTTGATCACGGTGCGCAACTTCTTGTCGCTCGCCAGGATCGACTCGTATTCCTTGATGCGCGCCTGCACGTCGGCGAGTTCCTTCTCGAGGTCGATGCGTGAGAGGCGCGTCAACTGGCGCAACTGCATGTCGAGAATGTCGATCGCCTGGCGCTCGCTGAACTCGTACGGCTTCTTCATGAGGGCTTCCTTGGCGGAAGCGGCATCTTCGCTCTCTCGGATGAGTTTGATGATCTTGTCGATGACGTTGAGTGCCTTGATGCGGCCCTCGAGAATGTGGCCGCGATCGCGCGCCTTGTCGAGACGGAACTGCGTGCGCCGTGTGACGACCTCGATCTGGTGGCGCACGTAACCGTTCAGTGCGTCGGCGAGGTTCACCGTGCGGGGAACGCCGTCGACGAGCGCAACCATGTTCACGGGGAAGCTGCTCTGCAGCGACGTGAGCTTGTACAGGTTGTTCAGCACCACGTTGGCGTTCGCGTCGCGCTTCAACAAGATGACGAGGCTCGTCTTGCCGCCCGACGACCCGTCGTTCACGTCGGCGATGCCGTCGAGTTCGCCGCCGTCGACGAGTTCCTGGATGCGCGCCGCAATCGACGAACAACTTGTCTGGTACGGCAGTTCGGTGATCTGGATCTCCATGCGGCCCGCACGGTTCTCTTCGATGGTTGCCTTTGCGCGGGTCTTGATGCTGCCGCGGCCGGTTCGGTATGCGTCCTGAATGCCCGCGCGACCGAGGATGTACGCACCTGTGGGGAAATCGGGCCCCTGCACGAACTTCATCAGGTCGTCGGGGGTTGCCGACGGATTGTCAATGAGATGCATGGTGGCGTCGATGACCTCGCCGAGATTGTGTGGCGGGATGCTCGTGGCCATGCCCACCGCGATGCCCTGCGAACCGTTCACCAACAGGTTCGGGAATCGTGCGGGAAGAACGGACGGCTCCTCGGCGGTGCCGTCGTAGTTGGGCAACATGTCGACGGTGTTTTCGTCGATGCCGGCGAGCAACTGCATAGCAAGCGAGTGCAAGCGCGACTCGGTGTAGCGCGCAGCGGCCGGACCGAAGTCGGGCGAACCGTAGTTGCCGTGGAAATCGATGAGCGGATGCCGCAGCGAGAACGGCTGGGCCATGCGAACCAATGCGTCGTAGATCGCGCTGTCGCCGTGCGGGTGGTAGCGCGCCATGGTGTCGCCCGTGACACGGGCGCACTTCACGAACGGGCGGTCGGGGCGGAAACCCTGCTGTTCCATGTCCCAGATGATGCGGCGGTGCACGGGCTTGAGTCCGTCGCGCACGTCGGGCAGTGCGCGCGACATGATGACCGACATCGAGTAGTCGAGGAACGAACGCTCCATCTCGTCTTGCAGAGGAACGGGCTGAATCTGGTCGAACAGGTTTGGATTGTCACTCATGAGTGGCTCCCGTCGGAGTTAGAAGTCGAGGTTTCGCACATCGCGTGCATTGGTGGTGATGAACTGCTTGCGGCTGTCGACGTCGTCCCCCATGAGTACCGACACCACTTCGTCGGCGATGGCGGCTTCTTCCACGGTGACCTGCAGCAACGTGCGCGACATTTGATCCATCGTGGTGCTCTTCAGTTCCTGCCAGTCCATTTCGCCGAGACCCTTCAGGCGCTGGAACTCTTTCTTGTGGTTCGGCTTCTCTGCGAGGAACGCAGCCTTTGCGGCGTCGTCCTTGAGGTACACCTTCTCTTTTCCGACCTCTGTGGAATACAGCGGCGGCTGTGCGATGTAGATGTAGCCGGCCTCGACCATGGGGCGCATCTGTCGGTAGAAGAACGTGAGCAGCAACGTGCGGATGTGGCTTCCGTCGACATCGGCGTCGGCCAACGCGATGATCTTGTGGTAGCGAGCCTTCTCGACGTCGAACTCTTCGCCGACACCGCCGCCGATTGCAGTGATGAGTGCCTGAATTTCGTTGTTCTTGAGCATCTTGTCGAGGCGTGCGCGCTCGACGTTGAGAATCTTTCCGCGAATCGGGAGGATCGCCTGCGTGCGCGGATCGCGCGCATCAACGGCGGTGCCGCCTGCAGAGTCACCTTCGACGATGAACAGTTCGCTCTCTTCTGGCTTTCCGCTCGAGCAGTCTTTCAACTTGTCGGGCATGCCGGCTCCCGACAGTGCGGTCTTGCGCCGCACCGCGTTGCGGGCGTTCTTTGCGGCGAGTCGTGCCTGTGCTGCGGCGATGGCCTTCTTCACCACTTTGTTGGCTTCGGTCGGGTTCTCCTCGAGCCATTCGGACAGGTACTTGTTGGTGCTCTTCTGCACGAACGAGCGCATCGGGACGTTTCCGAGCTTTGCCTTGGTCTGACCCTCGAACTGGGGCTCGCGCAGTTTCACCGCGATGATCGCCGTGATTCCCTCGCGGATGTCCTCGCCCAGCAGGTTGTCGTCTTTCTCCTTCAACAAGCCCTTCTCGCGGGCGTACTTGTTGAGAACCGACGTGAGAGCGGTCTTGAAGCCCTCGACGTGCATGCCGCCCTCTGTGGTGGAGATGCCGTTGGCGTATCCGTGGATGCCTTCGTAGTACCCGGTGTTCCACTGAATGGCGATGTCGAGCTGCATGCCGTCTTCTTCGTCTTCGTCTTCGTACGCGGCGACCTTGTTGAAGAGCGATTCCTTCGACTGGTTGAGGTGCTTCACGAAGTCGACGATGCCGCCCTTGTACTGGAACGTGACCTGCTGTTCCCGGTCGGGTCGCTGGTCTTCGAAGACGACCTCGAGACCCTTGTTGAGGAACGCCATGGTCTGCAGTCGTTCCATGACGGTTCGCGCAACGAACTCGACGCCTTCGGAC
Source organism: Ilumatobacteraceae bacterium (assembly GCA_040401975.1). Taxonomy (GTDB): domain Bacteria; phylum Actinomycetota; class Acidimicrobiia; order Acidimicrobiales; family Ilumatobacteraceae; genus UBA2093. The sequence continues at coordinate 54,420 of JBBANL010000003.1, read as the reverse complement.
GCAAAGATCGTGGGGTCCGGATAGAAGGTGACCGACGTGCCGGTCTTGCGGCCGCGCGCGGGTGTGGTGCCGGTCTTGGCGAGTTTCTGTTTCACCTTGCCGCCGTCGGCGAACTCCATGGTGTAGCGGTTGCCGTCGCGGTCGATCTCGACGACCACCTTGGTCGAGAGGGCGTTGACCACGCTGACGCCCACTCCGTGCAGGCCGCCCGACACCTTGTAGCCCTCGCCGCCGAACTTGCCGCCGGCGTGGAGAACGGTGAGAACCACCTCTGCGGCGCTCTTGCCCTTGTGGGGCCCTGACGGGTAGGGATCGACGGGAATTCCGCGTCCGTTGTCGTCGACTCGGCAGCCACCGTCGTCGAGAAGGGTGATTCCGACCCGGTCACAGAACCCTGCCATGGCCTCGTCGACCGAGTTGTCGACGACCTCCCAGATGAGGTGGTGCAGACCCGCGAGACCGGTCGACCCGATGTACATTCCGGGTCGTTTGCGAACGGGGTCGAGTCCTTCGAGAACCTGAATGTCTTTCGCGCCGTAGTCGGCTGACGGGTTCTTCGCGGGAGCCTTTTTTGATGAAGACATTGCGTAGACATCCTAACAATTGGGTGACCTTGTTATCGGGAGCGTCGTACCTTGATGTTCAAAGAATCGACTTCGTCGCCGATGTGCTGACGCAATGTGGACAGCAGTTGTGCTTCGAGGAATGTGAGTTGAGTGGCCCACGCCGGGTCATCAACCTCGACCGTGAGAACGCGCTTTTCGAGTCGCTTGGGTGTCACGTGTTCGGCCACCGATTGACCAACGATTTCGGGCCAATGTGAGAACAGCCCCGTTGCCGACGATGCATCGCTGACCTTCATCGAACCGAGCACCTTGTTGACCAACTCGGACAACGGGCGCGGCGACTTGCCCCTGGGAATGTGTTCGTCAGTCATCTGCGGCGGTGTCGATTCGGTCATGCGTCACGACGGTTCCGTGAGCAATGTGAATGATGCTGTCGGGGTGTGCCGCTTCGGGCAGAACCTGCGCCGTTGTGATCAACACCTGCCCCGGCGGCATGTGCCGGAGCAGCGCCTCGCATCGATACGGATCGAGTTCGGACAGCACGTCGTCGAGAACGAGCAGCGGGGCGGTGCCGACCACCTCGGTCACCAGTCGATGTATCGCCAGCTTCACCGCGAGCGCCAGGGTGCGGCACTCCCCCTGCGAGGCGTGCGTCTTTGCCGGCATCCCTTTCACGGAGAAGGTCACGTCGTCGCGGTGCGGACCAACCGTGGTGATGCCGCGGCGCACGTCTTCGGGGCGGGCGGCGGCAAGGGCGGCGGCAAGCCCGGTGCGGCGCCACTCGGGCTCGTACACCACGTCGACAGCGGTCGCTTCGCCCGCGAGTTGCTCGTATGCCTCGCGTACAAGAGGAGTCAGACGGGCGACGATCTTTGCCCGTGCCTCGCCGAGCATCGAACCCTTCTCGACGAGCTTGGCGTCCCACACGTCGAGGGTCATGGCGATGTCGTCGGTGAGACGGCCGTTCGCCTGCTTCAACAGCGTGTTGCGCTGGCGCACGATGCGGTCGACCTCAATGCGCAGCGTGTCGTTGCGGGCGGCCAGCGCGACCAATGCGTCGTCGAGCATGTCGCGACGGGTCTCCGGGCCCTTGTACACCAGTTCGAGGTCGGTCGGTGCGAACACGGTCGTGCGGACCACCCCCAACAGATCCCGCACGCGGGCCAGCTTCTGTTTGTTCACCAGCACCCGGTTGCGACCGGCTCGGTTGATTTCCGCCTCGACGAGAATCTCACGGCCGTCGTCGTGCACGATGTCGGCGCGCACGTACGCAGTGTCTGCGCCGGTGCGCACGAGGGCGTCGTTCGCAACGCCGCGAAAACTCTGGAGGGTCGACAGATAGCTCATCGCCTCGGCCAACGATGTCTTGCCCTGGGCGTTGCGACCGATGATCGCAGTGACGCCCGCATCGAGTTCGATGACCGCGTGACGATAGACGCGAAAATCGGTGAGCTCGATGCGAGTGATCACGTCACGAACGTTGTGGCATGAGCAAGTACAGGTAGTCGCTGTTCCCGACGGGACGAATGATCGCCGGCTTGTTCGGCACCTTCGTGGAGATGCAGATCTCTTCGGTTCCGCACGCGTTCACGCCGTCGGCGAGATAGTCGGGGTTGAAGGCAACCGTGATGTCTTCGCCGGTGAATTTCGCATCGAGATCCTCGACGCTGGTGGATCCGTCGGTGAGGGTCACCGTGAGCCGCACGCCTTCGCTGCTCATGCGAACCCGCACGGGCGTGAGATCGGAGGCGAGAACCCGGCTGCGACGGAGAGCGACAAGAAGTTCCTCACGGTTGATGACTGCTTCGTTCGTGTTGTCGTTGGGAATGATGTTCTGGTACGGCGGGTACTCGGCGTTGATGAGTTTCGTTGCGAGAGTCATGGTCTGCGACTGGAACGACGCGTCCGACTCGTTGAACCTGATCGTGATTTCGTCGGAGATGTCGAGAAGACGCTGAAGCTCGCTGAACGCCGCCTTGGGAATGAGGAAGTGATCACTCGACACTCCGCTTGCGCCGACGATATCGCGCATTGCGAGGCGGTAACCGTCGGTGGCGACCAACCTGATGCCGTTGTCGGTTGCGGTCATCATGACTGCAGAAAGATGCAGTCTGTGCGGTTCGCCGCTGGCTGCGAGAACAACCTGATCGAGTGCGTCCTTGAAGGCAGCCGACGTGAGGGTCACGGGTTCGCCGGTGGGTGTCGGTTGACGCGGGAACTCGATGGCGTTCATGGTGGGAATCGTGAACTGTGAACGTTGGGCCGTGACGGTCGCGTTTTCGCCGGCGAACTCGACGGTGATTTTTCCCGACGGCATCACACGGACGATGTCGTTGATGGTCTTTGCACTGACGAGACCCTGTCCGTCGGTGTCACCCGCCACCGGAACCGAGAATTGCAGTGACATTTCCTGGTTGGTGCTGGCGGCAACGAGGGTGTCTCCGGTGAGAACCATCTTCACGCCTGCGAGTGCCGGAGTTCCTGCGTTCCTCGAACTTGCAACTCGAGCAAGAGCCGCGAATGCTTCGGCAAGAATTCCCTGGTCACTTTTGAACTTCATGCTGTCACCCTCGTGATTGTCGACCCAGTGTAGAACGGCGCGATTACCGACTCTGGCTGGTTGTGTTCTTCCCTAATGGTTGTAATAGGTGCTGTGGATTGTGGACGATCGACATGTGACCGTTGCGGTTGCTGAAAACTGCATGTGCGCGACGACATGTGTGTTTGAACAACTTTCACGCGTGCAACTTGTGCACGTGTGGACGACCCGATGGTTGTCCCCTTCCGTGCACATGCACCCCACATGGTCATCCCCACGGCATTCACAGGTCTACGAGTTCCTCACGCGGCTGATGATGTCGGTCACCTGGTCAAAAGTTGCCTTGTCTTCGCGCATGAGGCGTTGGGTCTTGTCGACGGCATGGATGACCGTGGTGTGGTCGCGACCGCCGAACAACCGGGCAATGGCCGGGTAGCTGAGTTCGGTCATGTCGCGGAACACGTACATGGCGATCTGGCGGGCCGACACCAGGGGCCGTTGGCGGGACTTGCCCTTGAGGGCCTCCACCGAGAAACCGAGGTACCCGGCCACTTCGGCGAGCATCTCTTCGTCGGTGCGGTGCTTGGTCGCGGGCGCCGTGAGGAGGTCGGCCAGCTGCTGCTGGGCCATCTCGATGGTGGCGGTCTCCCTGGTGAGGTTGGCATAGGCGGTGACCCTGATGAGTGCCCCCTCCAACTCGCGGATGTTCGAGGTGATGTTGCTGGCGATGAACTCGAGCACGTCGGCCGGCAACGGGGTGTTGTCGCGCTCGGCCTTGTTCCGGAGGATGGCGAGGCGGGTCTCGAGGTCGGGCGGCTGGATGTCGGTGATCAGGCCCCAGCGGAACCGGCCACGCAGGCGGTCTTCGAGGGTCGGGATTGCGTCGGGCATGCGGTCCGACGAGATGACGATCTGCTTGTTGGCTCCGTGGAGGCTGTTGAAGGTGTGGAAAAACTCCTCCTGGAGACCCTCTTTTCCTTCCATGAACTGGATGTCGTCGATGAGCAAAACGTCGACGTCGCGATAGCGCCGCTTGAACGCCGCGGTGGTGTTCGTACGGATCGCATCGACGTATTCGTTCAGGAAGGTCTCGGTCGACACGTAACGAACTTCGTAGTGCGCGTAGTGCGCGTGCACGTACCAACCGATGGCCTGCAGCAGGTGCGTCTTTCCGAGACCGGCCGAGCCGTAGATGAACAACGGGTTGTACGAACGCGCCGGGGTCTCGGCGACTCGCAACGCGGCGGCGAGCGCGAACTGGTTCGATGCGCCCTTGACGAAGTTTTCGAACGTGTAGCGGGGGTTCAGACCCACCGCATTTCCCTTGCCGCTATTGGTGTTTGTGGCCTCTGCAACGGGGGCGGGCGCATCGGTCGTGGTGGTGACCTCGTCGGCGAGTGTGACGTCGGAAATCTCGATGATGAGTTCGCGGTCGCTCTCGCCGATCTCGTCGAGTGCATCGATCACGAGCGGCCGGTAGCGAGTCACGATGCGATCACGCACGTGAGCATTCGGCACCTGGAGTCGCAACGATGCTTCGTCGCTCGTGAGAGCGATCACGTCGTTGAAAGTGGAGTACCACACGCCTTCTGAGACCTGCGCTTTGAGTAGTTGCGCGGTCGCATTCCACACAGCTTCGTGATTGCTCATTGAGTGCCCCCTCAATAGGTCGTCCACAACGAAATCCACAGGGTGTGGATGACGTTCCCAGCCAACTCAACTGGGAATTTGACCGTAGTCAGCACCTGTGGATACTCCAAATTCGGCTCTGCGTGGTCCGCGGTCCGGTGGACACCGCGGCAGGAGTGGTCGATTCGGTGTCCGATCGGGCGTCTGATGCGCGCGGGAGGGCGTTAGCCTGTGGTCTGCTTTCGTCTCGCGCCGCTGGCGCAGGAAAGCCACATAGACCGCACTCTCCCATCCGGAGCTTGTCCCAGAGGAGGCGCCATGAAGCGCACCTTTCAACCCAACAATCGACGCAAGGCCCGCAAGCACGGCTTCCGTGCGCGCATGGCCACACGTGCCGGCCGCGCAGTCCTGAAGTCCCGCCGCGCCAAGGGCCGCCACCGCCTCAGCGCTTGATCGGCCGCATTCAGAGCCGCTCAGACTTCCTCCGGGTTCGCACCGAGGGAGTCCATGTCCGCTCTGGCGTTTTGTCGTGCACCATGTTCGTTGACGTGTCCTTCTCCCAACCCCGCGTGGGCTATGCCCTGGGTCGCGCGTACGGGTCTGCCGTGAGCCGAAACCGGCTGCGGCGCCAGTTGCGTGCGCTGATGACAGACCGAGAGCCTTCGATGCGCCCCGGTGTGTATGTGTTCGGCGCGTCTGCCCGGGCCAAAGATCTGTCGTTCGACCAGTTGGGCGCCGACCTTGACCGTCTGCTCGCCAAATGTGCCGAGAGGGGCAAGCAATGACCGCCACTCACGAACACACCGAGGCGTGTTTCACAAAGACACAAGGCTTGTTGTTGAAGGGAATCCGCTTCTATCAGCGCGCGCGGGAAGGCCGACCCTCTCCGTGTCGGTTCTGGCCGTCGTGCTCGCACTACGCCGTCGAGGCCATCGAGACCCACGGCTCCGTGCGCGGGTCGTGGTTGACTGCGCGCCGTCTCCTTCGTTGTCGCCCCTTTGGTCCGTCCGGGGTCGACCCAGTTCCTGCGCCACGAGGGCGCGCGTAAGAAAGGCTGAAACATGTTCAGAGCCGCCGCATGGCTGATTGACACGTTCTATTCGTGGGTGAACAACTACGCCATCGCCATCGCGATGGTGGCACTCGCGATCATGCTCCTCATCACCCCGCTCACGTTGAAGAGCACCAAGGGAATGCTCGAGATGCAGCGACTCCAGCCGGAGATGAAGCGCCTGCAGAACCAGTACAAGGGCGACCGCCAGAAGCTCAACGAAGAGATGATGAAGCTCTACCAGGAGCACAAGGTGAACCCGCTCGCCTCCTGCCTGCCGCTCATGGCGCAGATGCCCGTGTTCATCATCATGTTCCAGGTGTTGAACGGGCTCGGGCGCATCGGCACTGACGGCACGTTCAATCCGAAGCACATCGCCACCGATTCGGCGCTGTATCAATCGCTCGACAAGGCCAAGGAGATGCTGTCGTTCGGCCTCGACCTGGCGATCACGCCCGCCAATGCAATGGGCGACGACTTCGTGCGCGGAATCCCCTACGCCCTTCTGATTCTCGGCCTCGGAGGCCTCTTCTTCATCCAGCAGCGAATGGTGGCGAGTCGCACGACAAGTGCCACCATGTCGCCCACCCAGGCAAAGGTCATGCAGTACCTGCCGGTGGCGTTTGCGCTGTTCCAGGTGTTCCTGCCCACCGGGCTGGTGGTGTACTACGGCACCCAGGCGATTGTTCGCATCGTTCAGCAGCACTACATCACCAAGCGTTTCTACGGTGAGGGCGGGCTCGGCCAGCAGGCACAGGACGCCAGCGCAAAGGCCCGGGAGATCGGCAAGGACGACAAGTCGAGCAAGCAGAAGAACGAACAAGAGCAAGCACAGGCTCCGATTCAGAGCAAGCGCGTCACGCCCAGCAAGAACCGCCCCACCCCAAGTGGTCGGCCGAACCGCCCGGTACCCCCGAGCAAGCGCAAGAAGTAAGCGCGCAGCAATGCGCAACCAAGAAAAGAGGACCCCATGGAATGGGTAGAAACCACCGGAGAAACACTCGAAGAAGCTAAGGAAGCAGCACTCGACCAGTTGGGTGTCGCAGAAGACGACGCCGAGTTCGAGGTCATCGAAGAGCCCAAGCAGGGTCTCTTCGGGCGCACCCGGGGCGAGGCACGAGTTCGCGCTCGCGTGAAGCCCACGTCGCCCCGCGGCAAGACTGAACGTCGTCCGCGTCGCGAAAAGGAAAAGGGCAACGGCGAGCGTCGCGAACAGCGCCCCCGCAACGACCGTCCGCGTGAGGATCGTGCTCCCCGTGAGCAGCGCCCCCCTCGCGAAAAGGTCGACGTCGACCCTGCCGTTGTCGGCGAGGCAGCGTCTGAGTTCCTGTCGGGCCTGGTGAAGGCATTCGGAACAACAGGCGCGGTCACGGTGAACCGTGAAGACGGCGAGATCGAGGTGCGTGTCGACGGCACCGAGCTCGGCCTGATGGTCGGGCCGGGCGGAGCAACGCTCCTCGCCATTCAAGACCTGACCCGCGTGGCCAGCCAGCGTCGCTTGGGCGACCAGGACACCCGGCTTCGCATCGACATTGCCGGTTACCGCGAGCGTCGTCGCGAGGCGCTCAGCCGTTTTGCCACCAAAGTGGCAGACGAGGTCAAAGAGACCGGGTCGGCGCGCATGCTCGAGCCGATGACGTCTGCCGACCGCAAGATCGTGCACGACACCCTCGTCGAGTACGACGGCGTCACGACACGCAGCGAGGGCGAAGAACCCCGCCGTCGAGTGGTGGTCGAACCCGCCTAAAGGTCGCCCGTACAACCAGATCGTGGAGAGCCCGCCGACAGGCGGGCTCTGTGCATGTTGGCACTACATTTCGGTGAGTGACACCCAGGCGAACATTGGTCGAGGTCTTGGAAGCCGCCCAGAAGGTCGGCACTCTGGGCGACCGACCGATTCCCGAAGTCATCGAGCACGCCAGGCAGTTTGTCGCCGCGCTTGAGGGGGTCAGCGGCCGGATCATCGACATCGGAACCGGCGCGGGAGTGCCCGGTCTGGTGATTGCAGTGGACCGGCCCGACCTCGAGGTGGTGTTGGTCGACCGTAGGGCTACCCGAATGGACGCCTTGCGTCTGGGGGTCTCTGCGCTGGGGTTGGGGGATCGGGTCACCGTGCTGACGGCCGACGTGGATGATCTCGTGCGGGACAACTCACACGCCCGCGCATACGACGCCGTTGTCTGTCGGGGCTTCGGGCCACCTGAGTCGACTGCCCCCGCAGCGAGGGGTCTTCTAAAAAACGGAGGAAGGCTGATTGTCTCAGAACCCCCCTCTCGGGACCCGTCGCGGTGGTCGGAAACCCTCCTGAACGAGGCCCAATTTGGGGCCCCCTCGTATGGGTCCGGAGTGGTCGTACTGACCGCAAACCCTTGATACGCAAGGCCTCCATGATGTTTCACGTGAAACAGGGGAAGTTCTGAAATCTTTCAGATGTTTCACGTGAAACATTCCGCAGGTGGGCACCCAGTGGCGCACATGTTTCACGTGAAACCACCCCGACATCCACCCGTTGTCCACAGGCCGGCTCTATGCTTGCCACCACTCACCCACCTCGATTGCCCGTAGGAGCGACCATCTCATGAGCGATTCCGACACAGTTGTTCTGGCCATCTCGCTTCAGAAGGGCGGGGTCGGCAAGACCACGACAGCCATCAACCTTGGCGCCGCATTGGCTGAATTGGGATTTCGCACCTTAGTGATCGACCTCGACCCTCAGGGCAACGCGTCGTCCGGTTTGGGCGTGAACATTCCCGAGGACGCTCCGACCATTGCGGAAGTGCTGCGACGCGAGGAGACGCTCGACGCAATTGTTGAGCCGACTGCCGAGAAGAACCTGTTTGTGGCCCCGGCCCCCAAGGGGCAACAACTAGCCGATGTCGAGGCTCAACTGGTTGCCGAGATGTTCCCTCAGCCTCGCCTGAAAGACGCCATCAACGCATGTCGCGACGACTGGGACTACATCTTGATGGACTGCCCACCGACCCTCGGCCGACTCACCGTGAACGCCTTCATGGCGGCGGATTCGATCCTGGCTCCGGTGCAGTGCCAATACTTTGCGCTCGAGGGCTTGCGTGACCTGAGCGATGTTGTGCGCCAGGTGCGTCAGGCGTTGAACCCAGAGCTCGAGATCGGCCACTACCTGTTGACCATGTCTGAAGCCGCCAAGAAACTGTCGCAGGAAGTCGAAGCCGACCTGCGTGGTGCATTCGGCGACAAGGTGTTCAAGACCGTGATTCCCTACAACGTCAAGCTGGCGGAGGCCCCGTCGATGGAGATGTCCGTACTGAAGCACGCATCGACGTCGAAGGGCGCCAAGGCCTACAGAGCAGTCGCAAAGGAGTTGAGCAATGGCAGAACGCCGAAAGCTAGGTAAGGGTCTTTCGACTCTCATCCCGACAGAGCGCGGATCCGGCGAGGCCCCGCCCCGCTCTGCATCGCCAGAGCCCGCCGGGGCATTGCCCGATTCGGCGCTCCGCGATGTGCCGACCGGGTCGATCACTCCGAACCCGAACCAGCCACGCGTTCACTTCGACGAAAACGCGCTGAACGATCTCGCAAATTCGATCCGAGAGATCGGAGTGCTGCAGCCGTTGCTGGTGCGTGAGTTGTCACCCGGCAAATACGAACTGATCGCAGGCGAACGTCGATGGCGTGCAGCACAACGCGCCAAGTTGAACGAAGTGCCGGTGGTGGTCCGAGAGATCAACCAGCTCGAATCCGTTGAACAGGCGTTGGTGGAAAATCTTCACCGAGAGAATCTGACGGCACTCGAAGAAGCATCGGCGTATCAGCAGTTGGTCGACGACTTCGGTCTGACCCACGAAAAGGTGGCAAAGCGTGTCGGCAAGAGCCGCGCTGCGGTCTCGAACGCGTTGCGCCTCTTGCAGTTGCCTGCATCGATCCAGGGGTACCTGGCCGACGGTCGTCTCGATGCCGGACACGCCCGCGCACTGCTCGGATGCAAGGACAGCAAGCAGATGGAGAGCCTCGCCGCCTCGGCTGTTCGCGACGAATGGTCGGTGCGTCAGGTGGAAGACGCCGTGAAGGGCGCCGGTCCTGTCAACACAGGCGGCACTGGCGGCGGATCAGGCGGCACCACGTCGACACTGAAGCCGGCCGGTCTGCTGGAACTCGAAAGTCTCTTGGCCGAACACCTTGACACGAAAGTCTCTGTTTCGATGGCCGGGAAGCGTGGCCGCATCTCCATCGATTTTGCTGATCTCATCGATCTCGAGCGCATTTATCGGCGCATGACCGAGTCGTAGGCTTTGAATTTCAACGGCGTAACTTTGTCCACACTCCCTCACCCTCAAGTAGGGGGTAATGGTTGAAGGTTTCCCACACCTGTGGAACACCTGTGGATTACGAAATTTCAGCTCCGGGATCAGCGCGCCATGCGTCGAGTGCGTCGGCGACTGCGGCCGACAGGGCAGATGTCTTCATGCTGACGAGGTCGTGCGGGCCCATCGAGCACAACACAGCTGGCATTCGCGTCTCGCGGAGAATCGGATGGCGCACACCCTGCAGTCGAATCGACAACTCGGGAACCCTGTCGAGCATTGCAGACGCAATGCGTTTTGCGAGATTGCGGCCGCCGACACTCACAAAGGTCGGCACTTCGTAGAAAGACAGAGTGCATGCGGTGTCGTCGACAGTCTCGAACCCCACGTACACCTCTGCACGAAAACGATTCGCTGCCTGCGCCTGTGCGGTTGCATCTGCGTCGACAGTTGTGGTGAGCGGGTGGTGTTCGCGCGCACGACGCACGACGGCATGGGCAAGGGGAGCACCACCGTGGAAGTAACCGACCACGATGCGGGCATCGTCGCGTGACCGGTCTCCCTCCAGCTGGAGACCTTCACGAACGACCGCAACACCGGGACCGGTTCCGCTTTGTGACCCCATTCGTCGAAGTTCATCAACAAGTTCCGGCGTGCAGATGCCGTTGCTCTCGAGTCCGATGTTGGTCTGGAAATCGGAGATGGCATGCACGAGCAACGGCCCGAAAATGCCGTCGACGCGGCCGCAATCGAAACCCAGTCTGTTCAACAACGACTGCAGTTCGGCCACATCGTCCCCGCGAATGTTGGGGGAGCGCAGGAACAGAAGGCGCTCGCCGAGCGACCACGACGTCTCGATCAGCGCCGACCACGTGAGGTCGTCGCATTCACCCGTGGCGCGCAGGCCGTACGAATCCTGGAACGCGATCAGCGCCGCGTGCGTGCGTGCGCAGAAGTTCGAATCCTCTGCAGAACCGGGCGCGAGAAATCCCGCCGCCGCCAGTCGACGCTGCAGTTCACGGACAGCCGGCCCCCTGTGGCCGGGACCGATCAGGAAATCGGAAGAAATGGTTCGATCTCCGAGAGCATTCGGCTCTTGGGCATTGCACCGACGATCTTGGTCTTGATGTCGCCCTTGTCGAACAACAACATGGTCGGAATGCTCATGACGTTGAACCGACCCGCGATGTCACCGTGGTCGTCGACGTTCAGTTTTGCGATGGTGATGCGACCTGCTTGTTCCACGGCGAGCTCCTCGAGGATCGGCGCAATCTGCTTGCACGGCCCGCACCATTCGGCCCAGAAATCAACGAGAATCGGGGTGTTCGAACTGTTGACGGTTTCGTCGAATGTGGCGCTTGTCAGCGTGATGATTCCGGCGGCCATGAGGGTGTCCTTTCGCTCGTGAACACTTTACTGCCGGGAAACTCAGGATGAGGGAGGACGCCAGGCGCGCACCGAATCGATGACATCGATTCGTGGTCCGCCGATGAGATCGACACAATCGGGAATCGCGGGAAGCACCGCATCGAGGCATTCGGCAATCGCTTTCGGGTTGCCGGGAAGATTCACGATGAGCGACGACCTTCGCGCGCCCGCGATCTGGCGACTGAGAATCGCCGTGGGGATGATGTCGTACGAGATCCGTCGCATCACCTCGCCGAAACCGGGGATGATGCGCTCGCACACGGCCTCTGTGGCCTCGGGAGTCACGTCACGCGGCGCGGGTCCCGTGCCACCGGTGGTGAGGACGAGGCAGCAGTTCTCGTTGTCGACGAGATCGACGATGGTGTCGGAGATCAGTTGCTTTTCGTCGGGGATCAGTCGGCACACGCATTCGTGCGCCGTCGTGAGCTTCTCGCCGAGATAGGCAATGAGGGCGGGAGTGCCGCGGTCGTCGTACTTTCCGGCAGATGCCCGGTCGGACACCGCGATGACACCGACACGAATCACGGGCCGACTCAGTGCTGTGATTCGAGCCAACGCTCGGCATCGATCGCAGCCATGCAACCGGAACCGGCGGCGGTGATGGCCTGGCGGTAGGTGTGGTCCTGCACATCGCCGCAGGCAAAGATTCCCGGAACGTTCGTGTACGTGGAACCTTCGCGTGTGAGCAGGTACCCGGAATCCTCCATGTCGAGGATGTTGGTGAACAAGCCGGTGTTCGGTTTGTGTCCGATGGCGATGAACAACCCCGTGACCGCGAGCGGACGCGTCTCGTTGGTGACCGTGTCGGTGATGGTGACGCCCTCGAGAGTCGACGACCCGTGCAGTTCGCTCACCCGCGAGTTCCACAGAATCTCGATTTTCGGGTTGTCGAGCGCACGTTGCTGCATGATGCGCGAGGCGCGCAGGGCGTCGCGTCGCACCACCAGGTACACCTTCGTGGCGAACTTGGTGAGGAAGTTCGCCTCTTCGATCGCGCTGTCGCCGCCGCCAACGACGGCAATCTCGTGACCGCGGAAGAAAAAGCCGTCGCACGTTGCACAGGTCGACACGCCGTGACCGATGAGGTCGCCCTCGCGCGGAAGGTCGAGCATCAACGACTGCGCCCCGGTCGCCACGATCACCGAGTCGGCCGTGTACTCGGTGTCACGCACCCACACCTTGAACGGGCGCGCCGAGAAGTCGACTTTCGTGACCTTTTCCGTGATGATCTCGGCTCCGAATCGCTGGGCCTGCGCACGGAAGTTGCCCATGAGTTCGGGTCCCATGATTCCCTCGGGGAAACCCGGAAAGTTCTCGATTTCGGTGGTGAGCATCAACTGGCCGCCGGGCTGGTCGCTGGTGCTGCTCGGTTCGCCCTCGATCACGAGGGGCGACAGCGATGCTCGCGCGGTGTAGATGGCGGCCGTGAGACCCGCGGGTCCGCTGCCGATGATGATGACTTTGCGTGCGGTGCTCATTCAGAGATCTTCTTTCGGGGTGTAGCGCTTGCGCATCAGCAGGATGCCGACGACCAGGAACAACGCGCTGAGTATGAAATACGACAGCCAGACCGAGACGTCGTGGCTGACAACGGAGTCGAGCGCCGCCTGAAGGCCGCGCACGAGCCCGACCAACAGCAACACGAGACCGGTGATGATCCCGAACGAGGCCAACAGTCCGAAGACAATCCCCCGGGCAGTCGTGACGAGGGGTTGCGTGGTGTACCTGCGGATGGTTGCCACGACCCGGTCGATGAAATCGACGGTGCGGTCTGCCCATTCGGGGTCGGTCAGGGGGTTGGACACCATGGGGTCAGCCTAACGGTGCGGGAGAAGAGGGCTCCGAACGTGCCGCTAGGGCAGGGAGATGGTGTCGATGGACGAGACACAGTCGTCATCGAATTCCACGCTCAGTCCATCGTCGGTCTGAACGACGACGAGATCGTACGGATCTCCGTCGGCCGCATCTTTGAATCGGGCCACGAGTTCCGTCGAATAACTGCATCTGTGCGTGGGGTTCGGGAGTGACGATTCCTTGTCGCGCTCGACCATTGCGTCCCCGTAACTCAGGGTGCCGACAAGGTCGCACGGCTCGACGGCGCGGTACACGTCGATGGCATCGTCACGGAACAGTAGGGCATACCGCGTTCCGTTGTGCTCGGTTTCCTGTCGTTCGGTTGTGTCCTTCCCGGCATCCGGGAGCTCTTCCTTGCAGTCGGCGCCTCCCTTGGGCACGGTGGTTGTCACTGTCCCGGTCAACGGCCCGCGCTCGTTCTCGTTCTGTCGCTGTGCGATTGTGACACCGCCGAGAGTCAGCATCACGGCGGCCGCAACACCGCCGAGCACGCGGGTCCGGCGACCGGACGACGTCTGGGAAGGCGAGATTTCGTCAAGGGCCGCGGAGATGTGGGCTTCGCGAACCGCGTCGGATGCGGGCGGAACGTCGCGCAAGTGCCGCAGGAGAGCGGGGTCAAGATCTTCGTTCTCGCTCATGGGGGCCCTCCGGTCTCTTTGGTCTGACGTTCCGACGGGGAGTCGGGGTTCCCGAGGATCTCCGACAATTGCGACCTGCCGCGCGACAGGCGCGACCGCACTGTCCCCACGGGAATGTCGAGTATCACGGCGATCTCGTCGTACTCGAGGTCGGCAATGTGCCGGAGCACCAGAACGACCCTGAACTCTTCGGGCACTTTCGAGAGAGCCGCCGACACCGCGAGTTGGGCATCGACCGCCCCCGACGCGTCGGCCACCGGAAGACCGGAGAAGGTCTGCTCATCGTGGGGAATCGCCCGTCGCCGTATCCGGCGCACTTCGTCGAGCGCCGCATTCGTTGCGATGCGGTACACCCATGTGGAGAATTTCGAACGACCATCGAACGAGGGAAGCGCGCGCACGATTGCGATCAGCGCCATCTGTGTCGCATCGTCTGCATCGTCGGAGTTGATGACGATGCGATGACACACGGCGCGCACAATGTCGTAGTGCTGCCGAAGAATCGAGTCGACAGCTTTCTGGTCGCCGCGTTGCGCGCGACGCAGGAGAAGTTCGTCGTGTGTCACTTCGCCGACGTGAACGAGAGCCCGCTCATCATCGTCTGGTACGGGTTCTTGTTGCTGCAGTCGGGGCTGCGCCCCATCTCGCGCAGATACAACAGAACGTTTCGGGCAGGAGTCTTCACGTCGAAATTTGCGAGACCGGGGTTCTGCGAATTCATCGTTCCGACGCGCAGCCCCCACTCGTTCAGCGTCGCGGGAATCGTTTCGGCGGTGCTGACGTAGACCTCGGCGTTCCACGGACCGTTCGCGAAATTGGCGTTCACGGTTCCGAGTCCGGTCCCCGACAGTTGCAGCACGAGCCCGAGCCCGCCTTTCGAACCGAAGTACTTGCTTCCGTAACACACGGTGGTCCAGTTGGTGGCGGGGTTGTTGTCGAGAAGAGAGGGAATCAACGCCTCGTTCTCCTCGCCGTCATCACCCGCAGGGTCGTAACTGCGCACGCCGACGAGCGACACCGGAACCACTTCGACGTTGTCGACGACGGTGCCGGTCGACTTGGTGTCCTGCAGCCCGCGCCACAGCATGACCGACATGATCACCGCCATCGTCAGCAGGAAGGCGACGGGCACGTAGTTGCGTCGGGTCGAGGTGCGACGCCCGGTCGGCAGGTCGTTTTTCGGCCGTGCATTGCCCTTCGGTGTTGCATCGCGCTTCTGGCGCGGCTGTGCGTCGGGTGTGAGCGAATCCGGCACGGGAGCCAATGTTCTCGGGGGTTTTTGAGGCATCAGCGGGTCGATGGCCGGCGGGCGGGTGCGCGGCACGGACGATGATGTGCCCGACACGGGCGTGACTGCGTCGTGCAGATGATTCATCGCATTGTCGAGAGCCTGCACAACTTCTGCACAGTCCGCGTAGCGCGCTTCCGGCTTGCGGCGCAGCATCTTGTGGATCACGTTGATCACCGTGCTCGGTATGTCGTTGCGCTTCTGTTCGAGCGGGGTGGGATCGCGCTCGAGTCGGGCGACCGCAGTGGCCTGGTTGTTGTCTTCGTGGAACGGAACCTCTCCGGCGAGACATTCGTACAGCACGATGCCGAGGGAGTAGATGTCCGCGCGTTCGTCGAGTTCGCGGCCCTGCACCTGTTCGGGAGACAGGTACTTCACTGTTCCCATCATGATGTCGGCCTTGGTGAGATCGGTGCCGTCTTCTTCGGTGCTGCGCAGCGGCTTGGCGATGCCGAAGTCGGTGAGCAGAATCTCGCCGGATTGCGTGATGAGAATGTTCCCCGGCTTGATGTCTCTGTGAAGGATGTTCTTCGAGTGGGCCTTTGCGAGTGCTGCCGCGATTGCTTTTCCGATGTGAACGGTGAGATACGCACCGATCTGACCCGCGTGACCGTTCGAACCCGCGTCATCGAGTACATCACGCAACGACCGACCGCGAATCAAACGCATCACGAGTGCGACTTGTCCGTCGGGCTCTTCGATGCAGTCGTACACTGGCACGATGTTCGGGTGAGTCAACTGTGCGAGTGCGCGCGCTTCGCGACGGAAACGTTCTGCAACGGTTGGGTCGTCTGCAACAGTCGAGCGCAACAGCTTCACTGCAACTTCGCGACGAAGCTGCAAATCATGTGCGAGCCACACGTCGGCCATGCCGCCGGACGCAATGGTGCTTTCGAGTCGATAACGACCACCAATGAGGTCTTCGGAACGTCGTGATGCAGCCATTACTGGCTGTTCACGCTAGTTGTGGATAACCCCCCAAGGGGGCGATACCCCTTACGCCGATTGGCGAAATGCGATGCCGATGGTTCCCTCGCCGGCGTGAGTGCCGATGACTGCGCCGATGTCTCCGACGATGACTTCACCCGAGTACACGGTCTTCACCATCTGCACGAATGCATCGATGTCGGGGCACTGTGCGTGAAGAATTCCGACGCGTTCGAGCTTGCCGTCGTGCTGTTTGAGCACGTCGACGAGAAACGCAAGAGCCTTCGACCGGGTGCGCTGTTTTCCGGCCTCCTCGACGAGACCGCCACGGATTTCGATGAGGGGCTTGATCGAGAGTGCGCTGGCAAGCATCGCCTTGGCGCCGCCGATGCGGCCACCTTTCTTCAGGTTCTCGAGGGTGTCGAGCGCGCCGAACACGTGGGTGCGCGGGATCAGCGATTCGGCCAGTGCCACGACTGCATCGGCCGTTGCTCCGTTGCGGGCCGCCTGGGCACAGTCGAGAACGGTGAGGCCGAGCCCCATCGAGGCGTTTCGGCTGTCGACAATGCGGACATCGATGTCCGGGGACACGGCCTTCGCCGCAATCTCGGCGCTCTGCATCGTGGCTGACAGCGACGACGACAGGCTGATGACCACGACGGAGTCGCCGTTGGCCGCCAATTCGCGGTAGGCCTGCTCGAACTGGCCCGGTGACGGGGCTGCAGTTTCCGGCAGGACAGCCGATTGCGAGCACTTGGCCCAGAACTCGTCGGTGGTGATGGTGGTGCGGTCGATGTACTCGGTGTCGCCGAAGCGGACACTCAGAGGAACAATCTTGATGCCGAGAGCGTCGGCCATGTCCTGGGGCAGGTCGCAGGAGGAGTCGGTAACAATTCGAACGGTCATTGGTCAGCCACCGTAGCCGCCACGGCCGCAGCGAGACGCGCGCGACGCCAGTGCGACCACCACCACGCGAGGATCACGAGCAGCAGCGAGATTCCCACCAGCTGACCGAGCCCGGCAATGGCGTTCACTTTCGCGGTGATGGTGATGTAGGGCACCACTTCCTGGTTGCCGACCGGCGTCGTGACCCGCACCGAGACGGGGAACCGGCCGTTGGTGCGCGTGCCGGCAGCGACCTCGACTTCGGTGGTGCTCCCCGCCGCGAGGGTCACGAGGCGCACGGGTTGCGTGAGATCGAGCTTGACGCTCGCCATCCTGACCCTGACGGTGAGCGGTTGCGCCGAGTCGTTCCTGAGTTGCAGACGAATCGCAACCTGGCGACCGGACAAGGTGATCGACTTCGGGGTGGTGACCGTGACCGAGGCGCGTGTGGTCGCAAGTTGCGCGCGCAGACCCGCCACGTATTCGTTCGGTTCGGTGACGCCGGACGATTCGCCGAGAGCAAGCATCGATGCCCACAGAGAACGTCGTGGGTCGGCCTCGTCGGTCATCGACTGGGTGGCCTTCAATTCCGCCTGCGCCGCCGTGATGCCGGCCGAACGCAGTTCTCCACCGTGTGACGTGGTCGCCGGGAAATCGACGACCGGTGTCTCGGCGGTGACGCTCTGGGGCGCCGCCATGTCGGTGAACGACACTCCGGTGAGCAACCTGACCGCCTTCTCGAGGGTGCCGTCGTCGTCGAGAACACCCGTCGTCGTGGACAACATCAGGCGGATCGCGCCGGGCGCAAGACCTTGGGCGAGAAGGTCGTGGCGTTCCATCAACAATTCCGCCGCGGCGCGGTGGGCCGACGCAGGTAGTTCTCCGCCGGTGAGAGAACCGGCGATGTCGCCGTCGATGCTGACAACCGACATCAACTCAGTCGATTGGCCGTCGGGTCGACGCAGCACGTTCGGTGACGACGCAGACGAGGTGTCGCGTTGTGCCGCCGGAGAAAGAATCATCGACACGACACCGGCTTTCCGCAACAAGGCGAGACCTTCGACGCTGACGGCGTGGGTTGCCCACCAGGTTCCGCGCTGCAACGGCGCGCCGGGGAGAATTCGGTTCAACGTTGTTTCTCCGAACCGCACCTGTTCGATGAACTCCTCGGTTTTCCCGATGGTGGCGAACAACGAGGGGTCGAGCGTGCTGAACGCCGTTGTGGTCACGGTTCGGGTCTTCAGCGCATCGTGCAGCCGGTTGAGAAGTGATGCGTCACGCGGGTCGGTCGATGCAGCCAGCGACGACACGATTTCGGGCTGAATCGACAGAGTCAACGGTGCCGAAAAAGCGGCGAGAAACCTGAGAAAACGTTCGACTCTTTCCCGTGTCCTGTCGTCCACCGAGACGGTTCCGTCGGGTTTCAGCGACGGTGCCGATTCGAGCCTGACCGCAGCAGAAGTCTGGACTTCCGGAACGTCCTCCGATGTTCTGTGGATGAACGTGAGTGCCTCTGCCAGGATCGGTCCGTCGGCCGTCGATTGAAGCGTGACGCTCATCGGGTACACACCGTCGAACGGAATCCGAATGACCGATGCACTGTCCGACGACACGGAGAACGAAACCGAAGCGGTCAGGGCACCGTCTTCTCTTCTGACGGTCTGCGATGCGCGGAGAGACACCGAGTCGATGACTGCCGCCGTGGCTTCGTACGACGCAATCGCGCGGAACGACGAACGATTGGCGATGCGACGGTGCACACGGATTCCGATGATGCTGTTTCTCGACACCGACACCGTTTCCGGAATGCGGAAGACGATTCGAGCGCGTGAGTTGCGCGAGATGCCGAAGGGTTGGTCCTCGATCACGATGCGGGGAACCGTCGGCGTTGCGGCGTGCGCGCGGCCCGTCGGCAGACCACAGACGACCAGGGCACCGAGCGCCACGAGGCATCGCAGAATCGGCTTCATGTGAGTCGGCACTCCATCACCACGAGTCCGGGGTCGAGAGAACGAAATCCGAGCGACCGGTACAGACCGAGCGCGGGGTGGTTGGTCGTTTCGGTGTTCACGACCGTGGTGCTGCATCCCTGTTTCTGCACCCATTCGAGAGCACGCGCGACGAGACGCGTGGCCGTGCCGCTGCGTCGCGATCCCGGGTGAACCGCAAGGCGTTGCAGGAACCCGGTGCGGGCTGTGATGCCCACCAGCACGAAGCCGTCGATGCCGCGGTTGCGTCGTGAGACGAAGATTCGCGAGGCACTTGTCGCACGCAGGGCGTCTGTCAATGCGGCTTCATCGAGTTGCCACGGAGCCTCGAAGGCAGATGCGTCGATGTCGAGAAGTGCCGAGATGGCCGGTGATCCGGGCCCGAGAGCCCAACGTCGCAGTGGCCGGGGGGTCGCGTCTCGTGGCAGGTCGAAGCGGGGTGGTTGGTCGTGCGCCACCGACAACAAGGTGAGGTGCTGAACCGGCACGAATCCGGTCTCGCCGAGGGATTCGGCCACCTTGGCGGGCAGGGCGCTGGTGCGAACCGATTGGTATCCCCATGTGCGGGCCGTGTGCTTCCAGTCGTTCAGGGTGTCGGTGTCGGGCAGGTCGACTGCGTCGTACGACCCCGAGAGAATGAGGTGGGCGCACCCAGGGTCGCGCGGCCACGGGCGCAATCGTGCGCTGGTGCCCCCCGACCAGATGAGGCCCTCGCGGGGTGATTGCTCGACCGCACTCATTCCGTAGACGGTAGTACCCCCTTTCAAAGTCGGGGGGAGGAGTCCGAATTGGGCACATCACCCGATGCCGGGGTGCCTAGCCTTGGACTGCCTCTCCGTCCGACCGCGCACGAGGAGGTTGTTCCCGATGATTCCACCTCGTTTTGCCCCGATTCTCGAAGAGATGACCCCACTTGCGACCCTGTTTCGCGAGGCGGGACACCGGCTGTACCTGGTGGGGGGCACGGTGCGGGACCTTCTCATTGCAGACCCGTCAGTATCCGGTGCGCCCGACACCATGGATTTCGACGCCACCACCACGGCACGCCCCGACGACATCAAGCGGATCGTGTCGGGGATCGCCGACGCGGTGTGGACCCAGGGTGAGCGCTTCGGAACCATCGGTCTGAAGATCGGCGAACGCGTCTACGAAATCACCACGCACCGCGCCGAGGCGTACTCGCCCGACTCGCGAAAGCCCGAGGTGGTTTTCTCCGACGACATCGAGACCGACCTGTCGCGACGTGATTTCACCATCAACGCACTGGCGCTCGAGATCACGAGCGAATCGCCGACGCTCGTGGATCCTTTCGGCGGAGCGGCAGATCTCATGACGCGCATGTTGCGCACGCCCTTGTCGCCGGAGGAATCGTTCACGGAGGATCCGCTGCGCATGTTGCGCGCGGCTCGGTTCATCTCACAGCTGAACGTGACACCTGATCCGGGCATCGTGCGCGCGGTCACCCAGATGGCAGAACGACTGTCGATCGTGTCTGCCGAGAGAATCCGGAACGAGTTCGACAAGTTGATGACAACCGACTCTCCGAGTGCCGGTCTGTGGTTCCTGGTCGACACGCAACTCGTCGATCAGTTTCTCCCCGAACTGCGGTTGATGAGGCTCGAACAGGATCCGATCCACCGCCACAAGGATGTCCTCACCCACACGCTCGCTGTCGTGGAGAACGTGCGTCCCGACGCGCGAAGCGACTTCGACTTCCGCATCACGCGTCTCGCCGCGCTGTACCACGACATCGGCAAGCCCCGCACGCGCGGCTTCAAGGAAGGAAAGGGCGTCACCTTCCATCATCACGAAGTGGTCGGGGCCCGCATGACGCGCGACCGCATGAAGGCGATGAAGTACCCGAACGACGACATCGCGGCTGTGTCGGAGTTGGTTGCCATCAGCGGGCGCTTTCACACCTACCAGATGGGTTGGACCGACTCCGCGGTGCGCCGATACGTGCGTGACGCGGGCCCGTACCTTGCCGAGCTGAACGTTCTCACGCGCTGCGACTGCACGACCCGCAACGAAAAGAAGGCCCGCATTCTCGCGCGCCGCATGGACGAAATGGAAGAGCGCATCGCCGAGGTGATGGAGCGCGAGGAACTTGCGAGTCTGCGCCCCGAGATCGACGGTCAACGTGTGATGGAGATCCTCGGCGTGCCGGCCGGCCCGATCGTCGGTGCGGCGCTCGAGTTCCTGATGGACATTCGTCTCGAGGAAGGCATGATCGGCGAGGACGCCGCAATC
The DNA here is from genome assembly GCA_040401975.1 of Ilumatobacteraceae bacterium. Taxonomy (GTDB): domain Bacteria; phylum Actinomycetota; class Acidimicrobiia; order Acidimicrobiales; family Ilumatobacteraceae; genus UBA2093. Next base: position 33,097 of record JBBANL010000003.1, on the reverse strand, counting down.
GAACGCCTTCACCGATGGTGGTCAGAGAATGAGTCGCGTGCGTCGTCGTTGCGCCCGACGCGCCGCATCAACCGGGTGTGATCACGACCCGAGTTTTCGGGCGCGCACCACGAGAGTCGACGGAACCACCGCGTTCGGCTGGTGAAGCGGCGTGAGTTCGTGCATGACATCGATGGTGAAGTTCGCTCGTTGAAGAGCCATCGTGAGATCACCGATGGTGGGTGACGCGTCGCCGTATCGACGCCGCGCAACCGGGTCGCCGCCGTCGAAGATCATCGCCGTGGGGTGGGGCAACGCGAACACGAGCCCGGCTTCGGGTCGCAACACGCGGTGCACCTGGCGGAAAAGACGCGCGATGTCGGTGTCGAGCGTGATGTGGTGAACGCACACCGCGAGATCGACAGCGGCGTTCATGAGAAAACCGAGATCGGCGAGTTGACCCTCGTGGAATTCGACGACGACGTCGGCATTGCGGGCCGCCTGTCGCGCACGTTGCACGTGTTCCTTCGAAGGGTCGATGGCGATGCTGCGCGCACCGCGTTGTGCCATGGCGACCGAGTTGGGCACCGTGCCGAAAAGCCCCAACTCGAGAACTCTCTTGCCCCGAACGTCGCCGCACACCCGCAATTCGTCGTCGTTGTAGACCGACGCGCCGAAGGAAACCGCACGGCCGTCTGTGACAACTGAAGCCGGGTCTGACATGACCGAATCTTATGACTATCTTGTGGCGTCATGGGTTTCTCCGTCGACATGTTGAGGGGCGACGTCGGAGTCGTCGACCACCAACTCGCCCGACGTGCACTCATCAACGAGTTCAAGCGCGGCCGCATCAACCGCGAGACCGTGTGCGACGCCCATCCGGAACTGATCAGGGCGGCGAAACATCTGGGCGAGCCGTCGAAGACTCTGTGCCCGATCTGCGAACAGGTGAACGTGGTGTTGGTGACCTACGTGTTCGGTCACGGATTGCCGAAGCACGGAAAGTGTGTGATCGACCGCAAGGACATCGAGAAACTCCAACGCACCGGTCACGAATACGCCGCGTATGTCGTGGAGGCGTGCCACGAATGCCGATGGCACCATCTGTTGAGGGTGCTGCCCATCGTGGGCCGTGGTCGCAGCAAGACCGCTCGCCGAGGCTGACCCGCGCCAGCCGGTCGCACGGCGGCGTCTTCCTGAGCAAGACGGCACCGCGCACATTTGCCTTGTGCGAGAGGGTTTTGTGTGTCTGACCCACCCCTGTGGGATGGTCATCGCGAGCAGATACGCTCTCGGGGTCATATTCACCCTGCTCCATACGTGGGGCCCCGAGGTCGTAACTCGGGTCCGAAGGGAGGTCACACGCAATGCGTGCTTACGAACTCATGGTCATTATCAGCGGCAAGCTCGAAGAGAGCAACGCCCATGGTTGGTTGAAGACCATCACCTCATCCATCAACTCGGTTGGTGGTTCGGTCCACGGCAATCCCGACTGGTGGGGCAAGCGTCGTCTTGCGTATCCCATCCAGAAACAGGATGACGGCTACTACGCGGTGTTCAACATCGTTGCCCCCGCCGGCGCACTCGACGAAGTGGAGCGTGGCTTCCGCCTCTCCGACGACGTCCTTCGCCACAAGCTTCTTCGTCTTCCCGACGACGAGGCAGCCCGTCGTGGAATGGTCTCGGCGGCCTAGTCCGCCCCATTCGAGCCCTCTGCTCTCCAACTACAACCCGTAAGGAACCATCACAATGGCTGACAACTCGATCACCCTCGTCGGAAACCTCACCAAGGATCCCGAACTGCGCTTCACCACCGGCGGCCGCGGTGTTGCCTCGTTCGGACTCGCAGTGAACCGTCGCTACCAGGTCAACGGCGAATGGCAAGACCAGACCTCGTACTTCAACATCGTCGCCTGGGGCCAGCTCGGCGAGAACGTGGCGTCGTCGCTCACCAAGGGCATGCGCGTGGTGGTCTCCGGTCGTCTCGAGCAGCGCGAGTATCAGAACCGCGAGGGCGAGAAGCGCACCACCATCGAGATCAACGCCGATGAAGTCGGCCCCAGCCTCCGTTGGGCAACTGCGTCGATCGAGCGCAACCCGCGCGGCGACGGCCAGGGAGGAAACTCCGGTGGCGGCAACCGCAGCAAGCCGGCCGGCGGAAACGACGACTACTTCCCGTCAGACGAAGAACCGTTCTGATTCACACCCGAAACTCTCCACTTCCCTCATAAAAGGACCCCATCATGACCAGCAAGAAGAACAAGGCGCGCGCAGCACGCGAACTCAACCGCAAGTTCAAGAAGAAGGCCAACCAGCTCGCAGCAGAGAAGGTGGTGTTCATCGACTACAAGGACGTCAGCTTGTTGCAGCGCTTCATGACCGACCGCTCGAAGATCCGCGGTCAGCGCATGAGCGGTACGAACGTTCAGCAGCAGCGCGAACTCGCCACGGCGATCAAGAACGCCCGTGAGATGGCACTGTTGCCGTACACGAAGCGCACCGTGTCGACCCGTGCCCCCCGCCCGGGACGCGAGGGCCGCGAAGACGAGAGCACCCTCGAGATGCCCGAGCAGCCGATCACATCGGAATACGCCAACCTCGACGTGGCCGACGATTCCTCCACCGATGACGCGGCTGTCGATGCCGTCGAAACAACAGAAGAGGCCTGATCATGAACGTGATTCTTCGTGAAGACATTGCCGGTGTCGGACGCCGCGGTGACATTGTCTCCGTTGCAGACGGCCATGCCCGCAACTATCTCTTGCCGCGCGGTTTGGCTCTTGTCGCCACCGACGGTGCCGTGAACCAGGCAAACGCCATGCGACGTGCCCGTGACCTGCGCGAGGCCGCCGACCGCGATTCCGCCCGCACCGTTGCCGAGGCCCTCACCTCGAAAACCTTCACCGTGAAGGCAAAGAGCGGCAACGAAGGCCGTCTGTTCGGTTCCGTCACCACGGCCGACATCGCCGCGGCGCTCGCCGCCCAGGCCGGTGTCACCCTCGACCGCAAGAAGATCGTGGCCCAGCCGATTCGCACCACCGGTTCACACAACGTGACGGTGCGCCTGCACGCCGACGTCGAGTGCGCGGTGAAGATCTCGGTCGTTCCCGGCTGAGTCACCGCCACAACGTTGTCCACAGATTTCGATTGCTGTCCCCAGCCCAATCCACAAGGATTTCGCAGGGTTGTCCACTAGCAATCCACAGCCAAATGCAGGCAAGGTAGGGCTCTTGCTATGACAGACCTCGGTGAACGTTCGGAGCGGGCCACATCACGGCCCAAGGTGCAGAACGATTCGCGCACGCCGCCGCACAACCTCGATGCCGAAGCGTCGTTGTTGGGCGCGATGTTGCTCGATGCGAACCCGGTGGGTCTCGGCATCGAATTGGGTCTCGACCCCAGCGACTTCTACAAGCCGTCACACGGACACGTCTATGCAGCGATTCGTTCGTTGTCGGCCCAAGGCGAGGCGATCGATGCAGTGACGGTGTCCGAGGAACTTCGTCGGAGCAAGTTGCTCGACGACATGGGCGGTCTGAATTTCCTGAACGAACTGCAGAATGCAACGCCGTCGGTGAGCAGCGCCGGCCGGTACATCCGCATCGTTCGCGACACGGCGATGTTGCGACGGCTCATCAAGGGCGCAAGCGACATTGCAGACATCGGGTACTCGTCGCCAGCAGACGTGCAGTCGGCAATCGACAAGGCCGAACAGATCGTGTTCGACATCGGGGAAGATCAGATCACCGACTCGATGAAGAAGCTCAACGAGCTCACCGGAACCGTCGCGTCGATTCTCGAGGCGCGTCACGACTCTGACTCCGACGTGACGGGCATCCGCACGGGATACACGAAACTCGACAAGTTGCTCTCGGGCATGCAACCGGGAACCCTCAACATCGTCGGTGCGCGACCGGCAATGGGCAAGTCGGCCTTCGCGCTCGGCATGGCGGTCACCGCCGCGCGCACCACGAACCGACCCGTGTTGTTCTTCTCACTGGAAATGTCCGGACCCGAGTTGACACAGCGAATCCTCTCTGCCGAGGCACAGGTCGATTCCGACCTCATGCGGCTCGGACGTCTCGGCGACGCCGACTGGACCAAGATCACAAAAGCGATGAACAGACTGAACATTCCGCTGTACATCGACGACACGTCGCAGATCACCGTGATGCAGATTCGTCAGAAACTGCGCCGCGTGAAGGTTTCCGACGCCCCGCCCGCAATGGTCGTGATCGACTACCTGCAGTTGATGGGCGGCGGAAACAACGAAACCCGCCAGCTGGAAGTCGCCGAGATCTCGCGCGGTCTCAAGTTGTTGGCCCGTGATTTCCAGATTCCTGTTGTCGCGCTCAGTCAGTTGAGCCGCGGAGTGGAACAGCGCCAGGACCGTCGGCCCGGTCTCGCCGACCTGCGTGAGTCGGGCGCACTCGAGCAGGACGCCGACGTCGTCATGTTCCTCTATCGCGAAGAAGCGAGCAACACCGAGGTGCGCATGAACGAGAGGGGATTTGCCGACGTCATCGTGGCGAAGCACCGTTCGGGCCCGACAGACACAATCCGCCTCATTTTCAACAAGGCCTACACCCAGTTCGTTGACGAACCGGAGTGATTCTTTCGCTCACACGTTCGTGGGCGGATGAATCGTGATTTTCGGATCCTTGTCGGCGGCCGGTCTGAGTTCGTGCATCAGCTCGACCGCGCGCTTCTTTTCTTCGGCAGTGAACGGCCGGATGTCGTGACAGAACTCGACGGTGTTGCCGTCGGGGTCGCGCGTGTAGATGCTGACGCAGAATTCGTGATCGACCTCGGCAACGGTGTGGCCGTGCGCGCACCAGTTCCTGCGGCGATCGTCGAGGAATTCGCGCGTCGGTGCGTTGTAGGCGAAGTGATTCACCCAACCGGGGAGACCCGCCGCCTCGTTGATGTCTGTGGGGTAGCCGTCGGCCCATTGCGCGTCGTGAAGGTCCCAGAACGCAATCATTCCGTCTGATCCGGTGTCGTAGAACACGTGACGCGACCACCCGTCGGTCGACGATCCGGGCACCGGTGCAACGACAGTCTTCACGAGCGAGAACCCCATCACTTCCGTGTAGAACTCATGCGTCGCGGCGAGGTCTCTTGTGGCGAGAGCAACATGGTGGAAACCCATGGGCGAGAGTCTGCCACGCCTAATCTTCACTTCATGTTCCTCGGGGAGAATCTCATCGTGTATCTCGTGCTGGCATTGGGCGGCGCGCTTGCGGTGGGCAACATTGCGGCGTTGGTGAGGCCCCCGATCCCGAAAGAAAAGTCGGCGGGAGACGACGGCGAGACCGACCTGGCCAAGGCCCCCGTGGTGCGCAGTCTCGTGATGGCAGTCATCGGTGCAACAGCCGCAATCTGGTCGATTGCCAGTCTGATCTCGTAGAGAACGACCCCTTCGTTACGTTCACACCATGGCATTCGGACAACCTTCTGGCCCGCCGGCGTCGGCAAAGCAACTGCAGGAACTTCTTCAGTTGTTGAACGCAGCCGGACACACCGACTTTCGTGACGCGCGTGGGCCGATGGGTTTCACCCAACGTCAGGCCAACGGAAAGTTCACGCGCGACGAAGCCGACAACTTCATCGCTCAGTTGCAGGAATGGGCAGAGATTGCCGAAGCGGCCGACGCTGTTCCCGCACCCGCACCCGTTGCGAAGCCGAAGGTGACCGCGGCAGAGAAGTCGCTGAAGAACGTTCCGACCGAGGTGCTTGCGGCCGAACTGCAACGACGCGGTTGGGTCGTGCTCGAACCCTAGAAACCCGTCAGGCGGTGGTGCGGCATGCTTCGTCGCACCGTAGTGGGCGTCCGACCAGTGGATTGATCGGGCATATTCCGAGAATTCCCGTGATCGGCGGAAGAAACCCGAACACGACAAGTCCGGTTCCGATTCCACCGCCAATGAGCAGCCCGGCAGCAATGATGATTGCCCCCATGAGAACTCTCAGAACTCGACCGATGGGGGTGCTCATGAACGACAGAAATTTCATTGTGTGTCTCCTTGGCGTGAATCTCTGATGTTGAATATACCCTAGGGGGTATGGTATTGTCAACACCCATGAAGTCATCTCACGCACACGGTCCCCTTGCGAGAATCGCTCGATTTTCGGTCGCCAAGAAGAAGTCAGTGATGCTGTTGTGGGCATTGGTTGTTGTTGCCGCGGCACCGCTCGCCATCTCACTCACCGGCGCGCTCTCCGGAGCCGGCTGGGATCCACAAGGGTCCGAAGCTCAAGCCGTTCGCAATGAACTGCGTACCGCTTTTCCGCAGGTGGGCGCTGAGGCGGCGATGATCGTTGTTCAGCAGAAGGATTCGGTCGACACATCACCATCTGTCGTGCAGTCGCTCGCCAAGAACGCAGCGACTGCCCCGGGCAGTGCCGGCTCGATGAACCCCCTCAAACTTCCGAAAGAGTCGGGTCTCATCTCGAGAGACGGAAGGACCATCATCATCCCGGTGATGTTGGAGGGAACAGAAGACGCAGATCTTCCGGTCTCTGCCGGACATCTCATGGAGTGGCTCGACGAACAGGAACTTCCTGAAGGCACTACAGCCAATGCAACCGGTGAATGGGCGATGTGGGAAGACTTCAACGCAGAGAACGAGAAGGCACTGCACAAAGCAGAACTCCTGTCAGGGCTGCCGACGTTGATCCTGTTGTTCGTCGCCTTCGGTTCTGCAATCGCCGCAGGCATTCCTCTGATTTTGGCAATCGCCGGTATTGCAGTCGGCTACGCAGTGCTCAACCTTGCAACGGCCCTGACCCCTCTGTCTGTCTGGTCGATGAACTTCTCGATGATGATCGGTCTTGCGGTCGGAATCGACTACAGCTTGTTCATCGTCTCGCGCTACCGAGAAGAACGCGAAGACGGAAAACTCATGCCGGAAGCAATGGCCGGTGCGTTGGAGACCGCCGGCAAGGCAGTGTTTCTTTCTGCATTGACAGTCGTGTTGTCACTTGCTGCACTGTTCTTCGTACCGATCATGGTCTTCAGGTCGATGGCATTCGGAATGATTGTCTCGGTGATTGCAGTTGCAGCGGCATCCCTGACCCTTTTGCCTGCAGTGTTGGCCGGCCTGGGTGACAAAGTGCTCGTGAACCGCGCGAAAGAAGACCCTGACCGTGCCGCAGAGGGTCGTTGGGCCCGTTGGACATCGAAGGCTCTCTGGAAGCCACGTCGCACCTTGGTGGCAGGCCTCGTGTTGATGCTCGGACTTGCTGCTCCGGCAGTGACGATGCGACTCGGCATGCCCGATGCAACGGTTGTTGATCGGGGCGCACAAAGTCGCGACGGAAATGACGCGGTTGTGGCCGCATTCGGACCCGGGGCTGTGGCACCTTTTTACATCACAGCTCCCGCATCAGATTCACAGAAGATCGTCGAGGTTGTTGCAGCAGATGACAACACGATGATGGTTGCCCCGATGGGTGTGACATCAGATGACGGGCGAACGATTGTGCGGGCGTTCGCAAAGACAGGTGGCAGTTCAGAAGAGACCCAGGACATGACCGGCCGCCTTCGAACCGCTGTGCGTGCCGTGTCACCTGAGGCACTTGTCGGTGGTCCCGGCAGTCAGAACCATGATCTGACGGAAGCGTTGATTTCGAGTGCACCTCTCGCGGTCGGACTCATCATGCTTGTGGCTTTCTTGCTGCTGCTCGTGGTCTTCCGGAGTCTGAACATTGCCATTGCATCGATTGTCCTGAACTTGATCAGCGTCGCCTCGAGTTTTGGATTCGCAACATTGGTGTTCCAGAAGGGGTACGGAGCCGGACTGATCGGAATAGAACATCAGGGGTTCATCAACGCATGGGCCCCGCTGTTCTTCTTTGCGCTTCTCTTCGGACTCTCGATGGACTACCAATTGTTCCTTCTTGCAGCCATCAAGGAACAGCACGAGAAAACCGGTGACGCGCAGGTGGCAGTGAGGGAGGGAATTTCCCGTACCGGTCGCCCCATCACCAACGCCGCTTTGATCATGATTGTCGTCTTCGTTGCGTTCGGTGTGACCGGCCCGATTCCGCCGACCGAATTGGGCATCACACTGGCTGTAGCGGTTTTCCTCGATGCAACAGTGATTCGAATGATGCTCATGCCTGCCCTGTTGGGTCTGTTGGACAAGAAGGCGTGGTACCTGCCCAAGTGGCTGGCAAAGGTGTTGCCGGAGATCTCGTTCTCCCACTAGAAATTCACGATTTCTCTCGTAAATGCCCCCCTCAATGAAGGGGGGCATTTCGCTAGGGTTTCCCCTGTGATTCTTTCCGACAGAGACCTTCGCGCAGACCTGGCAGCCGGTCGCATCATCATCGACCCGTTCGACGAGACCTGTGTGCAGCCGAGCAGCATCGACGTGAAGGTGTCGAACTTGTTCCGCGTGTTTCGCAACCACACCGCGGCCGTGCTCGACGTGAAGCAGGATCTCACCGGTCTCACGGAATTGGTCGAGGTGCCCGAGGGTGAGGCTTTTCTTCTTCATCCGGGCGAATTCGTGCTCGGGTCGACCCTCGAGCGCGTCGCTGTGCCCACTGATCTCGTCGCCCGCGTCGAGGGGAAGAGCTCGCTCGGTCGTCTCGGGCTCGTGATCCACTCGACTGCAGGCTTCATCGACGCCGGATTCGACGGTCACGTCACTCTCGAGTTGGCCAACCTCGCGAACCTGCCGATCACGTTGTACCCCGGCATGAAAATCGGCCAGATCAGCTTCATCAAGATGACATCACCCGCCGAGAAGCCGTACGGCTCGGGCGCGCAGGGCTCGAAGTACCAGGGGCAGCGCGGCCCGACTCCGAGTCGCTATTTCGAGAATTTCAAGTAGTCATGACCGGCGAAATCCACCAGTCGCACAAGCTCGAGGACGTGCTGTATGACATCCGCGGGCCAGTGCTGGTCGAGGCGAAGCGACTCGAGGAACAGGGTCACCGCATCACGAAGCTGAACATCGGCAACCCCGCTCCGTTCGGTTTCGAGGCCCCACCCGAGATTCTCGTCGACGTCGTGCGCCACCTGTCGGAGTCGCAGGGATATTCCGATTCGCAGGGCATCCGTTCGGCGCGCACGGCGATCGTTCAGCACTACCAGTTGCGCGGCATCGACATCACCGATCCCGACGACATCTGGCTCGGCAACGGTGCGAGCGAACTCATCCAGCTGGCACTGAATGCGCTTCTCGACGAGGGCGACGAGGTGCTGATTCCCGCGCCCGACTACCCGTTGTGGACTGCGTCAACAAGCCTCGCCGGCGGCACACCGGTTCATTACCTGTGCAACGAAGACGACTCGTGGAATCCCGACCTCGATGACATCCGTTCGAAGATCACACCGCGCACCCGCGCAATCGTGGTGATCAACCCGAACAACCCGACGGGCGCGGTGTACAGCCAGAAGATTCTCCGCCAGATTGCCGACATCGCCATCGAGAGAAACCTCGTTGTCTTTGCCGACGAGATCTACGACAAGATCCTGTACGACGATGCGGTGCATCACACGTTTGCCGCCGTTGCACCCGATGTTCTCACGTTCACCTTCAACGGCCTGTCGAAGGCGTACCGACTCGCCGGTTTCCGGGCGGGCTGGATGATGGTGACCGGTCCGCGCAAACACGCCGAGAGCTACATCGAGGGCATCAACATGCTGACCAACATGCGTCTGTGCCCGAATGTCCCGGCTCAGCACGCGATCCAGACCGCGCTCGGTGGTCGACAGAGCATCAACGATCTCGTGTTGCCCGGTGGTCGGTTGTTGGCTCAACGCGACGCCGCGGTGAAGGCACTCGAAGACATTCCCGGCGTGTCGTGCGTGAAGCCGAAGGGTGCGTTGTACGTGTTCCCGAAACTCGACCCCGAGATGTACCCCATCGAGGACGATCGCCGGTTCGTCCTCGATTTCCTGCGCGCCGAGCACGTGTTGCTCGTGCAGGGAACAGGATTCAACTGGCCGCGCCCCGATCATCTTCGCATCGTCACGTTGCCGTGGGCCAAAGACCTCACCGAGGCAATCAATCGACTGGGTCGTTTCCTCTCCACGTGGGTGCCGCCGAAAGACTGAACCCCTACCGAAGCGGTAACTCCATTTCGCGGGCGCATCGGTACTGTTGCTGTCCATGACCCAGACGCACGTAGTTCTCACCGGAACCGGAGTTCCGCACGCGGCTCCCGGTCGCGCCGGGGCAGGCGTGCTCGTGCAGCACGGCGACACGGTGTTGCAGTTCGACGCCGGCCGGGCGACGGTGCTGCGCATCATCGAAGCGGGAATCTCCCCCACCGATGTCACCGCCGTGTTCGTGACCCACTATCACAGCGACCATGTCATCGATCTGCCCGATGTGGTGATCACGCACTGGGTGCAACAGCAGATGAAGAAGACCTCGCCGTTGCAGGTGATTTCACCCGAGGGACCCGCTGCCCGGTTCGTGCAGCGAATGATGGAGCCCTTCGACGACGACATTCATGTCCGTCGCGAGCACACCGGCGCGCCGGAGCCGTGGTTCGACGCGCAGTCTTTCGCGCCCTCGTTCGAACCGGTGGAGGTGTGGCGCAGTGCCGACGGCTCGGTTGTTGTCGAAGCCGTGGCCGTCCATCACGAACCGGTCGAGGGCGCCGTGGCCTACAGGGTCACCACCCCCGACGGGCGGGTCGTGATCTCCGGTGACACGCGCGCGTGCGAAGAGGTGTTCTCGATGGCGAGCGGGTGCGATGTTCTGGTTCACGAGGCCTGCCGCAAGCGGGCGATGGGCGACAACATCAAGGGCACGGTGTTCGAGACCATCTTCGACTATCACGCCGACTCGGTCACCGTCGGTGAACTGGCCGAGAAGCACGGGGTGAAACATCTGGTTCTCACGCACTTGATTCCGCAACCGAAGAACGACGTTGATGCACAGAAGTTCGAGAGCGATGCTCGCGCGGGCGGTTACACCGGTCGCATCACCGTCGGGCACGACCTGCTGAGGGTCACCCTGGGCGAGTGATTCACGGCACCAACGTGAGTCCCACGTCGGCGAGCGTGGGGAACTGGCCCGAATGTCGCAGAGCGATGTAATCACGGGCCTTTGTCATCCACGATCCGATGCTGACGCCGAAGATCTGCTGGAACTCGGTGGCCTGTCGGTTCACGAGTGAGACGATTCCCGGGCACGGGTCTGCCGAGCACGAGGCAGATGAGTCGTACCAGTACCGGAAGTTGATCGATTTCTGGAATGCCAGTGTTTTCGCAACCCCGAATTGGGCAACCATCAGTTCTGTGCCGAGACCGGTGACGTAATAGCGGGGGTCGAAATATCCGGCGTCGCCACCCTGCCAGAAACTTGTCGGGTAGTTCACCCACAAGTAGAGCCCCATGTCGGGGTTCATGGTCGGCGACATGGCACCTTTGTATTGGTCGAACGGGTCGCGGTACCTGTCTTGTCCGATGATGTCGGCGATGACGGCGCCGAAGAAGGTCGACTGTCCCTCGAGGAGACCGCTGTTGAAGCCGGTGAACCAACCGACATCACATTGTGCGAATTGGCAGGTTCCCTCGACGGCGTTGAACTCTGCGAGTCGCGTGGTGCGGTCGGTGGCGGTTCCGTTCGACAACCACTGCACGATGTGACTGAGTTCGTGGGGCATCGTGCTCGATGCCGTTGAATCGTGCCAGTGATGGTCGCGCAGTCGGGCGCCGTATCCCATGATCAGTATCGGGTAGGAGGTCCATCGTCGGCCGTTCGGGTCGCTCGGGTTCACGTATTCGTTGGTGGCCAGTGCGCAGCCCGACATGTTGTCGTGCGTGTCGGGCGCAGTACACATCTGGGCCCATGATCGTGCCTGCTGGATGTTCGTGGTGCGTGACCCGTAGAGGTACAGCGCGATCTCTTCTGCGGTCCATTCATCGTTGGTGCCGATGATGATGTCGACGCTCGGCAGTCGTGACTCGCCGTAGAAGCGAGCAGTGCCGAGAATTGCCGCCCGCAGTTTCGTCTCGAGCCACGCCGGCGTGGCGGGGTTCACCACAATGTTGAATCGCGATGTTGTTGTGGCCGGCATCGAGTCGTAATGGTCACGTGATCGCGACACAGCGAGAGCAGCGGCCGACCCGACGGGAATGGCGGGTGGTGTCGGCCCACCGAACACCGCGATACATGAGCCCAGTGCGGCCCTGTGCGAGTTGTTCCCGAGCCCGGTGATCACCTTGTCGTACTCGGTGTCACCGACCTGGCCGTGAAAGCAGTTTCGCTCGGGAAACGTCGCATTTATCAAGGCGGTTTGGGCCGCAGAGGGATCGACGGGGATCGTAGTGGTTGTGGTTGTGGTTGTGGTCGGCGCAACTGTGGTCGGGGGCACGGTCGTCGGCACAGTGGTTGGTGCGATGGTGGTCGGCACAGTGGTTGCAGTGACACTTGCGGTCTTCAACGAGAACGACCGCGTGCTCGAGGAACCGAAATGACGCGCGCTCGACGCAATCGACAGAGTGACCCGACACGTACCACTGCTGCGCGTCTTCACATGAGTCGTGGTGAGACTGCACGACCCCGACACCTTCCACGACTTTCTCCCAGTCGAGTTCGTCGAGACCAATCCGGTCAATCTGTAACTGCGCGACGGCTGCATCGATGAAACGACCCACTTGATGGTTGGGCGGGTCTTCGGTGCCGCCAGCGCCGGATCGGATTCCCCCGCAACAACAGCGAAGAATGACACTGCAAGAAGCACGCACGACACAAGGGCCGAGACGTGACGATTCCCCCGTGTCATTGGGTCATCATAAACACTGTCTTCCGGCGTGGGGACGCCGGTTGCCCGTTCGTGCGAGGGGACTCAGTCTCCGGGGCTTGCAGCCAACGGAGACTCGGTGAGAGCAATCGACCTCTCGCCGTTCTCGAGAGCCTCGAGAACGTGAATCGCGATGTCTGCGACCTTCACCTGTTCTTCTTCGGCACCGGCTGCCTTCACGCCGTCGTCGAGCATGATGTAGCAGAACGGACACGCGGTGGCCACGCGACCGGCACCGGTGCTGATGGCTTCCTGCGCTCGTTCGTCGTTCACCTTCACGCCGATCGACTCTTCCATCCACATGCGGGCACCGCCGGCTCCGCAGCACATTCCCTTGGTGCCGTTGCGCGGCATCTCGACAATCTGCAGACCCTTGATCGACCCGACCACTTTGCGCGGCGCCATGTACACGTCGTTGTGGCGACCGAGATAGCACGAGTCGTGGTACACGATGCGGTCCTCGAGAGAGGCGTTGCGCATGTCGAGTTTGCCCGTGTCGATGAGGTGCTCGAGAAATTCGCTGTGGTGAACCACTTCGTAGTTGCCGCCGAGCTGCGGGTACTCGTTCTTGAGCGTGTTGAAACAGTGCGGGCACTGGGTGATGATCTTCTTCACGCCCATGCCGTTCATCATCTCGATGTTCGGCATTGCGAGCATCTGGAACAGGTACTCGTTGCCCGAACGACGCGCGGAGTCTCCCGTGCACATCTCGCTCGGTCCGAGGATCGCAACGTCGATTCCCGCCCGTTCGAGGAGCTTGGCCATCGCCTGGGTGACCTTCTTGTTCTTGTCGTCGAAAGAACCGGCGCATCCGACCCAGTACAGGTACTCGTGATTGAATGCGGCACCCGGGTCGACGACTTCGACGTTCAGGTCCTTTGCCCAGTCGGCTCGGTCGTTCTGGTTCATGCCCCACGGGTTGCCCTGGTTCTCCATCGCGCGGTAGGCGTTGCCGAGTTCGGCGGGGAAGTTGCTCTCCATCAACGACAGATAGCGGCGCATGTCGAGGATCTTGTCGAGAATCTCGATGTTCACGGGGCAGATCTCGTCGCATGCCTTGCACGTGGTGCACGACCAGATCTCTTCCGAACTGATGCGTTCGAACAACGAATTCGCACCGATGGTGATCTCGGAGTCGACCGACAAGGGCGGCGACACGGTGCCACCCGGTGCGTGTGCGGCGGTCGCCGCCATGACCTCACCGGTCTTCAGCACGATCTCGCGCGGGTCGAGCGGCTTGCCCGTTGCATGCGCCGGGCAGACACTGGTGCACCGGCCGCACATGGTGCACGCGTCGGTGTCGAGCAGTTGCTTCCATGTGAAGTCCTCGACCACAGCGGCACCGAACGACTCGAGCGACGTCTCGGTGAGATTCGGCATCGCGCGCATCGCACCCTTGGGGCGCTCGCGGTCCTTCAGGTACATGTTCAGCGGCGAGGTGAACACGTGGCGCAGCATGGTGATCGGCAACAACGCAAGGAATGCAATGAAAGTGATGACATGCGCGATCCACATTCCCTGGTGCCAGTTCTCGAGTGCACCAAGCGACAGTCCTTCGACGCTCTGTGCGAGTGGGTAGCCGATGAACGACCATGTCTCGAATCCCATGTCCTTGCCGCCCGCGGTCGCCGCAGCGATGCGGAACATCTCGGCGCCGAACCCGGTGAGGCCGATGGCGAGCAGAACGCCGAGGATGATCCCGTGCTCGGCTTTCGTCTTGATGCGGATTCGGTACGGGCGCTGCACATAGCGGCGAACGATCGCCCAGACGACTCCGACGGTGAAGACGAGACCCGCGAGGTCGCCGATGAACGCATAGGCCTGGTACACACCTCCGTGGAGGAACTTCAGTGATTCCGGCAACTGGTGGTCGATTTCGAGCGTCGTGGTGACTCCCAGCAACACGAGGAAACCGAAGTAGATCATCGAGTGCATGAGACCCGCGGCGCTGTCGCGCAGCAGGGTGCGCATGTAGACGCCGGCGCGGTAGTCGGCGAGACGACGTTTGGCGTTCTTCGGGGTGGTCTTGCGACGGTCCGGCGCGCCACGTTCCCAGTTGCGCACACGGTCGGCGAAGCGGAACGAACCCCACACCAACATCACGGGAATCACGGTGTAGAACGCAACCTTCAGTGCGCTGGGGATTCCCCCGAAGACCTCACGGTGGATTTCCGAGGTGCTGTGCCACTTGGTGAAGTTCGGGACGATGCCCGACAGAAGGGTGAAGGTGCCCATTCCGATGCCGAGTGCTATCGACAACTGGTAGGGGCGAAGGCGCTTCGGCCCCTTCTCGGCGGCAGGAGTTGCGTTCGTGCTCATAACGCACCCAACGCTAGTGCCGGACTCGCTCGGAGGCTTGCTCCGCCGGGGCAGGAACCCCGTCGGAGATGAGGCAGATCAGCCGTAATGGGCGCGGTCGAGTTCGCGGACTCGTGTGGCGAGAGCCTTCAGCAACTTGCGGGAGATTGCCGGGATGTTGTCGATGGCGCCCTTCAGTGCACGCTCGGACACGACCAACAGGCGAACGTCGGTGTCGGCAATCACTGCCGCGGTGCGGGGACCATGGTCGAGCAACGAAAGCTCACCGACGACCGAGCCGGCCTTTGCAGTGCCGATCTTCTTGCCGTTGCGCTTCACGGTGGCCGAACCCTCGAGAATCACGTATGCCTCGCGACCGGTCTGGCCCTGGTCCATGATCACGGTTCCTGCGCGGAGCACGCGCTCCGTCGAGTTCTTGACGACGAGACCGAGTTCCTTCGGCGAGCACTCGGAGAAGAGCGCAATCTTGCGGAGATGATCGATTGATGTTTTTGCTGCTGCCATGTGAACGAGTGTAATGAAGAGACCTGCGGTGTGTCTGCGGTGAGACAAGAGTCATCCGCACGGCGGTTTACACTTCGAGCGTGAGCGAGGTCACAACCTCTCATCGGGCGCGTTCACGTGTCCTTGTCACCGGTGCATCATCAGGCATCGGTGAGGAGTTCGCGCTTCATTACGCAGCCAAGGGTTGTGACGTGATTCTCGCCGGTCGCAACGAGACGAATCTGCGGAGAGTCGCCGGTGCGGTCTCCGACTTCGGAGTGTCCGCCGAGATCGTCGTCGCGGATCTCTCGACTGCAGAAGGGGTCGAACATCTCGGTTCGGCGGCGCAAGGGGTCGACGTCCTGGTGGCCAACGCGGGGGTGACCCATGCCGCCCCCATCGGGACCACCGACCGCGACGAACTCGACCGAATCTCCTATCTCATGTCGACCGGGGTCGTGAGACTCTGCGAAATTCTGGTTCCGAAGATGGTGGAACAAGGCGCCGGAACGGTGATCATCATGTCGAGCATCGCGACTTTCGCTCCGATGCGAAAAGGGGCCCCGTACGCATCCGCCAAGTCCCACGCAACGGCCTATGCACGAAGCCTGTCTCTCGAGGTCGGGCCGCGGGGGGTGCGGGTTGTCGCGATGTGTCCGGGTTATGTGCACACCGATCTGCACCGTCGTGCCGGACTGGAGCACCTGACGAAATCCGTTCCTTCTTGGATGTGGCTCGAGGCAAGTGACGTGATCGCTGCGACCGAAAGGGCGCTGAGACGCGGAAAGGTGGTGGCCGTACCCGGCTTCGTGTATCGAATCGTTCAGCCGTTCCTCACGTCGCGCACCGCACAACGTGTGTGGCAGAAGATGACCCGACGTCGTTGATTCCGGTCCGGAAACGACAATGACCGCCCGGAAACAATCCGGGCGGTCATCATCTCGAAGTGTGATGTGGTTAGTGCTGGTCGCCCGATCGAGCCCTTGCGATACCGAGAATCATCAGACCGTAGAGGGCCTTTGCGGTGATGTCGGCAATCGTGTAGCCGACCTGTCGCGCGACCTCGAGCCCCTGTGAGATTCCCTCTGCCGAGTTGTCGAACACCGGGAAGAGATACACGATGGGGTAGAAGCACCACGTGATCAAAAGAACCGCTGTCGCCTTCTTGATTGCGCTCGAGACCGCTCCGGTTTCGCGCTTGCCTGCTTCCTGCAGCTGACCGTTGAGCACCCAGAGGATGTACACGAACGGGAGCATCGCGAGGAACCACCAGAGCCACTTGGTTCCGTTGTCACTCGAGATCTCACCCGGGTAACCGAGTCCGATCATCAATGCCGTTGCCGGAACGAGGCGCCACATGAGTTTCTTGCGCAGGTCGCTCGCCACACCGAGGACGATGAGCAATTCGATCACCAGCAGCGGAACGGTGATCAGCCAGTCCGCGTAGCGATAGCCCTCGTTCATGTTGCCTTCGGCAAAACCCGACCAGATTCGGTAGTAGTGATAACCCGCGATACCGACCACCACCGCCGAAACGGCGACTCCCGATCGGTATGCCTTTGCGACACTGTTGACCTGCGTCAGGAAGTACACGAAAGCACCCAACATCACGGCCGTGCCGAACGACAGAGCGTTGTACACGAGCGTGTAGTTGTCGCCCGTCAGCAATACCTTGTCCATTTCCATACTTGATTCCTTTCGAAACGGGACCTTGATGGGCAGTCCCCACCTGTTTGCCTAACACAAGAAAGTGCTGTTGTGAACCATGCCGCCCTCATTCGAGGCGCCGTTCCCCGGAATCGCCGTGTTTCAGCCCGATTTGGCCTGGTTCGCGACGCCTTCGATGGCCGCGCGAATCTTCTCCTGGTCACCCAGATAGGCCACATCACGCACGTCGAGCGACTCCGACAGCGAGTACAGCCGGGGCACGCCGGTGGGGATGTTCAACTCGGGAATGTCGGCCTCGGAGATGCCTTCGAGCGACATCACCAGAGCCCGAAGCGAGTTGCCGTGCGCGGCCACGAGAACGTTCATGCCGGCCCGCAGTTGCGGCACCACCGTCTCCATGAAGTGGGGCACCACCCTGGCAACCACATCTTTCAGGCATTCGGTCGCCGGCAGGTTCTTCGCATCGATGAATCGGTATCGCTGATCATTCACCGGGTGCTCGGGACTGCTTTCGTCGACAGGCGGTGGCGGAATGTCGTAGCTGCGACGCCATGCCGTGGTTTGGGCTTCACCGTGGCGTTCGGCGGTTGCCTTCTTGTCGAGCCCCTGCAGGGCCCCGTAGTGACGCTCGTTCCATTTCCAATGACGCTCGATGGGAAGCCACACCTGGTCCATCTCGTTCAGGGCGAGATGACAGGTCATGCAGGCGCGCGTCAACAAAGAGGAGTGGGCCACATCGAAGCGCAGGCCGGCGTCTTTCATCACCCGCCCCGCCTCGGCGGCTTCCTGTTCCCCCTGGGCCGACAGAGGCACGTCGTGCCATCCGGTGAAGAGGTTCAACTGGTTCCACGTGCTTTGGCCGTGGCGGAGGAGAACAAGTTGTCCGAGCACACGGCCATCGTAGGTGGGGGCGCAAAACGGGGGCGAACCTCGGTCTCACAAAGTTGAGTGGGGTTGTATCAAGTTTTCTGTCACAAAGGTTGTGATGCCCTGTTGAAGTCCTTATTCTGACCGCATCTATTCACGCCAGGTACTGGCACAGAACAGGAGAACCCCCCATGGCAAAGGCAGTCGGAATCGACCTCGGAACCACCAACTCAGTCGTCGCGGTCCTCGAGGCCGGCGACCCGGTCGTGATCCCCAACTCAGAGGGCGCACGCACGACCCCTTCGATCGTGGCGTTTTCGAAGACCGGCGAGGTTCTCGTCGGTGAAGTCGCGAAGCGTCAGGCCATCACGAACCCCGATCGCACGTTCCGCAGCATCAAGAGTCGCATGGGCGAGGCCTGGCAGTCAGACGACATCGACGGCAAGAAGTACACACCGCAGGAGATCAGTGCGCGCACGCTCATGAAGTTGAAGCGCGACGCAGAGGCGTACCTCGGCACCACCGTCACCGACGCTGTCATCACCGTGCCCGCATACTTCGACGACGCACAGCGCACCGCCACCAAGGAAGCAGGTGCGATTGCGGGTCTCAACGTGTTGCGCATCATCAACGAACCGACCGCGGCGGCGCTTGCGTACGGTCTCGAGAAGACCACGGAGGACGAAACCATCCTGGTGTTCGACCTCGGTGGCGGAACATTCGACGTGTCGGTTCTCGAGATCGGCGACGGAGTGTTCGAAGTGAAGAGCACCCACGGCGACACGCACCTCGGCGGTGACGACTGGGACCAGCGCATCATCGATTGGTTGGTGCAGCAGTTCAAGTCCGCTCACGGCGTCGATCTGTCGCAGGACCGCATGGCACTCCAGCGCCTGAAGGAAGCCGCAGAGAAGGCCAAGATCGAGCTGTCACAGACACAACAGACACAGATCAACCTGCCGTTCATCACCGCAACAGCCGAGGGCCCGTTGCACCTCGACGAATCGTTGACGCGTTCGAAGTTCCAGGAAATGACCGCCGACCTGGTCGAGCGGTGCCGCGTCGCATTCGAAAAGGCACTGAAGGATGCAGGTCTCACGAAGAACCAGATCAATCACGTGATTCTCGTCGGTGGATCCACGCGCATGCCGGCAGTGCAGGAACTCGTGATGTCGCTCACCGGCAAGGAGCCGAACAAGACGGTGAACCCCGACGAAGTCGTCGCCGTGGGTGCCGCGATTCAGGCCGGCGTGTTGAAGGGCGACGTGAAGGACGTGCTGCTCCTCGACGTGACACCGCTGTCGCTCGGCATCGAAACCAAGGGCGGCGTGATGACCAAGCTCATCGAACGCAATACGACGATTCCCACGCGCCGCACCGAGGTGTTCACCACCGCCGACGACAACCAACCGTCGGTCGAGATCAACGTGCTCCAGGGCGAGCGCGAGATGGCGAGCTACAACACCTCGCTCGGCAAGTTCCAGTTGGTCGACCTTCCCCCGGCACCTCGCGGCATGCCCCAGATCGAGGTCACGTTCGACATCGACGCGAACGGAATCGTTCACGTGTCGGCGAAGGATCGCGCCACCAACAAGGAGCAGTCGATGACGGTCACGAACTCGACGTCTCTCAGCAAGGACAAGATCGACCAGATGATTCGCGATGCGGAACAGCACGCAGAAGAGGATCGTCAGCGCCGCGAAGAGGCAGAAGTCCGCAACAACGCCGACTCGCTCGTGTACCAGACCGAAAAGGTCCTGCGCGAGCAGGGCGACAAGGTGTCGGCAGACGAGAAGGAGGCGGTCGAGGGTCCGCTCGCCGCGTTGAAGTCGGCGATCGCCGGCAACGACATCGAGCAGATCAAGTCGGCGACCGAGACTCTGATGGGTGCGAGCCAGGCGTTCAGCCAGAAGCTGTACGAAGCAGCGGCGCGTGACTCCGGTGCCGCCGGATCGTCGGCATCGGGTGCAAGCGCATCGTCTGACGACGACATCGTCGATGCAGAAATCGTGGACGAGCAGTAACCAACATGTCCGAGGAAACATCCGAACACACGGCTGACGATCAGCAGGTGCCCGGAGACGGCGCGATGGTCGACGGTCAGGTCGACGAGACGGTCGTCGAACACGACATCGCGACACTTCTCGCCGAGCGCGACGAGTTCAAGGACATCGCCCTGCGCCTGCAGGCCGACTTCGAGAACTACAAGAAGCGCATCTCGCAGGAGAAGTCAGACGAGGTGAACCGTGCGACCGGTCGGCTGGCCGAGGCTCTGCTGCCGGTGCTCGATGCGTGCGAAGCCGCGTTTGCCCACGGTGCCGACGGAATCGAACCCGTGTGGAAATCGTTGCTCGGCGCATTGTCGCAACAGGGGCTGAAGGCGTATGACCTCGTCGACAAGCCTTTTGATCCGATGACGGCGGAAGCCGTGATGCACGAGCCCGGCGACGGTGGCGAGCCCGTTGTCATCGAGGTGTTGCGCACCGGGTACGAGTGGAAGGGACGCGTGTTGCGTGCCGCCATGGTGAAGGTGAGGGGGTAGGTCTTGACTGCCCAGCGTGAGTGGTTCGAGAAGGACTACTACGCCGTTCTCGGCGTGTCGAAAGATGCGTCCGACAAGGACATCACCAAGGCCTATCGACGACTCGCACGCCAGTACCACCCCGATGCAAACCCCGGGAATGCCGAAGCCGAGGAAAAGTTCAAGCAGATTTCGGCCGCCTACGACGTGGTCGGTGACTCTGCAAAGCGTGCCGAGTACGACGAAGTGCGACGCGCAGGGCCAATGGGCGGCTTCGGTCCCGGCGGCGGTTCGTTCAACTTCGACATGGGCGGCGACGGACTCGGCGACATTCTCGGTCAGATGTTCGGCGGTCGCGGTCGACGCACCGGCGGGGCCGGTGTGGGGCCGCAACGGGGTCGCGACATCGAGTCGGCATTGACTCTGTCGTTCGAAGACGCGGCGCACGGTCTCACCACCACGCTCCATCTCACTGCAGATGCAACGTGCACCTCGTGCACCGGCAACGGCGCTCGTCCCGGCACGTCGCCGAAAATGTGCAGTGCATGCGGTGGTCGCGGATCCGTTGCCGACAACCAGGGTTTCTTCGCGATGTCGTCACCGTGCAGGTCGTGCGGCGGAAACGGTTCGATCATCGAGTACCCGTGTTCCACGTGCAAGGGTTCCGGCATCGAACGCCGACCGCGCGAGGTGAACGTCCGCATTCCCGCCGGCGTCAGCGACGGGCAGCGAATCCGGTTGAAGGGTCGCGGCACCCCGGGCCGCAACGGCGGGCCCGCGGGAGATTTGTTCGTCGAATGTCGCGTCCAACCACACGCGGTGTTCCAGCGCGAGGGGCTCAATCTCCTGGTGCGTGTCCCCGTCTCGTTCACGGAGGCAGTGTTGGGTTCCACGATTGCGGTGCCCACCCTCGATCACGCCGATGTCACTTTGAGGCTGAAGCCGGGAACCCAGTCGGGATCGCGCCACCGCGTCAAAGGCAAAGGCATCTCCACCCCCAAGAGCACCGGCGACCTGATCGTCACGGTCGATGTCTCTGTTCCCACGGAGTTGTCAGACGACGAGCGCTCCGCGGTGGAAGCATTGCACTCGGTGCTCGCATCGCCACGCAGGAAGGAGACGCCATGACACGCCAGCATCATCAGGCCGTGTACGTGATCTCGGTTGCGGCGGAACTCGCCGGCATGCATCCGCAGACCTTGCGCATCTACGAACGCCGCGGTCTGGTCACGCCCGCCCGCACCACCGGCGGGAACCGTCGCTACAGCGATGCCGACATTGCGCGCCTGCGGCGCATCGCAGAACTCGCATCGATCGGAATGAATCTCGAAGGAATCCGTCACGTGATGTCCCTTGAGGAAGAGGTCGCCCGTTTGCGACAGGAGGTGGCAGAGCTGCGTCAGGGTCTGATCGACGCGGTGAATGCTCTCGAGAACAATTCCCGCGGGGCACTCGTGCCGTTGCGACAGGCAGTCACGCTCTTCGGCGAGCGTCCGAGCATTTTCCAACCGAAGCGGTGAGGACATCGAGCAATGGCAATTGACCCGAGAAAATGGACCACCAAGACGAACGAGGCCATCGGCGCGGCCGGCGACATGGCGCGCCGGTACGGCAACCCCGAGGTGACTCCCGACCACGTGATGTTCGCCGTGACCTCGCAGGAGGGAACCATCGTCACGGCATTCCTGCAGAAGTTGGGCGTCGCTGCAGGCATGTTGCGCACGCAGGCAGAAGAAGCAGTGATGGCGTTGCCGCGCGTTCAGGGCGGAGTCGAGGCGCGGATGAACCGCGAACTGAGCAACGTTCTCGAGAACGCCGACAGTGCACGCAAGGACCTGCACGACGACTATCTCTCGGTCGAGCATCTCGTTCTCGCGATGAACCAACGCGTCGGGATCGGTAGCGAAGAAATGCTTCAGGCCCTTCGCGAGGTGCGCGGATCCCACCGCGTCACCACACCCGACCCCGAATCGCAGTTCGCCGCCCTCGAAAAGTACGGCCAGGACCTCACCGCACGCGCTCGTGCCGGGAAGATCGATCCTGTCATCGGCCGCGACGAAGAGATTCGCCGCGTGATCCAGGTTCTCTCGCGTCGCACCAAGAACAATCCCGTTCTCATCGGTGAACCGGGCGTGGGAAAGACCGCCATCGTCGAGGGGCTTGCGCGTCGCATTGCCGACGGCGATGTTCCCGAAGGGCTGAAGAACAAGCGTCTGGTGGCGCTCGATCTCGCGTCGATGCTCGCCGGCGCGAAGTACCGCGGAGAATTCGAGGAACGTCTGAAGGCGGTGTTGAAGGAAATCACCGATGCCGAGGGCGAGATCATCACCTTCGTCGACGAGATGCACACGCTTGTCGGGGCTGGCGGCGCCGAGGGCGCGATGGACGCGGGCAACATGATCAAGCCGATGCTCGCACGCGGCGAATTGCGCATGGTGGGCGCGACAACGCTCGACGAGTTCCGCAAGTACGTGGAGAAAGACCCCGCACTCGAGCGCCGTTTCCAGCAGGTGTACGTGGGCGAGCCGACCGTTCCCGACACCATCGCGATTCTGCGCGGTCTCAAGGAGCGCTACGAGGTGCACCACGGTGTGCGGATCCAGGACTCCGCACTCGTGAGCGCCGCGGTTCTGTCGCACCGGTATCTCACCAACCGCTTCCTGCCCGACAAGGCGATCGACCTCGTCGACGAAGCGGCGAGCAAGCTACGCATCGAGATCGACTCGTTGCCCACCGAGATCGACATCGTGCAGCGGCGCATTCTGCAATTGGAAATCGAGAAGGTCGCGCTCGAGAAGGAAACCGATTCTGCGTCACGCGAGCGTCTGGGTGCCCTCCACGACGAACTGTCTGAACTGCAGACGCAGGTCGACACGATGAAGTCGCACTGGGAGGCCGAACGCGAGGCCATCTCGGCGATTCGCACGCTGAAAGAAGAGCTCGAGTCGCTCCGCATCGCGGTGGAGAGAGAGGTCGATCTCGAGCGAGCGGCCGAGATGCGCTACGGGCGCATTCCCGAACTCGAACGTCGAATCGATGCGGCCACTGCACACCTCGACGTGCTGCAGAAGGACAACCGCATGCTGAAAGAAGAGGTCGACGCGGAGGACATCGCAGAAGTCGTGTCGAAGTGGACCGGTGTGCCGATCAGCAAGCTGCTCGAGAGCGAGATGCAGAAACTCGTGCATCTCGAGGCGTTGTTGCACCAGCGAGTCGTGGGTCAGGAGACCGCCGTCGTGGCGGTGGCGAATGCGATCCGTCGCAGCCGCGCGGGTCTCAGTGATCCGAACCGACCGATCGGGTCGTTCATGTTCCTCGGTCCGACGGGTGTCGGCAAGACCGAACTGGCGCGGGCACTCGCCGAGTATCTGTTCGACGACGAGAAGGCGATGGTGCGCATCGACATGGCCGAGTACATGGAGAAGTACTCCGTCAGCCGTTTGATTGGTGCGCCACCCGGATATGTCGGGTACGACGAGGGTGGTCAGCTCACCGAGGCCGTGCGTCGCCGCCCGTACAGCGTTGTGCTGCTCGACGAGGTCGAGAAGGCTCACCCCGATGTGTTCAACGTGTTGCTGCAGGTTCTCGACGACGGACGTCTCACCGACGGGCAGGGCCGCACGGTCGATTTCACCAACGTGGTGCTGATCATGACCAGCAACCTGCCGGGCGAACCCATCGAGTACTTCAGGCCCGAGTTCGTGAACCGCATCGACGAAATCGTTCGTTTCCGGTCGTTGACCCGTGATGACCTTGCACAGATCGTCGAGATTCAACTCGAACACCTGGTGAACCGCCTCGCCGACAGACGCATCACGCTGCAGGTCACCCCTGCCGCACGAACGGCACTCGCCGACCAGGGATTCGACGAGATCTTCGGCGCCCGACCGTTGAAGAGGCTCATTCAGCGCGAAATCGCCGACAAGGCGGCGCTCCTGATTCTCGAGGGAGAAGTTGCAGAAGACGGTGCAGTGCGGGTCGACGCCGTCGACGGCGCCCTCGAGGTGGGGGCCGCCCGGTAGTTCACATAGTGTTGCGTCACGCACGACAGTGCAGGGGGCAACTGTGACGACACCGATCTACGTTCTCGGCGGGTATCAAACCGATTTTGCGCGCAGTTACGCGCGTGACGGACTCGACATCTCCGACATGATGCGCGAAGCAATCGAAGGTGCACTGACTGACAGCGGTCTCGACGTGACCGACATCGAGACGGTCCACGTCGGCAACGCGTTCTCGGAACTGCAGCGTCAGCAGGGACATCTTGGAGCAATGGCGTCACAGGTCGTACCCGGGCTGTGGGGCAAGCCTGCGATGCGTCACGAAGGCGCATGCGCATCATCGTCACTTGCAATTATCGCGGCCATGTCCGAACTCGAAGCCGGTCGTTACGACTGCGCTTTGGTGGTGGGTGTCGAAGAGCAGAAGGCACTGCCCGGTGATCAGTCGTCAATTGCGCAGAACGCCGCTTCGTGGCAGGGGCACGAGGGAATCTCGTGCACGTTCATGTGGCCCGCGGTGTTCGGACTGCTCGGTGAGGAGTACGCGTACCGCTACGGACTCGACCGCCAATATCTCAACCGGATTTCCGAGATCAACTACACGAACGCGAAATCAAATCCGCTTGCACAGACGCGTGCCTGGAAATTCACCGATCTCAGTTTCACCGACGATGACATTGCAAACCCCGTCATCGAGCCGGGTACGCGCCGGCAGGACTGCGGGCAGATCACCGACGGCGCAACCGCAGTGGTGTTGGTGTCGCAACGCTTCATCGACAATCACGGCGCACGTCGCGGCATCAAGACATCTTCCACGGCGCAGATTCTGGGTTGGGGGCATCGCAATGCCGGGATCAAGTTTCTCGACAAACTGGAGCGCAGCAAAGACGCTCCGTTCGTCTTCCCGCACGTGAAAGACACCATCGATGATGCGTTCCGCCGTGCCGGTGTGCACGATGTGTTCGAACTCGACGGGATCGAGACCCACGACTGTTTCACCACCACCGAGTACATGGCCATCGATCATTTCGGCATCACCGCCCCCGGTGAATCGTGGAAGGCAATCGACGACGGCACAATCGAGAAATCGGGCAGACTGCCCATCAATCCGAGCGGCGGTTTGATCGGGGGCGGGCACCCGGTGGGCGCGACGGGCGCGCGCATGGTGTTCGACGCGGCGAAGCAGGTGACAGGGAATGCAGGCGACATCCAGGTCGGCGGCGCCCGCACGTTCGCAACATTGAACATCGGCGGTTCGCTGTCGACGGTCGCAAGTTTCGTGGTGGGCGTGCGCGACTGACCGACAGTCGCCGCCCTGAATTCGACGGTTTAGGATTCAGCCATGGCAGAGGCAGGTACGCGACGGGGCGGCCCCAGGTCGAAGGCGCAGTGGGACGAGTTCGCGCCGTACAACCACATTTCTTTCCGCAGGTACACGCCGAACGTGGGGGTGACCATCGACAACGTCGATCTTGCCGACATCGACGACGACGTTCTCGAGGAGATCCGTCGCGCGGTGGCCGAGCACTGCGTGGTGTTCTTCCGCGATCAACATCTCAGTGTCGAGCAGCACATCGAGTTCGGCCGTCGCTTCGGAGAACTCGATGTTCACCCCGCGGCGGCGAACCCGACAGGGCACGACGAGATTCTCGTGATCTCTGCCGACGAGAATTCCGATCGTGCCAACGGTGAGGCGTGGCATTCGGACGTGTCGTGCCAGCCCCAGCCACCGATGGGCAGCATTCTCTACATCCATGAGGTTCCGCCGAGTGGCGGCGACACGATGTTCGCGAACATGTACGCGGCATACGACGCACTCAGCGAGAAGATGAAGGAATACCTCGACGACATGGTCGCGGTGCACGACGGTGAGCATGTGTATCGCGGGCTCTACACGGGCGTCGCCGACAAGCCGACGTATCCGCGTTCGAAGCACCCTGTCGTACGAACGCACCCCGAGACCGGCCGCAAGTGTCTGTTCGTGAACCGTGCATTCACCACGCACATCGTCGGTGTTCCACGTGACGAGAGCGATGCGATTCTCGGGTTTCTCTACCAGCACATGGAGCACCCGAACTTTCAGTGCAGGTTCCAATGGGAAGCCAACTCGATTGCATTCTGGGACAACCGCTGCGCACAACACCGCGCAATCTGGGACTACTGGCCGCACCGACGGTACGGGCACCGAGTGACCGTGATGGGCGACACGCCCTACTGATTCAGCCGAACCGGCGCCGGATGGCGTTGCCGTGTGCGGAGAAACCTTCGTGGTCGGACATCGCGACGATTGTTGGCGCCATTCTCCGCAATGCTGATTCCGTTGCCTTGGCAACTGCGGTGCGCTTCAGGAACGCATCGACCGTGATTCCCGATGAGACATGTGCGAAACCACTCGTGGGCAACGATGCCGGACATCCGATCACGAAGTTGCCGGCGCTGAACGGCGTGTGCTGACCGACCAGAATCTCGCCCGCGTTGACGAGAAGGTCGATCATGTCTTCTTCGTATTGCGCATCGACGGCCAACTGAAGGTGTTCGGGTGCGTACATGTTGGCGAGGTCGGCTGCATCGTTCAGTGTGCGAACGAGAACGGCTCCGCCGTTCGGTCCGAGTGACGCGCGTGCGGCGGTTGCGCGAACGTCCGGAAGGTCACCCAGCTGGATGACCAACTCTTGGTCGACGGCGTCGATGAGTTCCTGCGACGTGGAAACCAGAACGACGGATGAGTCTGTGCCGTGTTCGGCTTCAATCAGAAGGTCTGCCGCGAGTCGGCCGACGTGTGCGGTGTGATCGGCAATCACCATGCTCTCGGTGGGACCGAGCAGCATCATGGTCGCGAGACCGTGACGTTGCATCTCGACCTGCGCGATGGTGACGGCGGGACTTCCCGGCCCGACCACTTTGCGGACTTTAGGGAGAGTCTGAGTGCCGAATCCGAGTGCTGCGATTCCGGAAGGGCCGTTCACGCGAAACACGTTGCGGATGCCGAGAAGTCTGCACACCACGAGTACTGCCGGGTCGACCTCACCGCGTCCGCCGGGCACCGGTGGCACGATCAACGAGATCTCCGGCACTCCGGCAACGACCGCGGGGACCCCGAGTTGATATGCAACCGACGGATAGCTCGCCTTGCCGCTCGGCACGAACAGGCCGACACTCGAGATCGGGGAGATCTTCTCGCCGGCCGTGAGACCGTGTTCGATCTCGATGGTCCAGTCACTTGCACGTTCGAGAAGTTGGTCGTTGAAGGCCCGAAGATGCGAAATCGCATCGATGATGCCGTTCTCGACCGCGGGGTCGACCTCGGCCGCGTCGATTTCCTCCTGAGTCACACGAAGTTGGTGGGGCTCGAGTCGCACTCCGTCGTAACGTGCGAGCGCGTCACACAATGCGTCGTCGCCGCGGACCCGGACGTCTTCGATGAGATCGGCAATCGACGACCGGAGGGCAGGGTCGAAGATGTCTCCCATGCCGCGGTCGCACAGGGCATTGCGATCAGACGGGGTCATTTCCGACCAGATGTGCCGACGGAGAACGGTGCTCACACCCAGAAACCTACCCGTCGTGGGGCAATGGAGAGCCGAAGATTAGGGAGAGCAAGTAGAGTTGATTCACGTTCCGAAAGGGGAGCGTTCATGTCCGTCACCGTTGTCGTAGGTACCCAGTGGGGTGACGAGGGCAAAGCCAAAGTCATCGACTTGCTTGCCGCTTCGCATTCGATCGTCGCCCGCTACCAGGGAGGCCACAATGCAGGCCACACGGTCGTCATCGGTGACCAGAAGTACGCGCTTCAACTCACTCCGAGTGGTGTGTTCTACGACTCGGTCACGCCCGTCATCGGCAACGGCGTGGTCGTCGACCTGCCGACTCTGTTCAAGGAAATCGACTCTCTCGAGTCGCGCGGCGTGTCGACTGCACGTCTCAAGGTGTCGAGCCTCGCGCACCTCATCTTCCCGTGGCACCAGGCAATCGACGCCGCACTCGAGTCGGCGCGCGGCGAGGCAAAGATCGGAACGACGTTGAAAGGCATCGGGCCCGCCTACGTCGACAAGGTGAAGCGGGCAGGAATCCGCGTCGGCGAGGTGCTGAACATCGGGGAGTTCGAGAAGAAGGTTCGCGAACGTGCGGTTGCCGCGCGCCGTGAGGTGAGCGACATCGGCGGCGACACCTTCGACGTGGACGCCGTGGTCGCCGAGTTCGTTGCTTTCGCAAAACGACTCGCTCCGTACGTCGCCGACACGGTGAACCTGTTGCACGATGCGCGCGAACGCGGCGAACACATTCTTCTCGAGGGCGCGCAGGCGACCTTCCTCGACGTCGACCACGGCACGTATCCGTTCGTGACGTCGTCGAACCCGATCTCCGGCGGTGCGGCTGTCGGCACCGGGCTCGGACCACGGCACATCGACCGTGTCGTCGGCATCGCAAAGGCCTACACCACGCGAGTGGGAATGGGTCCTTTCCCCAGCGAACTCACAGATGACCTGGGCGACAAACTCGTCGACATCGGTCGCGAGTTCGGCACCGTCACGGGTCGGCGCCGCCGCACCGGTTGGCTCGACACGGTGATGCTGAGACACGCGACCCGCGTGAACTCGCTCACCGAGATTGCCCTCACCAAACTCGATGTGTTGGATACCTTCGAGGAAGTGAAAGTGTGCGTCGCCTACAGAATCAACGGTGAGGTCGTGCGCCACTATCCCGACACGGTCGAACGGCTCGCGCTCGTGGAACCCGTGTACGAGACGTTGCCGGGTTGGCGATCGAGCACCGAGGGAATCACCGATTTTTCGCTGCTGCCCGAGAGCGCACGCACCCTGATCGGCATTGTCGAACGCGAGACCGGTATCCCCGTGTCGATGGTGGGCACCGGCCCGGCCCGCGACGCGATGGTGGTGCGCTCGTGATCGATCGGTATTCGACTCCGGAGATCGACGGGTTGTTCTCCGAAGAGACGAAGATGCAGCGGTGGCTCGAGATCGAGTTGTGCGTTGTCGAGGAACTCGCCGCGCACGGAGTCGTTCCGGCCGAGTCGGCCCGGGAATGTCGTGCCAGAGCGCCGCGCATCGATGCCGACTTCGTGCGCCGGGTGCAGGAACGCGAAGAGGTCACGAACCACGATGTGGCCGCGTTCGTGGACATCCTGCAGGAATCCATCGGTGCGCCTCACGCAACCTGGGTTCATTACGGGTTGACCAGTACCGACGTCGTCGACACCGGGCTGTGCTGGGCAATGCGCGATGCCTGCCTTCTCATCGAACGACAGATCACCCTGCTCGTGAACAACCTCCTCGTGCTGTCAGCCAAACATTCGGACACGGTGATGATCGGTCGCACCCACGGCGTCCACGCCGAACCGACGACGTTCGGGATGAAACTTGCGCTTTTCGGTCTGCAGGTGGCACGCGACCGGGAACGCCTCGCACATGCCTTCGGGACGATCTCGGTGTGCAAGTTGTCGGGGGCAGTCGGCACGTACTCGAACATCTCTCCCGACGTCGAACGAGCAGTTGCCGCACGCCTCGGCCTCGTTCCCGTGCCGGCCACACAGGTCGTTGCGCGCGACCGTCACGCAGAGTTCCTGTACGTGTGCGCGTCGATCGGCACCACTCTCGAGTCGATGGCGGTGGAACTCCGACACCTGCAGCGCACGGAAGTGAACGAGGTGCGCGAGGGTTTCCGCGACGGCCAGAAGGGGTCGAGTGCGATGCCCCACAAGCGCAATCCGATTTCTGCCGAGACCATCTCGGGCTTGTCCCGCGTGCTGCGCGGCAACCTGCAGGTTGCATTGCAGAACGTGCCGCTGTGGCACGAGCGAGACATCTCGCATTCGTCGGCCGAGCGCATCGTGATTCCCGACTCGGTGTCGCTGGTGGTGTACATGCTGCGACGCATGAACACCCTGATCACGGGGCTGGAAGTCGACGAGGAGCAGATGAAGAGGAATCTCGACTTGTTGAACGGCGTGGTGTTCTCCCAGTCGGTGCTGCTTGCCATGGTCGAGAACGGCATGGAACGCGATTCCGCATATCGCATCGTCCAGACGGCGGCACGTGAGGCGATTGGATCTTCGACGTCATTTCGCGCCGTTCTCGAGAAGAACCCGGAAGTGGGTCTCGGATCGGCACAACTCGACGATGCGTTCGATCTGACACGTGTGCTGCGACAGGCCGATCGCGCGCGGAGGGAACTCGACGAAGTTGTGGGAACCTACGGGGGACTCGCCTAGTTGTTGATGATTCCGGCGCGCTTCAACACAGCCGGAGTGACACCGAATTCGCGCCATGCGTCGTATGTGATGTCGTTGCGCTGACTGAACGACTTTGCGACCTTCACGAACCGGGCTTCTGCCGCCGTGATTTCGTTTTTCGTCTTCATGCTCGCGAGCTCTGTCTTCAGATCGAGACGTTCCTGAATCAACCGAACCTTTGTGACCGGATCGGCGGTCTTCAGCTCTTGTGTGATCACCGACAGGCGTTTGGCAATCGACTCCTGGGTGCGACGCCGACCCCGGCGGGGCTTGGTTGCCTCGACGATTTCGAGGTATTCGCGAATGATGCGACCTTCGTTGCGACCGTTGGCGAGGGCCTTTTTGTGCGCGGCAGACATGGTGTTGCGGGGGGTGGATGGTGGGGTCATTCTTGGCTTCTTGGTCGGCAAAGGGCTGGGGTGAGTATTCTTCTACAGCCGTTCAGTCGTTAGTAGTGTCAGAAAACCTACCTAGTTTTCGGGACAATTTCGGGTGGGGAGCCTCGCCACTAGTGTCGACATGGTGTCAGAGCTGTATGCACATACCCCGCCCGGGCTTCCGGAACTGAACCCCGTGCTTGCCCGTCTGCGCGACCACGTGTTCCAACATTCGCTCAAGACGGGTGATTTCACGCTGAAATCGGGCCGGAAGAGCACATGGTTTCTCGACACCAAACAAACGGTCTGCCGGGCGGACGGCGTGCTCGCAGTCGCCGATGCGGCGCTGTCGATCATTCCCGCCGACGCAAGCGCCATCGGGGGTCTCACCATGGGCGCCGACCCCGTCGCATTCGGAATCGCAGCCGTCGGTGCCACCCGCGGTCGGACCCTCCGCAGTTTCAGCGTGAGGAAAGAAGCGAAAGACCATGGCGTCACCGGCCGGATTGCGGGCGCTCTCCAGCCCGGCGACAGAGTCGTGATCACCGAGGACACGGTGACGCGAGGAACCAGCATCTTCGAGGCTGTCGATGCGGTCTACGAATTCGGTGCGGCTCCCGTTCTGATCACGGTGATCGTTGATCGTGGCGGAACTTGCGCCGCCATGGCCGCCGAAGCCGGCATTCCCTACAAACCGTTGCTCACCGCACCCGACCTTGGATTTGAATTCGGATCATGAAGAAAACACTCACTGCCATATGTTCTGTTCTGCTTCTCGTGGGATGTGGATCCACCACTGGCTCCACCGACACGACTGCAGTCACCGACACGACCGCTGTCTCGTCAACCACGAAGGTGAAGCCATTCGAGATGACATTGACGGTGGGTGACAACACCGGCCCGAACGTGGTGATCGAGGTCGATCAGGGTGCACAGGTGGTGCTCACGTTTGCGAATCCCGACAGCAACGACGAGATTCATCTTCACGGGTACGACCTCTCGACGGGAACCATGGAGCAGGGCGACGAGGCAGTGATCACGTTCGAGGCGGACAAGTCGGGTGATTTCGAGATCGAGAGTCATGAGACCGGGGAACTGCTCGCAACGTTGAGAGTCAACGCTGCGTGAGTCTCGCGAAACTTTTCGAACTCACAACACACGGCACCGACGTACTCGCAGGCGAGGGTTTCCCGTATCCGTGGGGTGGTCTGTACGGCGGGCACATCGTTGCCCAATCGTTGAGGGCGGCGTCGACAACGGTCGACGACGGGTTTCTTCCCCATTCGGTGCGTGCGTACTTCATCCGACGAGGCGACAACTCCGAGACCGTGCGCTACGAAGTCGACCGCATTCGCAATGGACGCAGTTTCTGCACGCGGCGAGTTGTCGCACGTCAGTCGAACGGTGCGATCCTCAACCTCGAGGCGAGTTACCAACGCGCGGAGGAGTCACCGGAGATCTCCGCGGTCACCCTCCCCGTCGGCATTCCGCGCGCCGACGAACTTCCCGTTGCCGAAACGTGGTCGCCCTACATCGAGCAACGCGACGTGCCGCGCGACTTCGAGTCGACAGACGGTCGTGACGGGTCGGGTCGTCTCATGGGGTGGTACCGAACGACGGAAGATTTCGGCGGCGACCAACTGTTGAACCGGTGTGCGCTCGCCTATCTGTCGGATGATCTGCCGACCGGCGCCGTGATTCGCGGCGTGCCCGAACTGCGCAAGATGTGGAACGTCGAGAACGCGTTCTTCTCGGCGAGTCTCGACCACACCGTGTGGTTCCACCGGGATGTCGACGCGAGTGCCTGGCACCTCTACGAAATGAACTGTCACGCGTACATCAACGGCCGCGGACTCGC
>JBBANL010000002.1:0-195173 GCA_040401975.1 Ilumatobacteraceae bacterium | reverse complement strand
CGATGTCACCGCAATTGCAGTCAGTGTCTTTTTCATTGTTGTCTCCTTGGGGGATTGTGCCGAAGTGATCGGCACGAGAGGGAACCTCAAGGATGTGGCGACTATTCCTCGATGGGGCATTACGAATGTCACTTTCGATGAAGTTCATCTGCTGTTTGGGTCATGTTCGGTGATGTGTGTCCCTTCCGATGTGGTGTAAACAATTCTCATGACTCGTCTCGGCTATCAGATTCCCAACTTCACCTATCCCGCAGGCACGAACATCTTCGACAGTGTCGTCAGCCAGGCACAGGCCGCCGAAGCAGCAGGCTTCGATCGAGTGTTCGTGATGGACCACTTCTATCAACTGCCGGGTCTCGGAGCCGCCGACGAGCCGATGCTCGAGTGCTACACCATGCTCTCTGCAATTGCCCAGCACACGAAATCGGTCAGGCTTTCGTCGCTGGTCACGGGCAACACATACAGGAACCCGACATTGTTGGCGAAGACGATCACTGCTCTCGACCACGTGTCGAACGGTCGGGCCACGCTCGGAATCGGTGCAGGTTGGTTCGAACTCGAGCACAACTCTCTGGGATTCGAATTCGGTACGTTCACCGACAGGTTCGAGAAACTGGAAGAAGCACTGCAGATCATCATTCCGATGCTGCGTGGAGAAAAAGTGACATTCGCGGGCAGGCACTACTCGGTGACTGACGCGGTGAACTCACCGGCTCCCGTCTCGCGGATTCCGGTGATGATCGGGGGGAGCGGCGAGAAGAAGACACTTCGGATGGTTGCTCAGTACGCAGACGAGTCGAATCTCACGAGCGGCGGGGTCGCGGAAACCAAACGGAAGCTCGAGGTTCTGGACGAACACTGTGCCCGACTGGGTCGCAATCGCGCCGACATCAAGGTCACGAAACTGACGATGGTGTGCGTTGCGCCGACCATGGAGCAGGCCAAGGAGGACGCCCGCACTCTCGCCGCGGCGAAGGGTTGGAGTGACGAAGTCATCGACATGCTCGCGGGAATGTTGATCTTCGGTGACCCCGACACAGTCGGGGAGAAACTGAGGGACATCGTCGACCTCGGGCTCGACGGGCTCACCATCAACCTGCCGGCCAACGGGCACATTGTCGAGCGCATCGGTCTTCTGGGTGAGATTGCGAACAAGGTTCTGAAGTAGTCAGACTTCCGTTATTGCGTCGCGCAGCCAACTGCCGAATCGCGCCGTATCACCTTCGAACGATTCGAGCATGTCGCGATCGAGAAGAACGGAAAGACCGTCTTGCGATCGTGAAATGACCACGGGATAGGTTCCCGCTGCACATTCGAGGACATCGCGCGGTGCGTCGTTGCGGTGATACGTGGTGAACGGCACCGACAGGTTCATGGCGCATGTCTTCCATTCGGCCTTCTGCGAGAACAGACCATGGGTGAGTTCGCACAACGAGCAATGAGTTCGTCCGAGTCGAGCACCGATCCAGTACGACACCTCGCCGATGAGAGTGGAATCAGCGTCGTACACACCGATGAGTTCTTCGATTCCGGCTGTCATGTCAGTTACCAGATCGGAATGTTACGGCGACAACCACAGTGAGGCAGGTTTGCTAGCCCGCCCACGCGACATCAACGGGTGCAACCCGACCGAAGTGCTGTTCGAGCGCGTCACCGGCATCCAGCAGGATGTCCTCACGCCACTGATGGGCCACCATCTGCACGCCGATCGGTACACCGTCGACACGACCCGCGGGAAAGGCGAGAGCCGGCATTGCGATGGCCGAAAGATTCACGCCCCAGCGTCCGTGACGAAGGAGATCTTCCATGGCCCCTTTGTGCGCGACGTCGTATCCGCGGGCAATCGACGACTTGGCCATCATCGGGGTGACAATCAGTGGGAAGTCGGCAAGGAACCTGCTCCACGCGCGCATCACGAGATCCCGGTCGGCGAGTGCGGCCATGAACGTCTGCGGTGTCGGTGCGGGGATTCTGTCGACCCAGTCGGAGATCGATGCGGTGAGGCCCGAATCGCCGATGCCGGGAAGCATTGGCGCGAGTCCGAGGGCAATGTCGAATGTTCCCAACCGTTCCCAGAGGGTGAAGAACGATTCGGTCATCGGTGGCACTGCTTCGTTCACGTCGTATCCCGCGACGTCCAGCGCATCTCCGACCCGTCTCACTGCGTCGACAACATCGGGGTCGAGGTCGTGCCCGTCGTCCAGAACCAACGCAACCCGTTTGGGTGTTTCGACACCGGGAAACTGATGCGGCGCGGGAACCCAGAACGGTTCGGTCCAGTCGCCGGCAGCCATTGCGTGATACGCGGCACGCAGGTCGCGCATCGTGCGCGCAAGTGGTCCCTGCGTCGACATGTTCGCTGCCGACCATCCGCGCGGTATCGCGGGATTCGTTCCGCCGGTCGGCATGCGTCCGATGGTCGGGCGCAACCCGAGCACACCGTTCAGGGTCGCCGGCCATCGCACCGAACCGGCGACGTCGTTTCCCTGCGCGACATGGCACATGCCGGTGGCAACGGCGACTCCGGCACCTCCGCTCGACCCGCCGCAACTCACGTCACGTGAATGCGGGTTGAGTGTCTCTCCGTGCAGGTCGTTCTGGGTGTGGAAGCGCATCGCAAATGCAGGTGAGTTCGTGCGACCCACCATTGCCAGACCCGCATCGAGAAGCCCCCGCACGACCGGATGGTTCACCGAGGCGTGGTTCTCCGCAAGTGCCTTGATGCCGTTGTCGGTCGGATACCCGACGTGGTCGGTGTTGATCTTCGAAGTGAAGACCGCGCCGGCCAGAGGTCCACCGACCTCGCCACGGTCGACTGCGTCGGCAATCCGGGTGCCTTCGGTGCTGCCGTCGCGCACGATTGCATTCAGATGCGGGTTGACGGCGGCAATGCGCGCAATGTGCGCGTCGACGACCTCTCGCGCCGAGACGTCGTGTGCGGCCACCCGCGAAGCCGTTTCGGTCGCGTCGAGTTCCCAAAGTTCCATTCGTGCCCCCGCAATCCGAACCGAACACGATGGTAGTCGCGTTGTGAATGGGCAAACGATGCCCGGATGCCCCCCCAAGAATGGGGTCGCTCTCGGTGCCCAAGTATGCTTATTGCGTGTCAAGAGACAGGCGGTTCCGCCGTTGCGTGACTGCCGTTGCTGCGGGTTGTCTGGTCGGCGTGGTTCCTGTCGTGTCGCCTTCGGCGCTTCATGCAAGCAACACATCAACCGGCGCAGCGGGTGCCCCCGGATTCGAGCCGGTGACGGATTCGGTTCTCCGCGTGTTGCAACGTTCTTCCACGGCCAAGGTGATCGTCACCGCAGACGAGACAGCATTGACCGACGACCGCGTCCGCGAGATTCTCGGGCAGATGACACCCGTCGGGGATTCGTCGTACGCGGGACGTCTGTCGGGTGCGACTATCGACGACCTGGCGGAATCCGGTGCGGCTCTCGTCGACATCGACGCAACCATCAGGGTGCCGAACATTCCGATGGCGGCGCGTCCCGGGGAAGTTCGACCGACCATCCAGCCTGCGGGTCTGTGGGATGCCGACGTGACGATTCCCGACACGGACTCACGGCTTGTGTCGTCGCAGCAACAAGTCGGCATCGATGGCACGGGGTCGGTTGTCGTAGTGATGGACACCGGTGTCGATTCGAACGCATCCGGTCTCGCAGGGCAGGTGATTCATCGCCAGGACTTCAGCACACCACCGAGTTCGTGCACCGACCGCGGATTCCTCGACCCCAATGGTCACGGAACCCACGTGGCATCGATCATCGCCGGCAAGCCCGGCAACTTCACCCCGTCGAACATGCGTGGTGTTGCACCCGGCGCCAAGATCATCGACGTGAGGGTCTTCGACTGTGCCGCCGAAACGACGGACTCCGAGGTTCTGAACGCCATCGACTGGATCATCGCGAACAAGTCCACGTACGGAATTGATGCTGTGAACATGTCGCTCGGATCCAGCGGAACCGGGCAGACCGGGCAGGACAGCAAGAGCATCGCCGTCAACAGAATGGTTGCGGCCGGACTCTTTGTCGCCGTCGCGGCGGGCAACGACGGAGACGTGCCGGGGACCATCGGGTCCCCGGGTGTCGCGCAGTTCGCCACGACCGTCGGCGCGGCGACCGTCTCCAAGTACGGCTCGTACCAGGCGTTCTATTCGAGCACCGGCCCCACCGGTGACGGTCGCGCCGGCATCGATTTTCTTGCACCGGGCTCCGGCATCATCGCTGCACAGACAACGGCGGTGCAGATCGCCGGGGGTGGCACCGTCAAGGGTGGAACTTCGATGGCCGCTCCGTATGTCGCGGGAATCGCCGCGTTGTTGGCCCAGCAGCATCCGAACGAGGCGCCGTCGGGAACAACCTGCGACATCGGGGTGGGTTGCCCCATCGGTGTTGTCGCGGCGTCGATGACCAACCCGATTCAGGATCGCATCAAGGCATCAGATTGGTACACGGCCGGCATCGACAACATGTCGGGAAGAGGACTCGTGTCTGCAAGCGCCACAGTTCTCGGGGAGAGCCCGGCTGCGGCGAAGTCGATAAGCGGCGCATTCCGTTCCGACGCCCCCAATTCGATTCGCATTCCCCCGCATGCGGGAAATGCAATCGTGTCGATCTACACACCGACGCCGGTGAACACCGACATGTGGGATGCCGCGAGGTTGCACATTCAGTTGGTGGACGAAAGCTACGGCTTGAAGCGGTCCGAGGTTCCCTGCACGAAATCTGCATCGGGGGTCTGTGCAACGTTGTCCTTCGGGTTCACCACCTATCTGTACGCGTTTCTCCTGCGACCGTCCCAAACGGACACCTATCTGCAGGTCGTCTCTCCGAAGTCGCTCGACTTTCACATGACATTCACCGGTCTCGAGAATTCACCGTCGTTGGCTGCACGCGCAACCTCGACTCACGTGAACCTTTCGTCGTCGACGACCGGGACCATCACGATCTCGCGCGTTGTCACTTCGGCCAGCCCGACCGTGTTCACGGTGAATGCCCCCGCGGTCATTTCGGCGGCATCCACAGTGACGCTCCCTGCGGGAGCTGCGGGAACTTCGGTGTCGCTCGCCGTGGAACGAACCGGGCAGATCAGATATTCGGAGGAGACGGTTCTGCTGTCGGGCGACGACGGAAGCCTGCTTGCGTCACGCGTGCAGATGCGCACCACGGGAGACGGGCGGATCGTGTATCCCAACACGGCGGGGTTCAGCGATCGCGGCGAGAACTGGGATACGTATTTCGTGGCTGATGACGGAACAATCGTCATGAACTCGCGGGCCACGGGGCTGAAGGGCTCGAACGGGTATGACTCAGTGGGCATCGTTCCCGTAGGTTCGTTGGTGATCGAGAAAGTGAACCTGGTGCAGACGTCGCCGTCTCAACTCGAGGTGGAAGCGGTTGCCGCCGACGGTTCGGCATTCATCGGCTACCAGTTTCCGGCAGGCGCAGGCCTCCTGCCGGGCGACACCGACACACGTGAGAACTACTTCGTGTACAGCCGGTCAAGCGGTTCGCTGACGGAAATCGGACCAGACACCAGACCGTACGGCCAGATGTTCCTCATGAACTCTCGGTACTCCATCAACAACGACGGATCAGAGGTCGCGTGGTCGGTCAATCTTCCGTCCGGTACGGACCCGGTGCGCCTCGGTTGGCAGGGTGGAACGAACTTCTCGACCACGAGAATCCTCGACTCGTTCCCCGCAACGACAATCATGCGACTCGTCTCCTTCAGGGGATCGCACATTCTCGTGAGTGTCCAGGCGAATGATTCTGCACCCGTCGAATATCGCGACTATGACTCGAACGGCGACTATCAGGTGGTCAGCTTCGGCTCGTCCGGCTCATCTGTGAGCGGCATGCAGTCGAGTCCGGACGGTTCGGCAATCGCCGGGTTCAAGTCAGACGACTCCGTTGTGTGTCTCGACAACGGTGCATCGGTTGTCTTTGACAACACGTACGCCCAGCGCACCGGGTTCAATTACGGTGTCGTCAACGCAGTTGCGAATGATTGTTCCTGGTTGACGACGACCTGGACCTTTGACAGGGAGTATCCGAAGGCCAACAGCGGCCGACGACTGGTGAAGTTGTTCGCCAACGGAACAATGGTCGAACTCGACCGTGCGCCGGCCGGTCGGTTGCAGGCATGGCTGGGGAACGCAACAGGCACACATGTCGTTCGTCTCACGCCCGACCAACTCGAGCCCGGTGACACCAACGGCGGTTGGGACTACTACCGCGGAGTGAGCGGTGCGTCGTCGGCCGAGACGTTGGGTCCATGGGTGGAGCCGACTCCGCCCGCGCCTTCTCCGCCGAACCCCACTCCACCTTTTGTTACGGTGCCGCCCGCAACCAACAACAGCCCGGTGTCAAACCCGAAGTGGACCCCGCCGACGGTGAACTGGGCGCCCGAACCTGCGCCAAAGACCATCACGTCGATTGCCGTGGGCGGGACGAAATCGAGAGCAACACTGGCACGACTCGCCAAGATGAAGGTCCTCTCGACGTCGCGTGTCTCGGTGCGGATTGCGTCTTCATCTGCGAAGTTCTGCAAACTCTCGACAAGTGGTGTCCGGTCGTTGAAGGCCGGTTCGTGCAGGGTCACCATCACCGTGACACCACGCAGTGGTGCCGCCACATCAAAAGTGGTCATCGTCAAGACCGTGCGTTCATAGACCTGCCGGCTCCCGATCGGCTGGCTCCCCGTGTGGGCGAGGTTTTCGGGTCGGGCCAGACGTGCAGAATCCCGGCTTTTGGGGTCGTCTGGGGCGAGGAATAACCTGAGCAAATGCCCAAGACGACCTCCATCACCGCCGTGAGGTCTGCGATGGCGCGCGCAATCGCGATGTGTATCGCTGTCGGGTCGTTCTCGCTGGTGTCGCTTGTCAACCCGCATGTGTTGCTGGCCGACGATGCCGAAGACACCACGACCACCACGGTCGAGGCGCCGACCGAACCAACGGAACTGCCGCGGGTTCTTCTCGTGGGCGATTCCACGATGGCGCCGATGCGTTGGTTTCGTGACGGAACTCGCTTGCTCACCGGCGCCACGTACGTGGTCGATGTCGAGTCGTGCCGGGCACTGGGTGGAAGTTCGTGTTACGGACGCGAAAACCGCAGACCGACGACGAGCCTCGAGGCGATCAAGGCCGCCAAGGGTCCCTTCGATGTCGTGGTGTTGATGGCAGGCACCCACAACATCGGGAAGTCGGTGAAATCGGAATTGTCGAAGATCCAGGCGTTGACCGACCGGATGGGCGCAAAGCTCGTCATCTTCACCCTGCGCAATTTCAGTTGGGCAACGAAGTCGACCGCGAACGGACCATGGACCCCGAAAGCAGTCAACGAGATCATCAGACGTGCGGTCGCATCCGGACAATCGACGAACACGACTGTTGCCGACTGGAGTTCATTCTCGAAGGGCCGCACGAACTGGTTCCGCCGTGACGGCATACACCCGAACATCAGGGGAGTCGTCGCGCTGCAGTGGTACGTCTCACGTGTGGTTGCGCACACTCTTCAGCGGCCGTGTGCCGCCGACGAACGCGACGTGTGCCCGATGCCGGTTCCGGCTGACGCGTTGTACGACTGGATGCAGTATTTCGGCGTGAAGTACACCGACACTCATTGTTACGAAGACGGTGCGAAGCGTGTGAAGAAGTGCCAGCGCGACCGACGCATGCCCTGACGCTCTACTCGGCGAAGAATTCGTTCACCACGGTGATGACCGCCGACGCATTTGCCTGGGCTTCGCCCTCGCGAAGACCCTTGCCGAACTCGACGGTGAGGCTCATGGTGTCGTTCTTGTTCAGTGTCTCCGACCACATGGCGGCGGTTCCGCTGTAGCTCCCGCCGGTGATTCTGAGAAGTGGGAGATCGACCAATTCTGCGTAGCGCTTCCTGATCTGCCCCTCGCGACCCGACCCGGGGCTGATGCGGAAGTAGTCCTGGTGGTACCACACCGAGAATTCGGGCTGCACAATTCGGCCGAACTGGAGCATCGCCGCAGTTTCCGGCTCGGTTGCCGGTGCGAGACCCGACCACTGCCAGAATCCCTTTTCCCCGATCGGCTTCCAGTTGACGGGGAAGTTGCGGTTGAGGTCGACCTTGTTCGCGTTCTGTCTGGTCTTCAGCAGGTATCCGTCGGGGTTCAGCATCGGCAGAATCCAGAGGTCGATGTTCGACGGGAGGGACGCCTTCTTGAGCAGGTCGATCACCGCGAGGCCCGCCGTTTCGTCGCCGTGAATGACACCGACCACGACCACTCTCACTCCGTTCGGGTTTCCGCGACGGATGAACGTGAGAGGTCTGTTCTGCACCGAACGGCCGAATTCGATCTCGGTGTCGAAGGGAACCGACGCACGGTCGTCGAACGACGCAAGCATCGGGTACCTGGTGTCCGGGTTCTCGGTGACGGTGGGAATCGGCGCGAACGTGGTCGACACGGCCGGATCGGTTGTGTCCGATGTCGACGGCTCGGCGGTCGGCCGCATGATCAATGCAAGTCCGCCGATGAGAACAGTTGCAACAAACGCAATCTCGCGCGAACGCACGAGAGGTGGTCGGCTGTTGGGGTACTCGAGATCACGTTCCAGGTCGTCACGGTCGTCAACGTCGGGGCGCTCGAGTGTTGCGGTGCGACGGTAGGTGTCCGTTTCGAGTGGGTCGCGTTCTCTCGTCGCCGGTTGCGGTCGGGGAGCGGGGCGGGGTGCGGCGTCAGGGTCCTCGACGAATGCTGCATTGCGGCCCGAACGCCTGCTGTCGATCATCCATGTGCGACCGCGCGAGTCGGTGTAGCGCAGTGCGAGAACCTGGTCGCGTGCAGATGCTGACGTCAGTTCGCCCCGGTCGAATGCGGCGCAGATGTCCTGGTACTGCCTGTTGAGGTTCGCGAGCCCATCGGGCGCCACATCTCTGCGTGGGTCTCCGCCCGGACGATCGTCGCTTCCGACACGAACGAATCGAGCCTTCTGGCCCGAGCGGGTGATGTCGACTTTCCACTCGATGCCGAAGCGGTCAACATGGCGCAGCCCGACGATCAGTTCCCGGGCCTGGGCAGAGGTCAACTCACCACGTTCGAAGGCATCACAGGTGTCTCGGTAGACGTTCTGCAGATGCTGAAACTCGGATGCATCGGGGCTGTTGCTCATAGCTCAGTGGATTCAGGATAAACACCGCGACCACGCCGACGGGGTTCATCGTCGAACCCATCCGTACTTCTGCCCCCGGTTGTGGACCGTGGGGCCGCAGGGGTCGCCCCAAAGAAATTCTCGGTGGGAGGTTGTGGGACAAGCCCTTAGATGCCATCCTGATACTATCAGTTGTTACAGTAACTGCTGGCAGATAGGAAGAAAAATGACCAACCCAACAGAAACCCCCCAACCCCCCCAAACTCGCCGAGTGCCGACCATTCAGGTCTCGGGCACCGCAGTGCGTCAGCAGCCACCCACGTCGGGGCGCACCACGGTGAAGATCACACAGAAGGCGCCGAGCCGCGACGAGGCATGGATCAAGTTCAACGAGGCACTCTCGCAGTTGATCGCCGCCATCGGCGGCAACGGCAAGGTGGGTAACTCGTTGCCCCGGGAGTCGACGGAAGAGACCACCAAGATGTTGCGCACCGAGACCGAATACACGGTGGCCGACGACGTCGAGATCACCTTCGAACCGGCACTCATCGGAGAGGTGATCGCAGTTCTGCTTTCGTTCGACCTCGAGTTCTCCACTCCGACGTTCGTGTTCGAGAAGCTGCCGAAGTTGACGCCCGAACTCCTCGGCGAAGCAGCCGGAGTCGCCAAGCGAAACGCTGCCGGCCTCATCGCCGGCGTCGGGGCACGCCTGGGTCGCTTGGTGTCGATCAACAACGGCCCGCCGCAGTTGAAGACCGTCTACCGCCCGATCACCGAAATCGAGCCGGACTTCGGCGCACGATTCAACAGCATTCTCATCAACAAAAGCGCATCAATGTCATCGTTTCTCAACTCGTGGAACTACGACGAGGAACAACTCGCGACGTACGACACCGAAGTTCAGGTGACCGTCGAGTACGAAGTCATCGAAGACGAGACGCTCGTGGGGGCTGCGTGA
Source organism: Ilumatobacteraceae bacterium (assembly GCA_040401975.1). Taxonomy (GTDB): domain Bacteria; phylum Actinomycetota; class Acidimicrobiia; order Acidimicrobiales; family Ilumatobacteraceae; genus UBA2093. Next base: position 185,082 of record JBBANL010000002.1, on the reverse strand, counting down.
TGAGAGTGTCTGTTCATTGCACAACAAAGACTGGAGGAAGACCATGAACATTGTGGAGACCACAACAAAACCGATGTCTGTGATTGCCAGAAGGGAAGACGGCAAGGTGGACACCGACGCCTATCTGAACCTGGAAGGCACGATCACCCAAGACGGCCTGACCATTGAGGTGAGAACCATCGGAGCGCGTACCCGTTACGGACACCTCGATCTGGAAGTGGTTCCGGTTGCCGGTCACGGTCGTCGATGGATTGAGCGCAAGAACATCGTGCTCAAAGATGACCCGGCACTCAGGGTCGAGCCGTTCTCACTCGGGGGCTCTGCGTTCGAATGAAGAAGTCGTCAACCACAATCAGGTGCATCGCCGGCAACATCGTCACCGTCGGAACCCAGGTGATCGTGAACGCCGCCAACAGTCGGTTGCGGCACGGTTCGGGCGTGTGCGGAGCGATCTTCAAGGGTGCGGGGAGTGCCAAGTTGCAGGCCGCATGCGACGAACACGGCCAGTGCCCCACTGGCTCTGCCGTTGTCACGTCCGCGTTCGATCTCGAGAAGCACGGAACGCGCCACATCATCCACGCCGTCGGTCCGGTGTTCGACAGGTCACGTGCGAGCGAGTGCGACGACGAGTTGGTGTCGGCTTACCGCACCGCACTTCTCCTCGCCGTGTCGCTCGGCGCGCGTTCGATTGCTTTCCCGGCGATTTCCACCGGCATTTTCGGGTTCCCCGCCGACCGTGCCGCGCAACTGGTGGCCGAACTGCTCACGACCGAATCGTTTGATCTCGATGAGATCGTGTTGATGGCTCTCGAAAACGACAAAGTCGCGCTCTACGCCGACGCTCTTGCAGTTGCACAGTCGAATCGGTGATGATTGTCGGCGAATGAACATCGAGGAACTCTGTGCCGAGGCGAACCGCCTTCTCGCTGATCTCGGTGTTGAGGTGGCAGACGGTCGCACGTCGTCGGTGGTGACGCCCCGAAACGTTCGGTACTACTGCAGCCTCGGGCTGGTGAAGCCGCCGGTGAGAGACGGCAAACGAGCGAAGTACGAGAGATCGCACATAGACGACATCGTCGCAGTTAAGAAAGCCCAGGTCGGAGGGGCCAGCCTCGAACAGATTCTCAGGATGAAAAATGAAGCCGATGCTCCCGCTGTTGTGCGGAAGATGATTCCGGATCTGAATCAGATGCTGACCTCCAGGCATTCGACTTTCAGAAGTGAATTTGTGAGGCCGCATCTGAGTGTTGATCTCTCATTGAGCCAAGCTCTGGAGTCATTCGCGACTCAGCGTGTTTTCGAACCTGCAATCGTGTCCGCAGTGCGACATGTGGAGTCCATGGGTTGGTCCGTGCGAATCGGTGACGTCATGTTGAGTGGTGCGGGTGAGCCGCCCACCGCGCAGCAGATTGACTCGATCCGGGCAATCCTGGAAGATGATTGACCCGACGAATCCGACCTACCATGACAACAGCCGGCATCTTCTCTTGCCGATGCCACGCCGAGATGGTTACCGGTCGTGCCGTATGGATGGTAACCAAAGGCTGGTCAGGAGTGGTCTCTTCCGTGCACAGATCTTGCTGGCTACATTGAGATGGTGACTTTTGTAGTTGATGAATCGCGCGTGACTGCCCGTATGGCGACGTTTGCCGTGGCAATCCTTCTGACCATGGTGATGGTCGTGAACATCGGAGTGTCCGAGGTGCGGGCAGCGTGTTCACCGGCGGTGTACACCGCGTCTAGCACTAGCAACCTCGGCGCCTTCGATTCCTCGACCAGAGCGGCCATCGACCTGAACGGCGCGTCGGCAGGCACAACAGTCAACATCGACTCGCAAACTGTTCATGGCATGACCTCCTCACCCGATGGGTCGAAGATTTATGCGGGAACGAACACTGGTCTGTATTCAATCAACACCTCGACCAATGCCGTGACGTCGATTTTTACGGGCGCTTCGATTGTGTGGGACATTGATTTCGACTCGACCGGAACCTACGCGTATGCCTCCAACTACACGGCCGATCAGATCAAGGTCATCAATGTCTCGACTGACACTGTCATTGCAACGATTGCAATGCCTTCAGGTGCGAGGCCGTCATCGATTGCTCTCAAGCCCGACGACAGCCAACTCTGGATCCGTTTCAACTATCTCTATGGAATCGGCATAATTGACACGGCCACGGGAACCTTGCTCGATGCAGATGCCGGTACGGCCGGGACCCAGATGTTCTTTGCAGGAAACACTTCTTCAACTGTGAGTGAAGGACAGGGCATAGATTTCAATCCAACCGGCACGCGCGCTGTTGCCACGAACTTCTTTCAGGGAACTGTGTCATTCATCAACACGGTGACCATGGAGGTTGTCGATGTGAACGGCGCAGCGGCAGGGCTCAACACGCCGACAGCAGGAGCGCAGACTTTGCGGCGAGTGAAATATTCTCCGGACGGCTCGCGAATCTTCGTGATGTCCACCGGGAGCACCAACCTTGTCCGTGTCTACCTCGCAGATTTGTCGTCGTACTCTGACGTGACCGGCGTTAATAGTCCCATTGATATCGCCTTCTTGCCGAATGGCCGATTCGCCGTGGCCGGTTTTGGTGGGGGCGGTTCCGTCGGGTTCTATTCATCGAGCGGTTCCGACTCTGCTTGGGGAGGCACCTACACACTTGATGGAAGCTCGGTTTTCGCCAGTGCCTATTCGATCGAATACGGGTGTGCATCTTCACTGGCGTTGGTGACGACAACGACATCGTCAACCACGACTACATCGACCACATCCAGCACGACATCTTCGTCAACGACCTCAACCTCGGTTCCCCAGTCGTCGTCAACAACCTCGACCGTGGTGACTGCAAGCACCGTTCCGCTGTCAGGCACAACCACAACCACAATTCCGAAGAACCAGGTTTCCTCGGTTTCGTCAACATCGACAACTGTGGCGGCGCAACCGTCGACCACCACGACCGCGGCAGATTCCACGACGACGACAACCGTCGACGCGACTGATGCCGTCGAAGAATTTGTCGGGGTGACGAGCGACGAGGCAAGCGAAATTGCCGACGCGGCAGAAGACGAACGCGGCGGAGCCGTGTTCATCGGTGGCAGGGCTGTCGATGTCGAGACAAAGACGACGCTTTCCTCGGTGACTCTTGCTTATCTCGGTGCGGCAGTGAAGGTGCAGTGCTACGACTCGAATGGCAAAGAGATCAATCTCACGGACGAGTCTCGATTCGAAGTTCGCCGCGGAGACGTGGTTCGCGTGACGATTGTGGGATTCAAGCCAAGCTCTGAGGTGCGGGTCGCGGTGTTTTCTGACCCGGTTGCGCTGGGTTCGATCACAGCCGACCTGAACGGTGACGGGGTTCAGCAATGGAAGATCCCGGACTCACTCGCCCCTGGAAAGCACACTCTCATCACATCCGGAGACCTGGCTGAAGCGGAAGATGCAGTGTTCGGATTGCGCGTGATAGTCGATGAGCAGTCTTTCGTTCGGAGAGTCGCCACCAGCACCGCCACTCGGATCATTCTCGCTCTGGGTGTGCTTGCCGGACTGTTGATTCCGGCCACACGCCGACGCCGTCGTGCGGCAGAGACCGCCTAGCCGATGTGAGCAGACTTCGATGACCGTGCCGCGGGGCACCGGCCGGGATTCGCGCAACGTCTTGCTGAATGGACCCGAGAGACTTTCACCGGGCGTGCCTTCTCACTTCGGGTTGTGCTTCGAACCGGGCTTGCACCGCGGGCAAGGGGGGAGGTCCAACTTGGCCGACGCCTCCGAGACCGACTCGATGGGCGAGGGGGTCCCACCCCGTTCCTCGACCTGCTGCTGCCCGTATTCGAGTGCCGGGCAGTCACGCTTGTAGTGGTACACCGTGCCGAATTCGGTCACAAAGACCTGGTCGGTGGGTACCCGCGGATCTGGGTCTGCTCCGCAGATCGGGCAGTCATCGAGCCAGTGTTTGCAGGGCTCATCGAGTCGGGGGTTCGGCGTGTTGGGCACTTATCTACTCCTTGGTTGGGTGGTTTTCGGCTACCGATTAGGGTAATTACTACTATAATAACACACGTGGGACAGACTTCCCAGAGTTCATGAGACCCACGAGATCGAGGGGTCAGCCGGGCACTCTGAAGAGGCGGAGTTGTAACGCGACGAGCGAGTAGTAGCCGATGACGGTTGACACCTCGATCATGCCCGCCTCGCCGAGAATCGCGACCGCTTCGGCATAGGCCGCGTCGTCGAGATCGCCGTCTTCCAGCAGAGCGCGAGAGACCTTGTGCACACATGCCTCTGTCGGATCCGACAGTGTGAGCGGCTGCCTCGCGGCGATGGCAGCCATCTCTGCGTCGGACAATCCGGCACTGCGCCCGATCGCCTCATGGGCAGATCGTTCGAACTCGCTCTGTTGGTGCGCGGCGACACAGAGAATCGCAATCTCACGTGCCCGTGCAGTGAGCGACCCACGGAAGAGAATGATGCCGCCGAGCGTCTGCATGGCGCGCCCCAGTCGAGGCTCGTGCACCATCATGTTGAACGGGCCCACCATTGATCCGTCCGGATTGACCAGTTCGACATCGGTCCCGGCATTCTTCGTCAGCACTTCGTAGAGCTCGAGTTGATTGGAATTCATCTGTGCGGGTGTGAGCATCGTGAGACGTGACATGTCCCGAGCGTAGTTGGGCAAGACGCGGCCGAGTTCAGCGTGAAATTCGCGCCCGAGAATCGTGAGAGACTGCGACCATAAAATACACACCCGAACTCGTTCAAGAGGGGTATCTGTTCCCCGAGACACCTCGTTGGCACGCTCCGACTGCGTCGTTCTATTTCGTTGACATCGACAGGGGGCAGATCCACAAGTGGACTCCGGGTTCTGCGGCAACATTGCTCTTTCAGCACAGCGATTGGATCTCCGGGTATGCCTTTGGGCCGGGTGAGAAGTGGACGGTCACGTCGGCGCGACGCCGCGTGTTGATGCATGTGACGATGGGTGACTCACCGGAGACCGCCACGACCACCGATGTCGCCGACCTCACGGGAGTTGCGATGTACGGCATCAACGACTTGCTGCTTGCCCCCGACGGCACAACGTATGTCGACACTCTCTGTTACAACTCTCTGGCAGGTGAGAGCGCGAAGCCGTCGCCGAGTCCGGTGGTGGCGGTTCACCCGGACGGTTCGTTCACAGAAGCCACTCAAGGAACATCGTTCCCGAACGGCATGGCTCTCGCGCCGGGGAGCAGGACACTTCTCGTCGCCGACTCGCTTGCGCAGTGCATCTATTCGTTCACGATGGAAGATGACGGAACGCTGTCGAACCAGAAGACCTGGGCGGACATGCCGCGTGAAATGCCCGACGGAATCTCACTCGACGCAGACGGCGGCCTGTGGGTGGCGACACATCACAAGGTTGTGCGCGTGGTCGAGGGAGGAGCCATCACCAACGAAGTCGACATGGGGCCGACCCGAGCAACGGCGTGCATGCTGGGCGGTACAGACGGGCGAACATTGTTGATCACGGCGTCAGACAGCCATGACCGTTCTGTCATCACAGACAACCCGTCGGGCCGCATTTTCTCGGTTCGGGTCGAGGTTCCCGGCAACGCACTGCCGTCTGTGTATTGAGCAAAAGGCGGGCATTCGACCACGTACACCGAATCGTCGTCTCGAATGGCTCGTGATCTTGCAAACCTCGATGATTGGTCGATCAATGAGATCGGCAATCGGCAGAAGTGGTTGATCGAGATGTTCGACATCATCTGGTCTGCCGAGAGTCCGGACACCTCGAAGGTGGTCCATTACACAGAGTGGAAGACACTTCCCAAAGCTGATTAGCGGCAGCGCTGTTGCCCGGGCCATCCTCGGGCCTGAACTCGCGTCAAGTTGGTTGTGCTACGGGTGGAATTGACCACGCTCAGTACATGCTCTGGTGGTTTCTCCTCAATTGCTTTTGTTCGGTTTCAGTTCGGGGGAACTAGCCTTTACGCCACAACGGTTCGCAGTGCCGGGCTCGCAACGCTTGCGGGTTCTGCTCCGCTTCCGCGCCTTTAGCTCAGTCGGTAGAGCAACGGACTTTTAATCCGCAGGTCCTGGGTTCGAGCCCCAGAGGGCGCACCAATCAGATTGAGAGGTGGCACCACATGTCTGATGCAGTTCGAGTCGAGCGCAAGGGTTCCTTCGCCACAGTCACGCTTTGCAACCCTGCGAAGCGCAACTCTCTGTCGCTAAATGTGTTGCGTGACCTCACGGCGGCGTTCACACAGATCGGTGAATCTGATGCGCTCGGCATCGTTCTTGCCGCCGAAGGACCCGTTTTCTCCGCAGGTCACAACTTCGGCGACATGGCGGGTGCATCACAGGAAGACGCACTCACATTGTTCAGCGTCTGTTCCGAGATGATGCAGCTGATGCACGCGATTCCTCAGCCGATTGTTGCTCGCGTGCACGCCCTTGCAACCGCAGCGGGGTGCCAACTGGTTGCCACATGTGATCTCGCGGTGGCGGCGCGGTCGGCGTCGTTCGCACTTCCGGGCGGCAAGGGTGGGTTGTTCTGCCACACGCCGCTTGTCGCGGTCGCGAGAACCCTTTCACCGAAGCGTGCACTCGAGATGGCGTTGACGGGCGATGCAATCAGCGCCGAGACTGCGGCCGAGTGGGGGTTCATCAACTCTGCGGTCGACGACGAACAGCTCGACGATGCTGTTCTCGATCTGCTCGCGAGGGCCACGAAGGGCTCGCGCGAGTCGAAGGCCCTCGGTAAGAAGACCTATTACGAACAGGTCCAGATGAATGTCCCCGATGCCTACGACTTTGCGAGTGCGGTGATGGCAGATGCAGCGGTGTCAGACGTGGCACAAGAGGGAATCAGGGCCTTCATGGAGAAGCGTGCCCCCGATTTTGGTGATAGGTAAAGAGGCAATGACCAACACGGTTCCCCCCGAATCGATTGTCGAACTCGAACTCGCGGTGCAGGGCATGACCTGTGCGGCGTGTGCCGCCCGCATCGAGAAGACACTGAACGACATCAGCGGTGTCGAGGCAGCTGTCAACTACGCAACCGAGACCGCGATGGTGGCGTTCGACGGCTCGCAGAAGTCGCAAGCCGACGTTCTGACCGCCATCTCGTCGATCGGGTACTCGGCGCGCCCCGTCGACGAGGAAAACTTCGACGACGACCTCACGAAGTCGATGAAGGTCGCGCAGGTGCGGCTGATTGTTGCGTTGGTGTTGTCCGTTCCCGTGGTTCTGCTCAGCATGGTCGATGCGTGGAAATTCGAGGGCTGGCAGTGGTGGGCAATGGCACTGTCGGCACCGGTTGTCACGTGGTGCGCATGGCCGTTCCACCGAACTGCGTTCAAGAACGCAATGCACGGTGCCAGCAGCATGGACACGCTCATCAGCGTGGGAGTCATCGCCGCCACCGCGTGGAGCGTGTGGGTGATGGTGTGGGGCGATGCGCTCGACGCACCGCATTCCATGGGCGGCATGACCATGACGATGGACGGCCAATCACACGTCTATTTCGAAGTGGGTGCCACAGTGACAGCATTCATCTTGCTGGGACGATTCCTCGAGATGCGCGCGAAGAACACCGCAGGCAACGCACTACGCACGCTTCTCGCGATGGGGGCCAAGTACGCAACGGTTCTGCGCGACGGTGAGGAAGTGTCGATTCCTGCATCCGTCGTGCGCATCGACGACATTCTCGTGGTGCGACCCGGCGAGAAGATCGCGGCCGACGGTGTGGTCACCGAAGGAACCAGCAGCATCGACATGAGCATGATCACCGGTGAGAGTGTCCCGGTCGATGTCGAACCGGGCGATCCCGTCACCTCTGCCACGGTCAACCAGAACGGCCGCTTGTTGGTGCGCGCCACCAGGGTGGGCGCCGAGACGACGTTCGCGCGCATGGCAAAGCTGGTGCGTGAGGCACAGGCCACCAAGGCACCCGTGCAGCGCATCGCCGACAGGGTGTCGAGCATTTTCGTGCCGACCGTGTTCGCGATCAGTCTCGGAACTCTCGCGGCGTGGATGTTCCTCTACGGTGACTCGACGAAGGCATTCACCGCCGCGGTGAGTGTTCTCATCATTGCGTGCCCGTGCGCACTCGGTCTCGCCACGCCGACTGCATTGATGGTGGGCAGTGGCCGTGCGGCACAGATGGGCATCGTCATCAAGGGCATCGATGTGCTGCAGAGCACCCGTCGCATCGACACCGTGGTGCTCGACAAGACCGGCACCGTCACCACCGGCGCGATGACCCTTGCAGGCGTTCACTGCGTCGACGGGGTCACGCGCACCGATGTTCTCTCGTTTGCCGGTGCAGTGGAAAAGGGAAGCGAGCATCCGATCGCGCGCGCGATCGTGAGCGCAGCCGAGAGAGAACTCGGTGCTCTTCCCGCACTGGATGAGTTCATGGCGATGCCCGGTGTGGGTGCAACGGGACGCGTCGGCGGAACCATCGTGACGGTCGGTCGCGAGGAAATCTTCCGCGAGCGCCTCGTGATCATCCCCGGCGTTCTGCGTGTGGTACTCACCGAGGCGAGGGAACGCGGGGAGACAGCGGTCGTGGTGGCGTGGGACGGTCAGGCAAAGGCGGTCGTCAGTGTCGCCGACCAGCCGAAGCCGACGTCGGCGGCTGCGGTTGCGCAACTGAAACTGATGGGGCTCGCACCGATTCTTCTCACGGGCGACAACGAGGTCACGGCCCGCGCCATCGCAGAGGCAGTCGGCATCGACGACGACGGCCACCATCTGTATGCAGGAGTGTTGCCCGACGAGAAGGTGGCGATCGTGAAGGACCTGCAGGAACGCGGATACGCCGTTGCGATGGTCGGCGACGGAGTGAACGATGCGGCGGCACTGGCTCAGGCCGATGTCGGCATCGCCATGGGCGGCGGCACCGATGTGGCGATGCAGGCGAGCGACCTCACCATCGTGAACGGCGACCTGCGATCGGTGCCCGATGCAATTCGTCTGTCGCGTGCGACGCTTCGCACCATACGCACCAACGTGTTCTGGGCTTTTGCCTACAACGTGGCGGCGATTCCGTTGGCCGCCAGTGGTCGCATGAATCCCATGTGGGCCGGGCTCGCGATGGCCTCGTCGTCGGTGTTCGTGGTGATGAACAGCCTGCGCCTGCGCCGCGTGTCGTTGTCGCGCTGAGTCACACGTTTTCGAGTCGTTCGTACGCCTCGCGGAGTGCATCGAGTGCGTTGCGTTTGTGGTTGCGAACGGTGCGCGACGACACCCCGAGACGAGCCGCAATGTCGTCGCTCGTGCGGCCGTTGGCGAATTCGCGCAACAGAGCGAGGTGATGCGGGTCGACGCCCATCTCTGCCGCATCGTTCAGAACGTCGACGATCTCGCGCGAGTCGTCTTCTTGGTTCGACTCGATCATTCGCTGCAGCATCTCGTCGCCGACCTGGGTCTCGTCGACGTGCCGCAACCGATGGTGCCGCACGAACGCGTGGTACTCGGTGTCGCGCACGAGGTTTGCCGCCACCTTGTGATGACGCCGGTGGTGGGGATACTCGCGGATCACGCACCACGCAGTCGCGAGAATGTCGGTCATTGCGGCCTCCATGCCGCCGTGCGCGAGCTGGCCGCGTCGCTTCGCCATGGCCATCAACGCCGGAAGGATCCTGTGCAGAACGATGCGCGCCGCGACATCGCACGTCTCTGCCTGTTTCACCAGATGCCACAGCAGTCTGTCGCCGTCGACGTCGTCGACCGCGCGGCCGAACCCGCACAACTCGAGAACCTCGTCGAGGTCGACGACCCGGCGCGGCATGAAGTCCCACGAGTTCACCGTGCGCAGTGTGGTGCGGCGACTTCGCAGTTGTTCCCACTCGTTGATGACGATGCGGGCGGGTCCGGAGGTGACCGTGCTGTAGACGAGTGGTGTGTTGCTCATGCATCACACGGTGCGGAACACCGTTCGCCCGCGGGCGGGGTGAGCCCTTCACCCGACGATTCGCCTGCCCGTTTGCGTGGGCAATACTTGACCCATGCGCATCACACTTCCGTCCGGCACCGAGGCAGAAATGGCAACCCACGAGAACCCGCGTATGGGTCTCGTGATCGCCCCCGACATCTTCGGTCTGCGGCCGTTGTACGACGAGATGGTGCAGCGGTTGTCGACCGAATGGCAGATGTCGGTGATCGCCGTGGAGCCGTTCTCCGGTCGCGGGCTCGGGCCGGAAGTCGAGCCCCGAATGGCGGCGATTCCCGAACTTCGTGACACCGATGTGCTGGCGGACCTTCACGCCGCGGCCGACGTTCTCGGCACCGAGGTCACGGGCCTCATCGGGTTCTGCATGGGCGGCATGTACTGCTTCAAGGCGGCGCGCAGCGAACGCTTCGTGCGCATCGCGAGTTTCTACGGAATGATCGTGATGCCGCCGGCATGGCGCGGCGCGCACCACGACGAACCGCTCGCGAACCTGATCAACGGATACGCCGACAGTGTGATCGCTTTCGTCGGCGGTCACGACCCGTACACACCCGAGGCTGACATTGCACAGTTGCGCGCGACCGGTGCGAACGTGGTGTTCTATCCCGATGCAGAGCACGGATTCGCCCACGACGCATCGCGTCCGTCACACCGGGCAGACGACGCAGCCGATGCGTTCACGCGTGCGCGTGACTGGCTGTTGAGCGCGCTGTGAGTGCGGCGATCGTCAGATTGCGCGCTGCTGCAGTTTCGCGCGCTCGATGATGTGATACGTGCGGTCGTGCTGCTCGAGCCACTTCAACTTGATGAAGCTCGCAATTGCCTTGTTCACGCGTTCGCGTGACGCGCCCACCATTCCGGCGAGTTCTTCCTGGGTGACAGGCAGAGTGAACTCGTCGCTGCCGGCAGACAACTCGAGGAGTCTCTTCGCGGTGCGACCGGTGACGTCGAGGAACACCGAATCGGCGAGCGCCTGGTCCATCGCACGCAGTCGCTGACTGAGCATTCGGATCACGTTCCACAAGAGATGCGTCGACGTGTCGAGTTGCGAGCGCACCGCGTCGTAGGGAATCTGCAACACAGATGATGTCTCGAGTGCACGTGCACCGGCAGAGCGCGGACGCGTGTCGAGCATTCCCATCTCTCCGAACAGGTCGCCTTCGTCCATCAGTGCGATGACGCTCTCGCGATGGTCGAAAGGGCGGTTGCCGATTGCGATTGCGATGCGACCCGAGAGAACGACGTACAACGAATCGGGTTCGTCGCCCGCGTCGAACAGCACGTCGCCGCGCACGAGTTCGCGCACCTTTCCCGCCGCCGCGATGTTGGTGAGCATCTCTGCGGGAGCATCCGCGAAGAATTCGGTGTCGGCCAGTACCTGTTCGTGTGCCATAGCAAACCTGACGGTACTACCCTTCGGTCATGGCTGAAAATGAGACCGTCTGGACAATCATCGTGGCGGCGGGCTCGGGGCTCAGGTTCGGCAGTGCCAAGCAGTTCGAGACCATCGGGGGAAAGCCGATCGTGCAGTGGGCGGTGGACGAAGCGTCGAAGCACTCGGTCGGGGTGATAATTGTTCTGCCGAAAGGAATGGCCGACGGGCCCGGTCAGGTGGAGGGTGGTGCCACCCGCAGTGAGTCGGTGCGACGCGGTCTCGCCGCGGTTCCCGACGACGCGACCATCGTGTGCGTGCACGATGCCGCCCGGCCGTTTGCGAGCCCGACGGTGTTCCAGCGCGTGATCTCTGCGGTGGTCGATGGTGCCGATGCGGCGGTTCCCGGCATTCCCGTGGTCGACACCATCAAGCAGGTCAACGAGTCGAACGTGGTCATCGCCACACCGCGGCGTGAGACGTTGCGCGCGGTGCAGACCCCGCAGGCGTTCCGATCGGCGTCGTTGCGGAAGGCGCACGCAAGCGGCGGCGAGGGAACCGACGACGCGTCGTTGATCGAAAAGATCGGTGGCGAAGTCGTGGTTGTCGACGGAGAAGTTGTGAACCGCAAGATCACCACGCGCGAAGATCTCGAGTGGGCGGTGGCACACGCCGACCATCTGTTGCACGGTGAGGTGTGATCATGCAGATTCGTGTGGGCCAGGGATTCGACATCCATCGTTTCGCAGAGGCACCCATTGACGGTCGCACGCTGATTCTCGGTGGTGTCGCGTTCCCCGGCGAGCGTGTTCTCGTCGGGCACAGCGACGCAGATGTCGTTGCGCACGCGATTGCCGATGCCCTGCTGGGCGCCGCGGGTCTCGGCGACATCGGTCAGCATTATCCCGACACCGACCCTGCGTGGAAGGGCGCCGATTCGATGCGCATTCTGCGTGATGTCGCAGACAAGGTGCGTGCGCTCGGATGGTCGATCGGCAACGCAGACTGCAGCGTCGTGTGCGAGGAACCGAAGATTGCCCCCGCACGCCACGAAATGATGCGGTTGCTCACCGAAGCAGTGGGCGCTCCCGTTAGCGTGAAAGGCCGTCGTGCCGAGGGTCTCGGTGCGATCGGTCACGGCGAAGGCATCGCCTGTTTCGCTTCGGCGATCATCACGAAGGAGTAAGCGCCATGGCGCCACGCAAGTCATCGAAGCCGAAGGTGAACCTCGGCCCTCCCGGTCGAAAGGCCGGTGGTCGCAACACGGGAAGTCGCAATCGTGCAGACTCGTCGTCGCGCGGCGGCAGCGGTTCGTCGGGCGGTTCGAAGAATGCGAAGGGCCCGAAGGGCGTCGTGAAACGCAAGGGGGGCGGCGCACCCGATCCGACACGCGGCAAGGCACGCACCGGTGCCCCGCGTGCAGGCGCACGACGCGGTGCAGAACCACGACGCAACGCCCCGGTGGCGAAGGGACTCGGCGGTGAGCAGATCGAGGGCCGCCAGGCGGTGCGGGAGTTGTTGATCGGCCAGAAGCGCAAGGTGCGCGAAATCTGGATTGCATCCGACATCGATTCGGCGCCGATTCTCGACGACATCGAGGAACTCGCTCATGCACAACGCATCGCGATTCTCGAGGTGCCGCGTCGCAAGATCGAAGAGACCGCGCGCAGCGAGGCTCCGCAGGGGATCATCGCGTTCGCCGCCCAACTCGAGGAAGCCTCGTTTGCTGACATGCTGAAGACACACAACGGTGTCGCGCCGTTCCTTGTTGCCGTCGACGGTGTCACCGATCCCGGAAACCTCGGTGCGTTGTTGCGTTGTTGCGACGGCGCGGGAGTCACGGGTGTGGTGCTGCCGAAGCACCGCGCGGTTCACGTGACGCCGACGGTCGCAAAGACCTCGGCGGGCGCCGTCGAGCACGTGCCGATGACGCTCGTGTCGGGTCTTCCCACTGCGATTCAGCAGATGCGCGACAAGGGCATCTGGGTGGTGGGTCTCGACGATTCGAGTCGTGACACGTTGTTCGACATCGGCAAACTGGCGAACGACGGCATCTGCATCGTTCTCGGCGCGGAAGGTTCCGGTCTGTCGCGCCTCGTGAAGGAACGTTGCGACACGATCGTGAGCATTCCCATGCTCGGTCAGGTGTCGTCGCTGAACGTGTCGGCCGCCGCGGCGCTCGCGACCTACGAGGTCACGCGTGTGCGCGAGGCGAGTCGCGCCTAGGCTGAGAGTCCTCGCCGGGTTAGCTCAGTGGTAGAGCAACGCACTTGTAATGCGTAGGCCGTGGGTTCAACCCCCACACCCGGCTCCATGCAAGCCCTGAAAACACGGGCTCCCGAGGTGGCGACATGGCCACAGACCCACCCACTACGGTGGAGTCACTCCTTGTTGTACGAGCGGAGGAACATCTCATGAGCCAGCAACGACCCCGCGCCCCGCGCCCCAGCCTTCCATCTCCCTCGACCGGCACCATGGGTGCCGTTGTCGCCGTGGTGGCGCTCGTGCTCGGTTTCCTCGTGTTGCGCGACGTCAGCGGCACATCGTTCAGCGGCACTCCGTCGACGCCCATCGAGACGGTGCCGGGCGGTGGCACCGTCGACCCCAACGCCACGACCACCACGGTGCCGTTCTCCACGCTCGGGTTCAAGTTGATCGTCGCGAACGCGTCGGGTGTCGCGGGCAGTGCCGGCGCCATGACACTTGCGTTGCAGAACCTCGGCTTCATCGCCCCGCCCGCGGTGAACCTTGCGCCCGGTGCGGCCAAGCGACAGAAGACGGGCGTGTTCTACACCGCCGGATGCGAAACGAATGCGAACAAGGTTGCCGAGGTGCTCGGTGGCAACGTCGACATCGCGGCGATGCCGGTGCCGGTTCCCACCGAGACCGGTGAACTCGGCGAGGCGTGCGTTCTCATCTTGTTGGGCACCGATCTCGCCGGCAAGCCGTTGCAGGGCGCAACGGGTGGCGGTCAGGGCCAGGCCGCGACCACCACGACCGCTCCCGCGGGCTGACGCTCAGTTCTTCTTCAGCGCCGAGAGCGCGGCGTCTTCGATGCAGCGCAGCACCTGAGAGCGTGACGTCTCGGCACCGAACATCTCCGTGAGGCTGATCGTGCGCAGCTTGCGTGCCGTGGTGTCGGTGATGTTCTCGTCCACGTCGCCCACGATTGCGAGAGTCGACTTTCCTGCGTGAGTGGCGGTGTCGAACACGCTGCCCACCACCTTGCCCTCAAAACTCGTGTCGTCGAGAAGACCCTCGCCGGTGATCACGATGTCGTGTTCTCGCACGGCGTCGTAGAAGCCGACTTCGTCGGCAACGATGTCGAAGCCCGGCGTCAATGTCGCGCCGAGCGCGGCGAGTGCACCCGCGAGACCACCCGCGGCACCCGAGCCGGGAATCGCCGACACGTCGACACCGTGATCGCGGGCAAAGGTGCCGGCGAGGTTCTGCAGGCGGCGGGTGAGCAGGTCGACCTGCGCGCGAGTCGCACCCTTCTGCGGTGAGAACACCTCTGCGGCGTCGACGAACAACGTGTCGACATCGCACGCGACGAGAAACTCCACCGCGCGCAGTCGCGCCGGCGTGGAGATCGCCTTCATCGCGCCGAGACCGCCGTCGGTCGTTGCCGAACCGCCGAGACACACGATGATCTTCTTCGCGCCGCCGTTGAGCGCCTGGTCGATGAGTTCACCCGTGCCGCGCGTGGTGGCGTTCAACGGATCGTTTCGTTCTGGTCCGCCGGCGAGAGTGAGACCCGACGCCTGCGCCATCTCGATGACGGCGACGCCACGGTGCAGTCTCCATTGGGCTTGCACGGGTGTTCCCGACGGCCCCGTGACCGTCGAAGTTCTGTTCGCACCGCCGAGAACCGCAAGGGTTCCCTCACCGCCGTCGGCGAGAGGCATCTCGGTGCAGTCGATGTCGAGCGACCAGCACGCGTGACCGATCGCCGCACAGACCTGTTCTGCCGTTGCTGTTCCCTTGAACTTGTCGGCCGCCGCCAGAACCCGCACGGATTCCACCTTACGAGACGCATCTAAGGTTGTGGCCATGACACAGAACCTCATCTCGCTCGACGCCACCGCCCAGGCCGAACTCGTTGCACGGAAGGAAGTGTCGGCGACCGAGTTGGTCACGTCGGCAATTGCGCAGGCCGAGAAGGTGAACGGCACCATCAACGCGATCATTCACCCGCGATTCGAAAAGGCGCTCGGTGAATCGGCATCGCCGGTCGACGGTGCGTTCTCGGGTGTGCCGTTGGTGCTGAAGGACCTCGGTGCGTCGATGGCGGGCGAGCCGCACCACATGGGGACGCGTTTCCTGAAGAACGCGAACTTCACCGCACAGCGCACCAGCTATCTGACGCGTCGTTTTCTCGATGCAGGTTTCATCGTGATCGGTCGCACCAACACGCCCGAGTTCGGCAACACCATCACCACCGAGCCGTTGAGTTACGGCCCGTCGCGCAATCCGTGGAACACGAATCACTCGACCGGGGGCTCATCGGGCGGTTCCGCCGCGAGTGTCGCGGCCCACATCGTGTCTGTCGGTCACGCGAACGACGGCGGTGGTTCCATCAGGATTCCCGCGAGTGAATGCGGGCTGGTCGGGTTGAAGCCGTCGCGCGGCCGCGTGAGCAAGGGCCCCGACTTCGGCGAGAGTTGGATGGGCGCCACGATCGACGGCTGCGTCACCCGATCGGTGCGCGACACGGCGGCGGTTCTCGATGTGATCTGCGGATACGAGCCGGGCGACCCGTACACGGCGCCCCCGTTTGCGCGCCCGCTGGCACAGGAAGTCGGCGTGAGCCCCGGCCGACTGAAGATCGGTCTGCTCGATCACCCGCTGTTTGGTTGGCAGAAAGACGACGCAGAGTCGCGCGAGAGCATCCGGCGAACGGCCGAGATGCTGACGTCGCTCGGTCACGACGTGCAGGTTGCGTGGCCGAAGGCGCTCGAGAACGCCGAGAGCGCGGGCAAGTTCACCGCAATCGTCGCGGCGTGGACTCACTCCGACGCGTCGCAGTTCGAGGCGATGTTCGGGCGCGAACTGGGAGAAGGCGACATGGAGCCCGACAATCTGCGCATGCGCGAGCTCGGCCGTTCGGTGACGATTCGCGACTACCTCGTGAACATGCAGTGGCTGCACGCGTGGTGTCGCGAGGTGGTGCAGTGGTGGGAACCCGTCGACGGCACGCAGGGTTTCGACATTCTCGTGACGCCGACGCTTGCGGGTCCGCCGCCGGCAATCGGCCATCTCGCGGGCGAGCACGGCGGACACAACCTGCGCGAGATTCTCGCGTACACCTCGCAGTTCAATCTGACAGGCCAGCCCGCAGTCAGCCTTCCGCTTCACTGGAGCGCCGACGGACTTCCGATGGGAGTGCAATTCGTGGCGGCACCGTTCCATGAAGACGTTCTTGTTCGGCTCGCGTCACAACTCGAACAGGCAATGCCGTGGCGCGACAGGATTGCTCCGCTGGTGGCGAATCACGAGTGAATCGGTAGGTTTTTCGTATGGCTGTGACCGTACGAATCCCCACCACGATGCGACCGATCTCCGGTGGTGCATCCACCGTCGAAGTGCAGGGCTCGACTCTGCGAGATGTTCTTGCGGCATTGAACGCAGCCCACGCAGGGTTCGACGAGCGTTTGTTCGACGAGTCGGGAGACCTGCACAAGTTCGTGAACATCTTCGTGTCCGACGACGATGTGCGTTATCTCAACGGTCTCGATACCGCCGTGAAAGACGGCGACACCGTGTCGATCATTCCGGCGGTTGCCGGCGGCTTTTAGTCGCCGCAACTCGAGTGAGGCCACGGGCCGAACGGTCAGAGCGGTTGCGGGCGGCTTTTAGTTCTTCCTGAAGTCGGTGCGACGAAGTGGCGTCGCGCCTCGACCGAGAACAATTCTTCGCGGGCCCAATACCCGAGTGGGGCAGTTCGCGACACCAGTTCATTGTCGACGATGTGCTCGGGGCTGACTCCCTGTCGCAACAACTCGTCGATCGCCCACACGTAGTACACGGTCAAGGTGTCGTGGTATCCACTCGTGTCGGTGTTCGGGGTGTTCGTGCTGTCGTTGTAGCGGGGTATCGATTCCCGCAGGGCGGCGAGTGCGCCTGACGCCCCGAGACGCAGGACCAGAGACAGCCCCGCCTTCAGGTGGGCCTCGTGGGTCCATTCCGACTTCGGAAGACGGCATGCCGTCATGGCGTCGGCCACGGCATCGGCATCTTTCACCGCATTCATCGCGGGTGTCAGCGAGGGGTCCATTCGTACGAGTCTTGTTCTGCTCGGACCCCGCGGTCGCCCGAATTCGCTTAGCGGCCTGGCAGGTGTGGGGTTAGCAGTCTCAACGGTAGAGTGCTAGTTGCTGGTTCGCCCGAGAGCGAATCCCCCCAACAACAGGCAAATCCCCACAAACCGGAGGAAAACCCATGGCAAAAATGATTGCTTTTGACGAAGAGGCCCGCCGCGGACTCGAGGCCGGCATGAACAAGCTGGCTGACGCCGTGCGCGTCACGCTCGGACCCAAGGGACGCAACGTCGTTCTCGCCAAGCAATGGGGCGCACCCACCATCACGAACGACGGTGTGTCGATTGCGAAGGAAATCGAACTCGAGGATCCGTACGAGCGCATCGGCGCCGAACTGGTGAAGGAAGTCGCGAAGAAGACCGACGACGTCGCCGGTGACGGAACCACCACCGCAACAGTTCTCGCGTGGACCATGGTGCGCGAAGGTCTGCGCAACGTGGCTGCCGGTGCGAACCCGATGACCCTCAAGAAGGGCATCGAGGCAGCAGTGGCCGCAGCCATCGACAGCATCAAGGCACTCGCGAAGGAAGTCGACTCGAAGGAGCAGATCGCACAGGTCGCGTCGATCTCCGCAGCCGACACCGAAATCGGCGGAATGATCTCCGAGGCGATTGACAAGGTCGGCAAGGACGGCGTGATCACGGTCGAGGAGAGCCAGACCTTCGGCATGGAAATGGACCTTGTCGAGGGAATGCGCTTCGACAAGGGCTACATCTCGCCGTATTTCGCCACCGACATGGACCGCATGGAGGCCTCGCTCGACGATGCATACGTGCTGCTCGTGTCGAACAAGATCTCGAACGTGCGCGACATGCTGCCCGTGCTCGAGAAGGTCATGCAGAGCGGTCGCCCGCTCGTCATCATCGCCGAAGACGTCGAGGGCGAAGCACTTGCGACGCTCGTGGTCAACAAGATCCGCGGAACCTTCAAGAGCGTTGCCGTGAAGGCGCCGGGCTTCGGCGATCGTCGCAAGGCGATGCTGCAGGACATTGCGATTCTCACCGGTGGACAGGTGATCAGCGAGGAAGTCGGTCTCAAGCTCGAGAACGCAACGCTCGATCTGCTCGGCCGCGCCAAGAAGGTCGTCATCACCAAGGATGAAACGACGATCATCGAGGGCGCCGGTTCCGAAGACGACATCAAGGGCCGCATCAACCAGATCAAGACCGAAATCGACAACACCGACTCTGACTACGACCGCGAGAAGCTCCAGGAGCGTCTCGCCAAGTTGTCGGGCGGCGTTGCGGTTCTGAAGGTCGGTGCCGCGACCGAGGTGGAACTGAAGGAAAAGAAGCACCGCATCGAAGACGCGGTGAGCACAACCAAGGCAGCCATCGAAGAGGGCGTCGTGCCCGGTGGCGGAGTCGCATTGCTTCGTGCGCAGGCCGCCGTTCTTGCGGCTGCAGAGAAGCTGACAGGCGACGAGGCAACCGGCGCTCGCATGGTTGCGCGTTCGCTCGAGGGCCCGCTGAAGCAGATCGCAGAAAATGCCGGTCTCGAGGGCGGAGTCGTCGTGGAGAAGGTGAAGAGCCTGAAGGGCAACGAGGGGCTCAATGCCGCAACAGGCGAGTACGAAGACCTCGTGAAGCTCGGCGTCATCGACGCGGCCAAGGTCACCCGGTCGGCACTGCAGAATGCGGCGTCGATCGCCGCACTGTTCCTCACCACCGAGGCAGTCATCGCCGACAAGCCCGAAGAGGCGTCGCACGCCGGTCACGATCACGGCATGGGCGACTTCTAAAGAACGTCGTTCAACCGAACACACCGAATTCTCGCCGTGGCGACCGCAAGGTTGCCACGGCGATTTTCGTTCCTCGGTGACCCGGCAGGTGGTGACTGTCCAATCACGGAGCCCGTGATTACGCTCTAGGAAGCCTCTGGGGGAATTGATGAAGAAGTCAGCGAAATTGTCGATGCGTGCCTGCGCAAGTCTGTTGGTCACGGCGTTGGTGGCATCATGCGGAACAGGAACCGAGTCGCGTGGCGGAACCGAGAGAACCCGGAACGTGGCATCCGGATGGGCGGCGACCACGACTCCGGTCAAAGCTGTGATCTACGGAACCCAGGACGGATTGATCGAGTATGTCGCGGTGCCGGAAGTGTCGGACGTCGTGATCTCGAGAACCATCTACACGGCTCCGTCGTCGGCATTGGGCAACACCGTCAGCATGGTCGCATTCGACTCCGCCAGATCTGAAGTGATCTTTGGAACCAACACGGCGGCATCGGGAGTCTCGACGTGGAGGATGAACGTCGAGGATTCAGCACCGACTGAGTTGTATGCGTCAAGCAGCGGTTTTCTCTACGGCGGCGGCTACGACACCTCAAGTCGCGTTGCGGTCTTCACCTATGTCGACATGGGATCTCTGACCTATGTCGTCAATTCAGTCGACGAACCCGGTTCCACGATCCTCGAAAGCAAGATTCCCTTCTACGCCATTCCTCACTATGACGGATCAACCGCATACATCACAACGGGAAACAACATTCGAGAAATCGTGGTGACAGACCCGACAACAATGATTCGGTCGACTCCCAGCCTCCCGTCAACGCCCTTCGATTTGTGGGGATATGTGCGGAACCCTCTGTCGGACTCCGTGTACGGTGCCCGCCGGGATCTGAGCGAGATTCTCTCGAACAATCTCGACGGTTCGTCGGGGGTCTTCACTCAGGTCGGCAAAGCGACGAACCCGGCCTCGTTGGCTGCCTTTTCCGACGGAACACTGGTTGCCGGCACGGGTTCATCGCTCAATGCGGCGGTTCCCACTTCAGGCGCACTCACCATCATTGATCCCACCGGAGCATCAGCAAACATCGAGATGACGATCAAGAGCGACAGTGCATCCGGATCATCAATCGGTGGTGTGCAGTCGGTGTGGGCGATCGAATCCCCGATTGCCACCGCACCGCCAACGGTCAGCATCGACGGGTCCGGCAACTTGGTGTGTTCCGATGCGACATGGCGCGGCGACCTGCCACTCAGCAGGTTGTCGCGCGCTCCCTTCGAGTCCGCGCGATCGTATGCATGGTTCCTCGACGGGAAAGAACTTTCTGGCGCGACTTCGGAAACACTGACCACGGCGGAGTCGGGAGATTTCTCGTGTGGAGTGATTGCATCGAATGCTGTCGGTGTCGGTTATTCGGCCCAGTCGACGCCTGTCGCTTATTCGCCAACGTCAACGACGACTCTGCCTTCAGAAGAAACCACCACTCCGCTTCCCGACGCACGTGAGACCACGACCACCATCGAATCATCCGGTGGTTCCGAGTCGGCTCCGACCGAATCACCGGTGGTCACCGTCCCTGCGGTGGCGCCCGGCACGCCGGTGGCAGTGGTGACTCCCTCGTTGCGTTCTGCGAAGTGGACTTTCAAGGGCCGCACCGTGAAGGTGACATTCCGGAAGTGGAGCGGTGCCAGGAAGTATCGCCTTGTTGTCAGAGGTGCCACGAGAAAGACGATCACGTGCAAGACGGCGAAGACCACAGTCACGTGCACGACCACGACGTTGAAGAAGGGCATCAACTCGTTCAGTGCCAGGGCGCTCAGCGCGTCCGGCATCACGTTGGCCATCAGTTCGAAAACAAGAAACACAAGGTAGAGAAATGAAGATCATGCGCATTGCGGCCGGGCTTCTCGCGGGGGCGCTTGTTGTGGCGTCGTGCGGTGGCGGTTCCGGTTCGTCCGACACCACCGAGCGGACCCGCAACACGGCGACGGCGTCACCGTTTTCGAATCGTGTGATCTTCATGTCCGGCCTGACCGACGACGGTCTCACGAAGATCTTCCAGTACACGTTCAACTCGCTTGCGGTTCCGACCATCACCGAACTGTTCTCGGCGCCTGTCGGGGCAGATGTCGGCGTTGCCGACATCTCCTACGCGAGCAGCAGCAACACTCTCTTTTGGGCGATGCAAGACGGAAACGATCTGAAGGTCATGTCGTTGATGCCGGGTTCTGGTGGTGCGCCGGTGACCCACTACACGATTGCGAATGCACATCCGTTTGCGCTCGCGACCCAGGGGAACGGATCAATTGCGTGGAGCGGTCAGACAACTTCTTCTCCACAAGTGTGGTTCGGGCACACGGACGGAAGGCCGGAAACAATGTTCCGATCGGCGAGCGCGTCGTCGCTGATCATGAATCGGAGCGTTGGCAGCATCGCCTATGGCGCTGAGGGATACTCGATTTTGACGTACATGCCCGCGATGTCCCGGTCGAGGCTGACCCATTCTGTCGCGAGTACGTATGGAAGACCCATTCTGTTTGACACACCGGGAAATCTTCTCTACTACGTCACGGAGTTCTCCTCGGGGACGAACAGCGTCGTGCGGGTGACGCCTCGCGGCACCGATTCGCCGGTTCTGGTTGCATCTGCATCAAAGCGTGTCATCTCCATGTCGATGACATCTGATGGTTCATTGTTCTGGGCCGACGGTCCGAGGCCAACGATGGGTGACCCGTTGACCCCCTCGACAATCACGTGGGTCAACCCGGCCGACCCGACCGACACTCAGGAGTATTCCCCCGACTCTCCGTTGAGTATCACATCAATCTGGGTTGTCGAGCCGCCCGTACAGGTGACCGATGCAGCTGTGCACGGCGAGCCTTACATCAATTCCGAGCTCTACTGCATGCCCGCCTTCGATGGTGACCCTGTTGACATCAGGTCGAGCGGCAATTACGTCGCGTGGGAAGTCCAATGGTTCCGCAACGGCGAACTCATCCCTGATGCGACTATCGCGCAGCTCGAGCCGACAGAACCGGGTCGGTACAAGTGCACGTCGAACGCGAGCAACATCGCCGGATACGTCTCGATCACGACACCTGAGATCGAGGTCATTGATCCGTCTGCAACCACGACGACCATCGAGCCAACCGGTTCCGGCAGCGGCGCCTCGTCGACCACGGTCGCCGCTGCACCTGCTCCCGTTGCGTACAAATCGATTTCCGTGAAGTGGTCGTACAGCTCGGTGGCAAAGGTTCTCACGGCTTCCTTCAAGAAAGTCTCCGGTGCGCGCACCTACGGCATGGCCGTCACCGGGGCAACCAAGAAGTCGGTGAAGTGCACGACGTCAGGCACAAAGGTGACGTGCAAGGTGACACTGAAGAAGGGCAAGAATTCGATCACCATCAATGCGAGGAACGCGGCGAAGGTGATCGTGGCCCAGAAGAAGGCGTCGAAGACCGTGAAGTGACCTAGGTTGGCGTCGGCCCCACAGTGGTGATGCCGAAGCCGATTCCGATTTCCTTGCAGATTGCCTGGAGTCGTTCTTGCGGTGCGGCAGAGGTCAGTTGACCCATTGCTGCACCTGCAGCGATCCACGAGAGAACCTCCATGGCGCCGATGCCGATGTTTTCGACAATGGGGTCTGCCTCCCACGAATCGAACACAGTCATGTCGCCCGTGCAATATTCGGACATGAATTTTTTGTCCCAGTCGTCGTGCAGGCCGAACACCTCTGCCGGTATCGATTCATCTGCGAGAAACGCGGCACCGATCTTGTGGGCCTCGATCTCGTAGTCGATCCACGACTGTTGCGACACCTCCGACTGTGCCTTCCCGTAGAGGTGGTACGGCAACCATTCCGCGGGCACCTCGTCGATGGGAGGGAAGAGGCGGCGAGGGTTGTGGCTGAGTCCGCCGGTACCGATGATCAGGACTCGCTCGTGTTCGAGAGTCTTGACGAAGCGGCCGATTGATTCGCCGAGTGCGCGCATGCGGGCAAACGGCACGAATGGCGGCTGGATGCACGAGACGAAGATCGGCAACACCGGGTAACGGTCGATGCCGCCCGTGAGTTTCACGAGCGCCTGGGTGAATCCGTGGTCGACGTCCATTGCGTAACTCACTGCAACATCAACACCGTCCGCACGCACGTGTTTGATGGCTTTCTCTGCGATGTCCCGCGGCACGGGCAACGGGCCGGGCGTTCCGCCCACGTCTGCCAGCGCCGTTGCCTCCACGCCGATGCAGAACGGGGGCATCGAGTACATGTGGTGACCGCCGTAGTGGTCGACACCGAAGATGACCACAAGATCGGGATCGAATGCCTCTACTTCGGACTTCACATCGTTCAAACGGTTCACGATGTCGTGGTACGTCGCGCTCTTCACCGCCGGAAACTCGATGATGGGGGAGTGCGACGACGTTGCGAGCATGACCTGCGATGGCATGAGTCAGCCCCCGACAACCCGCACCGGATTCGAGAGAGTGCCGATTCTCTCGAGCGTGATGTTCATCGACCGACCGTCGGTGTTCTGCAGGTTCCAGTCGGTGAGCCCCCGGTATGGTCCGTCGGGCGCTGCCTGCATCGAGGTGCCACAGTGGATGATGTCGCCGGCGACGAGTGTCATGTACGACGACGCATGCGAAATGACTCTCTCGACGGAGAACGTGAGGTTTGCCGTCGAGTCGACGAACACGAGAGTGTCGTTGTCGTACGAATTGATCGAGAGCGAATTCGGATCGTCGACCTCGTCGGCGGTCACGATCCACGGGCCCATCGGCCCGAAAGTATCGGTTCCCTTCGAACGAGCGTGATAAGTGAGATAGTTGGAACGTGCATGGTCGTCGTTCAGCACGCGTCGCCATGCAAGGAGCTTCCCGTACGCACCGCCGCCGCCCGGGTTCGGCGCGACGAGTTCGATGCTGTCTTTCTCCTTCAAACCGGGCGAAGTCACATCGTTGATCACTGAATAGCCGAAGACATGGGAGAGAGCCTCCGACTCCGGAATCGCCGAGCCGCCACGCCCGATGATCACGGCAAGTTCGGGTTCGGGGTGAGTGATGCCGTACGACGACTTCACGACGACGTGTTGGCCGTGACCGATGAGCGACGACGGAGGTTTCAGAAAGAAGGCCGGATCGGCAAACGGTCGATGCGCAATCTTCTGGCCGATCTTGTTGTTGATGGCGACCCCGATCACCTTGCTCGGCCGGCGCACCGGCGGGCACCAGGTGACCGATTCCTGCGGAGTCCCTCCACCGCGCTCGGCAGCATCGCGCAGTGCCGCCACAACGGCGGGATGTGGGTTCTCGATGTGTTCGTCGAGCGTCGACGGCGCCGCCGAAATGGTGGTTGCGGAGACGAGCGTGTCGTCGTTCGCGACAACTCCCCATGTCGACGCACCGTTGGTGATGTAAGCGCTGAGTCTCATGGTGGACCTCAGAAGATGGTCATGTCGGGGTCGAGCCCGAGCAGCTGGCGACCGTGTCGCTGTCTGGCGAGGTCGTAATCGGAATACGCATGGGCGCCTGTCATCTTCGAGTCTCGCCACAGTCGTTGCATTTCGCTGTCGTCGTAGAACACCGAACCACCGGCTGCCGACAACAGCCGGTCGAGCGCGTCGATTGCCTGCCGGGTGGCGTAGCTCTGGTTGGCTCGCCAGTGAACCGCAACATCGGGCATTGGCATTCGGGACGACAGTGCATGCTCGGTCATAGAGCGCCAGTCGTTCTCCAATGTGGCGCGAACGGCAGTGAGTTGGTGATGTGACTCTGCGATGCGCAACATGGCGGGGACGCTGTTGATCTCGGCGGTTCCCGTGTACGCCCGAACACGGGTCTTCACACGTTCCTTGTACAGGTGAAGGAAGCGCAGGGAAATTCCGAGCGACACCGCCGAGAAACCGAGCGAGAACCATGGCGTGAACGGGGCGTGAAAGATCCCCGGATGGGTTCCGAAACCTTTCGATTGCCCCATCGACAGCGCAAGCAGTGACTCGATGCGGTGTTCGGGAACGAACACATCGTCGAGCGCGAGAGTCTTCGAACCGGTGCCGCACAGTGCCGACACATGCCAGTCGTCGACAATCGTGAGATCGGTCATCGGGACCACGGCGAAATGGGGGATCAACATTCCACCGAGTTCCTTCACCTCGCGTCGGAACCCGAGAATGGCCCACGAGGCATGATCGCACCCGCTGCTCCAGCCCCATTGGCCGCTGATGCGCACGCCACCCGAGACTTCCGTGCACCCATTGATGGCCGCCACTGACGAGGAGACAAGAGCATCGGGATTGTCGGACCAGATTTCGTCCTGCAGTTCGGTGGACATCAGCCCGATCATGTGCGAATGCTGTGCAAGAAGGCCGGATGCCCATGCAGTTGATGCACACGACTGGGCAATCTCCACCACCGCCGGCGCGTAGTCGTTCGCACCCATCGGTGTTCCGCCGTACTTTGCGGGTTGCAACGACTTGAAGAAGCCGGCATCTCGGAGAGCGTCGATGTTCTCTCTGGGCACCTTTCGTTCGTTCTCTGCCCGCACCGCATTGTCGGCGATCGAATCGAGCGCGTTTGTCACCCTGGCACGCATTGCGGCACCGGTGTCTGCCATTGAATCCATGTCGACCGACATGAGAACCCCCGTTCGTTATTGGAATGAATGTTCCAATATGGAATACTCTTACGATAAGGCACCGATTCGGTTTCGTCAAGCGGGGATCACCATGGCAACACGCGCAGTACGTGCAAACGGAGAGGTCTCCCGTCGCCGCATTCTCGACGCCGCGTCGGAAATCGCGGGAGAGCGCGGTTACTCGGGCACGAGCATCAGTGATGTGTCGAAGCTGTCCGGACTGCCGAACAGCTCGATCTACTGGCATTTCAAGGACAAAGACGCTCTCTTCGCAGCGGTCATCGAAGACAGTTACTCGCGGTGGCTCGATGACTTCCGCGCCCGCTCGCGCGAACCCATGGCAACACCCGGTGAGGCATTGGCTCGTTTGCACGAGAGCCTTCTCGGTTTTCCCGCGTTCCTCAGGTTCGGACATCTGGTGATTCTGGAACAACACGACGAGGAACTCAGCGCGCGGGTTGCATTCGTTCGCATCAGAAAGCGTGCGCTGAAGGATCTTCGTGATGCGTTCGTGGAAATCACCGGTTGCGACTCGACACAGGGAAAGACACTTGCTGCACTGTCGCTCGCTCTCGTCGACGGAGCCTTTCTCGCCGGCGCGGCGGGTGAAACGACTCTGTCGAACTCGGGCGCGCTCGGCGCGATGTTCGATGCCTATGTCGACTCGCTTTCGTCGACCAAACGTCGCCGATAGCCTCGTTCATCGTGCCGAAAACTGTTGCCCTGGTGTCGTGTGCGGAAGCGCACGACCATGACACCGATCTGCCGCTGCTGGTCCGAGCCTTCGGCGACAGGGGACTCGTTGCGCAGATCGTCGACTGGGACGACGCGAATGTTGATTGGTCGCGCTTTGTCGCGGCGATTCTCCGCTCTCCGTGGGATTACCACCGACGCCACGACGAGTTCGTGGAGTGGCTCACGGCGACTGCGTCGTCGACGCGATTGTTCAATCCGGCAGAGATCGTCACGTGGAACATCGACAAGACCTATCTCCGGGAACTCGTCGATGCGGGCATTCAGGTGATTCCGACCACATACGTGTCGAATGCAGAGGAACTGGTGCTGGCGAACGACCTGATCAAGGGAGACGTTGTGGTGAAACCGACGGTGAGCGCCGGTTCGAACAACACCGAACGGCACATCGACTCGCCGTCGACTGCTGCGGCCCACATCGCGGCACTTCTCGACTCGGGCAAGGTGGCCATGGTGCAGCCGTATCAGCGATTCATCGACGAGCGCGGGGAAACCGGGATGTTGTACTTCAACGGTGAATTCAGTCATGCGTTCCGCAAGGGTGCGATCCTCGCCACTGGTGAGAACTCCAAGAACGGCCTGTTCACCGAGGAGGACATCGGCCCCCGAGATGCGTCACGCGAGGAACTCGAACTGGGCGAGACGGTGATGAACCACATCAGGGGCCGGTTCGGAGAACAAACGCTGTATGCGCGGGTCGATGTCGTGCGCGGTTCGGCCGGGGTGCCGGTGGTGATGGAGGTCGAACTGGCCGAACCCTCGCTGTTCTTGCACACTTCGCGCGACTCCGCGGCTCGGTTCGTGCAGGCATTTCTCGCACGTTCGTGAACGCTTCTTTCGTGAAGCGTCGGTCTCGGTAGGTTGAGAGCCATGAGCGAACCCATGTCCCCCTCGGTCGGCCTCGCCGTCATCCACCTGTTCTGCAAGCCCTTTCCTGATTTTGACGGCGAAGCACTGGTGCAGGCGGTGAAGAATGCCGAGAACAACGGCGTCACCGTGGTGTCGGTGTCGATGCTCGGACACAAGGCCGACTTTGCTGTCATGGGGCTCGCGGCAGACATGCGGGCGCTGAAGGCGTTGCAGTCGGGGGTGCAGCATGCGGGTGCCGAGGTCGTCGACAGTTACGTGTCGCTCACCGAAGTGAGCGAGTACGCCCAGGGCATGCCGCAGGAGATGTTGAACGCGCGTCTCTATCCGCAACTTCCGCCCGCAGGCAAGAACGCGTGGTGTTTTTATCCGATGTCGAAACGTCGCAACGAGAATCAGAACTGGTTCACTCTCGAATTCGCAAAGCGCAAGGAACTGATGGAAGAACACGGAAAGAGCGGGCGCACCTTCGCGGGTCGCGTCGTTCAGTTGGTGACCGGTTCCGCCGGCCTCGACGACTTCGAGTGGGGCGTCACACTGTTCGGTGTTCACCCCGACGATCTGAAGGAAGTCGTGTACACCATGCGCTACGACGAGGCATCGGCCGTGTATGCGGAGTTCGGCGCGTTCTATGTCGGCATGGTGACACCGGTCGAGGAACTCATCAACGAGATCTGACATGGCTGCTGTTCTCCGGTTGCTCGTGGTGAACATTGTGCGGGCGATTGCGAGGAGGATTTCACGATGACCGAATTGCTGTTCCTGCGCGACGCCTACCTGAGGGAATGCACCGCAACGGTCATCGACGTGCGGGAGAACGCGGTTTTGCTCGATCGCACGGTGTTCTATTACACGGGAGGCGGGCAACCGCACGACACCGGCGTCATCGACGGACAACTCGTCGTCGACGTGAAGAAAGACGGCGACGACGTGCTCCATTTTCTCGTTGACGGGGCGGCGATTCCGGCGGTCGGTTCGACGGTGCAGTGTGTCATCGATTGGGACCGCAGATTCAGGTTGATGCGCACCCACACCGCAATGCACGTTCTGTGCGGTGTCATCTGGAACGAATGGAAGGTGCCGGTGACCGGCGGCAACATGGAACCGCTCTCTGCGCGCATGGATTTCGAGTTGCCCGAGGTTCCCGAGGGGTTCGCCCAGCGGGTCGAGGCACTCGTGAACGAGGCGGTTGCTGCCGATCACCCGATCGACGTGTCGTTCCTTCCGCGTGACACCGCAGTGGAGGACGAGGATCTGATCAGAACCAAGGTCTCTCTGATCCCGGCAAGCGTGAAGGAGATCCGCGTGGTCGACATCGTGGGGCTCGACAAGCAGGCCGACGGCGGCACGCACGTCGCGTCGACGCGCGACGTGGGCACCGTGCGGGTGGTGAAGATGGAGAACAAGGGGAAAGGCTTCCGCCGTCTCCGTGTGGAAATCAGCGACTGATCAGCGGTCGAGTTCGAACATGATCTTCATCACGCCTTCTTCGCGGGCGTCGAACATGCGGTAACCCTCCGCGCCATCCGACAGGCCCATACGGTGCGTGAAGAGTCCGTTTCCTTTCACGCGGCCGCTCTGCAGCAACGGAATCAATGTGTCCCACTGCGCGACGACGTTCGCGACTCCGGCGCGCACGGTGAGATTGCGGTAGATGATGTCCCGCATGGGGATGGCCGTGTCTCCCTGCGGCAGACCGATGAACGATGCTGTCGCGCCGTGCCGCGCGAGCGAGGGAACAAGATTGATTGCACCGCGCGCTCCCGATGCCTCGAAGATCGAATCGCACGCGGCTCCTCTTGTCTGCTCGCGTATTGCATCGCGGGCAGTGTCGGGATGAAGCGCAACCGCGCCGAGCGACTCGGCGTGTTTGCGTCGCGTTTCCACCGGGTCGACGGCGAACACGGTTGCCGCACCGCGGGCAAACGCGAGCTCGATGCCCAGAAGACCGATCGGGCCGAGACCCACGATGGCAACGCGGGAGCCCGGAGCAACGTCGGCCCGGGTGACACCGAAGTGCGCAGTCGCGAGAGCATCGGTGAGCAGCACCGCCTGATCGTCGGTGACACCATCGGGAATCCTCATGAGTGTCACGTCTGCGTTCGGCACCTGTGCGAACTCGGCCTGTCCGCCCTGAAGACGGGTGCTGAGACCGAACGCGGTGCTCTTCGGACAGCGACCCACGCGCGAGATGCAAGCGCCGCACTCGCCACACCCCGAGCCACCGGCGGCAATCACCCTGTCGCCGACTGCGAATCGGTGCACCTCTCGTCCCTTCGCGACGACTTCGCCGATGAACTCGTGGCCGACGCAGAACGGTTCGACACCGGCGGAGTAGTCGGTCTTGCCGATTTTGTCACCGTGGTAGATGTGCAGGTCGCTGCCGCAGATGCTGCAGTGGGTGACCCTGAGAATCACCGCATGGTCGAATTGCAGCGACGGGTCGGCATAGTCCTCGAACCGAATGTCGCGCGCGCCGTGGAAGACCAGTGCTTTCATGTTTCCCCCTTCGGTTCACCCTAGTGAGAAGTTCGCACGAGCCGACTGCCGAGGAAACGGTCACCTACGATGGCAGCAGGGAAAGGGTGGACCACATGGCCGATGTCGTTCAGGAAGCACGCGACTTCATTGAGCAGAACTGGTCGCCCGGTGTCGATCTTTCGGCGTGGCGCGAGCTCGTGGTCGACAATCGTTGGGCGGCTCTTCGTTGGCCCGTCGAATGGTTCGGTCGCGGGTTGACAGACGAGCAGGCCGAGGAAGTCGAGAAGGTCTTCTCCGAGGCAAAGGTCCCCGGACCCGGCCAGGACAAGTGGAATCTGTGGGCGGGGACACTCGTCGGTTTCGGCAGCAACGAACTGAAGCATGGATACATGCGCGCGCTGTTGCTCGACGAGGTCGCAATGTGTCTTCTCTACAGCGAGCCCGGTGCCGGCTCCGACCTCGCGGGAATCCGCACCACGGCAGTGCGCGACGGTGACGAGTGGATCATCAACGGCCAGAAGGTGTGGACATCGGGCGCCAAGGATGCAGACATCGGAATGTTGATCGCCCGCACCGACTGGGACCAACCGAAGCACAGGGGCATTTCGTTCTTCTGGTTCCCGATGAAACAGGCCGGCGTCGAGGTGCGACCGCTGCGACAGGCAACCGGTGATGCGCGGTTCAACGAGGTGTTCATCACCGATGCACGCGTTCCGAACTCCCATGTTCTCGGTGATCTGAACAAGGGGTGGTGGGTGCTGCAATCCGCGCTCGCATACGAACGCGCGGCGATGGGAGTGTCACGTCGCGGGCCGAAGGGGCCGGGTGGCGCGACCTCCGCCGCACACGGTTCGATTCCGTCTCCCGACATTTCGTTGGTGTCGCTTGCGCGCGACACGGGACGCTCCGATGACCCGGTGGTTCGCCAGGCTCTCGCCCGTCTGTATTGCATGCGCATGGTGAACGACTGGAACGGAGATCGCGCGAAGGCCGTGAGCGAAGCCGGTGGATCATCGCCTCTCGCGTCGCTGGGCAAGCTCGCGATGTCGGGAATTCTTCACTACGCGGGTCGTGTCCAGGGACATCTGCTCGGCGCCGAGGGAACGCTCGACGGCGACGAGTTCCCCCGTTCACGAGATGCCAACTACTCGCAGTTGAACGCGTATTTCACCTCGATCGGCGGTGGCACCGACCAGATCCAGCGAAACATCATCGGCGAGTTGATTCTCGGCCTTCCGAAGGAACCGCAGACGGATCGCGACGTGCCGTTCCGGCAGGTTCCTGCCGCGGCGTCGCGTTAGTCGCGCGCCATCGTTGCGCGGCTGGTGCCGCTGAAGTCGAGAACCTGGTCGGCATCGAGATCGACGACCACCTTCGTGAGGTGTCCGGTGAACGCAAACGGCGATTCATAGTGGCTGACCGGGGTTCCGCGATCGAGACCGATGTCGAGTCCCGACCACGAGATCAGGATCCAGAAGATGTTGTTGGTGGTCATCGACCCGACAACGACGTCGTCGATGAACATGGTGAGGGTGCCCTCGTTCCCGTTGCGTTTCATGCGCACGCCGACGATGTGACGCCCCGGTGGAACCGGGCGATCCGACTTCAGCATCTGGTGCGAACCGCCGATGTTCAGGTCGTGCTCGAGATGACCGTCTCGCACGAAGAGGCTGTATCCGCTGGTGAGGTCGCCGTGCGAGATCAACACACCTTCGCACCCGTCATCGGGAACGTCGATGTAGGCAGAAATCGTGTACGACCGGCTGCGCAGGTCGGGTGCGACATCCGACGGAAGATGACCCATGCCGCGCCAGAACGTGAAGTTTTTGCGTTCTCCCGTGTGGCGGTCGGCGTTCTCGGCGAACCGCTCCGCGAAGCGGTCGTCGAGGGGCAACACCTTTTTGGCATCGGCTTCCTGCCACCACATGTCGATCATTCTCGCGAGACGTTCCGGCTCTTGGTCGGCCTTGTCGTGGCATTCGTTGAAGTCCTCGGCGAGGTGGTACAGCTCCCACTTGTCGTTGTCGAACGGTGTGCCCATCTGGTGAAAGGCGACAGCCTTCCATCCGTCGACAACGATGCCCCTGTGGCCGAACATCTCGAAATACTGCGGTCCGCGTGCGACTGTTGCGGCCGGGTCGGAGATCACCGGCGCGAACGATTCGCCCTCGATCGGCATCTGCTCGATTCCGTTCACGACGGTCGGTGCATCGAGACCGAGCATGTCGAGAATCGTGGGCGCGATGTCGACTGCATGGCAGAAGTTGTGCCGCACGCCGCCCGCGTCGGGAATCGCACCGGGCCACGCGAGCACGAAGGGATCCCTGATTCCGCCCGAATGGGTGTTCTGTTTGTACCTCTTCAGCGGGGTGTTCGAGGCCATCGCCCACCCCCACGGGAAATTGCTGTGGGTGTCGGGTCCGCCGATGTCGTCGATACGGGCGAGTTTCGACTCCATTGATTCCTGGATGAGATTGAACGGCCCCATCGCGTTGATGAAGCCGAACGCACCGCCCTCCTGACTCGCTCCGTTGTCGCTCATCACCATGATCACGGTGTTGTCGAGTTGCCCCGACACCTCGAGCTGGTGGATCAGGCGTGCGAGATGATCGTCGAAATGCTCGAGCATCGCGGCATACGCGGCCATCAACCGGATGAACAACGGCTTCTGTTCGGCGGGGATGTCGTTCCACGGGAAGACGAAGTCGTTGCGCGGCGGCAACTGCGTGCCCGCAGGGATGAGACCGAGCTCGATCTGTCGTGCGAGTCTGCGCTCGCGGCAGGCATCCCATCCGTCGAGGTAGTAGGTCTCGCAGCGGTTGATGTACTCGATGGGGGCCTGGTGAGGCGCATGACAGGCACCCGGTGCGAGAAACATCATCCACGGCGCCGTGGGCGCACCTGCAACGTGTTCGTTCACGTACGTGATCGCGTTGTCGATGAGATCCTCGGTGAGGTGGTATCCGGTCCAGTACGTGCCCGGTGCGGTGACGTGCGAGTTGTCGCGCACGACTTCGGGGCTGTACTGATCGGTCTCTGCGTCGAGGAAACCGTAGAAGCGGTCGAAGCCGCGCGCCAGGGGCCATCCGTCGAACGGACCCGTCGGACCCGTTTCGGTGAGGGGAGTGATGTGCCACTTGCCGACCATGTAGTTGCGGTAGCCGTGCGGCCTCAGCATCTCGGCGAGCGTGCCGGCTTCGTGGGCAATCTTGCCGCGGTATCCGGGGTATCCGCTGTCGAAGTTCGCGAGACACCCCATGCCGACCGAGTGGTGGTTGCGTCCGGTGTGCAGCGCGGCGCGCGTCGTCGAGCACATCGCAGTCGTGTGGAAACCCGAGAAGCGCAGACCGCGGTGCGCGATCGCATCGATGGTCGGCGTTCTGTTTTCCGATCCGTAACAACCGAAATCCGCAAAGCCCACATCGTCGAGGAGAATCATGAGAATGTTCGGCTTGTCCGTGCCGTGTTCATGCACCGGGAAGTACGGAGTCGAGTCGGCCAGTGTGCGCCCGATGCGCCCCGGGAACCCGGCGGGCGTGGTGGGTGTGAATGTCATCGGCGCCTCCAATGTGATGTGAGGCGAGTGTACTTTCGGTGTCGCACTGCCGGAATAATCAGGTGCGTTCAGGAAACGACACCGGCGTGCAGGCCCTGGCGCAGTCCGTGCTCTGCCGACACGCGACGGTAGGCCGGGTCGAGTGCATTGACCCCCATGGCGTGCTTTGCCTCGTCGTCGGTGGTGATGAACGACACCGATGATCCCTGCGCACGGAGGTCTGCAATCTCTTTCTCGATGAGCGGTGTGATGCCCTGTGCGAGCGGCGCGATGATGATGACAGTGTCGTGACCCGCAGCGAGATGTGCATTGGTGCTGGTGCGCAGCCCGCCGTCGTAGAACATGCGTCCGTTGATCGGCACGCACGGCCACACCCCCGGCACTGCGCAACTCGATGCGACAGCGTCGACCAAAGAAACGCCTGACGAGCTGTCCCACGTGACGAACTCGCCGGTGTGGGCATCGATGGCTGTCAACACCAGACGTCGATCGGACCACTCGTGCGACGGCAGGCGCCACTCGATGACCCGCCGACGGTCGTCGACGCCCACCGTTTGCGTCTCGAGCGCGATTGTCCCGATCTCGCGACGGACGTCGTCGGATGTGGTTCCTCCGAGTGCGAGTTCACCGAGAATCCTGCCGAGTACCTCGAGATCGATCTCCGGGGTGATTTCGGCGTGGGTGTCCGCGACCTGTCGTTCGTAGAGGTCGTCGAGAGTCAAGGTCGACAACACCTGCGCCCCCACGGTCGAACCCGCACTCGTGCCGATGATCGTGTCGGCGACCGAGACGCAGTCGTGCCCTGCCCGGGCCAGCCCCAGGAGCACCCCGGTTTCCCATGCGATGCCCGTGACACCGCCACCTGCCAGCACCAACGCACAACTCACGCCCCAATGTCTAGTTCACGTCGCTGCCGGGAACTTTGTTGCATGTTTGTTACGCGGTGGTTCCCGGCCGATCGGTGTCCATACACTCGCCGTTGACTATGGGAAACACCGTCGACGCGAGCATTCTCGAGCCCTACTCTGCGGCGCTCATGTCGGCCGTCGAGAAGGCCGCTCCCGGTTGGATACGTCGTCGTCTCAGTGAGATTGCCGGTGCCACGTCGGTCGAGATCGACACGGTCGCAGCACGGGTCGTGGAGGAGATGACCGACGGACTGTTCGTATTGCTGCAGAAAGATGTTGACGACCAACGCGACAATCCGTTGCATGTTCTGCGACGGGCCACCGGATCCGCATCGAGTGCACTGCTCGCGGCCGGGGTCTCGGTTCCCGCTCGCGATGAGTTCGAGGTGCGGGCCATGCCGGACGACATCTATGCAATAGGTCCGTTGACGTGGCGCGATCTCTCCGACGACGTGCACGATGCCGGAATCACGTGGGGAGCATGGAAGGCGGCGACGGTTCTGTCACGTCGTCGGAGCGAAGGGAAACTGACGTGACCGCCGACGTGCTCAACACCCGCGCAGATGTGATTGCCGACGGTTCGTTGCGCGGCACGAACCTGAGCAGGGCGTTGTCCGATGCAACCGATGCCTGGCTCGGCGAACTGTTCCGCGTTGCGACAACCGGCGTGAAGAAGGCCGATGACATCGTGATGATCGCGGTGGGCGGGTACGGGCGTCGTGAACTGGCGCCGCAGAGCGATCTCGATGTGTTGCTCATCCACAAGGGCATCAAGGACATCTCCGACATCGCGTCGCGCATCTGGTACCCGGTGTGGGATGCGGGAGTCAAGCTCGGGCATTCCGTTCGCACCCCGAAAGAGACCCTGCAACTGTGCGCAACCGATCTCGACACGGCGACATCATTGGTGACCGCACGCGTGATCGCCGGAAACGTTGCCCTCGGAGAGGACATCATCGCGTCGACACGCGAAGCCTGGACCAAGCGCGGCCGTGAGTGGCTGGTCGAACTGCATGCGCGGGTGTTGGAGCGTTACGCCAAGGACGGAGAGGTTGCATTTCTCCTCGAGCCGAACCTGAAAGAAGGCATGGGCGGCCTGCGTGACATCCATGCGCTGCACTGGGCTGTCGAGGCGGGTCTCGACCTGTTGCCCGGCGACGTGGATCAACTCGCGCGGTGCAACGAGGTGTTGATGAACGTGCGTGTCGCGTTGCACCGGCACAGCGGCAGGCCCACCGAGGTGCTGCGTCTCGAGGATCAACGTCCGGTCGCCGAATTGGCCGGATTCGAATCGGACGACGCTCTGATGGCGTCCGTCGCCGAAGTCGGACGTCGTGTCGCATGGATCGCCGACGAGGTGTGGGCGCGTCTCGACCCACCCGCGAATCGCTCGGCCACACCCCAACCACTGGCACCGGGAGTTCAGTTGGTGAACGGTGAGATTCATCTCACCGACGACGTCGACGCCGCGACCGACCCGACACTGGTGATGCGCGTGGCGACTGCCGCCGCCCGCTTGCGCGCACGCATCGACCGTTCGTCCCTCGACCGTCTTGCCCTGCAACTGCCCGTCTGGCCCGATCCGTGGCCGGCGGGCGCGAGTGACGATGTCGTTGCGTTGTTGCTCGAGGGCGAGGCCGCGATTCCCGTTCTGGAGTCCCTCGATCAGCGCAATCTGCTGGTGCGGGTGCTTCCCGAATGGGCGCCGGTGCGCAGCAAGCCGCAGCGCAACGCATTCCATCGCTACACAGTCGATCGTCATCTCTGGCAGACGGTGGCGAACGCAAGTGCGCTCGTCCATCGCGTGACCCGACCCGATCTCTTGGTGCTCGGTGCGTTGTTCCACGACATCGGGAAGGGCTATCCCGGCGACCACACGGAGGTGGGCGTCGAGAAGTTCGCGGTGATCGGTCAGCGCATGGGTTTGTCGTCGAGCGACCAGGCGATCGTGTCGTCGTTGATCGAACATCACCTGCTTCTCGCCGACACGGCGACGAGACGCGATCTCTCCGACGACGCCACGATCTCGATGGTTGCCGGGAAGGTCGGTTCGGTGGTGGCCCTCGACTTGCTGCATGCACTCACCGAATCCGATTCGCTCGCAACGGGTCCGTCGGCGTGGAGCGAGTGGAAGGCCGAGTTGATCTCGATTCTCGTCGACAGGGTTCGCCACGTTCTCGGTGGGGGAGACGTCACGGAAGTGGTGTGGCGGTTGTTCCCCGACGCACCCGTTCTCGAGTTGATGGCTGCCGGCGACGTCGCCATCCGCACGTTGCCCGACCGCATCACCGTGGTGAGTCCCGACCGACCCGGCACGTTCAGCAAGGTGGCCGGAGTGCTGGCCCTGAGCGGGCTCGATGTTCTCGGCGCAGAGGCACACTCCGACGAACAGGGAATGGCCGCATCGGAGTTCCGCGTCACGTCGCCCCACGGCGACATCGACTGGTCGACCATCGAGTCGAATCTCCGACTCGCCCTCGCGGGTCGTCTTGCTCTCGAATCCCGACTCGCCGATCGCGCGGCAAGCGCCCGGCCGAAGCGTGCGCAGTCGGCGGTCGCCCCTGCCGAACCCACCGTGCGGTTCGACGACTCGGCATCGTCGAACGCAACGTTCCTCGAGGTGCGCGCACCCGACACGATCGGTGTGCTTCACCGCATCACGAAGGCGATCGCCGATCTCGGTCTCGACATTCGTCACGCCCGCGTTCTCACCCTGGGCAACGAGGTGGTCGACTCGTTCTATGTGCGCGAATCCGGCGGCGGTCGCATCACCGACGAGGCCCACAAGAAGGAAATCTCGAGGGCGATTCTCTTCTCACTCGCCGACCGCTGACGAATCGCCCGTCGCGAGGCGGAACTAGGGTCTCTTTCATGACCGATGCCCGGCCCCATGACTTCACCCGCGATCTCGTGCGGTGGAGCGAGACACTGGCGGCCATCGCGCGCACGGGAATGGGCTTCACCCAGAGTCTGTACGAGCGCGAACGGTACGAAGAGGTGTTGAAGGTCGCCGCCGACATCAAAGGGGCGGCAGACGAGGCGCTCGAGATCCGACGCGAACAGGATCACTTCGTGCAGGAGTGGATGGAGTCCGTCGGCGAGGGTGTGCCCGGGTACGTGACGCCGAAGGTGGCCATCGGGGCGATCGTGGGCAACGACGACGGAAAGCTGCTGCTGGTCAAGCGCAAGGAGAGCGGCGTGTGGCTGTATCCCACCGGCTGGGCCGACGTCGGATACTCGCCGTCGGAAGTCGCGATGAAGGAAGTCGAGGAGGAGACGGGCATCGTTGCCGAACCGCTCCAGCTTCTCGGGGTGGTCGACGGCATGCGCATGGGATTCTCGAGATTCGGCATGTACATGTTGTTGTTCCATCTGCGGGCAACCGGCGGCGAACTGAACCCGCATCCGCTCGAGACCGCCGACGTCGGTTGGTTCGGTGCCGACGAGTTGCCGACCCCGACGGCGGGTGCGCAGTGGTGGGGAAACATGGCGTTCGACGCGATCAACGGACGCGTCACGCCCGCAACATTTGATGCGCCGCGCGACGAGATGTGGCGCGGGGGCCCGGCGAACCACTAGTCCGCTGGTCGGTCTAGTTCGTGTCCTGATCGCGCAGGAACTGCTCGACCTCGTCGACGAGAGTGTCGATGTTCTCTTCGGCGTCGTCGTCTGAGTCGTCGTCTTCGAAGTCGAACTCGAGTTGGTTCGGGTTCTCGACGCCGAAGGGGTCGTCACCCATTGTCTCGAGCCGTTCGACGTATTCGCGCAGATCGTCGTCGTCTTCGATCATCTCCTCGACCTTTGCGTCGTAGGCGACAACCTGGTTGTGCAGCACGTGCAACGGCGACGGTGTGCCGATGATTCCGCATGCGCGGCCGATGAGGGCGTTGGCCGCCTTCGGCGAAGGGATCTGCGAGGCGATTGCCGGCACTGCCGCCCACAGCGAAGCCGACGGCAACGATGAGTGGGTGCATGCATCGTGCACCACGCTGATGATCCCGGTGGGACCCTCGTAACGCGAACGTTGCAGATCGAAGCGCTCGATGGTGTGGGCGTCATTGGCGGTGCCCATGACCTGCACCTCATTGCGGTGAGAGACGTCGGCGAGCAGGGCGCCGAGAGTCAGAACCATCGACGAATCGAAACGCGCGGCAACGCCAACGATCTGTTCGGTGAACAGTCGCCATTTGAGGCTTGGTTCGGGTCCGAGCACGAGAATCACGTCGGAACCCGGTGTGCTGGCGTGCCACATGCTGACCTTCGGCCACACGATGCTGCGGGTGACCCCGTCTTCGAGACGAACAGAGGGGCGGATCGTCGCAAAATCGGTGAACTCTTCGGGGTCGATGTCGCACAACGGCTCGGCGTTCCACGCATCGATGAGAGTGCGCACCGCGGTGCTCGCGGCGTCGGCCGCATCGTTCCACCCGCTGAAGGCGGCGATCATCGTCGGGCTCTGGAGCCGTGGGTTCGACAACCAGCGGACATGATCTGATGCGGTCATTGACTCCAAAACCTACCGTGCCGGAAGGGGCGATGTGGCAAGGTGGAGGGGTGCCCGTCGTTGTGGAAAAGGTCCGCGAAGTCACCGACGAACTCGTCGACGCGTTCCGGTTGCTGATTCCCCAGTTGTCGTCGTCGAACCCGCCTCCGACGGGAGACGAGTTGCGCGAGATCGTCGAGACACCCGGAAACACGTTGTTCGTTGCGAGAGTCGACAATCGCATCGTTGGTTCGCTCACTCTTGCGACATTCCGCATCCCCACCGGTGTGCGCGCGTGGATCGAGGATGTCGTGGTCGACGAGTCCGCACGCGGACACGGCGTCGGAGAAGCACTGAATGTCGCCGCACTCGAGGATGCGAGGCTGCGCGGTGCCGTCACCGTCGATCTCACGTCGAGGCCCTCTCGCGAGGCCGCCAATCGTCTGTACCGGAAACTCGGTTTCGTGCAGCGTGAGACGAACGTCTACCGCTACACGTTCTGAGACGGACTGCCGGTCACAGGGAGGCGCCGGTCAGTGGCCGGTGTTCTCGAGTGCGTCGGAAAGGCCCGCCCGCTTCTTGAGTTGCACCTCGGGCAGCACGAGAGCGACAAAGAACCCGATGACCATGATGACGACGCAGCACCAATAGATGCGGCTGACGCCGAGCGCGATTCCGTCGACGATGGCGTCGCGCTGCACGGCCGGGAGTGCCTTGATCTCCTGCGGTTCGCGGATGAGCGTGGCCACCTTGTCGGCGGCGATTCCCGTTCGGCTCGGCACCTCGCTGCGAATGGTCGAGTTGAGAATCGTGCCGAAGATCGCGAGGCCGAGCGACCCGCCGAGCGACCTGAAGAACATCACGGTGGCGGTGGCGACGCCGAGATCATGGAACTCGACGCCGTTCTGACTGGCAACGGACGTCGACGAAAAGATCGATGCAGACCCGAATCCCATCACGATCATCGGGATGATGAGCGTTCCGTACTGTGTGCCTCCGTCGATCTGTGCCATTGCGAGCAGTCCGACAGCCGACATTGCGGCACCGATGATCGGGAACGGTTTGTAACGGCCCGTCTTCGAGATGAGTCGACCGATGCCGAAGGTGGCCATGGTGACACCGATCATCTGCGGCAGCGAGCGCAGACCGGAATCGGTCGGTGAGAGGAACTGCGAGTCCTGAAAGAACAACGTGAGGAACGACCCCGATCCGTACACGACCGTGCCGGCTGTCATGCCGATCATCGCACTGCGGAACACCACCTTGTTCGAGAACAGATGCAGCGGGATCATCGGTTCGCTCGCCTTGTTCTCGACGAAGACAAAGGCGATCAATCCGAGCACCGAAAGGGCGAACAGAATCAGAACATGCTGGTCGGTCCAGCCGGTGCGCCCCTCTTCGAGGCCGATCATCAGGCTGCCGATGGAGACCGACAGAAGTGCAGCGCCGGCGTAGTCAAGCTTTGCTTCCTTCTTGTTGAAGGGCAACTTCAGCGCAAAGTGGGTGATGGTGCCGACCATGAGAACCATGGGCACGTTGATCCAGAAGATCCATTTCCACGAGTAGTTGTCGATGATGAATCCGCCCACCAACGGACCGAGCAGCGCGGAACTGATGAACGCCAGGGTGAAGTAGCCGATGTAGCGGCCACGGTCGCGCGGCGGGATGATGTCACCGATCACCGCGAAACTCAGGGCCTGAATGCCGCCGCCGCCGAGACCCTGGAATGCGCGCGCCGCGATGAGTTGCCCCATCGAATTTGCGAGGCCGCAAAGAAGGGATCCGACCAGGAAGACGAACATCGTGATCTGGAAGATGCGACGGCGCCCGTAGAGGTCGGAGAGTTTGCCGAGCAACGGAGTCGAGATGGCGGACGTGACGATGTATGCGGTTCCGACCCACGCGAAACTCTCGAACGACTTGAACTCGCCGACGATCTTGGGAAGCGCAGTCGCAATGATGGAGGTCTCGAGGTTCGCGAGCATCGTTGCGGTGGCGAGGGCACCCAACACGGCCACGAGACGCGCACGGGTGAAGCCCGGTACCGACGACTCTTTCCCCATGCATGTCACCGTAGTACCGCTGCGTGTGTCGGTGAGTGGTCGGGAAATGGGAAACTTGGTCATGGCAGACAGCGAAACCCACATCGTGACCGTGTTCCGCAACAGATTGCGCGAAGGGGTCGACGGGGAGTACGGGGCACTTGCACCGCACATCATGAATCTCGCGCGGTCGATGGAAGGTTTCGTCGATGCAAAGACGTTCGGCTCGCCCGACGGCGAGAGGGTCACGATCGTGACGTTCGCTTCGCGTGACCACCACAATGCCTGGCGTGATCATCCGGAGCACCGCGCGGCGCAACAGCGCGGGATCGACGAGTTCTATGAGACGTATTCGATCCAGGTTGCAGAGGTCACCCACGCCCATTCGCACGGGCGCACCCGATGACGACGATGCACGAGTGGTTGCGACCGGTCGGAGACGGCTCACTGCGGTGTTGGTGGGCCGGTGACGACGAGCAGTACCAGCGATACCACGACACAGAATGGGGCCGGCCGGTTCTCGACGACAGGAGACTGTTCGAGAAACTGTGTCTCGAGGGTTTCCAGTCCGGTCTTTCGTGGCTCACGATTCTCCGCAAACGGGAGAATTTTCGTAGAGCGTTCGGCAATTTCGAGATCGATGCGGTCGCGCGGTTCGGCACTTCCGATGTCGAACGACTTCTCGGCGATGCGGGAATCGTGCGCCACCGGGGAAAGATCGAGGCCGTCATCAACAACGCCGGGTGCGCAGCGGACATGATCGCGTCGGGGGAGACCCTGTCGGGTCTCGTGTGGGGTTTTGCATCGACGAACCCTTTGGGTCGTGACGGCACCTCGCAGCATTCATCGGGAATCCCGACAACGTCTCCGTCGGCGATCGCCCTCTCGAAGAATCTGAAGAAGCGTGGTTGGAAGTTCGTCGGTCCCACCACTGTCTATTCGTTCATGCAGTCGATGGGTCTCGTGAACGACCACATAGAGGGTTGCCGCGCCCGTGACGAATGCGAAAGAGAACGGCTGAAGGTCCACGGTTCGCCGTAGCCTCGAGGTTCATGAGCGAAAAAGTCATCGACAGCCCCATTGCGTGGGTGGCAGACCACATCAAGACGTACGTCGACTCGAACGGCGAGCAGGGTCACGACTGGAACGGTACGCAGGTTCTTCTGCTCTCGACGAAAGGGCGCAAGTCGGGTGACATGCGCCGTTGTGCATTGATCTACGGCAACGACGGCGACGATTTCGTGATCGTGGCGTCGCGAGGCGGTGACCCCAACCATCCACTGTGGTACCTGAACCTCGTTGCCGACCCGGTGGTGACCGTTCAGATCAAGGCGGAGATTTTTCCGGCACTGGCCGCAGAGGTGACGGACGCAGCCGAATACGAACGCCTGTGGAAACTCATGCTGACGCACTGGCCTTCGTATGCCGAGTACCAGGAGAAGACGTCGCGCAGGATTCCACTCGTTCGGTTGACGCGCTCGAGGTGAGGGTCACGAGCCCCGCGGGCTCATCAGAATCTCGGCGTTCTGTCTCACTTGCCAGTCTTTGTCGGTGAGTGCGGCGCTCAGCGCCGCATCGACATCGTCGCCACTGAACGGCGCCAGTGCGAGAACCGCTCTTCGGCGAACGGCGGGTTTGTCGGTGCAGGCCCTGAGGATCGCGGGCAGTCCGCGTGCGTCGCCGATCGAACCGAGCGCCGCTGCACTCGCCTCGCGAACGACCGCTTCGGGATGCGACTCGACCGCGGCAATCAGAGCCTCGATCTCGGAGTCGGTCGGCTCTTCGCGTTCGCCGAGTGTCCACGCAGTCATCTCCGCAACGAACACGTCGGCGTCGTCGAGCAAGTGGTGAATCTGCACACGGAGTCGCGCGGAGAGTTCGACGCCGGTGCGACGCACCTCGCTCGAACCGTCGGTAAGTGCAAGTGTGACATCGTCGGCAGTCAGTTTCTGCATGCGGTGCAGGGCGCGCAACGAGCTGGCCCGAACGGTGTCATCGTTCGATTCGAGTCCGCCGCGCGCAACGGACTCGTCGTGCGCGAAGCCTGCGCGGATCACCGAGTATCTGTCGGCTGTCATCCCGAATGCTCAGGTGCCGAGAAGGCCGGAGAGAAGCTCGAGTGCAATCGCGGCCACGAACGCCACGAGGCACGCCACGAGGGCTCCCACGACGACGGCGCCGCCGCCGAGACGCAACACCGCGTTGCGCTTGTCGTCTCTGCCGGGCTCCTGGTAGAGCGGTGTCGGCTTTTGGTCGACCCGAACGGGGATTGGCTTGCGCGGGCTGGCAGGCTTGAGTCTGTCGGCGATCCACAGGGCGACAACCGCAAGGGCAAAAGCCCACCCTGCCCGCAACGCGGTCTCGGTGGATGACAACATCAATGCGGAGAACTGGGAAGAACCATTCATGAACGACGACAGCGTACCCCCGCCCCCGCCCACGGAACCATCGGTGTTGCGCACCGTTCGGTGGGTGCTGCCGGTCGTCACCCTGTCGTGGACTCTTCTGCTCTGCATCCTCGTGATGGCGGCGGTTCGGATCCAGCGGTGGGAACTGGCACCCGGTGAGGCGATGGAAGTGTCGTCGCGCATCGGGTTCTCCCCGGTTGCAGACGGTGAATCAGTTCCGAAGCGCCATGTGGCTGACGACGGCATTCGATTCGTGACGGCATACGGCGGGCAACTGTCGATTCTCGATTCCGTGCTCGGGTGGCTCGACCCCTACGTGCAGGTGAACACCTACGAAGAACAGTTCGGCGACCGCACCCCGTCGACATCGCGTCGTCTCGGGTACCAGGCGATGTTCGGTGCGAAGCAGGTGGCTGAATTCGTGGCGATGAAGCGACTCGGTCTCGATGCGACGTTCACCGAGGGCGACATCGTCATCGAGGAACTCGTGTGCGAAGGTGCACCGGAGAAGAACTCGGCGTGCGAGGTTCTCGAGATCGGCGAGACCATCGTCAAAGTGGACGGCGTCGACACGCCGACTCTCTCGAAGTTGCTCGGACTCCTGCCCGCGCTCGCGATCGGGCAGGTCGTCGATGTCACGGTGATTCCGTACTCGCCCCCGGGAAGCACGGAATCTCTCGCGCCGCAGACCCGGAAGGTGCAGATCATGGCGAGCCCCGATGACGCCAAGAGGCCGATCATCGGGTTCATCCCCGCCGACACGCGCGTCGTGAAACTTCCGTTCGAGGTGAACATCTCGACACCCGACATCGGCGGGCCGTCGGCCGGACTCGCATTCACTCTCTCGTTGCTCGACGAATTGACCGAGGGAGACCTCATGGGTGAAGGACGCGTCGCGGCAACGGGAACCATCAACGAAGAAGGTGCAGTCGGTGCAATCGGTGCACTCGTGCAGAAGGCAGTGGCGGTGCGGGACGCCGGCGTGACCTTGTTCCTGGTGCCAGCCGGGCAATCCGACGCAGAAGTAAAGGCGGCACGAAAGGCGGCCGGTTCGGCGGTGCGCATCGTTCAGGTCGCGACCATCGACGAGGCTCTGCGCGCTCTGAGGCGCAACGGGGGTGACCGCCTGCCTGCATCGATCACCGGCGAGGGGTGACCTGCAGTCACGCTCGGCCTGTGGATAATGCCACCATCAGCCCTGTTCGGGGCCGTACTGTTGAGGTGTCA
This sequence comes from Ilumatobacteraceae bacterium, assembly GCA_040401975.1. Lineage (GTDB taxonomy): Bacteria > Actinomycetota > Acidimicrobiia > Acidimicrobiales > Ilumatobacteraceae > UBA2093. The sequence continues at coordinate 140,354 of JBBANL010000002.1, read as the reverse complement.
TGGCTATTTCCTTTTCTCGCCCCGATCCCTCGTCGCCGGCTGCGGTGGGCTCTGCCTCGTTCCCCACGAACCGTCGCGGGTTCGACCAGGGGGAGGTCCGCGACTTCCTGCGCATGGTGGCTGCCGAGCTCGCCCGCCTGCAGGAGCGCGAACGTTTTCTCGAGAACGAACTGCGCACCATCCAGACCAGGGGAATGTCGGCCCCGGGTCGTCTCGACGAAGAGACCGTCACCACCCTCCTGGGTGAGGAGGCGGCCCGTGTTCTCTCGACGGCCCGTGATGCGAGCGTGCAGATTCGCGAACGCGCAGAGGAATCCGCAACACGTCTCGTGAAGGATGCCGCCGAGGATGCGGCGCGCATCCGCGAGGCCGCGAACATCGAGGCGTCCCGGATCCGCGAGGACGCGGCGCATGACGCAGAGGCCGAAATAGAAATGGCCAAACAGCAGGGCCGCGACATGGTGAACGAGGCCCGCGCATACCGCGAGAAGGTGTTGTCGGAGCTGTCGCGTCGGCGCGATGCCGCACGTGCACAGATCGAACAGTTGCTGCACGGACGCGATCGTCTCATGAACGCGTTCGAACGTGCACGTCTCGCGAGCGAAGACGTCATCGGCGGTCTGGCGGATGCCCACGACGAGCCCGAATTCATCGTTGATCTGACACCGACCACCGGTCCGGTGCCGGTGGTGAACCCGCATCATCCCTCGGTGCCCGTGTTCGACCATGAGACCGCCGTCGAGGTTGTCGAAGATGGCGACGCACACACAGGTGAATCGGCGATCTTCGATCACGACACCGCAGAAGTCGTGGGTCGTGAGGAACCGCTCGACATCATCGAGACAGGCAACGACGACGAGATCATCATTGACGACGTCGTCATCGTCGAGCCCGCCGCGGAACCAGCGGTCACCGAGCACCCGGTCCACGTGGGTGTCGAAGAAACCGCCTCGGTCGAGGTGGGTGACAACGATGATGATTCCGAACAAACGAACGTCGTCTCGCTGTTCGGTCGCAATCGCAAGGGTCACGCAGTTCCCGAGGTCGCGAACGACGCCGCTCCGCTCGATTCAGCGCACTCAAGCATGGAACCTGCGGTCACCGAGCATCCTGTTCGCACCACGACTGCCGGTGTCGACGACATCTTTGCGAAGTTGCGCGCAGGTTCAACCGAAGAAGTCGCAGCCAAGGCCAAGACTCCGACCGAGAAACCCGCCGATACGCGGACTGCTCCGGCGAAGAAGACTGCGAAGCCGAAGGCCCCGGCGGTGACCGCCGACCCCGCACGGTTTCTTGCACGCGACGAGGCACTCGCACCGCTCGTGGTCTCGATGGCCCGCAAGTTGAAGCGAGTGCTCGCAGACGAGCAGAACGAGGTGCTGCAGCACCTGCGTCTGAAGCGTTCGTCGCTCGAGATGGATGCGTTCCTCGACTCAGTCGACGAGCATGCCTCCCGCTACGCAACCGCGATCACCGAAGAGACCATGGCGGCCGCCGGTGCCGGCGCGAAGTCGGTGAAGTCGGCCGGTGGTTCGTCGAAGCGCGTGACCCAGAAGGCGATCTCGGCCCACGTCGCTGCAAGTGTCGCCGCCCGCCTGGTTGCCGGATTCCGCGAGGATGCCCGCATCGCAATCGGAGAAGCCGAGGGAGACCGCGAGATTCTCGCCGGTCTGATGCGCGACGTGTACCGCAAGTGGAAGATGGAACTCATCGATCGTCACGTCGACGACATCGCGTGCTCTGCCTACAGCAAGGGCGGGTTCCTCGCCATGGAGAACGGAAGTGCACTCGGTTGGATGGTCGATCCTGATGCGCCGTGCTGCAGCGAGTGTGAGGACAATTCACTCGCAGGCGCCGTGACCAAGGGCGAAGACTTCCCGACAGGTCACCAGTTGCCGCCGGCACATCCCGGTTGCCGTTGTCTGGTTTGTCCGGTTCACGACTAGCGTCCTGAGGCGTGCGCAACCCCTCTGACCTTCCCCCTTCCGGTCCACAGTTTCGAATGCCGAAGTTCGGCCGACCTTCGCGGGGACGCATCCTCGTGTCGGTGCTCGTCGGGGCGGTCCTACTCCTCATCTTCTCTGCACGCGGACTGTCGTCGTTCTATGTGAACGTGCTGTGGTTCGACAGTGTCGGATACAGCGACGTGTACTGGGGAATCCTGCGCAGCAAGGTCGAACTCGCGGCCATCTTCACCCTCGGGTGTTTCGCGTTTCTGTGGCTGAACCTGATCGTCGCCGACAAGATCGCACCGTTGTCGTTGCCGAACACACCGGAAGACCAGACCGTGATGCGCATCCGCGAGGCAACTGCGCGGAGCCGCGGCAAATTGCGCATCGCCATCGCCGTCGTGATCGGCGCGATGCTCGGTCTCCCTGCCAGCACGCAGTGGCAGGAATGGTTGATGTTCCGCAATCGCCAGGCCTTCGCCGACGGTGACCCGTTGTTCAAGGCAAACGTCGGTTTCTACGTGTTCCGCCTGCCGTTCGCCCAGTTCGTCGTCGCGTGGGCATTCGGGGCACTGGTTCTCGTCACCATCGTGGTGACCGCGTTCCACTTCATCAACGGCAACATCCGCCCGCAGGACCGGGTGCAAAGAGTGTCGCCCCAGGCAAAGGTCCATCTCTCTGCGTTGCTCGCCGGTATGGCGTTGTTGCGCGCGGCCAACTATTGGCTGTCGAAGTACGAACTCACGTCGTCCGAACGCGGTGTGGTGCGCGGTGCGCTCTACACCGACGTCAACGCGCAGTTGCCCGCCCTGAACCTCATGATTCTTGTGTCGCTCGCGGTGACCGCGCTGCTGTTGTGGAACATCCGCCAGCGAGGATGGCGACTTCCCGTGATGGCGGTGGGACTCTGGATCATCGTTGCCCTCGTGGCGGGCAGTCTGTATCCCGCAGTCATCCAGAGATTCGTCGTGCAGCCGAACGTGAGCACCCGCGAGATTCCCTACATCCAGCGCAACATCGCGGCCACGAAGAAGGCACTCGGAATCGCGAACGTCGAGCGTGTCGACGCCTCGTTCGGTGAAATCGGCACCGACGACGTGACCGCCGACGATGCCGCCCTGCGCGACGTGCGCCAACTCGACCCCGTGCAGATGCGCGAGCGGTTCGCTCTCGACCAGGGTCAAACCTCGTTCTATCGAGTCACCGATCTCGACGTCGACAGGTACGCAATCGACGGCCGCATCCAGCAGGTGCTCGTCGCATCGCGCGAGTTGAACCCGGCGGGCATCCCGAACCGCACGTGGGTGTCGCGTCATCTCATCTACACCCACGGATGCGGTGTGATCGCGGCCCCTGCCAGCGTCGCCACCGACGACGGTCGACCTTCGTACGTCGACCTGAAGGTCACGAAGCCGCAGATCTATTTCGGCGACCGACTCGACGGGTATGCGCTCGTGAAGACCGCCCAGCAAGAACAGGCATGTCCCGACGCGAAGAAGGAGGCATTCTCCGCCGATGCCGGGATCAAGATCAACGGTTTTCTCCGCAAGGTCGCCCTTGCGGTGAACTTCGGCGAGTTCAACCTGTTCGGATCGAGCCTCATCACGAACGATTCGCAGATTCTCCTCGAGCGCGACGTGCGATCACGGGTCGAAAAGATCGCACCGTTCCTTCATTTTGATTCCGATCCGTATCCGGTCGTGATCGACGGGGCAGTGCAGTGGGTGATCGATGCGTTCACCACCACCAACAGATACCCGTACGCGCAGACGGCAAACGTGTCGCAACTGAGCTCCGAGAGCGGCCTGAATCATTCGTTCAACTACGTGCGCAACAGCGTGAAGGCCGTGGTCGACGCATATTCGGGAAAGGTCACTCTCTACGTGATGGACACCAAGGACCCCATCATCCGCATGTGGGCCTCGGCCTTCCCCGACATGTTCGCGAAGAAGTCGCAGGTGCCACCCGCACTCGCTGCTCACTTCCGCTACCCGGAGGACCTCTTCCGCGTGCAGACCAACGTGTTCGGTCGTTACCAGTTCGACGACGCCACTCTGTTCTTCAATCGTGATGCGGCATGGACCGTTGCCCAGGCCCCTGCATCCGAACCCGAAGGCGGCACCTCGACCGGTGGGCTCACGTCGGGAACCGACACCGCGACAGGCGTTGATGCGATCGACGCGAGCGATTCGCTGCTGGCGCGGTTCAGCCCGTACTACAGCATCTTCCACGCGCCGGGAACCGAATCAGACATCGGCGAGTTCTCGATGGTGCGTCCGTTCGTGCCGTTCTCGTCGGATGACAGCCGCAAGGAATTGCGGTCGTTGATGGTGGTGTCGAGCGACCCGAAGAACTACGGAAAGCTCACCGTCTACGACGTGAAGTCGCCGTTGCCGCCGGGCCCCGCGACCGTCGCGGCAGAGTTCGAGAGCGAACCGACGATCAGCCAGACCATCACACCTCTCGACCAACGCGGCTCGCGCGTGATGTACGGCGATCTTCAGTTCGTACCCGTCGGCAAGGGGCTCGTGTACCTGCGACCGATGTTCGTGCTGCCGAACGACAAGGACTCCAAACAGATTTTTGTTCGAAAGGTTCTCGGTTCGTACAACGGTCGATCGGTGATCGGCAACAGCCTCACCGACGTCATCTCGCAGTTGTTCCCGGGATTCGCCGTGAACCTGGGTGATCGTGTCGGCGGTGGATCTACCTCCGGCTCGACATCGACGACAGTTCCGGGTTCGCCGTCGACGACAGTGCCGTCGTCGAACAGCCTCACGCCGGCACAGATGCTGCAACAGGCCGAGCGACTCTTCGCCGAGGCCGACGCGGCACTGGCGAAGTCACCGCCCGATTTTGCGACGTACCAGTCGAAGACCCAGCAGGCACGCGCCCTCGTGCAGAAGGCGCTGTCGGCGATCAACCAGTGAGCGACTATCTGGGTCGTTTCGACAACTGATCTGCAAGATCTGCGAGATCGCGACGGAACGTGATTTCGTACCGAGCCTGCTCTGTGGCGAGTCGGATCTGGGCAGCCTTCAGTGCATCAACCGCCTGTGAGGTTGCATCGTTTTCGACCTGCTTCGAGAGTTCGTCGATGTCGGTGCCCAGTTCGTGGAGTTGTCGCGACAGTTCGGCCCCCATGCCCGTGATCCGGGATTCGATGTCGTTGACTCGTTCGATGATCGATTGGTTGCGATGCGACTCGGCGTCGAGGCGGGCTGCCTGTTCGTTCACGAGAGTCCGGAGTTCGTTCACTTCCGCCGCCATGGCCTCGACGGTGAGGCGGATCTTTTTTGAGGACGAGAACATCGAGGAAGAGAGCCTTGGCAGTTGTGTCAGAGACGTTGTCCCTGTACCGTAATGCCCCTACTACGACGCGGGGTGGAGCAGCCCGGTAGCTCGTCGGGCTCATAACCCGAAGGTCGCAGGTTCAAATCCTGCCCCCGCCACCAAGAAAAGAATCCCGAACTTCGCGAACGCGGGGTCGGGATTTTTTCATGTGACACCCGTGGTCGGAAACGCTGCCCGAACGCCTCGTCGGCTGAGTTCAGCGACCGACCACGCCGCGATGGAACTCGCGCATGTCTGCTTCGAACAATTCGGGCTGACCCGGTGAGCCGCCGATGCGCGCGCCTTTTTGGCCGAACCCTGCGGCTACCGCGTACCGAAACTGCTTGATGTCGCGCCGTGATGCATCGGTGGGCACGCGTCAGCTCTCGCGTTCGAGCGACACCGCCATGCCGGGCAACGACACCCACGGTTGACGGTCGACGCACCAGACTTCGACCGACGGCTTCACCTGCGACTTGTCGTCGAGAACGCCGGCCTTGACCGCGACGATTCCGTCACGCTGCGCGAGTTCCGACACGATCGACGCACCGCAACCGGGGCAGAAGCGACGTCGAACGTACACGGCATCACCGTTTTCGCCGCGGTCTTCGTAGGTGCTCAGCGTGCCGTTGATGGTGAGCTGCGACTCGTGCATGATGAGGTTCACCGAGAACGCGCCCCCGTTCTGGCGCTGACAGTGGTCGCAATGACACACCGCAGTTGCCACCGGCTCACCGGTGAACTCGAAGGTGACTGAACCGCACAAACAATGTCCTGTTGCCATGTGGCGATCGTAACCCACCCTTCGGTGCGGCCCGGGAGGCGGAGGCAGCATCGTGGTGCCTCACCCCGGATGGGGCGATGTGAAGCGTGAACTGCGAAAATGGTGCAATGACCATTCGTGGCGCGGCCTACGTCGCCGGCATTTTCGAACACCCGGGCCGGGAACTCCCGAACCACACCATCTGGGACATCCACACCGAAGTGGCGCTCGGTGCGCTTGCTGATGCGGGTCTCTCGTTGGCAGATGTCGACGGACTCTTCTGCGATGGGACGGCAGGTTTCGGCGTGCTCACGTTGTGCGATCACCTGGGCATCTGGCCGACATACATCGACAACACGGAAACCGGTGGTTCGTCGTATGTCGCCCATGTCGGTCACGCTGCGGCGGCGATCGCGGCTGGCAAGTGTTCTGTCGCCCTCGTGACGCTCGCGGGCAAGCCACGAACGGGGTCACCGGGAGTCAAATGGGCACCCGGCCCCGAGCACGGGTTCGAGACGGTGTGGGGGATGGGAAGCGCCGTGCACAGTTATGCACTTGCTGCGCAACGGCACATGTACGAGTTCGGAACGACGTCGGAACAGCTCGCAGAGATCAAGGTGGCCGCGAGCATCCACGCCCAGCACAATCCGAACGCGCTGCTGCAGAAAGTCGTCACGATTGACGAGGTGGTGAACTCGCCACTGGTGGCCGACCCGCTTCACCGACTCGATTGCTGCGTGGTCACCGACGGTGGTGGCGCGCTCGTGGTGGTGTCACCCGAGATCGCGAGGAAGCTCGGCAAGACGAACGCAAAGGTGCTCGGCCACGGCGAGGCCGTGAAGCACACGAACAACGGCCGCATCGATCTGACGTACACCGGTGCAGTGTGGTCCGGACCGCGTGCCTTCGAAGAAGCCGGCGTGTCCGTTCGCGACATCGACTACGTCTCCATCTACGACAGTTTCACCATCACGGTTCTGCAGACAATCGAGGATCTCGGCTTCTGCGAGAAAGGCAAGGGCGGGGAGTTCGTCATGGACGGCGCCCTCGTGGCACCGTTCGGGAAACTGCCGTTCAACACCGACGGCGGAGGACTGTGCAACAACCACCCCTCGAACCGTGGCGGCATCACCAAGGTCATCGAGGCGGTGCGGCAGTTGCGCGGTGAGGCACATCCGGCTGTGCAGGTCCCCGACGTGCAGATCGCACTCGCGCACGGAACGGGCGGCAGCCTCGGAACCCGTCATGGATCGGTCACGTTGATTCTCGGTCAGGAGGACTCATGAACAATCTGCCCGCTCCGGCACCGATGGTCACCAGCACCACGAAGGAATTCTGGGACGCCACATCGCGGGGGGAGTTCCTGCTGCAGCGATGCGAACAATGCGACCTCGTGATCTGGTTTCCCCGTTCGTACTGCCCCGAATGCGCATCCACCTCGTTGCCCACGTTCCGTGCGTCGGGCAGAGGTGTCGTGTACAGCCACACCGTGATCCGCAAGGTCGGCAACGACTACAAGGGCGCGGTGCCGTTCGTGGTGGCGTACGTGGAACTTGATGAAGGCCCGCGCGTCATGACGAACATCGTCGAATGCGAGCCCGGCGAAGTCTCGGTCGGCATGCGAGTCGAGATGGTGTTCCACGACACCGGTGAAGGGAACGCGTTGTACCGCTTCCGGCCGTCGACCGGCGGTTAGCGACCGGCCTCGAGTTGGTACATCGGAAGACCGTTGTGCGGAGTCCAGAGACCTGCGCCGATCTGCACGAAGTGTTCGCCCAGCACCTTTCGGTACCACTGGGCACTGCGCCTGAACACCTGCATGTCGGTGCCCGATTCGTCGACGACGTTCTCGTAGTCCCATTTGGTTGGCAACTCGAGATACATCAGCCATCGGGTTCCCGCAGCGAGGTTTCGGGTTGCGCTGACGAAGTCGGTGTTGTCCAGATACTGCAGAACGCTGTGACAGATCACGAGGTCTGACTTTCCCGGCGGCGTCCAGTCCACGATGCTGCGCAACTCGTGGCCCCACGTGGTGCATGCATGCTCGCTGACATCGATTGACTGCACCCTCACGTCGGGATGGTTCTCCCGGTACCAGTCGCGCCACATGCCGATTCCGGCGCCCACGTCGAGCACCGACTCGATCTCGACTCCCCACCACGCGCACATGTTGTGCACCGCGGTCGCCAATCGCCCGATGCGCGTTTCGTCGTGCGCACCGTTCGTGCCGTAGAAGCGCGAGTAGTAGGCGGAATCGAATGTCGGCACGTTCGTACGCTAGGGCTTGTCGCCCCGTGCAACCCAAACATCGACGGTCACCGTGGCCGTCGGCGATGCCGATGCCGCCGTCTGCCACTGCAGGGGTGTCATCGTGAAGAGGTCGAGTGCGGCGTCGGGTGCCAGCGCAAGCTCGAACGTGATTCTCTCTGCGGACTCTGCACCCGTGGGTGGTTCAACGCGTCGTGATTCACGTTGCAATGTCGAGTCGTTCTTGTTCGGTCGCATCTCCTCGAGGTGCCGCGGTCCCGGGGTGACCGTGACCCACCGTCCGCCGGGCTCGAGGATCCGGTGGAACTCGTCGAGAGAATGCGGGGAGAACACCGAGAACACCGCCGCGCACGATTCTGAACGAACTGGCAGACGGTGGGCCGAACCGACGACGAACTGCGCGTCACGGTGCAGTTTGCTCGCCATCTGCACGGCTCGCTTCGAGATGTCGAGGCCGTTCTTGCGCGTCGCCGAGATGCGGGTGAGGTACCACCCCTCGCCGCACCCCACGTCGAGAACATCGCCGTCGACCCGGCCGAGTGCAGTGTCGAGCCCCTCGGCGACCGGTGCGTACCACCCGCCGTGCAGGAATCGACGTCGGGCCTGCAACGATTCGGCTGTGTCGCCCGGTGTCGTCGACCCGGCAAGACGACCACCGACGAGCAGGTTCAGGTATCCCTCTCTTGCGCGGTCGAACGTGTGGTTGTTGACGCACGCGACCAGAGCATCGCCGTCCGCGAGCGGGCCGCCGCAGTGCGGGCAACAGAAAATCACGGGAGTGCGAGTCGGTACACGCGGGTTGCAGTGCCGCGGAACATCGCGTCCTTCTCCGGTTCGGAGTACGACGACACGAACTTCTTCGCCGCGTTCCAGAACACGTGATACGAGAGAGAGAAGCGGTCGACGGGGAAATTCGACTCGAACATGCACCGATCGGGCCCGAAGCACTCGATGGTGTGTTCGTACCAGGGTGCCTGGGCCCGAACCACGTCGTCTGAGGTCGGGGGCGAAGCGTCGTTGTTCCACCCGAATCCGTTGTCAGGCATTGCCAGACCGCCCAACTTGGCCACGACATTCGGACATTTCGCAATCTCGGCAATGTCGGTCTTCCATGTGCGGAAGATCTCGTCACGTTCGCCTGCGTACGGACCCACGCCGAGCGGAGTGGAGAAGTGGTCGAGGACCATCGTGGTCTGCGGGACAGCGCGTGCCAGTTCGAGGAACTCGCGTGCCTGATGGTGGTACTGCCATGAGTCGTATGTGAGACCACGCGAGGCGAGTGCGGCAACGCCACGACGGAACAATGGATCGGCATGCAGGTTCTTTGTCGCACGACCGGGAATCGTGAGCGACTCCGGGTGCAGAGCGTGCGAGAGCGCGTCACGGATTCCCTTGAACAGATCTCCCGCTTCGCGTTCGTGCGCATCGAGGATGTCGTTCAGGTCGTCTCGGCACAGGTCTGCCTTCGCCACGATTCCGCCGATGATGTGCCGCGGGTCGCGACGCGACTCACCGGCGACGAACCGGGTTTCGCCCGTGCACGCGAGATGCGGCGGCAGCGCGGTGTCATAGGCGGCTCCGCACTCCACGAACACGGTACGGACGATGTTGTGGCCGGAATCGATGTCGGCGTGCAGCTCGTCGAGCCCGTAGTTCAGCCCCGCGCCGGCGGGCCAGAGATGATGGTGGGGATCGACAATGGGGCGCTGCGGTTCGATGATGTCTTCGCGAACCGCGTCCAGCCAGGCCTGTGAACCGGGTGCATGTTGGGTCATTGTCACAGTCTTGTCCATCCGCTGTGGGTCGTCTGCACGGTCGGGGCAAACTAGACGGTGATGTTGACACCCCGCCGGCTCACACTCAGCGTGGCACTGCTGACCTTGGTCATTGCATTCTTCACGTGGCAGGTCGTCTCGTACGAATGGTTCGCCCAGGCCGACTACCGGGCAGTCGAAACGGCACGCCGTCTCGTGCCCGACAAGGGAATCTTTCGTTACACCGTGAACTTCGGTCTTCGCGGCCTGATGCTCACGTTCTTTCTGCCGTTGCTGTCATGGGTGTCGTGGCGACGTCGTACGTGGGCGCCATTGGGCGGGTTCCTCATTGTGCTCGTGTTCGAGACCGGGATGACCGGCGCTATGAAGCTCGCCGTCGGGCGCGAACTGCCGTGGCAATCGTGGCCGCTCATGGGGCGGCTCGAAACCGGTGAACTCGGGTATCCGAGTGGTCACGCCACGAATGTCCCTGCCTTGATCGGATACGTCGTGTGGTTCTTCACCGCGCCCGGGTCGGCGAAACGTCGCCTCGGTTGGTTGCTGGTCGCGGCGTTGATTGTTCTCGTGAACGTGTCGTCATGGTTGATCCGCACGCACTGGCCGACCGATCTCTATGCAGGCACGGCAGTCGGCTTGATCGCACTTCTCACCATTGTCGCGTTCATGAACGCGTCGGGTCTCAGTCCCTGGGCCACGTCTCCGCGATCGAGAGAAGTTCGTCCCTGAACTCCGGGTGGCCGATGTTGGCGAGAGCGCGTGCACGTTCGCGAATGGTGCGACCCTCGAGTTCCGCAACGCCGAATTCGGTGATCACCACGTCAATCTGATGTCGGGGTGTGCTCACGACGCTGCCCCCGGGGAACTGCGGCAGGATCCGACTCGTCAGCACGCCGTTCACGGTGCTCGTCGACGGGAGACAGATGAGGCTGCGACCCAAAAGGTTCAGGCCCGGACCCGCGACGAAATCTTCGTGGCCGCCCACACCGCTGAACTGGACACCGTTGATGCTGTCTGCCATGACCTGCCCCGACAGGTCGACGGCGAGCGCACCGTTGATGGTGACCATGTCGCGGTTGCGGGAGATGATCTCGGGTGAGTTCACGATCTTCACGGGGAGAAACCGCACGTCTTCGTTCTCGTGAAGCCACGTGTACAGATCGGGAATTCCTGCGGCAAACGTCGTGGGGGAAAAACCGTCGAACTGGCTTCCTTTCTTGTTCGAAACCTTCCCCGCAAGATGAAGGCGCATGAGGCCGGTGGTGAACATCTCGGAATGAATGCCGAAATCACCGAGGTCACTCTCGGCGAGGAAGCCCGCGATCTGGCTCGGGATACCGCCGATGCCGGTCTGCAACGTGCATCCCGACCGGATGAACCTGAGTGCGTGGCGGGCGATGGTGAGTTCGGCTTCGGTCGCCGGTGCGTCGGCAAGATTCAAAGGTTCGCGATCGGTCGTGATCAACGCGTCGATGTCGTCGACGTGAATGCGGTGTCCGTATTCGGGCAGAACACCGAACGTGCGCGGGAACCTGTCGCTGACCTCGACGATGACGAGTCGATTCGGGTCCGCCGCGGCTCGGTGCAACTCGTCGACACTCGCCCCTGCATGCAGGGAGAGACTCACCCAACCGTCGACGGGAGGCGCACCCGCCGTCGCGACGACGCGCGGGTTCAGCCATTCGAGAATCGGTTCGAATCGGCGAAAGTCGGCCGGTACGTAGTCGATCGACGCACCCGAATCGCGGAGGAATCGTTCTGCTGGTCCGAAGAAACCGCTCTTGTAGTGCACACCGGGTGCCGCGAGAACCGCATAGAGGTCGGGCATGAGTGCGCCGAAGATCTGGAGATCGACGAAGTCGGTGCGGGTGCCGAGAGCGTGCATGAACCCGCCCGGCACTCCCGGACCGAGCGGCACCGCCATGGAATCGGTGGGTCGCACGAGTGCAACTGCGTCGTCGACTGACATGAGGGGCATGTGACCCATGGTACGCAGGTAGCCGTTCATCACCCGTGCTGGCAGGCTCATGGTGCATGCAGCGCGATCTTCTCGTCATCGGTGGTGGACCAGCCGGAACCGCCGCGGCAATCACCGCCGCCCGTGCGGGTGCGAGTGTCACGTTGTTCGAAAAGGGAGTTCACGGCCGCGACAAGGTCTGCGGCGACGGTCTGACTCCGCGCGCGATCGCCGCACTCGACGAGTTGCGCATCGATCATTCGGTGGCGCACCGCATCGACGGTCTCCGCATGATTGCCGGAAAGAAGGAACGCGAACTGTTGTGGCCCTCGACGTCGCGTTTCCCGAACCACGGCGCCGTGTGGCCGCGCAGGAAATTCGACAACCATCTGCTCGATGTCGCGATTGCGAGTGGAGTCGATGTCCGTTTCGGGTCGGAGGCCCTGCCGCTGCTCGAGGGCGACAGGTGCGTCGGCGTCACTGTGGGAACCGATGCGTACCGTTCTCCCTTCACGGTGCTCGCAGCGGGTGCACAGGGTCAGGCCGCACAGATGCTCGGGGCGGTGCGTGACCCGGACGAGACATTCGGTCTGGCCATTCGCGCATACGCACCGACACCGCGCCACGCAGAGCGACATCTCGAGGCATGTCTCAGTCTGAGCGACGAGCACGGAACAGCGGTGCCTGGGTACGGGTGGATGTTCCCCGCGGGAGACGGCACGGTGAACATCGGCGTCGGCGCGTTGAGCACGATGAAGGGTTTCAAGAAACTGAACCTGAACACGTTGCTCGATCAGTACGCGTCGTTGGTGCGCGACTCGTGGCAGCTCGGTGACTACGTGGAGAAGCCCCGTGCGTGGCGGCTGCCGATGAGTTGCGTCCGCCGGTTCGGGTCCGGTTGGGTGGCGGTCGGCGATGCCGCAGGGTTCGTGAACCCGATGAACGGGGAGGGAATCGACTACGGGCTCGAGTCGGGGATGCTCGCCGCACAGAAATTCCTGGAGAATCCCGCACTCGCGGCACAGGCGTACGACAGGGAAGTCGGTGAACGGTTCGACTCGTTCCTGCGCACCGGACGTCGTTTCAGTTTCATCATCGGTCATCCGTGGATGCTGAAGCCCGGTCTGCGCATCGCGGTCGGCACCCAGAAGGCAGCCGACATCACACTCGCGGTGATGGGGAACCTCATCGATTCGTCGACTCCGGGGGCCGCAGGTCGCGTGATGAGAATCGCGGACACCACACTGCGCGTCGCCGACCCTGTTCTGCGCCGCACTCGGGCCAAGGCATGAACTGCGGGTAGGTTGAGGCCATGAGCAAGCCAGAAGTCACGATTCCCGCCGGAGACCCGCCAGCCGACCTGATCATTCACGACGACATCGTCGGTGACGGCAAGGAAGCCACCAGTGGCACGAACGTCGAGGTCCACTATGTGGGTGTTGCATGGAGCACGCAGAAAGAATTCGATGCGTCGTGGAACCGCGGCGACACCTTCGAGTTCCGTCTCGGCGCCGGACAGGTCATCTCGGGATGGGACCAGGGTGTCGCGGGAATGAAGGTGGGCGGTCGCCGCACCCTGACGATTCCGCCGAGACTCGGCTACGGCGATTACGGCGCGGGTGGCGTCATCAAGGGCGGAGAGACCCTGGTGTTCGTCGTCGATCTCCTGAATGTGAACTGACGATGAGCGAGATGAACTTCTTCACTGCGAATGCGTCGTTGGCCGGGGTCGAGAAACTCGAGGTGCCGGAACTGACACTCATGTACCGCATCGAGATGGCCGGCGAAATGTTCTACAACAAACTGGCCGATCTCGTGAACAACGACGAAGCAGCGGCGCTGTTGCGCAAGAACGCCGTCGAGGAACGTGGTCATGCGCGACGACTCGCGCGCATGATCAGCATCAAGCTCGGTCACGAATGGGTGCCGGGTGCCGAGGTCGAGGAACTTCTCGACGTGCCGCTGCCTGCGTCCGTCGACTCATCGATGTTTGCCGCAATCGTGAAGGGCGAACTCAACGGTGACGCCGGGTACCAGAAGTGGGCCGACGCCGAGGAGAACGAAGAGGTCGAACGACTCCTGCGGTTGAACGGTCGTGAAGAGACCATTCACGCCGGTCGGGCACAGCAGGTCTTCGACATTCTGGGAGCCTGACGCGCCATGGTCGACGTCGTTGTGTATGACGGCGACTGTGGCATCTGCGAATGGTCGGCAAACTGGATTCGACGCAACGTGCCGGGTGTGGGCGTGAAATCGCACTTCGAGTACGGGGTTTCGTATCTCCCGTCGGTCTGGTTCGTGACATGGGCGGGCCGACTAGAGGGTGCCGACGCGGTGTCGGAGATATTGAAGAGGTCGAACCATCCGAACGCCCGTCGACTCGGGCGTTTCATCGGTGTCCCGGTGGTGCGGGTGGTGGCTCGTGGCGCATATTTCGTGATCGCAAAGAACCGCCGTCGTATCTCGCGACTCTTCGGTCTGAAGGCATGTGCAGTGCCGCAGCGCTGACACAAGAGATCACGAAGCATGCGCGCCCTCGTTGTCCATAGTCACCCGGTCGGCGCCAGCTATTCGTCGGCCCTGCGCGACGCCGCAGTTCGGGGTCTCCGGGCAGCGGGTCACCATGTCGATGTCATCGACCTCGCCGCACGCGGCTTCGATCCGGTGATGACGAAGCAGGAGTGGCAGTCGTACGTGTCGATGTCGGGAACCGTTCCGCATGAACTGGCGGACGACGCGGCACTGGTGAGAGACGCCGGTGTCATCGTGTTCGTGTATCCGACATGGTGGTCTGCCGCACCGGCACAACTGAAGGGATGGGTCGAGAGAGTGTTCAGGCCGGGGGTCGCATTCGTTCTCGACGGCAACAACAAGGTGACTCCCATTCTCGAGAATCTGCGTCGCATTGTCACGGTGACGACCTTCGGTTCTCCCCGTGCCTACACGATGGCGATGAACGACAACGGTTCACGCATGCTGCGCCGCTCACTGAGGCTCGTTGCGGTGCGCCGCATTCGCACCACGCGATTGGCGTTGTTCCGCATGGACCGCACCACCGACCGGAGCCGGCAGCGGTTCCTCGACCGTGTCGAGAAGGCGACGGCGCGGCTGTGAAGGCACTCGTCGTGTTTGCGCATCCGTCGACGGAGTCGTTCGTCGGGGCCCTGAGAGACGTGGTGGCCGAAGAGTTGCGACTCGGCGGTCACGAGATGCGTCACCGTGATCTGTACGAAGAAGAATTCTCCCCGGTCTTCACGGCGTACGAACGCCTGAACCACGTCGGCGATCTCGGGATGAAACTCGCACACTTGCCCGAGTTGCGCTCTCACGTCGACGATCTTCGCTGGTGCGACACGTTGGTGCTGGTGTACCCCACATGGTGGTCGGCGCAACCGGCGATTCTGAAGGGTTGGATCGACCGCGTCTTCATGAACCAGGTTGCATGGGTTCTGCCCGACGGCGCGGCCCGCATCTCGCCCCTTCTCACCAACGTGCGGACTCTCGTCGTGGTGACGACCCACGGTTCGTCGAAGTTGGTGAATGCGGTGCAGGGAGAGTCGGGCAAGCGCATCGCGTTCCGTTCGATCCGGGTGATGTTCCATCCGCGCGTGCGCACGAGGTGGATCGCGGTGTACGGTCTCGACGCATCGACCGACGTCGAGAGAGCGTCGTCGCTCAGTTCCGTTCGGAAGCGGTTGCGTCGGGTGTTTGCCTGACGTCGCGCGGTGCGAGGGCGCGAACGACTGCACACAACCCGATCACCCGGACCATCGATGCGACCGTCACCGAGTGCCTTACGTGTTCGATGCCGCTCGAGTGAACCGTGGCCAGGTACACGATCGCCGTCACCACTCCGGTCGATGCGAGAACAATCGCGTCTCTTCGCGACCGAAACCACAGAAGCAACACGCCGGCGAACGCACTCACGGCCCATGCCTGCCATGTTCCGAACAGGAAGCCCGGAATCATGGGTCCGTTCGCCAACGGAAGAAAATCACCGTTCCCCGGGGAGAGGGTGGGGTCGAGCAGGTCACGTGCATGGCCGAGGGTGTCGCCCGGATGAGCGGCGAGATACAGGGCGAGGGTTCTCCACCCGTTGTCCTTCAGCCACTGCGCGAGGGTCACGCCCCCGACGCGCATGAGAGCCGGGGGCTGTTGGCCCTCGGGAAGATCCACGATTGCAGCGACATCCGGCGGCAGGTCTCCTGCGTAGTCGTATCCGTTGGCCGAGCGCATGCCCGCGACATCCGGCATTCCCTTGTCGACGAACCAGTCGAAGCGCCCGTCGTCGGTGATGACCCGGCTCGAGACCACCGTGTACAGATTCAGAAGCGACATGTGCGATGAATTCCGTTGTTGCACGACCCCGAACAGCAACATCACGAACACGACGGCACCTGTCGCAGAAAGTCGTCGACCGCGCGACGTCACGAGTCTGATCGCATGGGGAAGCGACACGGCGATCACGACAATCAGGTGGGTGGGGCGCGTGAAACCGCAGAGTGCGACGCAGGCGAGCCACACAACGGTCGCGGTGCGTGTCGAGTCGTGTGTCTTCCGCAGAGTCGCCGCCACGGCCATCACCGCATAGGTGATGCCGAGAGACTCCGAGAGAATCGCAGCGTCGTAGCGCACGATCTGCGGCGACAGCGAGAGAAGGGCAGTCGCCACGAGAATGGTCCGGGGCCATCGCGCGCGACGGGCGAGCTCCGAACCGAGCCACATCCACGCGAGACATCCGAGGAGAATTTGCACGAACACCCGGCCGCCGTCAGAGCGAACGAGCGCGTACACGAAGGTGACCGGCCATGACCGGTCGGTGTGGCCCCACAGTGAAAAGGTTTCATATCCGACGGAATCGGGAAACCGGGTAGCGGTTGTTCCCAGCGACGCAATTCCGCGGACCACGAAGAGAACGGAACCGACACACGCGGTGAACCACGGTGGCCGCACGAGAAACCCGAACCGTTTCACTCACGCAACGGTACTCGCATGCGGTCGGCAGATGGTCGTCTAGTACCGTCGTGAAGATGAAGACACTCCAGGTAGACGAACTCGGCACGCTCGATGCACTTCATCTGGTCGAGTTGCCCGATGCACCACTTGCAGACGGACATGTTCGCATCGACATTCGCGCATGCGGTCTGAATTTCGTCGACTCGCTGATGATCGAAGGTCGCTACCAGATCAAGCCTCCGGTGCCGTTCCGTCCGGGTTCGGAAGTGGCGGCCGTCGTCACCGAGGTTGCAGCCGATGTCACGTCTGTTTCCGTCGGTGACCGTGTGTTCGTGCCGATCGGCGTCGGTGGTTTCTCCGACACCGCGGTGGTTGCCGCATCGCGGGCCCTGAAGATTCCCGACAACATGTCCGATGGGCAGGCGGCAACCTTCATGCAGAGCTACCTCACCGCATGGTTCGCTTTTCATCAACGGGCCGACATTCGCGAGGGTGACACCATGCTGGTTCTCGGCGCGGGCGGCGGAATCGGATTGGCCGCAGTCGATCTCGGGGTTGCCATGGGCGCGCGCGTGATTGCGGCGGCATCATCGGAGGAAAAGCGCAGGCTGGCGACGGAGGCCGGTGCGTTCGCGACCATCGATGTGCTCACCGAAGACGTGAAACTTCGTGCGCGAGAACTTGCCGACGGAAAACTCGACCTCGTGTACGACCCGGTCGGTGGCGACCTTGCCGAGCAGGCACTGCGTGCGCTCGCACCGGGCGGTCAGTTCATGGTGGTTGGGTTCGTGGCCGGAATCCCGAAACTGCCGGCCAATCTCGTGCTGCTCACGAACCGCACGCTCATCGGTGTCGACTGGGGTGCATGGGTGGTGAAGAACCAGGCCGCGCACGGAAAGATGATCGTCGACGTGCTGAACGAGATCGGCAAGGGCACGCTTCGCCCGGTCGAGCCCGTGTCGTACCCGATGTCGCAGGCCGCTCAGGCGCTGCGAGACATGCAGAACCGTAAGATCGCCGGAAAGGTCGCGTTGGTTCCTGACTTCCGGTGAATCAGGGCGTGCACGACGCGCTTCCCGCGTCGTAGGTGAGATTGTCGACCGCACTGACGAAACCCCACGAAAAAGTGGTCGGTGTCAGCGTCAACTGCACGACTCCGTGGTCGGAGTTCAACATGTACTGACTACCGGGAACCGCGGGATCCATCGGGTACACCTGTGCGCCGCCGAGTCCGGTGATGATCAGCGGGGTTCCGCCGACTGAGGGTGCACCCGTGGCGTCGAGAGGCGCGAAACGTTCGTAGTGGTGGTCGTGCGCGGTCATCACGAGGTCGGCGCCGTTCGCGACGGACGCCTCCCACAGATAGCGCACCGACGACGTGGCGTACTTGCCGCTCGAGACGAACGGGTGGTGCATCATCACCGCGGCACATTTCCCTTCGGTGCGTGCGCGTTGAAGTTCGCGGGCGAGCCACTGTGTCTGCGCGGCGGTGGCCGAACAACCCGAGTACAACTGACCCTGGCACCATGAGTCGACGGCGATGATGCGCCACCCACCTGCATCGGTGGTCCAGTACGACGGAGACATCTCGCCGAAATACTCGACATAACCCGCGGCGCCGCTCGTGATGTACTCGTGGTTGCCGCGCACCGGGTATGTGATGTTCTTGAAGGCGCCCCATGTTGTTCCGTAGAACGACATGAGATCCGAGTAACTCGCCGCCTCGTATTGCAGGTCACCGAGTGCAATCACGCCGTCGGCGGTGAGTGACGTGATCAACGCCGCCGTCGAAGTCTCGCCGCACTGGATTCCCGCCGGTCCGATGCCGTACAGAGCGCGCCGTGCCGCGTTGCACGCGATGTCGCCCGCAACAATGAGACGTGCCGTGGTGTCGGAGCCGATCGGTTTCATGCGAACCCCGTTGGGCCACACTGCAGTGCCGCTTCGCCTGAGCGTGACACTCGAGTCGCCGAGTTGGCCCGATGAGTTGAGCCCCCAGCACCACAGCGAGGAGTTCGTCGCAGATGTTCCGCACGCGTGGGAATCCCCGGTCGACACCGAGCCGAGCAGACCCACGAGTGCATGGGGGTTGACTTTCTGCGCAGTGGCCTTGGCAATGTAGCTGCCGTTGCCGAGCTGGCCGTACAGGTTGCGCCCCCAGCACCATGTGGTGCTCGCCACGGTGCGTGCGCACGCGAACTCCGAACCGGTGTCGAGCGCCGTGATGCCGGTTCGCGGCGATGTGACGGGTCGGAACCGCGACGGGCCCCATGATGCCGACAGCTGCCCGTAGTTGTTGCGACCCCAGCACTGTGCGCGTTGCAAGGTCGACACGATGCAGGTGAACGCCGCACCCGTCGACACGGATGCGGCCCGAACGACGGGAACATACGTGGGAACCGCACGCTGCGCCGTCGACGGCTGGCCGAGTTGGTGGTAGCGGTTGGAACCCCAGCACCAGACTGATTTGGTCGCGCGCACGGCACAGGTGTGGAGCGCCCCGACATCGACGGCAACAACCTGAGAGATGCGCGACTGCACGGGCGTCACCGAAGCGGTCGTGGTGCCGTTGCCGAGCTGTCCGTACTTGTTGGCACCCCAGCACCACACCGAGCGGTCGGTCTTGATGGCACACACGTGGTCCGCCGACACGACAACCGACTGCACGTCGGTGAGCGGAACCTGGGTGGGAACAAGCACGGCAGTCTTCGTGATGGTGTCCGGTGCGTTCGTGGGGTCGGGAACCGTGTGCAGCAGTCCCCAGCACCACAGGGTGCGGTCGTTCGCAACGGCGCATGTTCTGTGGCCACCCGACGCGACACTGACGGCAGTGGTCATCAGACTGGGGGCAAAATAGACGGTGCGCGACGTGGTGCCGTTGCCGAGCTGTCCGTGTGTGTTTGCGCCGCTGCACCACACGGTTCCCTCGCGCACGTAACACGAATGTTCCGAACCCAGCGACAACGAACCGATGGCCGGTTGAATCACGACCCCGGGAACATCGGGAGTCGACGAACTGGCGACGCCGGTTGTCGTCGAGACTGCGACTCCGGCGACCAGAACGCTGATGAGTAGTCGACGAACCGTGCGCATGGTCCTTCCACGCTAACGAGGCGTGTGACTCGAGCGGTGTCGGGCAGTTCTACAGCGAGAAACGCTCGTACCCCGGGGCACTGAGCGGCCAGGGCTGCACCTGTTCGATCGTTTCGGCGAGTCCGAGGGCGAGTCCGTCGTCGAAACGCGGAGCAACGATCTGGAATCCGGTGGGGACACCGTGATTGTCGAGCCCCATCGGCACACTGACGGCCGGGTGACCGGTGAAGTTGTTGTCCGGTGTGTTCAACGTGACCATCGGGTCATCCGTCGTGCCGGCACGAGTCGGCAACGGACCCTCGGCGGGCCACGCACGTGCGTTTGCGGTCGGTGTCACGAGCACTGTTCCGTGCTGCAGCAGATCGTCGAAGCGAGCCGACACCTCGTGCCGGAAACGCTGCGCCGCGATGTACTGGTCGATGGTGACCGACGCGCCGAACCTGAGTTGTTGCTGCACGTAATCGGACATCTCCGACCAGCGGTGCTCTTCGTGACGGAGGCTCTGTGCGAGCTCTGCCGTAGAGATCACGAACCAGTTCCAGATGGTGTCGTTGTTGCTCGGTGAGTCGACGCGCTCGACGGTGATTCCGCTGCGTGCGATTGCCTCGAGAGTCCTCTCGAAATTCTCCTCGATCTCCGGGTCGACGTCCGATCGGAACGTGCGACACGCAAGAACCTTCGTCGGTCGAGTCGGCTCGAGGTTGACTCCCCCGCGGGGGACCGAGAGAAAATCGCCGCGGGCAGCCCCGAGGGTCACCCGAGCTTCGTACACCACGTCGGCGACGGTTGCGTTTGTCGCGCCCTGTGTCGAGAACTCGATCCATCGGGGCAGAATGTTGCGTCCGATCGCACCCATCGACGGTTTGTATCCCACGAGACCGACCGCTGCGGCAGGTCCGCGCACGCTGCCCCCGCCGTCGCTCGTTGTCGCAAGCGGTGTGAGTCCGGCTGCGAGCGCCGCTGCAGAACCACCGCTCGATCCGCCGGGAGCCTTCTCGGTGTTCCACGGATTCCTCGTCGCACCGAACAGAAGATTCGAGGTGTATGCGGTGGCGCCGAACTCGGGGCTGTTCGTGCGCCCGATCACGATTGCCCCCGCGGCACGGAGTCGATCGACAACGGTGTCATCGGTGTCGTCTGCGGGCCCGTTCACGTACAGACGTGAACCCGATGTGGTGACATGGCCCTTCACGCGCGCCATGTCCTTCACGAGGACCGGCAGGCCCGCGAGTGCACCCGTGCGCGGATGCGAGGCGGCAACAGCGCGTGCCTCGTCTGCGTACACATCGACGACCGCGTTCAGGTGGGCAGCCGCTTCGATGCGCCGCAGCGCTTCTTCCACCAGGTCGGTCGGGTTCAGAGACCCGTTGCGCACACGTGACGACAGTTCTTCGAGCATGACGCGACACTACTTAGTGACGTGCAGATCGGAGTCAGGGAACCGGGACCCAGCGCCAGTCAAGGTTGCAGATCGTCGGATCGACGATCTCGAGAATCGACAGTCCGAGAACCGACGCCCGCGCGGAGAGTCCCGTCTCGGGACGGATTCCGGCGTTCGGGGGAGCAGCCTGGCTGGCGCGCAACAAAGCCTGCTGGTTCGCCGCTGCGTAGGTGCCGACCTGACGGGCGATCGATGGCGAGTGTCGGGCGGCAATCAGGCATTCGAGGCGGAAACGACGCCATTGGCTGTACGACGGCGACATGTACTGGGTGAGGATCTCGGTGACCTTGGCGCGCTGGTCCGTCGTGGTGAACACCTGAGCCCAACTCTTGCCGTCCTGGGCGAGTTGAGGGGGGAACAGAACCTCGAGACAGTCGGCAACGAGTGAATCCTTGTTTTCGTACAGGCCGTAGATCGCCCCGACACTGACACCGGCTCTACGTGCAATGCGCGACACGGTCGCACGGTGCACCCCCGACCGCGCAATCACGTACTCGCTCGCCGAGATGAGTGCGTCCCGGATCTCGTCATGCGTGGACGGAAACTCGTAGGGCTGAGGAACCGGTATCGAGCCGGGGGCTTTCGCCGGCTTCGACGCCGTGCGAACAGCCCGAGTGAACATCTCGAGAAGTGCCTTCGGATCGATGGCACTTGCATCGGTGGTGGCATACACCGAGTTCAACAATGCGGCGCCGAACAGTGTGGACAGCGCAGAGACGACCGCCTGCCGGTTTGCCCCGTCGGTCGACGGACCGACACCGCGGTCGTCGAGCAGTGCGATGATGTCGCGCTGCACCACTTCGGCAATCACTTCGTCGCGTCGCGACGCAACAATGATTTCCATGGCACTTCCGATGTCGGGCACGGCGTCGTGCGCGCTGGCGGACTCGAACAGGGAACACACCCGGTTGACGAGCGAGACGTCGTTCGTGAGAGTGCTGTCGACCAGAGGTTCGAGAATCGCAGAAAGCATCGGCCAGAAACTCTTCTCCCACGCCATCACCACGAGTTCTGATCGGTCGTCGCATCGCGCGTAGATGGCCCCGCTCGAGAAACCCGCATCGGCCGCCACGCGAGTGAGCGCCATCTGGTCGACTCCGACGGTGCGCACGGCCCGGGCGGCACTGTGCGCCACCTTCGCATCGGTCTGTCGTGATTTCTCTGATTGACGGGCGACGAGAACCATGGGCTCAGTGTTTCACAGTCGACGACTGTTCATACAGGCGGAGGTCAGTCGGGGAGACCCCAGTCGATCGGGGTGCACCGTGCCTCGACGAGGGCTTGGTTCGTGCGGCTGAACGGTGAACTGCCGAAAAAGCCACGGCGTGCCGACAGGGGCGACGGATGTGCCGATTCGATCACGACATGGTGTACTCCGGTGACCAGATGCCGTTTCTCTTGTGCGTGTCGCCCCCAGAGAAGAAACACCACCCGTCGAGGAAGACGGTCGACGCACGAGATCGCTGCATCGGTGAACGACTCCCACCCGCGGCCGGCATGCGACGCGGCACTGCCGTCGCGCACCGTGAGAGTGGTGTTCAACAGCAGCACGCCCTGTGTGGCCCAGGTCGTGAGGTCGCCGTGTCGCGACGGGGCAATTCCGAGGTCGTTCTCGCGTTCGACGAAGATGTTCCGCAACGACGGCGGCGGGGGTACCGGTCGTCTCACCGAGAATGCGAGACCGTGAGCCTGGCCCGGTGCGTGGTAGGGATCCTGTCCGAGAATCACGACTCGCGTCGTGGCGAGCGGCGTGAGGTGCAACGCGGCGAACTCGAGCTCTTCGTCGGGATGAACGACATGGTTTGCGCGCTCCGAGTCGACGAACCTGCGCAATTGAGCAAAATAGGGCCGGTTCTTCTCATTCTCGATGAAATCGGACCAGTCGTTGTGCACGTGTGAGAGCGTAGGTGGTTGCTTCTTGCTGTTATCAGTCATAACAGCAAAGGTGTCACTTTCCGTTGCGTGTCGCCCCACGGAGGTGCCGACTTGCGAGAATGGGTGCCCCATGGACATCGCGCTCGCCATCGATCTCGGCGGAACAAAGTTCTCCGTCGGTCTCGTGACCAGAAACGGCGAACTGATCGACCGGGTCAATGTTCCCGTCGATCGCATCGGCAGCGACGAAGACCTGTTCGACGATCTCAGGGTTGCGATCGATTCCCAGATCGATCGTGCACGTGACCATCACGGACTCATGCCGACCGTCGTCGGGGTTGCGTCGGCGGGCCCGATCACACGCAATGTCGAGACGGTGTCACCGCTGAACATCCACCAGTGGCGCAACTTCCCGTTGCGTGAGCGACTGGTGTCGCACACCGGTCTGCCGGTGTTCGGCGACGGCGATGCGAAGGCTCTTGCGCTCGCCGAGGGTTGGCTCGGTGCCGCCCGCGGGGTCGACAATTTCATGGCAATGGTCGTGTCGACCGGGGTCGGCGGCGGAATCGTGCTGAACGGGGAACTGCTCGAAGGCGAGACGGGCAACGCGGGCCATGTGGGTCATGTCATCGTCGAGCCGAACGGACGTCGCTGCACATGTGGCGGACGTGGGTGTCTCGAAGCCGAAGCGTCGGGCCCCGCAATCGAGGCCATCACGGGTCGACCCCCGACCCAGCCCACCTACGAAATCATGGTGCGCACCGGGCGTCTCGTCGGCCGCGGGGTCGCGTCGGTGTGCAACCTTCTCGATCTGAAGTTGGTGTGCGTCGGCGGAAGCGTCGCACTCGGGTTCGGCGCCACGTTCTTCACCTCTGCCCAGAAGACCCTCGACGAACTCTGCGGACTCGAGTTCTCGCGCAACGCGCGCATCGTGCCCGCACGACTCGCCGACGAAGGACCACTCGTCGGTGCATCGGCTGTGGGATGGCGCGGTCTCAACCGCATGGCGAACCTGTAGCCGTCAGCGAACCCACTGCAACAGGTCGACCTGCACGCGCGTGAGCGGTTGCTGGACATCGATCCATTCGCCGATGCTCGGAATGGGACGTCCGCGCGCGACGAACAACATCGTGGTGTGCATGTGCGGATGCTCGAGCATGTTGAGACGCTGGCGTTGGTAGTGGAACGGACTGCGTCCGTCGGGCAGGGGAAAAACTCCGTGTGCAGTTCCGCAGCCGACGAGCACGATTTCGCCCGGGCCGTCCACTTTGACCTGACGGTATCCCGCACGTGATCCCGACTCGATGGGGTGATGGTCGACGATGTCTGCCGACAGTTGCATCATCGACTTGTCGCCGTGCCACAACGTGGTTCCCAATCTGATGCGGAATTGGTGCGTCGGATTGTCGTTGCGGAGTTTCTCGTAGAGCTGTGCGTCGACATGGCTGATGTACACCGGCACCGACGGGTCGAGATGCGGAAGCCACGCCTCGATCTCCTTCACGTGAGCAATCGGATCACCCTCGAGCGGAAGATGAACGGAAAAACCGCGCACGGTGCAGCGCGCATTCGTGATGTCGTCGAGCAGTGAACGGAGATTGTCGGGCGTTGTCCCGTATCTGGTCATCGACGACTGAACCTTGACGATGACGTCGCCGCTCCATCCGGCGGTGTTGAGGGCAACGACATGATGAGGCGACCCGACAGTGAGGATTGCGTTCAGGGGAAGATTCTTCGGTGGTGCGGTGAGAGTGGGTGTGAGAACGATCGGTGTCACGTTCGACGGAATGTCCCGAACCTCGAACACCGTGCCGACCGCGACTTCGTTCGAGAGTTGCCCCGCCAGGGGCATGAGGTTCCAGCGGCGGAATCCGTATCCGTTGCCCTTCACGACGGGCACGAGCCCCTGGTGCTGTCGAGCGACGCCCTGCACGTGCTGCAGCCATTTGGCTTCGTGCACTGCGAGGCGAATCGTCACCCCTTTGACCGTAGTCGCAACGCAGACCCCGTGACTGTCGGCATCAGGCACCGCAAAGACCTCTGTCGCAGGGCACCGCGCCACACTCCCGCGCCGTACGCCAGACCGTCGACCATGCGCAGACCCATGTATCCGAACACCCGCTGCGGCTTGTGTCGAACGAGTCCGTAGATGGCGGGGACCATGAGACTCGCGAAGAGGGCGAAACCGGGGGAGAACACGAACAATCCCACGACGAAGAAGACGGGCCACCACATGCGCGCAATGGCAGACGCAGTGAGACGGATGGTCGACATCAACCCGAGAGAGGTGATGCGCACCCGGTCCCGATACGACAGGTGCGACCGGTGAAGCGTGAGCAGATACCAGACGTACACGAACGGCAGGAGAGGAAGAAAGATCCACGCGTAGCCGAGGAGCAGTGTGAGCGCCGGAACAAGCATCACGATGTTCGCCCGCAAGGGCGTCGCCGCAGACCCGTGCCGGCTTGCGAGTGCGGCGGCGCTGGTGCCGTACGAGAAACGCTGCCTGATCAGTTGCCGCACCTCGAATCGAGTCTCGTGCTCGCACGAGATTGTGGGTTCGTAACGGCACAGATGCCCGGCCCCTGCCATGCGCCACACGAAATCGACATCTTCGCCGATGCGCATCGACTCGTCGAAACCTCCGAGAGACCTCACCACTTCCGTGCGGCACACGATCACCGTCGCGGGAACATACGAGACCCGTGAGAGCGGTCGCACGACGGTCGGATGTTGGCCGAGGTCGAGAGGTGAGTGGTGTTTTTCGTATTCGCCCGTGAGGCGACCGTTTTCACTGCTGCGAATGCGCGGCGCCACCAGTGCGACACGATCGTCGTTCATCTGCGTTGCGAGACGCTGAAGGTCGTCGCATTTCGGTGATGCGTCGTCGTCGACGAACGCGACGAACGGTGTCGTGACGTGAGCCAGGCCCGTGTTGCGCGCGGCCCCGGGGCCCTTGTTGTCATCGTGACGGAACACCGTTGCGTCGGGAAGCACGATGGGTTCGGGAGAGCAGTCGTCGACGACGATCACCTTCAGTGGGTGCAGGGTGCGAACGAGACGTGCGAGTCGGTCGAAGTCGCGACTCTCCCTCAGATACGACGGAATCACCACGGTGAGCTGGTCGGCAGGCACCGGAATGTGCCAGAGCGGATGCGCTGCACCGGCAGCCACCAATCTTTCGGTGAGTTGCTCGTGCCCGTCGGACAGCAGATCGTTGTTCTGGATCAACGAGAGAATCCCGGAGCCGGCATCGGTGACGGAGAAGAAGGTCAGGGGTGACCCGGCAACCAGTTGTCGACCGTCACGTGAACGGAACCACATGTGGTCGGGACGCAGACGAATGCTCATCGGTGAACATTCAACCACTCGTCGGCGCAGACCGACATGTGCTCGGCCAACGATTGCCGGTAGGCGGTCATGACCTGCTCACCGTGTTCTGCAGACGCACGAGACGGCCGACCCAGCACTCCACTGGGTGACGCAGATTTCACCCCCGATGTGCGCAGTTGCTCGACGGTGACTGTCGCGTCCGAATCCGGCGGGATCAGATCGAGGCGAACGGTCGACGGATCGAGATGCAGCATCACCGATGTCTCGGTGCGACCCGCGTGCATGTCGCCACCCGCATACGACGGCAACGACCAAGCCGAGTGGCGGATTCCCTCGTGGGCGAGGGCAGAGCTGATCGCCTTCAGTGCATCGAAGTTGCCACCGTGACCGTTCGCGACGATGATTCCCGCCGCCCACGTCGACGCCGAACGACAGATCGCAACCACGGTGTCGGCGAGAGCCGATGTGCCTGTGCTGAGCCCGCCGGCAAAACCGGCGTGCTCGTCGCTCGCGGTGACGGGAAGCGTCGGAGCGACGAAGAAGTTCTCCGCGAGCGGATGTGAATCGACCGCGCCCGCAACCACGGCGTTGATGATCAGCGTGTCGGTGTCGAGCGGCAGGTGCGGCCCGTGCTGTTCCCACGAACCGAGCGGCAGGATGACAACGAGGTCGCGACCCTCGATGTCTGCGGAGGTGAGGCGACCCGGCTCACTCATTGTCAGGGGCGACCCGGCGGCGGCGCAGGAACCTGATGATCTCGAGAATCGCCGTTGCGGCGAGAGCAAGCGAGAACGCAACCAGAAAGGCGATGGTGTGGTTGTCCTGGAACGTGCGGCCACCGATGAAGCCGAGCATCGTCGCGTACGTTCCCCAGATGGCCGCCGCGATGCCCGACCACTTCATGAACCACTTCTTCGACTGACCGGTGATTCCGCAGGTGAGCGTGACAATGGTGCGACCGCCGGGAATGAACCGCGCCGTGACGAGAAGTTCCCCTCCGCGGGTCTCGATCTGCTTGTGCGCCCACAGAAGGCGTTGGCGCCCCTTGTTGTTCTTGTTGTAGCGGCGCTGGAGTCGTTCGGAAAAGAAGACGCCGATGTGGTAACTGAAGTTGTCGCCGGCGAAGGCCCCGGCCGCGGCAAAGACGATCACGAGTGACCAATGAAGGTCCTGCAATCCGGCGCTGACCCCGCCGATGATGACCATGGTCTCGCTCGGCACGATCGGAAGAATCGAGTCGAGAAATGCGATCGAGAGAATCACGACGTAGAACCAGGGTGACCCCGAATAGTCCTTCAACCAATCGAAGAAGCTGTTGGCAAAGTCGAGCATGGACTAGCCGTGCGCACCGGAGACCGGCGGTTCGCTGCCCGTGAGAAGGCGCTTGATGTTCGAGAGGTGTCTGATCTCGATGATTGCCCCGAGTCCGATGAAGGCGAGAATCTCCCAGCCCGGCTTGTCGGTGAGTACGAGCAACACGATGACCAGCGGAACCACCACGATCGATGCGACTGACGCCTTCTTCGTGACCTTCATGATGACTACCCACGATGCCGCGGCGATGATCATGATGATCGGGTGCAGAACCAGCAACACGCCGCCACCGGTGGCGATGCCCTTGCCGCCCTTGAACTTTCTCGTGACGGGGAAGATGTGCCCGACAATCGCCGCGGCACCGCAGACATAGGCACTCGGTCGATGACCGAGCATCACCAACGCGGGCACGGCACCCTTTGCTGCATCGAGCGCGAACACGATGATGCCGTATCGCCAGCCGATTGCCCGGGCGACGTTGCTTGCCCCGGGGTTTCCCGAACCGAACGCGGTGATGTCGACGCCCTTGGCGCGTGCAACGACGATGGCGCTCGGCATCGTGCCCAGGGCATACCCGCCGATGAGCCCGAGAACGAGGTTCAGCACGTTCATGCGTTCACCTTCGACCGCGGGGGCTTCGAGTGATCCATCGACGGTCGCGGGATGATGCTGACGGGGGTCGATGCAAGGTATTCCTCGCCGTCTCCGCCCACACATTCGGGGTCGGGACCGTCAAGCGGGATTCCGGTGAAGAATTTGGCGGCCATGCACCCGCCCTGGCAGGCATCGAACGACCCACACGAGGCACATGCACCCGCACTCTGCGGTTGACGCAGCTCGGTGAAGAGATCCGACTCGCGCCACACCTTCGTGAATCCGCCGTCATCGAGCACCGAACCTGCCTTGAACTGGTCGTGGATCACGAACGGGCACGCGTACACATCCCCCAACGGGTCGATGAGACACACGACGCGCCCCGCTCCGCACATGTTGAGGCCGGGCAGGGACTCGCCGAACGCATTGAGATGGAAGAACGAGTCGCCCGTGAGCACGTTCTCGCCGTGCGCCATCAGCCAGTCGTAGATCTCGCGTTGTTGCGCGTTCGTCGGGTGCAGTTCGTTCCACGTGTCGGCGCCACGACCGGCGGGGCGCAACCGGGTGATGCGCAACTGCGCTCCGAAGGAATCGGCGAGCGCCTTGAACTCGTCGAGCTGCTTCACGTTGTGTCGCGTGACAACGACGGAGATCTTGAACTGACCGAAACCGGCATCGCGCAGGTTCTCCATCGCGCGGATGGCCGTGTCGAACGAACCCTCCCCGCGGACCGCATCATTGGTGGCCGCGTCGGTGCCGTCGAGGCTGATCTGGATGTCGAGATAGTCGAGAGCCGCGAGGCGTTCGGCGTTCTTCTTGTCGATGAACGCACCGTTTGTCGAAAACTTCACTCCGATTCCGTTGGCGATCGAATGCTCGAGGATCTCGAAGAAGTCGCGGCGCACCATCGGCTCGCCACCGCCGATGTTGATGTAGAACACCTGCAGGTCCCGCAGTTCGTCGAGCACCGCCTTCGCTTGCTCGGTCGACAACTCGCGTGGATCGCGCTGACCGCTGCTCGACAGACAGTGAACGCATTCGAGATTGCACGCGTAGGTGAGTTCCCACGTGAGACATATCGGGGCATCGAGCCCCGATTTCATCTGTTCCACAAGCGACTCAGCGGACACGCACGATCTCCGATGACGTGAGTGACGACAGAGCCTTCACGAACGACGGCCAACGCGATTCGTCGACGCCTTCGGCGGCGAGAGCATCCCGGAGGGTCGGGTGGTCGGACATCGAACGCACCACCCGCACGATGTCCGGGTGACGCAGGAACACCAGTCGCCGGTTTCCGTAGTGGTACGCGAGTGCGCCGAACGGTTCCGGTCGGAGGGCGACCTGGGGGTGCATTTCGCACGCCGACTCGAGTGTCAATGCCATTGTGGCGAGGAGACAGAGCGACTCAGTAGACGCCGCACATGCCGTCGATCGAGATTTCCTCCACGAGGAGCTCTTCGGTGACGACGTTTTCGGCGGTCTCGGCCTGGTCGGCAGCGATGTCCTGAAGGTTGTCTTGTTCCATGCCACGACAGTACCCGCCACGGGCCCCACTAGAGAAGGTTGGGGTGGGGTGGTTATTCTCGGAGACATCCGCCGGGTCCTCCGGTGGCGACAAAAAGGGGACTTCGATGAAGACCAAGGCTGCTGTTCTGTGGGAAGTGAATGCCCCGTGGAGTGTCGAAGAGATCGAACTCGATGCTCCCGGCCCCGGCGAAGTACTCGTGAAGATCGCGGCATCGGGCATGTGCCACTCCGACGAACATCTTGCAACGGGCGACCTGCCGTTTGCGTTGCCCATCGTCGGCGGTCATGAAGGCGCCGGTGTCGTCGAACAGGTCGGCGAGGGTGTGAGCTGGCTCGCTCCCGGTGACCATGTGGTGTTCGGATTCATTCCTTCCTGTGGACGTTGCCCGAGTTGTTCGACGGGTCACCAGAACCTGTGCGACCTCGGTGCACTCATGGGTCTCGGAAAGCAGATCTCCGACGGAACATCGCGCCATCACGCACAGGGTCAGGACCTCACACTCATGTGCATGCTCGGTACGTTCGCCCACCACACGGTGGTGAACGAGGCATCGTGCATCAAGATCGAAGAGGACGTTCCGCTCGACAAGGCATGCTTGCTCGGTTGCGGCGTGGTCACCGGGTGGGGTTCGGCCGTGTACGCGGCAGATGTCTCCGTGGGTGACACGGTCGTGGTCGTCGGTGTCGGCGGAATCGGCGCGAATGCCATTCAGGGCGCCAAACTCGCCGGAGCCAAGCGCATCGTCGCGGTCGACCCGGTCGAGTTCAAGCGCGAGAAGGCCATGGAATTCGGCGCGACGCACACTGCCTCGTCGATGGCGGAGGCTCTTCCGCTGCTGCAGGACATCACGTGGGGAACCATGGCGAACAAGGTCATCATGACGATGGGCGTCGGCGACGGCCAGGTGATGGGTGAGGCAATGGCGCTTGCATCGAAGCGCGGTCGTGTCGTGGTCACCAACATTCACCCGGCATTCGAGACGGGCGGCGCAAACATGAGCCTGCTCGACCTCACGCTGATGGAGAAGCAAGTGGTCGGTTCGCTTTTCGGCTCGGGCAACCCGCGTGCCGACATCCCGAAACTGCTCGGTCTGTACCGGGAGGGCCTGCTCGACCTCGACGGTCTCGTCACGAAGACCTACCCGCTCGAGGGCATCAACGAGGGATACCAGGACATGCGCGACGGCAAGAACATCCGCGGCGTGCTGGTCTACGAATAGTCAACGCAACACGGTTCATTCACAGAGGGGGAAACACAAATGAAGTCACGTGCAGCAGTTCTCTACGGGCTCAACCAACCATGGGTCGTCGAGGAAATCGAAGTCGACGAGCCGAAGGCGAACGAAGTTCTCGTCAACTGGAAGGTGGCGGGCATGTGCCACTCCGACGAGCACTTCGTGACCGGGGACATGGTCCCCCCAAAGGAATTTCTCGAGATGATGGGCGTCAAGGACTTCTTCCCCTTCATCGGCGGTCACGAGGGTGCAGGTGTCGTTGTGAAGTGCGGCCCCGGGGTCACGTCGTTGCAACCCGGTGACCACGTGTCGGCGAGTTTCGTGCCGTCGTGTGGTCGTTGTCGTTACTGCTCGACCGGCCGTCAGAACCTGTGCAACATGGGTGCCGGCACCCTGACCGGCGGCATGATCACCGACGGTACGCACCGTCATTTCGTGAAGGACGGACGCCCCGTGAAACTGATGGCGAAACTCGGAACCTTCTCCGAGTACGCGACAGTTGCCGAGGCATCGCTCATCAAGGTGGAGAAGGACCTTCCCCTCGACTGCGTGGCCCTGGTCTCCTGTGGCGTTGCAACCGGATGGGGTTCTGCCACCAACCGCGCAGACACACAGCCCGGTGACACCGTGGTGGTCGTGGGCATCGGCGGCATCGGCATCAATGCCGTGCAGGGCGCACGCATGGCGGGCGCAAAGCGCATCATTGCGATCGACCCGGTGGAGTTCAAGCGCGAGAAGGCAATGGAGATGGGCGCGACCCACACCTTTGCGTCGATGACCGAGGCGATTCCGCACATCACCGAGATGACCTGGGGTGAGATGGCCGATCGCGTCATCATGACCCCCGGTGTTCTGCACGGCGACATGATGGGTGAGGGAATGGCGATGGTGGGCAAGGGTGGCACGTGCGTGGTCACTGCGATCTCACCGATGCAGGAAACCTCTGCAGACATCAACCTGTTCCAGCTGGCGATGTGGAACAAGGAAGTGAAGGGCACCATCTTCGGAAGCCTGAACCCGCGCGCCGACATTCCGCGCCTGCTCGACATGTACCGCGTGGGCGATCTGAAACTCGAGGAATTGATCACACGTCGCTACACGTTGGACGAGATCAACGAGGGCTACCAGGCGATGCGCGACGGCGTGAACATTCGCGGCGTCATCGTGAATGACTGACGCGGCCACACTTCGGGAGTCGCTCGCCGCGCAGGTGGTGGGTCGTCGGCGCGAACTCGAACTGGTGCTCGCCGCACTCGCCGCTGACCGTCATGTTCTGCTCGAGGGGCCGCCGGGAACCGGCAAGTCGACGGTGCTCCGTGCCGTGGCCCAGGGACTCGGGATCGGGTTCGAGTTCGTCGAGGGCAATGCCGAGTTGACCCCCGCGCGACTCGTGGGGCACTTCGATCCGGCACGTGTGCTGAACGAGGGCTACGACCCGTCGGTGTTCGTCGACGGTCCGCTCGTCAGTGCGTTGCGCGACGGTTCGTTGTTGTACGTCGAGGAGATCAACCGAATCCCCGAGGAAACCTTGAACGTGTTGATCACGGTCATGAGCGAGGGAGAATTGAACGTGCCACGTCTCGGACGTGTTGCCGCGGCCGACGGGTTCCGCCTGGTTGCGGCAATGAATCCGTTCGATGCTGTCGGAACGGCGCGCATCTCCGGCGCTGTCTACGACCGTGTGTGCCGAATCGCCATGTCGTACCAGACCGCAGGTGAGGAACTCTCGATCGTGCAGCGCAACGTCGGCGCAGCGGTCGATTCTGCGTGGCTCGAGAAGGCGGTGTCGGTGGTGCGCCGCACCCGCTCGCATGTTGACCTGCGCGTGGGGTCGTCTGTTCGCGGTGCAGTCGATTTCGCCAAGGTTGCGGTGTCGCTCGCCGAACTTCGCGAGACGTCGATCGAGAACCCGAGTGTCGGCCTCGACGCTGCACTTGTTGCATTGTCGGGTCGTGTGCGCGTTCGCGAGGGAAGCGTGCGGACGTCGGAGGACATCGTCACGGAGATCTGGCAGGACGTGTTCGGTCGTGTCGAAGGAGACGGGTCCGAGGGAAAAGATGGAGCCCCGACGAACCGGGGCACGACCTCCCTCTGACCAAGGAAGGCGATGCGGCCGACCAGGCCGTCGCCGAGGCCGGCAAACGAACCACGTCGCGCCGTGATCTGTCACGCAACGAGAATTTCGAACAGATCTCGCCGGAGGTCGGTGAACTCGACGAGGCGGCACTTGACGAGGCGATGCAGAACAGTCCCGACGAGACATTGGGACTGCTGGCCGATCTCACCGGGGCAACCGATCCGAAACTTCGCGACCTGGCGCGGCGCATCGCCGGTCGGCTGATGCTCGAGCTGGGTCATCGCGGTCGACCGAAACCGCGTGGTATCGGCAAGATGGTCGAACAGCCCTATCGGCCCGACGCCGGCGACATCGACATCGATGCGAGCCTCGAGGCAATCACCGAGTCGCGTCGTGGTCACGCAATCGATCCCGATCGATTGCGTGTGCGCGGATGGAACAAGCCGGGCACGGCGTTTTGTCTTCTGCTCGACCGCAGCGGGTCGATGGGCGGACAGCCGCTCGCGACGAATGCGGTGGCGACTGCCGCCATCGCGAGCCGCAACCCGGACGACTACAGCGTGATCGCATTCGGGAAGGACGTGGTGGTGACAAAGAGCCAGGATGTCGCCAAGTCGAGTGAACGCGTCATCAACGACGTGCTGACACTGCGCGGTCACGGAACAACCGACCTCGCCGGCGCGTTGTTGGCCGCCCGTCAGCAACTGTCGCGTTCGCGCGCGGGGCGTCGCGTTGCGATCTTGTTGTCCGACTGCCGCGCCACGGTCGAGGGAGACGCAGAGAACGCGGCCCACGGAATGGACGAATTGATTGTGATTGCGCCCGAGGGGGACCATGACGAGGCGACCGCATTTGCAGCGCGTGTCGGTGCGCGTCTTGCGCTGGTGGGTGGCCCCAGCGAGATTCCCGAGGTGCTCGCGCGCGTGCTCGAGCCGATCGCGTAGCGGTCAGTACTGACAGTTGGCGTCGTTCGGCGGAACGACGCCGCGCGTGCTCTGCTCAATGGCGACGGCCGGAACAGTTGTCGACGTGGTCGACGACGGTGCCTTCGTGTTCGGAGTCGATTTGGCGACGGTCGTTGCGGTTGCCAGGGCTGCGAGGGTCGTGGTGGTGACAACCGTGTCGGTCGCAGGCGATGCGCCTGCAATCGTCGTCTTGAGACTGGCCTTGCCCTGGAACACCGCGAGAATCTTCTTCGATGTCGCACTCTCGAGATCGGGAACGATCACAGACATGTCATCGATCACCTGACCCGTTCCCGGCATCGTGTAACTGCCCATCGTCTCGGTGTTGAAGTTCTTCATCGCCTGTCCGAGTTGAAGAACGGTGAGCGGGGTGAGGTTGTCGTCGGTGATGATGTTCTTGAGCGTCGCATTGAGGATTCCCGAGGCGACACGCGGGTTCGTCTTTGCTTTCTCGAGCGACTTGCGGATCACCCGTTTCATGAAGTCCTGCTGTCGACTGATGCGACCCCAATCCGATGTTCCGTCGGATGTCCACTTCATCGTCTTGGGATTGAACCAGATGTAATGACGCGAACGCATGTAGGCCAGCGCGTGGTCTCCCTGGAACGTGAAGCAGACACGCGCCCGCAGCACCTTGAAGCCGGTCATCTTGTCCTGCGCCTTGTACGTGAACGGCACTCTCACGCCTCCCACCGCGTCGACAATCGCGGCGAACGCACAGAAGTCGATGTTGATGTAGTGGTCGATGTTGATGCCGAAGTTCTCCTTGAGGTTGCGGATCAACCTGTTCGGGTTCTTCTTCTCGAAATTCGCGTTGATGCGGTTGCTGCGGTTCGAACCGGCCTGTCTCACCCACAAGTCGCGGGGGAAAGACAGAACGGCTGCCTGGTTGTCGATGGGATTCACCCGAACGACCATCAGTGAGTCACTGCGTTCTCCGTAACCCGATCGGTTGCCGAACCCCCCGTAGAAGGGCGAGTCCTTGCTGATGCATGCATTGTTGTCCGAGCCCGTGATCAGGAAATTCTTTGCCGTGCGGTCGCCCTCGGGTAGATCGAGGTTTCCGTCGCCTTCCATCGCGGTGTCAATCGTGACCACCTGACGGTTGCCGAGTTTCCAGTTGGCATACAGAAGTCCCGATCCTGCGAGCATTGTGACGACCGCGAGACCGATGTTGAAGAACAGGAATGCACGTTGCCTGCCTGTGTGCTTGTGTCGGACGGGGGAGTCGGTCATGCGTCTTCTACCGTAGTTGCGTTGTCGGTGCGCGCAGGTTCGCTCGTGTGTTCCCACTACGGGGCAACAGGCGCAAGAACGACGGACACGGTGATGTCGGTCGCATCGTCGTCGGGTGCAGCCGACCACGACGAAACAGAACCTGCATCGGCAATGTCGGACCAGGCCGATGTGAGCCCATCGATCTGCGACGGGGTCGCCGTGACCACCACGGATTCCACGACCGCCTTCTGGCTGACTTTCGCCTCGGTCTTTGCGCGCCTGATCTCACCGAGAACATGGCACACGGAATCGATGATCGAATCGCCATGAACCGTGAAGCCCTCTTCGCGCCAGACATCGGCGTGCACGGGCCACGGCGCTCGGTGCACCGAGCCTTCTTGCCACCATCGCCAGACTTCCTCGGTGACGAAGGGAAGAATCGGCGCGAAGAGTCTGTGAAGTGTCGACAGCGCCCGGCGCAGGGCGATACGGGCAGAAAGTGCACCTTCCTCGCCGTGCGTGGCGTAGGCGCGGGTCTTCACCAGTTCGACGTAGTCGTCGCAGAACCACCAGAAGAAACTCTCCGTTCGTTCGAGAGCGCGGGCATAGTCGTACGCCTCGAACGCGGCTGTTGCCTCGTTCACGACGACGCTGAGTTTCTGCAGCATCGCGAGATCGACGGGATGAGTCGGTGCGAGCGACTCGTCTGCATCGCCGAAGCCGAGAACGAACTTGCTGACGTTCAGCAACTTTGTGGCGAGCTTTCGCCCGACCTTCATCTGGTCCTCACTGAAGGCGGTGTCGATTCCGGGTCGGGCGCCGGCCGACCAGTACCGAACCGCATCGCTTCCGTATTTCTCGAAGAGGTCGATGGGGGTCACAACATTGCCCTTCGACTTTGACATCTTCTTTCGGTCGGGGTCGAGAATCCACCCCGACAGCGCCGCATTGCGCCACGGCGCCCGGTCGTGCTCGAAATGCGCACGCACCATCGTGGAGAACAACCATGTGCGGATGATGTCGTGACCCTGCGGCCGAACGTCGAACGGAAAGACACGCGAGAAGAGGTCGGCGTTGTCTTCCCACTGACCGGCGATCTGGGGTGTCAGCGACGAGGTGGCCCACGTGTCCATCACGTCGGGGTCGCCGACGAAGCCGTGTGCCTGACCACGTTGTGATGCGTCGTATCCGACGGGAACATCCGTGCTCGGGTCGATGGGCAACTGCGATTCATCGGGAACCAACGGCGAGTCGTACACGATTTCGCCGTGTTCGTCGAGTCGGTACCACACCGGCACGGGAACCCCGAAGTAACGCTGTCGGCTGATCAGCCAGTCTCCGTTGAGTCCCTCGACCCAGTTCGAATAGCGGTGACGCATGTGGTCGGGGTGCCAGGCGAGCCCCGCACCACGTGCCAGCAGTTCGTCTCGCAGAGCGACGTCGCGCCCACCGTTGCGGATGTACCACTGTCGACTCGTGACGATCTCGAGAGGTCGGTCTCCCTTTTCGTAGAACTTCACGGGGTGGGAGATCGCACGCGGCTCGCCGATCATCTCACCCGATGCAACCAGCATTTCCGCGATGGCAGTCTGCGCCTGCTTTGCCGACTTGCCCGCGAGCGCGGAGAAGTGTTCCAGGCCGCGCGCGTCGGTGAGCCCCTGCGGGGCGTCGGCAACGATGCGTCCGTCGCGGCCGATGATGGCGCGCATCGGCAAACGAAGTTCGCGCCACCATGTCACGTCGGTGAGGTCACCGAAGGTGCAGCACATTGCGATGCCGGTTCCCTTGTCGATCTGTGCGAGCGGATGCGCCAACACGGGAACCTCGACCCCGAACAAGGGTGTGCGCACGGTGGTGCCGAACAAGGGCTTGTAGCGGTCGTCGTCGGGGTGTGCGACGAGCGCGACACACGCGGCAAGCAGTTCGGGCCGTGTTGTGTCGATGAGAATGTCGCCGGAACCGTCTGACCTGTGGAACGCCAGCGTGTGGTACGCACCCGGGCGCTCGCGGTCTTCAAGTTCGGCCTGCGCAACCGCGGTCTTGAAGTCGACGTCCCACAACGTCGGTGCTTCCTGTGTGTATGCCTCCCCCCGCGAGAGGTTGCGCAGGAACGCACGTTGGCTGGCGCGTCGCGACCGTTCGTCGATGGTGGCATAGAGAAGCGACCAATCGACCGACAGTCCGAGGCGACGGAACAGATCCTCGAAGATCTTTTCGTCCTCTGCGGTCAGTTCCTCGCACAGTTCGATGAAGTTGGGTCGCGACACGGGAACCGGTTTGTGGTCCTTCGGCGGGTCTCCCCGGAACGGGGGAGTCAGATTCGGGTCGTAGGGAACCGATGAATCGCACGACACACCGAAGTAGTTCTGCACGCGGCGTTCCGTCGGAAGTCCGTTGTCGTCCCACCCCATCGGATAGAAGACACTTTTTCCTCGCATGCGCCAGAAACGCGCCACCGTGTCGGTGTGCGTGTACGAGA
The DNA here is from genome assembly GCA_040401975.1 of Ilumatobacteraceae bacterium. Classification (GTDB taxonomy): domain Bacteria; phylum Actinomycetota; class Acidimicrobiia; order Acidimicrobiales; family Ilumatobacteraceae; genus UBA2093. Next base: position 102,202 of record JBBANL010000002.1, on the reverse strand, counting down.
ACACGTGCCCCATGTGCAGCGAACCGCTCACCGTGGGGGGCGGGGTGTCGATGGCGAACACGTTCTCCCGGGTGGCCGTTCGGTCGAAGGCATAGATGCCCTCCGACTCCCACGCCTGAATCCACCCGGATTCGATGTTGTCGAGAGAAGGCTTGTCGGGCACAGCGGACATAGAACATAAATCGTAGGCTTGTCGGAGTGCTGAACCTCTATGACACCGCCACGAAGAGCGTGAAACCGCTTGCTCTTCGCGACCCCGGAACGGTCAGCATCTACCTGTGCGGCCCGACCGTCTACGGACCTCCGCATCTCGGGCACGGTCGGGCGACCCTCGTGTACGACATTCTCCGTCGTTATCTCTCGTATCGGGGTCTCACCGTGCGATTGGTGTCGAACATCACCGACATCGACGACAAGATCATCGACCGGGCCAACCGCGAGAACCGCCCGTGGAACGAAATCACCACGAAATGCGAGAACGTGTGGTTCGACGCAATGGGCAGGTTGGGGGTCACGCGACCCACCGATGTTCCGCATGCAACCGACTACGTGCAGCAGATGGTCGACATGATCGCCACATTGATCGAACGCGATGCGGCATACGCCACCGACGACGGCGTGTACCTCAGCATCGCCTCTGTTCCCGACTACGGACTGCTCGCGCACCAGAGCGTCGACGACATGCTGAGCGGCGGCGGAGATCGAGAAGTGTTCGGAGCCGGGAACAAGCGACACCCGGCCGACTTCGCACTGTGGAAGTTCACGAAACCGGGCGAGCCGTCGTGGCCGTCGCCGTGGGGAGACGGGCGTCCCGGATGGCACAGCGAATGCGTGGTGATGAGCCTCGAGTTGTTGGGGGAGGGTTTCGACCTGCATTGCGGCGGCGCAGACCTGCGTTTCCCGCACCACGAGAACGAACGCGCGCAAGCCGTCGCTCTCGGCAAGACATTCGCCAACCATTGGATGCACAACGGATTCGTCGTCGATCTCGAGGGCGAGAAGATGTCGAAGAGCCTCGGCAACGTGACGAACCTGCTCGACCTTCTCGATCACTATGACCCGCGGGCCTATCGAATGCTGCTGCTGCAGACCCACTATCGCTCGCCGGTCCGCGTGGGCCAGGAAAACATCGACAGTTCCGTCGCCGCGCTCGCGGGACTCGACGCGTTCGCGTCACGCACGGCTTCTCTGCCGGCGGCAGACGCGGATTCGAGCGTGATTTCGCAGTTCGTTTCGGCGATGGACAACGATCTCGACACGCCTGCGGCGATGGCATTGGCGTTCGAGACGGTGCGACGTTCAAACACCGCCGTTGATGCCGGCGACACACAGACCGCCGCCTCGATGCGTTCCGCAGCACTCGAGATGTTGTCGGCTCTCGGGATCGAGTTGGACGCAGGTGACAACATCGAGGAATCGATCCTGCAGAAAGCGCGCGAGATCGACGCTGCGCGCAGCTCGAAAGACTTCGCAACGGCTGATGCGATCAGAAACGAACTACAGGCAGCGGGATATGTCGTCGAGACCTCAAAAGAGGGAACGCGCATTCGCCGTGGCTGAACGTTCGAGAAATCCGATGCCGCCGGGCTTCTGGCCCATCTGGACAACAGTTGCTCTCGACCTTGTCGGTTTCGGCATCGTGATCCCGATTCTCGGTCGGTATGCCGAGCGTTTCGGTGCGAGCGGCCTCGAGGTCGGTCTCATGTTCGCAACCTTTTCGCTCGCCCAGATGGTGTTCGCACCGGTTCTCGGTCGGCTCTCCGACAAAGTCGGACGCAAGCCCGTGATCGTGGTGTCGTTGATCGGTACCGCCGTGGGAAGTGTGGTCACCGGTGCAGCAGGAGCGCTGTGGATGCTGTTCCTAGGGCGCGCCATCGACGGAGCCTCGGGTGCGAGCGTGGCAGTTGCCCAGGGCGCAATTGCCGACATTGCACCACCCGAAGACCGTGCGCGACTCCTTGGCCTGCTGGGAGCGGCATTCGGCGTCGGGTTTGTCGTGGGGCCGGCGCTCGGTGGACTGTCAGCGCTCGGCGGTCCGCATGTTCCTTTTTATGTGGCAGGTGCTCTTGCCGGCGGAAACGCAATCGCCGCCTACATCAGACTTCCCGAGACGCGTCCGCAACCGAGCGAAGAGGTGGTGGTGTCCGAGTCCGTGACAGGCATCGAACTTCCGTCGGTGCTGCGACGTCTCGCAATCGTGCTGTTTCTCGGAACACTCAGTTTCGCCGGGTTCGAAGCCACGTTCTCGCTGTTCGGTGCGTCTCGTTTCGACCTCACCGAGGGATCGAACGCAATGGTGCTCCTGTTCGTCGGTGTCGTGATGGTGGCCGTGCAGGGTGCATTGATCGGTCCACTGACGAAAAAACTCGGGTCACGGCGATTGATGAGGCTCGGACTCATCGCAATCTCCATCGGTCTCATCGGTCTTGCGTACACCACCACGTGGGTTGCGCTGTTCACAATGCTGTTTCTCATTGCGCTCGGCCAGGGACTCTTCGGCCCCTCGAGCGGTGCGCTCACGACAGAACTCGCACCGCCTGAACGCCGCGGAGAGATTCTCGGGTATCAGCAGAGCGCGAGCGCACTCGGTCGTGTCCTGGGGCCGGTGCTCGGTGGCGCATTGTTCGACGCCCGGGGTGTGGGCGCGCCATACGTGGTGAGCGCAGTGTTGATGACGTGCGCGCTGGTGGTGGTGTGGAACGTGACCCGCAGTCGAGTCACCGCAGCGACGACACAATGAATCCGAGGGCGCCGATCATGGCGGCATTCGACGAAATCATCGCCGTCATCAATCTCCAGGTCTGAGCCCGGAATCCTCGTTCCATTTCTGTCTTGAGTTCGGTTCTCAGTTCGGCCATTTCCGTCTTGAGCTCGGTTCTCAGTTCGGCCATGTCGGCTTTGAGTTCGGTTCTCAGTTCGGCCATTTCTGTCTTGAGTTCGGTTCTCAGTTCGGCCATTTCTGTCTTGAGTTCGGTTCTCAGTTCGGCCATTTCCGTCTTGAGCTCGGCGCGCAACTCGACCATCTCTTCACGAAGGACGACACGGGTGAGTTCGAGGTCGTCTTTCGAGACAAGGTGCGACCATCCGCTGGGCGGAAGATGCTCCATCGGAATGTCCCCCTCTCTGGTGCCGAGTACCTGACGAACCTTGTCGTGCAGGACGAAACGGTCGCTCGCTGAATCCAACGGTAACTCCTCGTGTCGAGACGGATCAGCAGCCATGTGTGCCGCGAGACTGCGCCGCCGGCACGCACCGAAAGTTGCGTGAACAGACTTCACTATTGTGCTGGCCCACCTACCCGGCAGTAACTTGGGGACATGTCAGAGTTTTCCCTCCACCTCTCCGATGACCAGCTCCAGATCAAGGACTGGATTCATGAGTTCGCCAAAGACGTGATGCGTCCCGCCGCCCAGGAATGGGATGACCGTGAAGAGTTCCCGTGGCCGATCGTGCAGGAAGCCGCAAAGATCGGTCTGTACGGAATCGATTTCATGATGAGCGCAATGGGTGACTCGAGCGGTCTCACTCTTCCGGTCGCCATCGAAGAAATTTTCTGGGGAGACGCAGGTCTCGGCATGGCCATCATGGGTTCGGGTCTCGCTGCGGCGGGCATCTCCGGCAACGGCACCCCGGAGCAGGTCATCGAATGGGTTCCCCAGTGCTACGGAACCGCAGACGACGTGAAACTCGGTGCATTCTGCGTGAGCGAACCCGATGCCGGTTCCGACGTGTCGTCACTGCGAACCCGTGCGGTCTACGACGAAGCAACAGACGAATGGGTGCTGAACGGCACCAAGGCCTGGATCACGAACGGTGGCATCGCCGACGTTCACGTCGTCGTCGCCGCAGTCGATCCGACCCTGAAGGGTCGCGGTCAGGCATCGTTCGTTGTTCCGCCGGGAACCAAGGGGTTGTCACAGGGCCAGAAGTACAAGAAGCACGGCATCAAGGCATCGCACACCGCAGAGGTGGTACTCGACGATGTGCGCATTCCGGGTCGGTGCTTGTTGGGCGGCAAGGAAAAACTCGACGCGAAGCTCGCGCGTGCACGCGAGGCAGGTCGCACCGGTGAAGCGCAGCCGGCGATGAAGACCTTCGAGGCGACTCGCCCGGCAGTGGGCGCACAGGCCCTCGGCATCGCGCGTGCCGCGTACGAGATCGCACTCGACTACGCGAAAGAGCGCACAGCATTCGGCAAGCCGATCATCATGAATCAGGCGATTGCGTTCAAGTTGGCGAACATGGTCACGCAGATCGATGCAGCACGTCTGTTGATCTGGCGTGCCGCATGGTTGGCCCGCAACGGCGGCTTCAAGAACGCCGAAGGTTCAATGTCGAAGTTCTACGCGTCTGAGATGTCGGTGAAGGTGACCGAAGAGGCAATCCAGATTCTCGGCGGCTACGGCTACACCCGCGAGTACGACGTCGAGCGCATGCACCGCGACGCAAAGATTCACACGATCTTCGAGGGCACCTCGGAGATCCAGCAGCTCGTGATCGCTCGTGCGATCTCCGGCCTGCGGGTGGAGTAGCCATACCCCACTGGATTCGCGGAATACACTCCTTTCCGTGAAAAGGCGCATTGCACTCGTGGCTTCGGTCGTGGCTGCAGCAACGCTCGCGTTCGCCACGGTGGGTCGTGCCACGAACGGTGGAAGCCTGTCTTTCAACGGCACGAACCAGTATGTGTCGGTCGCCGGCAGCAGCGACTGGGCCGTCGGCACGGGGGATTTCACCGTCGAATGGTTCCAGTACCAGACGAGTTTTTCTTCCTCGTGGCCCCGAATTTTCACGGTGGGTGGGTACCCAGCCTCAATAGGTGTCAGCATCGAAAGCGGCACGATGTATGTCTGGCTGGCCAACAGTTGGCGCTTGTACGCATCGGTCGGCTCGATCTCCAACCAATGGGTCCACTTTGCGGTGACTCGTGCGGGCACGACCCTGCGCATCTACAAGAACGGCACGCTTCTTGCGTCCGGTACGGACTCATCGAATGTCACCGACTCTTCCACGCCGATGTATGTGGGGTCGGAGGCTTCGGCCGGCACATACTTTGGCGGTCTCATCACCAACTTCCACTTCGTGAAGGGTTCGGCCCTCTACACGTCTCCCTTCACGCCGTCGGGTCCGCTCTCGCCCGTGGCCGGCACGAAACTACTCCTGCTTGCCACCGACTCATCCGGTTTGTTGACCGACTCGAGTCCGATTGGCCGCACGGTGACGAACGTCAATTCGACAGTGTTCAACTGGGGTACTCCGTTCCCGTGGACTGGCAGTGTCACACCGACGTCTATCCCCGCTACGTCTCCCACAACCACAACCACAACAACGACGACGACAACGACGACTGTTGCCCCAACGACAACGACAACGTCCACAACTTCGACAACGACCTCGTCTACGACCACAACTGCGCCATTCACAACGTCGACGTCTTCTGTCGTGCCCGCCACCTCCACACCGCTGACATCGAGCACGACAACCACGATTCGTCCGGGCGCATCCGCTACCGGCGGTGCTGCAACAACGACAACTACGACATCTCCCGCTGCGACAACAACGACAGTTGCCCCGACCACAACGACAACCGTTCCCGCACCGTCTGCACCTCCGGCCGACACGGGTGAAGTCGGAGCAACAATCGCCGGCGAATCGGTGATCGCAGACGTTCAGCGCGTCAACAATGAATTGATCGTGACAGTGGGCGAGTCAAAGGTGGTTCTCGGTGCGGTGAACCCTGACGGATCCCGCAAGAAACTTTCCAGCTCGGGTGCGCTCAAATTGAAGAGCGGTGAGTCGATCTCGGTTCGGGTGGAAGGCCTCACAGCGGGTGCACCGTCTGAGTTCTGGCTCTTCTCGAATCCGATTTTGCTCGGCGAAGTGTCGGCGGGTGATTCCGGTCGATTGGCTGCAGAAACGGCCATTCCGGATGATGCCGAACCAGGAAATCACCGGTTCGTGCTCGTGTCCACCAACAGCGACGGTGAGCCGCTGACACTCTCGGCCGGAATCGTTGTGCAACCAGACGGCGATGGGGGAATCCGTTGGGAGATCGTGTTGTCGCTCTTGGTGCTCGGTGGCGGTGGACTCGTGGCACTCTTTCTGCCCGCCGTGTTGCGTCGTCGGGCCGCCTAGATCACGCGATCTTCGCGGGCAGCTCGGAGTCCCAGCACCTGGTGATTACTGGCGCCATGAATGGCCCGCGTGTGGATCTGCACCATCGATACCAGGGTTGACCCGGGGTCCGTGATTGTCGCGAGTACCATCTCCGTGAATGACTCATGACCGGAGTGCTTCTGTGATTCGTTCGGGGCCGAGGTTCTTCGGGCTCGTGCTGTGTGCGGTCGCGGCAGTGATCGGTTTCACGCAATCGCCGGCGGCGGCCCACAACTCGTTGGTCGAGAGCAATCCGAAGAGTGGGGCAGTCCTTGCATCTGCTCCTCTCGAATGGACATTGACTTTCGCGAATGATGTACCTCTCAGCAGTGCCTCGGCCGAAGTCATCGATTCCTCGGGAGTGAGAATCACGCTTCTGACTCCCCGCCACGGGGTCAACCAGAAGCAGATAGTTTTCTCGCTCCCGCAGAATCTGACGGGCGCGGTCACGGCCAGATGGAAACTCGTCAACAATGACGGACACGTCGTGACGGAACGTGTGACATTCACTGTCGGTACCGGATCCACGTCTGCGCCGGTCGCCGGTGCAACCGTCACCACCGTGATGACTCCGGCTGCAGGTGTCAACCGGAACCTGAGTGAGGCGACAACTCCGGAGGTTGTCAGGTACGCACTGAGGTTGCTCGGGTACCTCGCAATTCTCGCCTACGGCGGTCTCGTGGTGAACATGATGCTTGTGGGGCCATCGCTGCAATCGGTCGGGCACTTGCAGACCATCGCCATCGCATCGTCGGCGGCACTGGTGCTGGCGCCCTTGGCGCAGCTTCTTGTCTTTCTCGATGACACGGACGACACCGGAGTCATCGGTTCTGTCCCGCGGATACTGGGTGCCTTCGACACGACTGCGGGTTCGATGCTTTTCGTCCGTGCTGTCATCGGGATGGCGATCTGCGTCACCGTCGTGAGGCGCGCGACTCTCACGACGAACCTGTCGCAGGTCCTTGCCGCGCTCTATCTCTTCTCACTTGCCTATGTCGGGCATTCTCGTTCGATGGCTTGGCCGGTCCTCGGGGTACCGGTCGACATATTGCACACCGCGTCGGTTGCAGTGTGGCTGGGTGGTCTGGCTGTGTATGCCTTGGTGGTGGCTCCGGATCTTTCATCGGAACACGTTCTCGACGGATTCCGCCGCTTTGGGAGGGTCGCACAATGGGCTGTCGCGATCATCGTGTGCACGGGAATTGTCCAGACGCTCCGTCTTCACACGACCGTGGTCACCCTGCTGACAGAAAACCACGGGCGAGTGTTGGTGCTAAAACTGTTGGCGGTGGCGGTGATGCTGAAAGTCGGAGACATCAACCGTCGGAGAGTGGCGAGGAAATTTCCCGACAACGGAGACGGATTGACCCGCCATGTTGCCCTCGTGCGACGTGCCAGCCTCACCGAAGTCGCCACCGGCGGAGTCGTGATGTTGTTGACGACACTCCTTGTGACATCATCGTTCGAGTGAGAAAGAAGGGAATTCCGGAATGAGGAAAGGAATTGTCGCTACGGCTGGAGCAGCGCTGTTGCTTGCCACTTTTGCGGGTTGCTCGTCGGGCGGATCGGTCGAGACGTCGGATCAGCCTGCAGCCTCGGTGGATGCGTCGGAAAACTTCAATGATGACGATGTCATGTTCGCCCAGATGATGATTCCGCATCACGAACAGGCAATCGAACTCTCGGACATCGCTCTCGACCCCACCGTCGGCGCGGGTGAAGAAGTGAGGGATCTCGCAGCGCGCATCAAACAAGCGCAGGATCCAGAGATCGTCACAATGAAGAATCTGCTCTCGGCATGGGGCGAGAGCCTCGAGATGGATTCATCGATGGATCACAGCGACATGATGACCGGCATGCTGTCAGTCGAGGAATTGTCGAGACTCTCGTCGTTGCGGGGAGCCGAGTTCGATCGCGCATGGGTAGAGGCGATGATTGCCCACCATGAAGGTGCGATCGAGATGGCCCTTGATGTGATGCTCAAGGGTGGCAATCAGGACATCAAAACCCTGGCTGATGCAATCGTGACCGGCCAGGAGTCCGAAATCGAGGAGATGTCGAAACTGCTCGCCCAGTTGTCCTGAGTCTGACTCGGGTATTCTCATTCGAATGAATTCACGGGTTCTCGGGTCATCTGTCAAGAGGGGCGTATTCGCCCTGGTTCTGTTCGCGGTGAGCGGCGGGATTCCCGGAGTGATGCAGGCGACCGCATCCGACGGATCCGACAGCGAAGACGTGGTGCGCGCGAAGGCTCTTCCGACTCCCGCCATCCACTACACCTTCGACACCAATCTTCTCGACACGCACGGCAACAGCACACTCACGGCGGCGTCAGCTTGCCCTGCCGACCCCTGCAACTCGGCATCGTCTTTCGGCAGCGATTCGAACGGCAAGTACTGGAGTTGGTCGTCGACCGCGAACCGCGGCGGTGGTTTCACCTTGTTGACGGCGGCAAACATCGGCACCAGCTACACGATCGCCCTGAAGTTTTCGTTTGCTCAGGTCACAGGTTGGCGCAAGATCATCGACTACGAAGATCGAGTCTCCGACAACGGGTTCTACTACTACGGGACGAAACTGCAGTTCTACAATGGCGGTTCCACGTTCAACAGCGCCACGACGTATCCGGCCAACACGGTCCTCGACCTGGTGATTGTTCGTGAATCATCGAACCCGTCGAACCCGTCGGTTCTCACCGGAACATTCACCGTGTATGCGGTGGGCAGTGACAACGCTCTCACGCCTTTGTTCCAGTATTCCGACAATGTCGGGAACTCGATTCCGCACGTCACGAGTGGCGGCTTGACAAAACTCGGTTTTTTCTTTGACGACACTGCAACCAGCAGCGAGGCCACCAACAACGGAAAGGTGTACGACCTGCGCATCTGGTCGGGTGCCTCTTTGAGTCAACAGACTCTGGGCGAAGCAGTCGTGCGCCCCGCTGCGGTGACCAACATTGTGGCGACGCCGTCGACACAGACGATCAACGTCTCATGGGATCCGGTCACGGGTGCCACTTCGTACCTTGCCGTGGCAGGTGGGTATTCCTGCACCGTCAATGCGCCGACCACAACCTGCACGATTACAGGATTGGCAGACGGCACGTCGGTGACGGTCGACGTTCAGGCAATCGGCCCGGGTGGCTATTCGGCGATTGCGTCCACAGCGTCGCCGGTGGTCGTCGGAGCCACGACTACCACGATTGCGGCACCTTCCGCCGGAGCCACGACCACCACAATCGCTGCAACCGCTGGTGGGGGCACCACGACCACGACCCCGGCTGGCCTCGAAACAGCCACCGTGTTGCCGAGGTCGGGTCGAAATGCAGACCTGATGATGGTTGCCCTGGTGATGCTGATGTCCGGCGCGGTACTCGTCGGCTTGCGATCAAGGCGCGTGTGCACGACAACAGTCGGTCGGTGACCGAGCACCGCAGAGTGCTCTCACGGCCGGTTGTCGGTGACGGTCACGTCGAGCGATGCCCATCCGCGAAGAATGTTGTTCTCGCTGATCGATTGGTTTGTCACCTCGATGGTGCCGAAGTGTGTGCGCATCGCGCGAAGCAACACCCTCATCTCGAGCCGCGCAAGGTGAACCCCTGCGCACAGATGCGGGCCGTAGCCGAACGACAGATGGCCCGCTGCGCTGCGTGTGATGTCGAATTCGTGACCGCGCACGTACCGAGATTCGTCGCGGTTTGCTGAACCGTTCAGCACCCAAATGCGGTCACCCTCGTTGATCGCCGCATCACTGACGACTGTGTCGCACGTGGCCACCCGCGAGAAGCCGCGAACCGGTGCCTCGAAACGCAGCACCTCCTCGACGGCGTTGTCGAGGAGTGTGTCGTTGCGCCGGATCAAGTCCCACTGCTCGGGGTGGGACCCGAACAAATTGATCATGTGGCTGACGGCGTGAATCGTTGTGTCGAGACTCGGCGCGATGTAATCAATGAACAGCCCGGTTGCGATGTCCGCGGGAAGTCGTCCGTCGTCGACCGCGTCGAAGATCAGTGACCCCCAGCTTCCCGGTGCCAATTGTCCGCGTGAGAGTGACGCTGCGTACATCGACATCTCGAGAAGCGAATCAATCGAGTTCCGGGCTCGTTCGTTGAGGGGTCCGATCATGTTGAACGCGGCGGCCGACCATTTCAACATGTTCTGTCGGCCCTCCTCGGGCAAACCCACGAGATGGCTCACCACAGTGACGGGCAGGTGAACCGCCAGTTCGGAAACTCCCTCGAAATGCCGTTCCCGTGCAAGCGCAATGACAACGTCGTGTGCGACCGTTTCGAGTTGCGACGCCAGGGCATCCATCGCCTTCGGCATCATCGGTGCCATCACGATCGACTTGAGAAGTCGGTGCACGTCTCCTTCGGAGGTCAATGTGATGGGGCGACCACTGTCTTTGTTGACAACCGGATTCAACCCGATGCCGTGCTGTGACGTGAACGTCTCGGGCGACCGCAAGATGTCTCTGGCTTCGTCGTAACGACCGACGGCGAAGACATCGTGTGCCGGCAAGTGCACAATCGGGCCGAGTCGCCGCAATTCGTCATAGAGCGGGTACGGGTCGGTGAGAACTTCGGCACTGAAGAAGTCGACGTCGAGTGAAGGCATGTGTCGGTCTGCGTGAGGCACTGTTCACGAGGGTAGTCCCGCGGTCTCCGGGGGATTCCGGGCTCTGCGTCGCCCGGGTGGATGGGTCTCAAAGAAGGTTCCGGCAACCGCCGTCGTGTCTGCATGCACGGCCCCGGCTCTGCCGTTGTGTACCATTGGTCTATCGGCCGTATGCGGCGCGGCTACGCGTCGTCGGGCCCATCAAGAAGGAACCAACCATGTCAAAGAAAATCCTCTTGGGTGTGATTCTCGGAATTGCCCCGCTGGCATCTCTTGTGCCGTCGAATCCCGTCAGTGCGGCGCCCCCGGCCAACTCAAACAACGTGGTGATCTGTCACCGCACCGCCTCGACAACCAACCCGTACGTGCGGATCACCGTCGACCAGCGTTCGGTCGGCAATGCAAACAGCAAACACGGCGGGGGAGCACACGATCACTGGGCAACTTCGGTGTACCAGACGAAACCGAACCCCAACGTCTACGACCCGTCGAAGACCTACCCCAGCAACGACAAGAAGTGGGGCGACATCATCGCGTTCACTGATGTCTCCGGCAACCCGCTCACCGGTTCTGCCGCCAACGTTGCCGGATTGAACAACACCGGCATCGGCGCCGACATCTTCAACGGAACCGGCGCGTATGCGAACATGTGCAAGACCCGCAACGCCCGCGATTATTACGAGATCCAGCGCCAGGCGGGAGTCCAACCGGGCGACATTCTGGATGAAATGAACGAACTCGATTCTCCCGATTTCCAGACAGCACTCACTGCATGCGGCGGATCCTTCTCCGGTTGTGCCCCGGAGAAACTGGGCACACCGACAGTTCCCACTTTGCCTGCGGGAACCACCATCACTCCGGGCAAGGGCGCACTGAAGGTCACCGTGTGGATCGATGCGAACCGCAACGGGAACAAGTCGGGCAACGAGAAGTACTACAAGAACGTCACCGTCAAGATTGTCGGACCCAATGGTGTCGAGAAGTCGGCAAAGACCGATGCAGACGGAACTGTCCTGTTCAACGATCTCGACCCGGGATCGTGGGCTGTCACGAGCGTCCTCACCTCGAAGTCGTACGAGAAGGTGTACGACTCGGACAGCAACATCGACTGGACCACCACCCTGACCGTGACCGAGGGGTCCGTCAGTGAGGCATCGTTTGCCGCTGACGACGTTCCGGCATCGACGACGACACCCCTGCCGTCCACCGGCGCCGGAGACATGGCTCTTCTCGCCGCTCTCGGTCTGCTCTTGATTGTCGGCGGAGTGTTCACCCGCCGTCGTGCGACACTCGGCTGATCACAGCCGATCACACTCTCGCGGTCGTGGCCGTGTGCGGACTCTCGGGTTCGTGCACGGCCACGCTGCCGTGCGGTGAAGTGAGCACAGGACCACGGCTCCGTTCCCCGAAGCCCTGACATCTAGAGTCACTGTCATGGTCGGCACACTCACCGAGGAAGAACGCAGGAAGATCCGCGAGCGTTACCACCATGAGCGCGACAAGAGGCTGCGCCCCGACGGCAACGAGCAGTACATCCAGCCCACGGGCAGGTTCTCCTCTCTGCTCGACGACCCGTACGTCGCCGTCGAACCACGTGAACCGCTGAACGACGACGTCGAAGTGTTGGTTGTCGGGGCCGGATTCGCGGGACTCGTCACTGCCGCCCGGATCAAGCAGGCCGGCATCTCTGACGTGCGTCTCATCGACAAGGCCGGCGATGTCGGAGGTGTCTGGTACTGGAATCGGTACCCGGGGGCGATGTGCGACACGGCGGCGATGATCTATCTTCCGTTGCTCGAGGAGACGGGAACGGTTCCGTCGGCCAAATACGTTCCTGCCCCCGAGATTCATGCACACGCGAAGCGAATCGCGACCACCTTCGGTCTGTACGACGGTGCGTTGTTCTCCACCGGCATCACGTCGATGACGTGGGACGCCTCGCTGTCGCGCTACGTGGTCACCACCGACCGGGGCGACACGTTGCGGGTTCGCCATGTGGCCATGGGAACCGGGCCGTTGCACCGCCCCAAGCTCCCCGGCATCCCCGGCATTCACGACTTCGCGGGTCACGCGTTCCACACGAGTCGGTGGGACTACGACTACACGGGCGGCGACCCCACCGGCTCGCTCATGGAGAATCTTCGTGACAAACGGGTGGGCATCATCGGCACCGGTGCGACGGCTGTGCAGTGCATCCCGCACCTCTCGCGAGCGGCAGGGGAACTGTTCGTCTTCCAGCGCACGCCGTCTGCCATCGACACGCGCAACAATCACCCGATCGACAAGGAATGGTTTGCGTCGCTCGAGCCGGGTTGGCAGAACAAGTGGTTGATGAACTTCACGATTCTCCAGACCATGGGCTTTGCCGACGAGGACCTCGTGAAAGACGGGTGGACCGACATCTCGTTGCGGATTCGCGACCGGGTCATCGAGATGGTGAAGGCGGGTGGCGAGGCTGGTCCCGAGACGTTGCTGCGAGCGTACGAAGAGAGCGACGACGAGAAGATGTCGGAGATTCGCGCGCGGGTCGACACCATCGTGAAGGATCCGGCCACCGCGGAAGCCCTGAAGCCGTGGTACCGCCAACTCTGCAAGAGACCGTGTTTCCATGACGAGTACCTGCAGTCGTTCAACAACCCGAACACCCACCTCGTCGACACCGACGGCAAGGGAGTCGAGCGCATCGACGAGACCGGGGTGTGGGTGAACGGGACCCATTACGAACTCGACTGTCTCGTCATTGCATCGGGGTTCGAGGTGGGAACGCCGTACACGCGACGAAGCGGATTCGACGTTGTCGGTCGTGACGGTGTCACTCTCGGTGGTTACTGGGCCGACGGAATGCGCAGTCTGCACGGAATGAACGTGCACAACTTCCCGAACCTTTTCGTTCTCGGCCCCTCGCAGGGTGCGAACCTGATCTCGAACGTGCCGCACAACTACGTTGCCAACAGTGTGGTGATTGCATCGATCATCTCGCACGCCCGCTCATCGGGTGCCACCGAGATCGAAGTGACAAAGAATGCCGAAGACGAATGGCTCGACTACATCACGAGCACCCAACGCGGTCTCAGAGGCAATGCCGACTGCACCCCGGGGTACTACAACAACGAAGGCCGCCCGATGGGGCGTCGCGAGCAGTTGAACTCGAGCGGTCATCCCGCCGGGCCCGTTGCATATTTCGACTACATCGAACAGTGGCGAACATCGGGAGATTTCGCGGGGCTCGAATTCCGCAAGTCCCCGTGAGACATGGTCTCTGTGACGTCCGAGTTCACAGGACCCCAAACACGACCGATGGTAGAATTTTCCCGGTTCTCACAGGGAGTCTCGCCAATGTTGAAGCATCGTTTCGTTGCAAAATTGAAATCCGATCTTCCCGTTGTCGCGAGTCTCGGGTCGCGCGCGTACTCGATTGTCCGTAGCGGTGCGAACCGACGCGTCGTTCGCAATGCGAGAAAATCGGAATTCACGGGAATCATCGTCGACGTGATGTCGGGTCGCGAAGTGTCGACAGGCGACGTTCTGCCGATGCTCGACAAGGGGCACATCCTTCTCGCGAAGGATTTCCTGAACTCCACCGGACTCATCTCGGACTTCTCCGAGGTCATGTCGGGCGCGTACGGAGTCTCATTCGACAACCTCGGCCGCATCCACGAACTTCTGAGCATCGACCAGATCCTCGACGTCACCGAGAAACTGAAGATGGACGAGCGCATCCTGCAGCTCGAGTGCAGCATTTTCCACGGTCTGTTCGGTCACTCGCCGGAGTTGTATGCCGAGCTCATGCCCAACCTACGTCCGCAGGTTCCCTACGAGAAAGTGCGCGGCAAGGAGGCAGAGATCGAGGCACGCGTCGGCCGCGGGAAAATGAATGCCCACGGACCGCACAAGGATTCGTGGCGTTTTCACCCGTCGAACACCATCAACGTGTGGCTCGCACTCAGTGACGTGTCGCCGCTGAACGGCATGATGCTGGTGCCGCACTCCACCGGATACCTGCCGAAGTTCGCAGACAACGAGATCGTTCCCGGCTGCGACACGTATCCCGAGCGTCAGTACCTCACCTCGATGAAGGCGGGAGACGTCTTGTTGTTCCGCGCCGAGGTGATGCACGGTTCGATCCTGAACCAGACGGATCAGACCCGGTTTGCCTTCTCGATGCGGTGCACCACCGAAGCCCCCGACTTTCACCGCGACTTCATGTACAACTACGTGCGCATCGCGCCGACGTTCTCGAACCTCACGAAACTGAAGCTGTCCGCCCGCAGTTCCTTCGAGCCGGCGTCGCGCGACGATCATTTTGCCGACTTCGGCCCGCAAGAGAGACCGTTGCGCGAGATTTCGCGCGAGTCCGACGGAAAGTTGATCGTGCAGACTCCCGACGGCGAGAAGACCTTCTGTGCGCGGTGCCCGCACCAGGGTGTGCCGCTTCGCGACGGTCGCCTCGAGAACGGTCGCATCGTGTGCGCACAGCATCAGTTGCGCGTCGAACCCGTCTCGAACTGACTGACGCAGTGTCCGTGACCGGTCGACTCGCCCCAGTGGCAGAACGTGCGAAGTCTCTGATCTCGACGTTGTTCCCGCCCAAGGTTCGGAACGTGCTGAAGGTCGTGTGGGTCGTGCTGGTCACGGTGTTCGTCGCGCGGTACATGGTGCGCAACTGGGATTCGATTGTCGACGTCTTCAGGTCGTTCGGGGCGTCGGTGCTCGTCGGAACCGTCGCGGTCACGGTTCTCGGGAAGATCGTGATCAGTGTCCACTCGCAACTGATCACCAAGGTGAATGGGCGCGAGTTCACGTTCAGGGAATCGTTCTGGATGTATTCGGCGAGCGACCTCGTGAAGTACGTCCCGGGCGGTCTGTGGAATGCACTCGCGAGGGTTCGTCTGTACACCAACATGGGAATGTCGGGTTCCGCCTCGACGAAGGCCTTCGCTCTCGAGAAGTACTGGATGGTGCTCGGGGCGCTCGCAACAGGTGCACTCGCCCTCACACCCGACGGGCTCACGGCGGTCGGGATGTCCGATTCGGCCGCGGTGGTGTTGGTGGCGAGAGCAGGGTTGTTCGCAGGTTGGGTTGTTCTGATCTGGGCGGGTGGTCGACTCACCGGCAATGCAGTCGTTGCCGGCGCGGTCGCGCGGTCGATCGTCGAGCAGGTGGTGATGGCGGCTTTCCTCGGGCTCGGCGTGTGGATCCCGTTGGAGGCGGTGAACGCGAACGTGTCGCCGGTTGTTGCGATCGGTGCGTTCTCTCTCGGCCGCGGGCTCGGGTATGTCGCTGTATTTGCACCTGCAGGAATCGGTGTTCGCGAGGCGGTCACGTTGTGGGCCATCGGTCCCACCGACACCACAACGCGTGCCGTGATCGTGGCGCTCGCCGTGAACAGGGTGATGACATTCGTGGCTGACGTGTCGTCGTTTGGTTTGTCGTTCGCCGTTAAGCCGCGTCCGAATGGCGACACCTGACCGACGTGTGGCAGGGTTGTGTCCCTACACCGGAGGAAAATCATGGAAGTCCTGTCTGAACTCGTCGACAACGTTCTCGTTCTCACCCTGAACCGTCCCGAAGCCGGAAACGCACTCAACGGCGCACTGAGCGAGGCGCTGTCGAACGCCCTCGACTCTGCCGCCTCGAATGACGACGTTCGTGTGATCGTGGTGACGGGTGCGGGGGAGAAGATTTTCTGCGCGGGAATGGACCTCAAGGCATTCGCGGCAGGAGAAGACATTGCCAAGATCGGAATGGGTTTTGCAGCCCTGCGTCAGTGCAAGAAGCCGTTGATTGCCGCAGTGAACGGCCACGCGCTGGCCGGTGGATTCGAGGTCGTGATGATGTGCGATCTCGTCGTGTCGGTCGACTCTGCGCGTTTCGGAATCCCCGAAGTGAAGCGCGGACTGTTTGCTGCCGGAGGCGGCGTGCGCCTGCCCGCGCGCATTCCGTTGGCGGTTGCCCTCGAAATGGGACTCACCGGCGATCCGATCGATGCCGCGCGGGCCAAGGAACTCGGTCTCATCAACCAGGTCGTGCCCACCGCCGAACTGCGAGACGCAGCAATTGCGCTTGCGGCCCGGGTGTCGGCCAACGGTCCGCTCGCGGTGCAGGCCACCAAGCAACTCATGCTCGACGAAATCGGCAACGGCAACGGTGCACTGCTTGGCGAACTTCAGAAGAAGGTGTTCGGCAGCGAGGATGCACGTGAAGGTGCAACCGCCTTCGCGCAGAAGCGCGCACCTGAATGGAAGGGCCGCTGAGCACGCGGCAACAATTCGGAGAGCTCTGGGCCATCAGGGATTTCCGGGCTCTCCTTCTTTCCCGCATCGTCAGCAACCTCGGCAACGGCATGGCGCCGGTGGCCCTCGCATTCGGGGTGCTCGACATGCCGAACGGCGACGCACAATCTCTCAGCATCGTGACCGGCGCACACATGGTGCCGCTCGTCTTGTTCATGCTGGTCGGCGGTGCACTGGCGGATCGCTTCGGTCGCGCGCGGTTGGTGGGGTCGTGCGACATCATCGGCAGCGTGTTCGTCGCGGTGAGCGCACTGTCGTTTCTCACTCATCACCCGAGCATCCCGTTGCTCGCGTTCAACGGCTTCGTGTTCGGAATTCTGAACGCCATCTGGTATCCCGCTTTCACCGGGCTCACCCCTCAAGTGGTGCCGAAAGACAGACTCCAGTCGGCAAACGCCGTGATCGGTCTGGGCGCAAACCTCGCGCTCACCATAGGTTCGGCAGTCGCGGGAATCGTGGTGGCGTCGGTCGGCGCCGGGTGGGCGATCATGGTCGATGCCGCATCGTTCTTTGTCGCGGGATGTCTCGTGTTCTCCCTGAGGCATCTCGACCGACAGCCGCGCGAGTCCGGCGACACGAACCGCAGTCTCGTCGTCGAAATGAAAGAAGGGTGGACCGAGTTCTCCTCCCGATTCTGGATCGTGATTTGTGTCGGGTCTTTCGCGTTCTTTCATCCCGCATTCGAAGGGTTCCTCGCGGTCATCGCGCCCGTTCAGGTGAAGGAGAACATGGGAGGTTCCCGCGACATGGGTTTCATGCTGGCGGGGTGGGGGATGGGTGGTCTGCTCGGCACCCTCATCGCCTTCAGGTTCCACGTGCGACGACCGCTGTTGTTGGCGTGCGGGGTGATGCCCGTGGTCAGCGTGTGGATCTTCTCGCTCGTGTTCCCCGCGCCGTTGGTGGTGACCATTCTCGCCGCAGTCGCGGCGGGAACCGCCATCGACGTGTTCTATGCGAACTGGTTGACCACTCTTCAGACCCATGTTCCCGAGGAATCGATGTCGCGAGTCGGCGCGTACGACGCATTCGGTTCGATGGTGTTGGCTCCGGTGGGGCTGTTCGCCGCGGGTCCGTTCGTGCACGCAGTGGGCACCCGCCCCGCACTCGTGACGGTCGGAGTCATTGCCTGCGCGGCAACGATGATTCCTCTGTTCTCGCGAGAGGTGCGCACGCTCGAGCGGCGTGACACCGAGTCGACGATTCTCTAGGCGCGAACCAATCGACCGGGGCGTTCCCCGGTGTCGGCGCCGTTGCGGCGCGTGATCACGCCGCTGACGATGGTGGCCTCGTATCCCGTTGCTTCCTGCAGCAGCCGCATGCCCCCCGCAGGGAGGTCGTGGGCGACGGTCGGCGGATGAAGAGTCAGTTCGTCGAAGTTGATCACGTTGATGTCCGCGCGCTTCCCCTCGGCGATGACTCCACGGTCGCTCAGTCCGATCACGTCGGCAGTGGCCGACGTCTGGAGCCGCACCACTTCCTCGATCGACAGCTTCGGACCGCGGGCACGGTCACGCGCCCAGTGGGTCAACAGATACGTGGGAATCGATGCGTCGCAGATCATGCGCACGTGTGCACCGCCGTCGCTGAGGCCGTTGATCGCGGCCGGATGGGTGAGCATCTCGTGAATCACGTCGTGGTTCTCCCCGACGTAGTTGAGGGTGGGGAACATGAGAGATGCGTGACCGCCGTTCTCGTTCAACAGGTCGTAGGCCTTCTCGAGCGGGTCGACACCGGCCGCCCGTGCAAGGGCGAGCACCGACATGTCGGGTGTCGGCTCGTAGTCGGCCCCGTCTCCCATCGCATAGATGAGATGCGGAATCATCCCGAGACGGGGACCGAGTCCGTCGAACTGAACTGCAGGGTCGACGGGGCCGTCGGGTTCCGAAAGAATCTGTGCCTTTGTCTCCGGCCGTGCGAGTTCGCGACGCAATTCGTCGAGCGACAGGGTCTCGCGGAGACGTGCAAACGTCGGCCGTTTGAGGAACGGGTGGTATCCGGCCCAGTTCACCATCATGCCGAACGGACGCGCGGCAACCTGCGGACGCAGGTAACCGCCCTTGTCCATGATCTGTTGTGAATAGTCGAGTGCCTGCCGCCACGAGTCGGGCATCGTCATGTACTGCAACAACAAGAAGGTGACCTTGAGATCGGTGCGCAACGCCATGTCGCCCATCCACTGCAGTTCCTCGGTCATGCCCATGGTGGGTTGGTCGCCGCCGTCGGGCAGCACCTCCGGGGCAACCTCGAAGATCCCGCCACCGGCTTCGACGAGCGCATCGGCGAGAGCGTTGAGTTCTTCGTTGTTCGCGAACGTTCCCGGAACAGGTTCACCGTCTTTTGCACGGTGACCCATCGTGCGACTGGTGGAGAACCCGACTGCACCCGCCGCACGCGCCTCCTTCACGATGCGTGCCATCTCTGCGATGTCATCAGCGGTGGCGTCCTCGTTGCGTGCGCCACGTTCGCCCATCACGTAGCCGCGCACCGCGCCGTGTGGAACGTATGCCGCCACGTCGACGGCATACCGGCGTCGGTCAATGGCGTCGAGGTATTCGGGGAATGTCTCCCACTCCCACGTGATTCCCTCGTGAAGAGCAGTGCCTGGGATGTCCTCGACACCCTCCATCAGTTGCACGAGCCATTCTTCCTTGCCGGGTCGCACCGGCGCGAAACCCACGCCGCAGTTCCCGACCACGACCGTGGTGACACCGTGCGCACTCGACGGCTCGAGGAGAGTGTCCCAGCTGACCTGTCCGTCGTAGTGGGTGTGAATGTCGACGAAACCCGGCGTCACGAGACGTCCGGTTGCGTCTATCTCCTCGCGTGCTTCTCCGACAATGCGGTCTGCGACCTGTGCGATGCGGCCGTCGGCGATCGCCACGTCGGCGACTCTCGACCGTGCTCCCGTGCCGTCGACGACGGTTCCCCCGCGAATGATGATGTCGAACATGTTCGGACCCCCTGTGCGACAGAATAACGCCCCGACAATGACCGCGCCCCACCCCGATACCTAGTATCAAACGCAGAGGAAAGGGGCGTTCGTGAGTCTCATCGAAACTTCGCAACCGACCATGCGAAACGGCATCGAGCACTTCGATGTTCTGATCGTGGGGGCAGGCATCTCCGGTATCGGCACCGCATACCACCTGAAGGAACAGGCCCCCGAGAAGTCCTTCGTCATTCTCGAGTCGTACGACACGTTCGGCGGAACCTGGCACACCCACAAGTACCCCGGCATCAGGTCGGACAGCGACCTCTACACGTTCGGCTACCGCTTCAAGCCGTGGACCGGAACGCCGATTGCCACCGCCGCCGAGATCAAGAAGTACATGCACGAGGTCATCGAGGACAATCACATCGACGACCACATTCGCTACCAGCACCGCATCACGGCTGCGTCGTGGTCGAGTGCCGACAACACGTGGACCGTCGAAGTCGAGAACAAAAAGACCGGCGAGAATCTGAAGATCAGTGCGAATTTCCTCTGGATGTGCCAGGGCTATTACAAGCACGACAGGGGGTACACACCCGAGTGGCCGAACATGGAGTCGTTCAAGGGCCAGATCATCCACCCGCAGACATGGCCGGAAGACCTCGACTACGCAGGCAAAAAAGTCGTGGTCATCGGATCGGGCGCCACGGCCGCAACCATTGTGCCGAACATGGCGAACGAAGTCGAGCACATCACGATGCTGCAACGTTCACCGACGTACTTCATCCCGGGCCGCAACGCGAACGAACTCGCCGACACTCTGCGTCAACTCGAGATCCGGGAGGACTGGATCCACGAGATTGTGCGCCGCAAGGTTCTCTTCGACCAGAAACTGATTGCGCAGATGGGGTTCGAACAACCCGATTTCCTGCGTGAGCAGTTGCTGACCGGCATCCGCGATCTGTTGCCCGAGGACTTCGACATGAAACACTTCACGCCGTCGTACAGGCCGTGGCAGCAACGCATCGCATTTGTTCCCGACGGCGACCTGTTCGCAGGTATCAGGGCTGGGAAGGCGAGTGTCGTCACCGACGAGATCGAGACCTTCAACGAGAACGGAATTCTCACGAAGAGCGGAATTCAACTCGACGCCGACATCGTCATCACGGCGACCGGTTTCGACCTCAGCGTGCTGGGTGACATTCCGTTCACACTCGACGGTCAACCGCTCGACTGGAGCCAGACGGTGACGTACCGCGGAATGATGTTCACGGGTGTGCCGAATCTTGCCTGGGTGTTCGGCTACTTCCGCGCAAGCTGGACCCTGCGTGTCGATCTGATGGGTGACTTCGTGATCCGCATGTTCAGGCACATGGAATCGAAGGGCGCACACCGCGTGACCCCGCAGCTTCGGCCCGAAGATGCCGACATGCAGATCGGTCTCTGGATGGACCCCGAGAACTTCAACCCGAACTATCTGATGCGATCGCAGCATCTGATGCCGAAGCGCGGGAACAAGCCCGAGTGGATGCACAACCAGGACTATTGGGCAGAGAAGGACCTGTTGCCCGCCGCGAATCTCGACGACGGTTGCCTGCGCTTCGAATGATCACTTGTGTGCCGGGCACACGTTGATCTTCTTGTAGTGGCACCAGTCGCAGAGTTTGGTGACGTTGCAGTGGAAGTCGCCCGACGCGCTTGCAGCATCGAGATTTTCCTTGGTCTCCACGATGGTTCCCTTGGCAATGGACAACTTCACAGGGGTGACGTCGAGTTCGAGTTTCTTCGACTCGGTGAGATAGAGCAGTTCGAGTTTCTCCGTGGGGACGCTGTCTGACGCCTCGAGCATGAGGGCGTACGCAAGCAACTGGAAGAAAATCTCGTCTTCGGACTTGAACTTCGAGTTGGGAACCTTGCCGGTCTTGTAGTCGGAGATGATCGCCGACTGCTCGTCGTTGATGGCGAGTCTGTCGATGATGCCGCGCAGGCGCACCCCCTCGACCTCGGCATCGATGTTCATCTCCATCTCGTCGAGGTCGGTTTCTGCCGGTTCTTCGAGAGTCCACAGGTTGACCATGTTGGTGAACGCGGCAACCTTGAAGTCTTTGATCGTTCCCACGGGCTCGGCCAGTGCGAGCACTTTCCCTTCCCACGAATTGTCGGTCCAGAGTTGGCCGGCAAGCGTCTTCACGGAATCAACAGTGCGATCCTCGTGGGGCAACTTGTACAGGTGCTCGAGCACTTCGTGGACGAACGAGCCGAGGTGGGTGTGCCAGGTGGGCGGTTCCTTGATCTTGTCGAACCGCCCGATCTTGAACTTCTGGGGGCAGTCGATGAAGGTGCGGATTGCAGAGGGGGACAGGTAATCAGGCGGCGTGTACACGGGGTCAGTCTGCCACCCCGGTGTGGCGGCTTCGGTTATGAGGCCTGCACGAGACGCTCGACGTCGAGGGCCTGCGCCACCGCCACGAGCGTCGAGTTTTCCCGGGCCTCATCGATCGGTTGCGGATCGATGGCTTCCTGCGGACTCTGACCGTTGCGACGTACGGTCAACCACAGCGTGGCGGGAGGGAACGACAGCATCGTCACCTGGACCCCGAGACTTCCCGAGTTCGAGGCAAGGTAGATGCCGAGCAGGATCGAGGCGGCCGCCAGGCCCACGGCCTCGGCGATTTCTTTCCATGAGTGGTCTTGCATGCCCTGAATCGTCTCAAACCGAGGTGACAGCGGGGTGAACGCCCGACGGCGCAGAGGGGAAAAATGCGGAAACTCAGAAATCGAGAGGGAAAGGGTAGCAACGACTAGAAAGGGGGATTAGAGTCACTCGCACCAAATTTGACAGACCCGTTCCGTACCTTCCCGGGTGCGGGGCCAGTCGCACCGCAGAAGGAGAAAACAATGTCAATGAAGAAACTCACATCAACCAAGGTCGGCCAGCCGATCAGCCACGGGGGAGTCTCGATCTTCCCGCTCTATCTCGAGGAAGCCCGCCCGACCTCGGCGGTCGTCGCCGACGATTCGCTGCAGGTGTCCGAGCTCGAGTCGGCCACGGTGCCGCAACTGCAGGTCACGAACCTGAAGGACATCCCGGTCATCATCCCGGCAGGCCGTGTCCTCGAGGGTGGCCGACAGACGCGCACGGTGAACGTGTCGATTCTGGTTCCGGCCGGCGCAACCATCGTGATCCCCGTGTCGTGCGTCGAGGCAGGTCGCTGGCACGGTGGCATGCAGTTCCGCGACTCGAAGCGCATCGTCAGCCGCAAGGTTCGCATCGCAAAACAGCGCGGTGTCAAGGGCAGCCTCGACCTTTCCGGAATGAAGTACTCCGACCAGGGCGCCGTGTGGAACTCCATCTCGGACGAACTCACGTCACGCCGCATTCATCACGAGTCGAACAGCTATCTCGCAGCCGATTCGTATTTCGAGCAGAACGCAGCCCTGTACGAGGTGCTGACACAGTTCGAGAAAGCCGGCATCGATCCCGGCCAGACCGGCATCGCGGTTGCCTACGGCGACAAGATTGCCGGCATCGAACTCTTCACCAACGCCGATGACTTCAGTCGCAGTTGGGAATCACTCGTTCGCGCAGCGGTTCTCGATTCCCCCGCAGATGTGTCGGCCGAAGCAAAGGTCGACATCACAGACATCGAGAAATTTCTCGCCGAAGTTGCCGAACAGGAAGTGACCGAAGCAGCGGGAACAGGTCTCGGCACCGAGTATCACGTGGCGAACGAGCGCCTGGTTGCACATGTTCTCGTCGACGACTCGGGTGCGCTGATGCACGCGTACGCGTTCGCCGAGATCTAGTCGCGCACCAGTCCACCGAGCGCCCCACGGGCGCGTACCCGGTCGATGAAGTCGACTTCGTATGCCGACCACGGGTCCTTGCGGACCTCTTCATCGAGGACTTTCGCATCGTCGCCGATCAGGATGCGCCAGTCTCCCCGCGCCACGCAGTCGAGGATGTATTTCGATGCCTCGGCTGCGCTGGTGGGGGCGTTGTCACGGAAACCCTCGGCGCCCATCTGCAACAGGACGCGCAGGTCTTCGTCGCTGACGGGCGACATGTCGACTCCCTGACGCTCGAACCGCCGCCGCACCCGCATCAGTTGTTCCTCGTTCATTTCCTTGGGGTCGTTGCCGTGCAGTTTGCCCGAGTTGATGGCGATCTCTGTGCCGATGTGCCCGGGCATCACCACGTGAGCTGTCACGTGCGGGGCGTTCATCCGGAAATCGGTGATGAGCGCCTCGGTGAAGCCTTTCACGGCGAACTTTGCCGCACTGTAAGCAGAGTGCGACACGCCGGGACCGAGAGATGCCCAGAAACCGTTGATCGAACTCGTGTTCACGAGGTGTGCGAACGGTGCTGCCAGAAGCAGGGGAAGAAACGCGCGGGTGTTGAGATACACGCCGCCCCAGCACACATTGAACGTCTTTTCCCAGCCGTCGCGCGGATCCTCGACGATGCTGCCGCCGCCGCCGATTCCTGCATTGTTGAAGAGCAAATGGACAAACGGAGTCCAAGCAGACACCGCGTCCCGGAAAGCAAGCACCTGTTGTTCGTTCGACACATCGGCGAGGTGCGTGAGGATCGACCCGCTGTTGCCGTCCTTCGTGCAGATGTCGACGGTTTCGGCGAGTGCCTCGGCGTTCACGTCGCAGGTCGCAACGTTGCACCCCTGTGCAGTCAACTGACGCACGAGTTCACGGCCCATTCCGGTTCCGCCGCCGGTGACAACGGCCGTCAGTCCGCCGTATCCGTTCTTCAGATTCTCCGACATGATTCCCCCAGACCTCGTGACAAGATGACCGAACAATAGCCATCTGCTGTTGTGAACGAGAAGGCGTGGATGTCAGTGGTGTCGACCGCGCAACCAGGGCACGATTCGTTGGAGAACGTTCTCCTCCATCGGAGTCTCGGAGGTGATGTCGGTGTCAAAAGTGGACAGCTGACCCCGGACCTGCTGGAGTTCGGTGGCCCATTGCATGAGTCGGTGCTGGGGGTCCGTCTCCTCGGAGAATTCGACTGACCGAATCCAACGATTGTCGTTCGTGAGATCGAACGCTGATGCATCATCCGCCCAGTGGATCTCGAGAACCTTGTCGAGCCATGCCCGGTGTTTCCGATGATGGACCGGGCTGAGCACTTCCACTCGCAGATCGAGGTTGCGTTGCATCATGTCGGGCGAACCGATGAAGTAGGCGGCTTCACCGGATTCGGAGCCGTGGTCGAATCTGTAGATTCTCGAATGTTCGAGGAACCTGCCGAGAATCGACCTGACCCGAATGGGGAGTCCCTGCACGTGCGCCATGTTGAGGCAGCAGATTCCGCGCACGAGAAGGTCGATCTTCACCCCGATTCTCGCGGCATCCACGAGATCGGAGATGATCTCGGGGTCGACGAGTGAATTCATTTTCAGACTGATGCGCCCCTCGCCACCGTAGGTCGCTTCGTGAGCGATGAGTGCGCGGATCCGCGAGCGCAGGTGCTCCGGGGCGACGATGAGTTCCGCGTAATCGGGTGCCTTGCTGAATCCGGTGAGATAGTTGAAGAGGTTCGACACGTCGTTGGTGAGGTCCTCGTCGTCGGTGAAAAAGCCGATGTCCTCGTAGATGCGCGCCGTCGTCGAGTTGTAGTTGCCGGTACCGATGTGGGCGTATCTCTTCAGGCCGGACTCTTCCTCGCGAACCACCAGCAGACACTTCGCATGGGTCTTGAGACCGACCATTCCGTACACCACATGGGCGCCCGCACGTTCGAGTTCCTTGGCCCAGGCGACATTTGTCTGTTCGTCGAAACGTGCCGTCAGTTCCACGAGCGCAACCACCTGCACCCCGCGTTCTGCCGCACGCACGAGATTCCTCGCGATCGGGCTGTCGGCAGACGTTCTGTACAGGGTCGCCTTGATGGCGCGAACTCGCGGATCTTCTGCGGCCTGACGGATGAAGTCCTCTGTCGATGTCGAGAATGATTCGTACGGATGGTGAACCATGAGGTCGCGGTGTCGCAGCACACTGAAAAAACTGTGTCCTGCATCGTCTGCCGCCGAGAGTCGTCCCGCTGTCGTTGTTTGCCACTGAGTGTCACGCAGTTCCGGCACGTCGATGCGATGAATCTGCCAGAGTTCGGTCCCCCCGACGAACCATTCGTGCCTGTAGACGTCTTCGGCGTCGAGCTCGAGTTCCTCCAGGATCATTTGCAGGATCGCGTCGGGCATCTCCTTGTTGATCTCGAGTCGCACTGCATTGCCGAATCGGCGACGTCGAAGTTCGATCTCCACCATCTCGAGAAGGTCCTCAGCCTCTTCGCTCTCGATGGTGAGGTCGGTGTTGCGGGTGACCCTGAACGACCCGGATTCCCCGATGTTCATTCCCGGGAAGAGCAAGTGAAGTCTTTCCGAGACGACCTGTTCCAGAGCGACAAATCTCGTGTCGTCGACAAAGACGAAGCGTGGAATGGTGTCGGGCACCTTCACGCGGGCGAACCGGGTGATGTCGGTGTCCGGATCGGTGATGTTCACGCCGATGCTGAGTGCGAGGTTCGATATGTACGGGAACGGATGAGTCGGGTCGACCGCCAGTGGTGTGAGAATCGGCAGAACCTCGCGGAGGAAGTAGTCGTCGAGAAACGAGTGCTCCGACCAGTGCAGTTGTGACGAATTCACCAGCCTGTACCCGTGATGTTCGAGTTGTGAGAACAATCGGTTGACCACCGAGTCACGCCGGGTCACGAGTTCGAGGGTCTTGCGTCGGATTGCGAGCAGCTGCTGGGTCGGGGACATGCCATCGAAGCTCAACTGTGAGATGCCCGCCTCAACGCGGTCGTGGAGTGCGCCGACCCGCACCTGGAAGAATTCGTCGAGGTTCGACGAGAAAATGGCAACGAACTTGAATCTCTCGAGAAGTGGCACGCCATTGTCCTCGGCGAGCGAGAGAACTCGCTCGTTGAAATCGAGCCAACTCAGCTCGCGGTTCACATAGAGGTTCGCCGTCATGCTCTCAAAGGTACAAACTCCCGGCGCCAGTGGTCCCTGAGGTCGCTTGTCACCTTGGCATAGTTCACGCTGAGTTTGACTCCGCGTTACCTAATGTGGGGGCGTGGCAGAGACAGTCGTCGACATGAAGAGCGCCGTGGTGGCCGCGATCGACATCGGCACGAACAGCGTCCACATGGTGATTGCCCAGGTCGACCAACTCGGATTTCACATCATCACCGTCGAGAAAGAGGTGGTGCGCCTCGGCGCCGGCGCCGGCGCGTTCGAAGTGTTGACCGAAGAAGCCATGGATCGGGGTCTTGTCGCCTTGCGGCGCATGAAACAGATCGCAGCCGCCCATTCGGCTCTGGTTCGTGCCGTTGCGACGAGCGCAGTTCGTGAAGCCGAGAACGGCAACGATTTCGTGCGTCGTGTGCGTGACGAAGTCGGAATCGACATTCGCGTCATCAGCGGGTCAGAGGAGGCCCGGCTGATTGCACTGGGCGTGCGCCGGTCCCTTTCACTCGGTGGCGACCGGGTGTTGATGATCGACATCGGGGGTGGGTCGACCGAGTTCACGATCTCGGAGGGTCACCGAACCCTCCTGTCGCAGAGCCTGAAGTTGGGTGCGGTGAGACTCACCGACAGGTTTCTCGCCGGGAAAGTCGCCAATGGAAACCTCGCGAAGTTGCGTGCCTATGCAAATTCAACTTTTGCACCGCTCGCCAACGACATCAGAAACATCGGTTTCTCTCGTGTGGTTCTGTCATCGGGCACCTGTGAAACCTTGGTACGAGCCTCGCTGATCAGCGACGGTCGCGAACTGTCGGCATCTCTCAACGGCAAGACGATCTCACGGCAGGCGCTCAACGCACTCGTCGACCGGATCTGTGACTGTGACTCGGCCGAGGAAATCTCCGAGATTCCGGGCATCGATTCGAAGCGCGCCGAGATCATCACGGCCGGCGCGGTCTTGCTGCATGAGTACTGCCGGGCACTGAAGTTCGACTCATGCGAATACAGCGAGTTTGCGTTGCGTGAAGGGGTGCTCTTCGACGCCGCCGAACAATTGCTCGGAATGCGCCTCTCACGACGCGACGCCGCGCGCGACGGCGCTCTCCGATTCGCGCGGAGATGTTCGGTCGACGTGCAGCATTCCGAGCATGTTGCACGGATTTCCTCCCAGATTTTCTCGACTCTTCACCGACAGTTCGAACTCGACGAGGGCCTGCTCCCGTTGCTCGAGACGGCTGCCATTCTGTCGAACGTCGGGGCATCGATTTCGTACTCGCGCCATCATCTCCATTCGTATTACATGATTCGAAATGCCGATCTCGTCGGGTTCTCGGATGATGACATTGAACTGATTGCGTTGGTGGCCCGTTACCACCGCAAGGGCAATCCGAAGCGATCCCATCCCGAGTACGAGGCTCTCGACGAAAGCCGTCGCCATGATGTCGACCTGATGGCGGGGATACTCCGGATCGCAACCGGTCTCGATCGTTCGCACGATCAATGTGTGGCGAGCGTGCGTGGTTCGGTGTTGGCCGGAGCAGGTGGGGAATTTGTCGAACTCAAGGTGACCGGTTCGTGTGACAGCCAGGAAACACTCGACCTGAACCTGTTCACGGCCCAGGAGAGAACATCGTTGCTCGAGGAGTTTCTCGGGATGCCGGTGCGTCTCGTTGGTTCCTTGAGCAGGAAACGATGATGCCCGGTTGCCGGGGTGACCGGTTCTCCTCCGATCTTTGCGTGAGATCGGTGTGACCGCTTTCTGACTCCGGCGGGGCTAGGGCTCGACAACGGCGAAGCCCGGCACGAATGTGTCGAGATTGCCGAAGATGGTGAGCAACGCTGCCGGGTCGCCGTCGAGAGTGATGCGACCGGCCTGGATCTCGTCCATGAACGTCGTCTCCGCTGTGATGATGCCGACAAGCGTGAGTCGCGACAGCGACACAGTGACCGACGCGCGGGAATCATGACGACCCTGCACGTGGAACAACGTTCGGTTTGACAGTCCCAGCACCCACTTTTCGTCGAGGTCGGTGAATGTCCAGTTCACGAACACCCGCAGTCCGCCGACCTCTTCCGACTTGAGCCGGATTGCAATCGCATCGAACACCTGCTCGACGGACATCGCCCGCAACAGGCCCTTTCCGCGTACCGCACCGCCCAACAGGTTCGGTGGGCCCTGGCGCAACTCCTGTGCCGCGTTCAGGTAGGCGTTGCGAAAGGTCGCCGACTCTGCCTGATAGCCGAGCTGTTCGAGAGTGTCGGCCTGCAGGTTGCGGGCGCGCGAGTTCGACGGATCGGCGAACACGAGATGATTCACGAGTTCCGCAACCCAGCGGTAGTCACCTTCATCGAATGCCTTCTGCGCTTTGGCAAGCAGGGCGTCTGGGCCACCCGCGAGATCGACATACCGCTTTCCGGCTTCGACGGGCGGGTATTTGTGCAGGTTCGCGGGGTTCCCGTCGTACCAACTGAGATAGCGCTGGTACACGGCCTTCGCGTTGTGCACGAGGTCGCCGTAGAAACCGCGGGTGTGTTCGTTCGCGAGGAACTCGTCGGGCAACGACAGGTGTTCGGCGATTTCGGTGGCGACGAACCCTTGGTTTGCGTGGCGCATCGTCTGGTCGTGCATCCACTTGTAGAGGTCGCGTTGCTTCTCGAGGAAGTCATTGAGATCGTCGTTGCCCCATCGCGGCCAGTTGTGCGAAGTGAACAACACCTGCGCCTCGCCGCCGAAGAGCTCCATTGCCTCGTTGATGTACTTCGACCAGTTCATCGCATTGCGCACGAGTGCACCGCGGATCGGGATCAAGTTGTGCATCGTGTGGTTGCAGTTCTCCGCCATGCACAGAGCGCCGAGGTCGGGGAAGTAGAAGTTCATCTCCGCGGGAGCCTCTGATTCGGGTGTCAACTGGAAGATCACGCGCACTCCGTCGATCGTCATCTCTTCGCCGGTGAACGTGATGTCGTGTGTCGGCGCGATCAGCCCCGGTGCGCCGACCGGAATCGAGTTTCCGAGACCGCAGTCAAGGTGACCCGTCGGCCCCGGCGGAAGGAACGGCCCGAACTGGAACAGGGCACGACGACCCATGGCGGGTCCTGCGATCACGTTCTCGCCGACTGTCTCGTGCATGAAATGTTCGGGGGCGACAACGATGCAGCGTCCCGACTCGACATCGTCCTCCGAGATCACGCCGAGCACGCCACCGAAATGGTCGGTGTGCGAGTGCGTGTAGATCACTGCGGTGATCGGCCGGTGTCCCAGATGGTGGGTGACGAGGTCGTAGCTGTCCCTGGCCGTCTGCGGGGTCGTCAACGGGTCGATCACGATCCAGCCCGTGTTGCCTTTGATGAAGGTGATGTTCGAGATGTCGTAGCCGCGCACCTGGTACACGTCGGGTCGCACCTCGAAGAGACCGTGAATGTGATTCAGTTGCGCGTGTCGCCAGAGGCTGGGGTTCACCGTGTCCGGTGCGGGGTTTCCGGGGGCGAGAAACTCGTAGTTGTTGGTGTCGATCACGGTTCGTCCGTGCTGGTCGACAATGGTGCCCGTGGGGTGGGCGGCGATGAAGCCGCGCGAGGCGCGATCGAAATCGCCCGGGTCGTCGACGACCGACACGGCCGAGTTTCGTTTGCGGGTGTGGTCGGTTGCCGGCTTGTGACCGTGTGCGTCTGCCATGTGGGGCCTCCCGTTCATGTGTGACCTTGTGACCTTAGTTTCCGCCTGAATGGACCCACGGGGTCGAGAACTAGGGTGAGGGGCACGGGGTCGGGAAGGTTCCGTCACCAAAGGGGAGAGCAATGCCCAAGCCAGGAATGCACGCAGTGTCAGAGACCGATGATTCGCTGAATCTCGCGATGTCCGAGAAGGCGGTGCCGCTGTTCAACGCGGTGAAGAAGTTCATCGCAGAGGAAGTCGAACCCGCCGCCGAGAAGTTCTATGCGCTCGGGGAGAACCGCGAGAACCGTTGGGACTACGCCCCGGGACAACTCGAGATCCTTGACGGCCTCAAGGCAAAGGCGAAGCAACAAGGGCTGTGGAACTTCTTCCTCCCGAATGCAGAGACCGGCGAGGGATTGTCGAACCTCGACTACGCCTACATCGCGGTTGAGCTCGGCAAGAACCCGCTCGCATCGGAGAGCATGAACTGCTCGGCCCCCGACACGGGCAACATGGAAGTTCTCGAGCGCGTGGGAACCCGTGAGCAGAAAGACAAGTGGCTGACGCCCCTCCTGAACGGCGAGATTCGTTCTGCATACGTGATGACCGAGCCTGACGTGGCGTCGTCAGATGCCAAGAACCTGCAGTGCCGTGCCTATCTCGACGGTGACGAATGGGTGATCAACGGCGACAAGTACTACGCCTCCGGCGCGGGTGACCCGCGTTGCAAGATCCTCATTGTCATGTTGCTCACGAGCCCCGATGGTCCGCCGAGCCGCAAGCACTCGCAGATTCTCGTGCCGATGGGAACACCGGGTGTGCAGATTGTCGGCCCGATGGAAGTCTTCGGCGAAGACGATGCGCCCCACGGGCACATGCACCTTCGTTTCAACAACGTGCGCGTGCCGAAAGAGAACGTGTTGCTCGGAGAGGGTCGCGGTTTCGAGATCTCTCAGCTTCGTCTCGGACCCGGACGCATCCACCACTGCATGCGCTCGATCGGCGCGGCAGAGCGCGCACTCGAACTGATGATCCGTCGCGGTCTCACGCGCGAGGCCTTCGGTCGCCCGATCGTCCGTCTCGGCAAGAACCCCGAGGTCATCGCAAAGGCTCGCATCGAGATCGAGGCATGTCGTCTCATGGTGTTGCGCGCAGCGAAGGCCATGGACACCATGGGCAACGCAGAGGCCCGCGTGTGGGTCAGCGCAGTGAAGGCCATGGTGCCGATCCGCGTGTGCCAGATCATCGACGAGGCAATCCAGATGCACGGTGCCACCGGTGTGTCGCAGTGGACACCACTCGCCCGCATGTACGCGAGCCAGCGCACGTTGCGTCTTGCCGACGGACCCGACGAGGTGCACTGGGGAGTCGTGGCGCGTGCCGAGATCAACCGGTACGAGGGTGAGTCGACGCCGCCGAAGCCACAGGTGTACCGCGGCATGTTCTCCGGTCCGGCCTGACCATGTACTTCTCTGCGTGGGCGAACAGTGCCCACCCCTGGACAGAGGTGCGCGACTTCGTCAGTGCCGTGGAGAACATGGGATGGGACGGCTTCTGGTATGCCGACCACTACATGCCGAATACGCCCGACGGTGAACCAATCGGCGGGAATTTCCACGAGTGCTTCAGCGTGCTGTCGGCACTGGCAGCCACAACTTCGCGCGTGCGCCTCGGGTCTCTGGTGACCCCGACGACGATGAACCATCCCGCGCTCATTGCGAACCGTGCCGCAACGATCGACCGCATCAGCGACGGTCGTTTCGTGCTCGGCATGGGTGCCGGTTGGCAGGTGAACGAGCACCGGGCTTTCGGCATCGAGTTGTTCGACGCGAAGGACCGTGTCGACCGATTCGCCGAGGCAATCGAGATCGTGGTCAGCATGTTGTCGCAAGAGCGAACGACGTTCGCCGGGTCGCACTTCAGCATCACCAACGCCCCGTGCGAGCCGAAGCCGGTTCAGTCGCCGTTGCCGATTCTCGTCGGCACCGGGGGTCCGAGGATGCTGCGTCTCACGGCACGGTTCGCACATGAGTGGAACACCTGGGGCACGCCGGAAGGAGCCGCCGTCGTGATGTCGAAACTCCGCGAGGCGTGCGACAAAGAGGGTCGCGACATCTCCACCATCCGCACGTCGGTGCAGCCGTTGTTCTTCATCGTGCCCGACGATGCGGCGGCCGAGAAACTGAAGGGTGTCGTGCCGGCTGATCGTTCGGTGGTCGGCACCACGTCGCAGTTGGTCGATGCGGTCGGTCGCTACAAGGAGATCGGATTCGACGAGATTTGCGTTCCCGACTTCACCATGGGTCAGTCGCCGCAGCAGAGACTCGACGCTTATTCGACGTTCTGGTCAGAGGTCGCCGTTCACTTCCGCTGATGCACAGTCGTTGCACAGGGGTTCTTCGTCGCCGGTGCAGTCTGCACACACCAGAACCCTCGTGCGGCACGAGAGCACCCTGCAGTTGAAGAAGTCGTTCGTCGGCTGGGCGCAGAAGTCGCAGTTGCCCAGAACCTTTTCGTCTTTTCCGTATTCCACCCGCAGACGTCCGTCGAACACGTAGAGCGAACCTTCCCACAGGCCCTTGTCGCGGTAGTGCTCGGCGTACCGAACTATTCCGCCTTCGATCTGGTACACCTCACGGAAGCCGCGGTTCTTCATGATCACCGACAGAACCTCGCACCTGATGCCACCGGTGCAGTAGGTGACCACCGGTCTGTCCTTCAGGTGGTCGTACTTGCCGCTCTCGAGTTCGCGCACGAAGTCGGGCGTGACCCGGGTGTCGGGGACCACTGCGTTCCTGAAACGACCGATCCGTGCTTCGAAGGCGTTGCGTCCGTCGAAGAACACCACGTCGTCACCCCGCTGTTCCACCAGGTCGTTCACTTCACGCGGCGAGAGGTGCGTTCCGCCTCCGATGACGCCGTTCGAGTCGACCTTGATCTCGTCGGGCACCCCGAACGTGACGATCTCGTCGCGCACCCGCACGCGCAGCCGGGGGAAGTCGTCGCCGGTGCCCTCGCTCCACTTGAAGTCGATGTCCTTGAACGCCTCGAACTCGCGTGTCTCGCGCACGTAGAGCTTCACATCCGTCAAGCGTCCGCCGACGGTTCCGTTGATGCCGTCTTTCGAGATGATGATGCGACCCTTGAGATTCAGTTTCTCGCATAGGGCACGTTGCCAGAGGCGAATCGCGACGGGATCCGCGAGGGGAGTGAATCTGTAGAACAGGACAATCTTGTGTTCGATGCCGACAAAACTATCGGCAGTCTCAATCAGGCTCGGAAATCTCGATGGTGGGAACCGTTGTGGTCGTTTGCGGCTTTGGTCGTGGGGTCGGTGAGAAAGTCACGGACCTCCGGCGGCGTGCGGTGACTGCGGTGGGTTTCGAGTTCTCGAGTGCCAGTGACCCGTCCTGGTCGACGAAGATCTTGACCCGTTCGCTCGTGTCGACTGCAGACGTCGGCACGGCGACCGATGATTCCCCGGTCGTCCCCTTGACGCCGACCGAAATCGTGTTGTCGTCGACACGCGAGAAGGTGATCTCGTGGTTCGATTCGAGAGCATGCGTCGCGAGAGTTCCGCGTCGGGCGACCGACACCGCGATTCGTCTGTCGGTCGGCGCGACAACCTTCATCTCCCTGTCCGACGACTTCACGACCGGAACGGGCTCGGCCGTGAACTCTGCAATCGCAAGGTTGCCGGCAACCTGCAATCTCGCGAAGCCACCTCGCTCGACGCTGAGCACAACGTCGCCGGTTGCCGTGTCACGCGACTCTTTGTTCACTGCGACCGAGAATGACGACACCGACGACGGGATCTCCACCTCGATGAGGCCGCGGTTTCCCTTCGAGATCGACCACTTGGCACCTGCAATAGAGTTCGTCACTTTCTGCGGCGTCACATCGAATGTGCCCGACGATGTCCCGATGTGCAGGTATCCGGCCTTGTACGGGTCACGCGACGAAAGGGTCACGATGGTCGGCGAATCGTCGGTCATCACCGAGCAGAACGGGCATGTGAAGGGCCCCTCGCGCTCGGACATCTTGGTCAGCTCGAGCGAGCCCGTCGACCCCGCCCAGTCGACGGGGGTCCCGTCGATCGATTCGGTTGCGTCGAGATACAGCCATGAGTTCGTCACCATGTTCACGAGCACCTCCCGACGCATTCCGGGAAAATTGTTGTCGTAGACATGGATGACGAAATCTTTGTCGCGTTTGGTGACGGCAAACGGCGTCACCGAGTGGCCGCTGTTTCCGAAGTACATCGCCAACGTGTATCCCGACGTCTGCGCGAGCCCGACGATGAGTTCGTCGACGAGGAGCAACGGCGATTTTCTGCGCGAGTTTTCGGCGGCGCGCGACACTTCGTCGAGAAACTGCGTCGCCCACCAGTAGACCACCGACTCGGAGAGAGTTCTGTTGAACTGTGTGAGGTCCGATGTCCGGGTTGCCGAGACCGCGTAGTTCTGCGGGTGTTCCTGCGAGAGGAAGAATCTCGTGCTGAGAGTTGCGAGTCCCTCGCACCGACCGCCCGACAGGGCGGTGTTCCAGCGCTCGAGCAACTGCACGGCGGGGGGACGCATCACACATTCGCGCGGAGAGCCGGGAATGCAGACGGTGTCGTATCCCAACAGGTCGATGAGGGTCTGGGTGGTCACGTTCTCGTCGGCGCGGGGAGTGCGACCGAAGTTCCCGAACGAGAAGTCGTCGCGTTTCGGTCTGAACTGCGTGTCGACGCACATGGTTCCCGGGCCGAGCCGGGGCACCTTCAAGGTGCCACAACGTGCCGACACCCTTGCGGCAAGGCTCACTGCGGGTTCCGAAGCAGGAGTTTCGGTCGAAGTCGATGCGGAACACGACGCGGTGCACAACGATGCAACCACCACGAAGAAGACTGCCGCTCGTGTTCGCATTCCCCAAACGATACGGAGGCGGGACCTGCATGTGTCAGCATGGAGACGCATGTCCGATCAACCAACATCCGTCACGAGTCATCATTCTGCGTCGACAACCACGGTGGTGATGGTGGGCATTGCCGCAGGATTCCTCTCGGGCATGTTCGGGGTCGGTGGCGGCATCTTGATCGTTCCCGGACTCGTGCTGGTGGCCCGGATGGACCAACGCATCGCGCACGGCACCTCGCTCGCCGCGGTGCTGCCCATTTCGGCGTCGTCGCTCGCCTCGTACTGGGCGCACGACCACGTTGACTGGCGGGTAGGGGCATGCCTTGCGGTCGGTGCGCTCGCCGGCGCACTCGTCGGCACGCGACTGCTGCACGTGCTGCCGCACAGAACCCTCGCCATTTCGTTTGCCGGACTTCTGATCGTGACCGCGGTCAGGCTTTTCCTCCCGCTCGAGAGCGGCACTCGCGACGTGCTCACCGTCGGAACCGTGACCGCGCTCGTCGTGATCGGCGTGGCCACCGGGATTCTCGCCGGCCTCCTCGGTGTCGGGGGAGGAGTCGTGATGGTGCCGGCAATGATGATGCTTCTCCAGATGCCCGCGGCGATGGCGAAGGGAACCTCGGTTGCTGTCATCATTCCCACGTCGATCATGGGAACCTGGCGCAACCGCACGAAAAAGAATGTCGACCTGAGGGCCGCCGCGATTCTGGGTGCCGGCGGCATTCTCGCCGCGATCGCGGGAGGGTGGATTTCTGCGCGAATGACCGACACGGTCTCGAACGTGCTCTTTGCAACCTTGTTGCTCGTCGTCGCGGTCAGATTGGTACTTCAGATCCGGGCCGAGGACAAAGCCGGGGTGGTTCACGACTGAGCCGATGAGGTAGAACACTCACATGGGTAAATCACGTCTGGACGGAAAAGTTGCGCTCATCACCGGTGGTGCGCGCGGAATGGGTGCCTCGGAGGCACAACTCTTCATTGATGAAGGTGCACGTGTGGTGATCACCGACATTCTCGACGAAGACGGCAAGAAGACCGCGCAGCGCCTTTCGCCGGACGGCTCGAAGTGTGTGTTCCTTCACCACGACGTCACCAAGGAAGACGACTGGAACGCGGTGATGAAAGAGGCGCTCGACACGTTCGGCCAGATCGACGTGCTCGTGAACAACGCGGGCATCTTCGAGAGGGGCACAGTTCTCGACACGTCGTTGCCGATGTTCGAAAAGACGATGAACATCAACGTGACCGGGGTGTTCCTCGGCATGAAGACGGTTGCTCCGCACATGGTCGCACGCAAGACCGGCAGCATCATCAACATCTCGTCGGTCGCGGGCCTGAACGGCACCCCGGGGTTCCTTGCGTACGGTGCGAGCAAGTGGGCCGTGCGCGGCATGACGAAGGGTGTCGCGAAGGAACTGGCGCCGTTCGGTGTGCGCGTGAACTCGATTCATCCCGGGATCATCGACACGCCGATGTTGCAGACCTTCGATGCGGCCGGCGAAGGTGTGCGAGAGGCTGTGCGCACACGGATTCCGCTGGGATACGAGGCGGAGCCGATTCACGTGGCGCGACTGGCCCTCTATCTCGGCAGCGACGACAGCGCGTATTCCACGGGCTCCGAGTTCATCGTCGACGGCGGTTGGTCGGCATGAGCATCCTCGGCACGCGCGTGGTTCGCGTCGAGGACCCGCGCTTCCTCAAGGGTGAGGGCACCTACATCGCGAATCTCGACCTTCCCGGTGCGGTTCACCTCACCTACGTGCGGTCGTCGCTCGCACACGGTCGCATCACGGGAATCGACGCCGAAGAGGCGCGTGCGATGCCGGGCGTGGTGGCGGTGTGGACAGCAGACGACATCGACATCGACCCTGCGCCGCCTGCACACGGCTTCATGAACAAGGCAATCCGGTTTCCGTACGTTGCTCGGGACACCGTGCGCTTCGTCGGCGACATCGTTGCGGTGGTGGTCAGCACCGACAAGGTGTCGGGAGCCGACGCTGCCGAGATGGTGATCGTCGACTACGAGCCGCTTCCCGTGCTTCTCGATCTCGACGAATCGATCCGCAACGAAGTGGTGCTTCATCCAGATGCAGAGACAAACGTCGTTCTCACGTTCGCGGCAAACAGTTCCGACGACATCTTCTCTGATTGCGAGGTGGTGGTCGAATTGCAGATCGAAAACCAACGTGTTGCACCCGCACCCATGGAAGTGCGATCGTGCGCCGCTGTGTGGGACGGAACCCGTCTCACACAGTGGGCGTGCAGCCAGGGAGCACACGGTGCGCGCGACGGTCTCGCCGACACGCTCGGTCTCGAGAAGTCGGCTGTGCGGGTGATCACGCCCGATGTCGGGGGCGGCTTCGGTGCGAAGTCGGGCGTGTACGCAGAGGAGATCCTGGTCGGTTGGGCAGCACGCAAACTGAACAGGCCCGTGCGCTGGACCGAGACCCGCACGGAGAACATGCTGTCGATGGGGCACGGACGCGGTCAGCGCCAGCGCACGCGGATG
The DNA here is from genome assembly GCA_040401975.1 of Ilumatobacteraceae bacterium. GTDB lineage: Bacteria > Actinomycetota > Acidimicrobiia > Acidimicrobiales > Ilumatobacteraceae > UBA2093. Next base: position 64,148 of record JBBANL010000002.1, on the reverse strand, counting down.
GGCGGAACCAGGGACGGCCGCATCACGTCGTACCGCATCGACGTGCTGCAGGATGCCGGCGCATATGCAAAGGCCGGTGCCGTGTTGCCGTTCATGACGCGCATGATGGCGAGCGGCGTCTACGACATCGCCCGCGTGCAGTTCGAGTCGCACTCCGTCGTCACGAACACGACCCCCACGGTTGCATACCGTGGCGCGGGTCGACCCGAAGCGACCGCCGCAATCGAAAGAACAATCGACGAGTTCGCCCGTGTCTGTGGTCTCGATCCCGCAGAAGTGCGGCGCAGGAACTATCTGCAGCCGGCATCGTTCCCGTTGACGACACCGATGGGCGCCAAGTACGACTCCGGTGAATACGCGGCCGCACTCGACAAAGCGTTGACTGCTGCCGGGTATGCAGACCTGCGTGCCGAACAGGCCCGCCGGCGCGCATCGAACGCACCGGTGCAACTCGGCATCGGAATCGCTTCGTACGTCGAGACAACGAACCCGATGGGATCGGGCGACTACGGCGCCGTCGAGATCACCAAAGACGGCGGTGCGATCATCCGCACCGGTTCGTCGTCGCATGGCCAGGGTCACCACACCGCATGGGCGATGTTGGTCTCCGACGCAACAGGCATTCCATTCGACCGCATCGAATTCCGTTTCGGCGACACAGACGACATCGACCGCGGCGGCGGAACCGGTGGTTCGCGCTCGTTGCAGGTGGGCGGCACCGCCGTGAAGCTCGCAACCGACGCAGTGATCGAGAAGGCGCGGCAGCGCGCGGCCGATCTGCTCGAGGCGGCAGTGGAAGACGTGGTGATCGACACCGTGCGCGGCGGGTTCCACGTGCTGGGTTCGCCGACGCCGATGCGCACGTGGGGTGACATCATGGTCGGACTCGACGCACCACTCGATGCCGAGGTCGATTTCGTTCCCGAAGGTGCAACTTTCCCGTTCGGCACGCACATCTGCGTCGTCGAGGTCGACGTCGAGACCGGATCGGTCGCTGTTGCACGTCACGTTGCCTGCGACGACGCCGGCACCATCATCAACCCTCTGATTGTCGATGGCCAGGTTCACGGCGGAATCGCCCAGGGCGTCGCGCAGGCTCTGCTCGAGGTTGTCGCCTTCGACCCCGACGGCAACCCGATCACGTCGAATCTCGCCGACTACGGGTTCATCTCGGCGGCCGAGCTGCCGAGTTTCGAGCGGGTGTCGATGGAGACCCCGACGCCGCTGAACCCGCTCGGCGCGAAGGGCATCGGCGAGGCGGGGACAATCGGCGCGACCCCCGCGGTGCACAATGCGGTTGTCGACGCGGTGAGTCATCTCGGCGTCACGCACATCGACATGCCGTGCACGTCGGTCAACGTCTGGAACGCGATTCAGCGCGCTCAGTCGGCCTGAATCTGGTCGCCCCTGATTCCGAGATACCCGCGCGCGAGGAACGCGCCGGTGGCGATCAACGCCCACATCACGAGTGCACACGCCACATAGGTCGATTGCCCGATTCGGTCGTACGTCGCCCCGGCCACGCCGGCCGCGAGGCCACCCGTCAACGTGAGGGTTCCGTTGTAGACGCCCTGCGCCGACGCCAGTCGATTGCGCGGGGCGACGAGAGCAAGTGCCGCTGATCCGCCGGTGATGGTGAGTCCATCGACGATGCCGTGCAGCACGCCGACACCGAGCATCACATAGGGCGACGACAACGTGCCGTAGAGCACCATGAACACCGCGGCAACCGAGAGTCCGCCGATGCTCGCGCGGAACGGGCCGTGTTTCTGTGTGAGTCGACCGCCGAGAGGGGCGAGGAACATCATCGGCAGGGCAAAGACCGTGATTCCCACGCTGGCAACCCAATCGGGGGCCTTGATGTCGTCCATCATCACAGACCAGATCGAGTCGAACGTGCCGATCATGATGTACAGCGAGAATCCGATCACGACCACGCCGGCAATCGCACGCACTCTGAGCAGGTCGAAGGCGAGGCGTTGTGACGGGGCACTCTCCGCGTCGGCTTCGTTCACGTGCACCCGCGTCAGACCCGCCAGCACCAGCACGATGCACGCCGCGACGATGAGAAACGGGCTCGCAAGACCGAGTGGTTCGACCGTGACCGCCGCAATCACCGGTCCGAGTGCGAATCCCGCGACACCCGCCGCCACGATGCGTCCGAGGTTCGAACCCATTTCGCGGGGATCGGCGAGGATGATGATGCGTCTCAATGCGGGGTCGGCCGCGCCACCTCCGATGCCGGTGAGGAAGCGGCCGAACACGAGGACGCCGAACGTCGATCCGAACGCCATCACGAGGCAACCGACAATCTGGGTCACGAGACCGATCATCACCAGTCGTTTCGCATGTCCCTTGTCGGCGACAGGGGCAACGAACACGTTCGACACGAATCCGGCCACGAATCCGGCGGCGACGACCAGACCGAGCTTCGATTCTGAGATGCCGTATTCGTTTCGGTAGTCGTCGAGAACCGTGAACATCACGCCGTAGCTCATTGCGCCGAGTGCGCTGGCAGATTGAAGGAGTCGTACGAGATGACGTTGCATGGGGAACCCGTTACGACGCAAGAGACGATTTGACGAGACCGATCAACTCCGGCCATGTGGCCCGCAGGCCGGGGTGCAGGTTGAACCCGCCGACGTTGTCGATGGGCACCCAGCGAAGGTCCTCGGTCTCGGCGTTTGCCTCGAACTCGTCGACTTCTCCATTGGCATGGGCGATCACGGTGAAGTAGCACCAGTTGCCGTGGTCGTCGGCGAAGACATTCTTGACATCGAGAACATCCGGGTCGATCCCCGTTTCCTCCCATGCTTCACGGGCCGCGGCAATGACGGGGTGCTCATCAGAGTCGAGAGCACCGCCGGGAAGCGCCCAAGTACCGCCCCCGTGGGTCCAACCTGCCCGCAGCTGCAGCAGAACGCTGGCAGGCGACATGTCAGTGCGCACGAGCAACAAACCTGCCGCTCCGTACAGACCCCAATGGCGCGAGTTGCACTGCTGACAGTGAATGAAACCGTTCCCGTCGCCACTTGCCATTCGTAGATGTTGGCACACCGTCGCATCGTTCCGTCGGGTGGGTCTACGGTGGTGTCATGAAGGTCGAGAGATTGACGGGGGTTCTCGGGGCCCGGATCAGCGGAATCGATGTGCGTTCACTGGACAACGAGAGTTTTCGTGACCTGCGCGCACTGGCATGCGAACACGGTGTGGTGTTTCTCCCGGGTCAGGACCTGTCGGTCGCGGATCAGGTCGCGTTCTCGCACCGGTTCGGGCCGGCGGCGGAGTCTCCCTTCATCGAACCGAGCCCCGATCATCCCGAGGTCATCAAGGTCCTGAAGGAGGCCCGCGACGGGAACGCGTTCAACTTCGGCGGCGCGTGGCACAGCGACTTCAGTTTCCTGCAGAACCCGCCCTCGTTCACCGTTCTCTTTGCGCTCGACATTCCTCTCTACGGCGGCGACACGTTGTGGTCGTGCATGGTGTCTGCATACGAGAACATGTCTCCCCAGAACAAGGAACTGTTCGCCGGGCTGCAGGCCGTGCACACCGCAAGGGACGCCTATTCACCGAAGATGCAGCCGATCCATTCCGGTCTCTCGAGCATGAACATCGTGTGCGACGACACGGCGAACGATGTGCAGATTCATCCGTTGGTCACCACTCACCCCGAGACGGGAAGAAAGGTTCTCTTCTACAACCGTGCCTATGTTCGTGATCTCGTCGGAATCGACGGAGACGAAAAGATGCGGCTCATGGAGTGGCTGCACCTGCACACGACCGATGCGAAGTTCACGGTGCGACACAAATGGACCGCCGGTGACCTCGCCATCTGGGACAACCGATCGACCCAGCACTATGCGCTGAACGACTATGCGGGGTTCAGGCGCGAGCTTCATCGCACGACGGTGGCGGGAAGCCGCCCGACTCCGTGACGGGGTTCGACTGGCGCACCGCCACCGATGCGGAAGTCGATCACGAGTACTCACCGTCTCTTTTCGCGACGCGCCCGCTCGACGAGTACCTCGCCGAATACGCGGTGTTGAGCGAGCCGTACAGGTCGGTGACGCTCGTTCACGAGCGGACACCGCTTCTCGTGTACATACACGGCGGGTACTGGCAACGTCTTTCGGCGGCCGATTCGCTTTTCAACGCAGCCGATGCTCTCGAGCATGGCATCTCGTTGCACGCAGTCGAGTACACGTTGGCCCCGCGCGCGAGCGTGAGCCGGATCGTCGAGGAATGCATTGCCGATGTGCGGCGCGTGCTCGACGAACTCGAGCCGTCGACGGTGATCATCGCGGGATGCAGTGCCGGTGCACACCTGGCGGCGATGTGCGCCCGTGATCCCGGCATCGCCGCACGAACAGACGGTGTCGCGTTGCTCAGCGGCATCTACGACGTGAGGCCCATCGTGCGCACACCCACGAACGATCCGCTCGGACTCGACATGCAGTCGGCGACGTCGTTGAGCCCGCAATTGTTGACCCCGCCGGTGCTTCCGGTGAAGCGCGCACTTCTGGCGGTGGGCGAACACGAGTCGTCAGAGTTCAAGCGTCAGAACCGCGAATACGGCGAGAATCTGGGGGCTGTCGGAACCGCGACCGTGATCCGTGTCGTGGACCGACGCGACCATTTCGATCTTCCGTACGACCTTCTGCGCGCGGGCACCGTCGTGGGAGACTGGGTGCTCGACGTACTGAAAGGAGAACGCTCGTGATTCTGTCGGAAGCGCGTGACCAGGCACAGGCTCGTGACGCGGCCGACGAACTCGCCTCACTGCGTTCACTGTTCGACATTCCCGACGGCATTCTGTATTTCGACGGCAATTCCCTCGGCCCGCTCACGCTTCGTTCGCGCGAGGTGTTGAGCCGCACCATCGAGTTCGAATGGCGGGAGCGTCTCATTCGTTCATGGAACGAAGACTGGCTCGCAATGCCGTTGCGAGTCGGCAACAGGATCGCCCCGCTCATCGGGGCACAACGCGACACCGTGATCTGTGCCGACAACACGTCGGTCAACCTCAGCAAGGCATTGCATGCCGCCGTCGCGCTCCGACCGGGCCGACGCGACATCGTGATCGACATCAACAATTTCCCCACCGACATCTACATCACGCGGAGTGTCGCCGACCAGCACGGTCTCACGTTGAAGGCCGTGACCGCCGACGACATCATCAGTGCGATCTCCGACGACACGGCCGTGGTCACCGCGACGCATGTCGACTATCGATCCGCCCGCATCCTCGATGCAGCAGGCATCACGGAGGCAAGCCATCGTCACGGTGCCCTGATGGTGTGGGATCTCGCACACACCGCGGGGGCGGTTCCGTTCGATGCCGACGGGCTCGGAGTCGATTTTGCGGTCGGGTGCGGGTACAAGTACCTGAACGGGGGTCCCGGAGCACCTGCCTTCATCTACGCCTCGCCGGCACTCCTCGAACAATCGGGTCAGCCACTGCAGGGGTGGTGGGGTCACGATGCGCCGTTCGACTTCGAGATCGACTACCGACCCGCTGCCGGAATCTCACGGTTCCTGACGGGCACGGCGAACGTGCTCAGCATGAAGTCGCTCGAGGCCGCCCTCGAAGCCTTCGACGGGGTGTCCCTCGAGGCCCTGCGCCGGAAAAGCACCGGGCTCACCTCCTTCTTCGTCGATCTGTACGACCTTCACCTCGCCCCGAAGGGTTTCAGCCTCGGCAGCCCGCGTGACCCTGCCCAGCGCGGAAGCCATGTGGCGCTTGGGTTTGCGGGGGGAAAGGGCCTGGTTGACGACCTTGCGACGAGGGGAATCATCGCCGATTTCCGGCCCCCAGATCTCATGAGATTCGGCTTTGCGCCCCTCTATAACTCATACCAGGACGTCGTGAAATTGGTCGAAGTCCTGGCTCACCATTGAGTTTCGGTGCCGTTCACGGGTAGTTTTGCTCTACTACCCAGTAACGGCGGGCAACCGCCACATTCCTTAAAGGGGAAAAACACATGAAGAAGAGTGTGCTGCGCGTTGGCGCAACATTGCTCGCTCTGTCGCTCGTGGGCGTTGCCTGCGGTGGCGGAGACGACGCTTCCGGCAACGGTTGTGACGGCGACCTGAAGATTGCATTCTTCGGCGCACTCACAGGCGATGCAGGAAACCTTGGCCAGAACATCAAGAAGGGTCTCGACCTCGCCGTTGCTCAGTACAACGCCGAGAATGAGGACAACCCGCTTGTCGTCGAGGCATACGACTCCCAGGGTGACCCCGACCAGGCTCCTGCACTTGCCGACAAGGCAATCGCAGACCCCTGCGTCGTTGGCATCGTCGGACCTGCATTCTCCGGTGAGTCTGCAGCAGTCAACCCGAAGTTCGAAGAGGCCGGCTTGCCGATCATCACTCCTTCGGCGACGAACCCCGCACTTTCGACCAACGGTTGGGACATCTTCCACCGCGCACTCGCAGGTGACGACAAGCAGGGCCCCGGCGCTGCACAGAAGATCATTGCCGACGGCAAGATGAAGGTCGGCGTTGTCGACGACAACTCCGAATACGGCAAGGGTCTTGCTGACATCGTGCAGGAGTCGCTCGGTGACAAGGCAGTCGAGCTGAACAGCCTCGACCCCGAAGCATCCGACTACTCGGCGATCATCACCGCAGCCAAGGACGCAGGCGTTGACGCAGTGTTCTTCGGTGGCTACTACGCAGCAGCGGGCAAGCTCGCCAAGCAGATGGCCGACGCAGGCGTGACCGCAACCTTCTACTCAGGTGACGGAACGCTCGACAAGGGCTTCATCGAGGCGGCAGGCCCGGCAGCAGAGGGCGCAATCCTCACCTGCACCTGCGCACCGTTCGACACCAACCCCGAGTTCCTCGCTGCATTCCAGGAGGAGTTCAACGGTGAAGATCCGGCGACCTACGCAGCCGAGGCATACGACGCAGCATCGGTGTTCATTGCAGCCATCAAGGACGGCAAGACCTCCCGCGCTGACATCCTCGAGTTCATCAACGGCTACGACGCTGCCGGCGTCACCAAGCAGTTGAAGTGGGACGAGACCGGCGAAGTCACTGGCTCCGCTGTCTACGCCTACGAAATCAAGGACGGCGCCATCAAGGGCATCGGCCTCATCGAGTAATCCTTTCGGGATCACTCAAAGAACTGGCGAATGGCCGGGGGACATTGTTCCCCGGCCATTCGTTTTGTCTACGCTGAGTCCGTGGTCACACGTGACCCCGTCCGTTAGAAGAACTGGTTTTTCGAATGCCTGACTGGCTCATCATCCGCACATTCTGGGACCTCACCGTCACGGGGCTCGCGCTCGGGTCGATCTACGCCCTCGTGGCGCTCGGCTACACGTTGGTGTACGGCGTGCTGCGCCTCATCAACTTCGCGCACTCCGAGATCTTCATGGTCGGCACGTTCGGTTCGTTGCTGGCCTCGTCGCAGTTCCTCAACATTCCGTTGCTCGAGGACGGCGACTATCCGTACCGCACGGGCATGACCCTCATCTTTTTCCTTGTTGTCATCCTCATCATCGCGATGGTGTTCTCCGGCATCAGCGCCGTGCTGCTCGAACGGGTTGCCTACCGACCGCTGCGCGGCAACGGCGACAGCATCGGTGCGGTGGTGCTCGCATTTCTCACTGCGTTGGTCATCTCGCTCATCTTCATCGACGACACCAAACTCAACGTCATCGTGTCGCTCGTGTTCACGGCGCCGATTGCGTACAGCTACCTGCGCATCTTCAAACGCGGTCGCCAGGCGCCGCGACTGGCTTTCTTGATCTCTGCAATCGGCGCATCGACCGCCATCGCAGAGGCCGTCGGCGTGTGGAGCACGAACAAGCGCGACCAGTACCAGACGGCCCGAATTCTCGAGAAGAAGACGCTGTTCAATCTCTTCGGAACCGATGTCCGCATCGACTACGTCATCGTGATTGTCGGTGCGTTGCTGATGATGACCGCACTCACGTTGTTCGTGAACAAGACCCGACTCGGTCGCGGTGTCCGTGCGGTGGCACAGGATGCCGAGACCTCGCGCATCCTCGGGGTCAACGTCGACATGATCATCATCGTCACGTTCGCTCTCGGCGGCGTCATGGCCGGCGGTGCCGCCATGTTGTTCACGTTGGTGTACGACCAGACACGTTTCAACATCGGTTTCATCCTCGGCGTCAAGAGTTTCACCGCCGCCGTTCTCGGCGGCATCGGCAACCTGAAGGGTGCGTTGCTCGGGGGTCTCGTTCTCGGTCTGGTCGAGAACTACGGTTCGGCCATCTTCGGCGGACAATGGAAAGACGTGATTGCGTTCACGGTTCTTCTCGTGGTGCTGATGTTCCGCCCAACCGGGCTTCTCGGTGAATCTCTCGGAAAGGCACGCGTATGAACACCGTGCAGACTCTTCTCGCGCCGTTGCGCAACATGGGCGACTCCTTCGGAGACGCCTTCGACCGCATGAACAAGTGGCAGAAGTACTCCTTCTACGGCGTCGTCATCATCGCGTTGTATCTCGCGCCGTTCTGGCCCGACGTGCCGGTGCTCGGCCGGATCGTCGACACCCCGGGCACCCAGTTCGCCACGGTTCTCAATGACCAGGTGATCATCTTCGTGCTGGTTGCGCTCGGTCTCAACGTGGTGGTCGGCCTGGCCGGTCTGCTCGACCTCGGATACGTGGGTTTCTACGCAGTGGGCGCCTACGTGACGGCGAGTCTCACCAGCGAGCACGCGAGTCTTCCGTGGCTGCTGACCCTGCCGATTGCCGTTGTCGTGTCGATGCTGTTCGGGGTGATTCTCGGTGCGCCGACTCTGCGACTGCGCGGTGACTACCTCGCGATTGTCACGCTCGGTTTCGGCGAAATCATCCGACTCACCGCGAAGAACATGGAATGGCTCGGTGCAAGCCGGGGAATCAGCGACATCAAGAAACCGCCCTCGATGTTCGGCCTGAAGTTCGGCGTGATCGATCCGAAGCCGTATTACTACCTCGGACTCACCCTGGTGTTGCTGGTGTTGTTTGTCCTGCACCGGCTCGAGTACTCGCGAGTCGGGCGTTCGTGGGTCGCCATCCGCGAAGACGAAGACGCCGCCGAACTCATGGGAGTCAACACGTTCAAGTTCAAACTGTGGGCGTTCACGATCGGTGCCGCCGTGGGCGGCATCGCCGGTGTTCACTACGCCGGCAAGGTCGGGTTCATCAACCCCGACAACTTCCCGTTGACGCTCTCGATTCTCTTCCTTGCCGCGGTGGTGCTCGGCGGGTCGGGCAACATGTACGGGGCGATCATGGGTGCCGTGCTGGTGGCCTACATTCCCGAGCGACTGCGCAACTTCGCCGACAAGCGCGTGTTCGTCTTCGGCGTGGTGCTGGTGCTCATGATGGTGTTCCGACCCGAGGGAATTCTGCCCAAGCGCGTCGGCGACGAGCACGAGAAACGCCGGAAAAAGTCGGACAGCACGGAGGCGGCGCAATGAGCGGGACTCTCCTCGATTTCGACAACGTCACGATGCAGTTCGGTGGCGTCACGGCCCTCAGCGAGGTGTCGTTGCAGATTGCCCGCGGCGAGATTCTCGGTCTCATCGGGCCGAACGGTGCCGGCAAGACAACCTGCTTCAACGTGATCACCGGTGTGTATGCCCCCACGGTCGGAGCCGTGCGGTTCGACGGCCGCAGTATCACCGGGATGAAGCGTCACCAGATCACCAAGCAGGGGATAGCGCGCACGTTCCAGAACATCCGGTTGTTCTCGCAGATGACGGCGCTCGAGAACGTGATGGTCGGCGCAGACTCACGCAAGGCGTCGTCGGTCGGTGGTGCGATTCTTCGCACTGCACGTCAGCGCCGCGAAGAGAACGAGGCCCGCGAGCGTTCGATGGAACTTCTCACGTTCATGGGAATCGCCGATCGTGCGAACAACGCGGCGCGCAACCTTCCCTACGGATACCAGCGTCGTCTAGAGATCGCGCGGGCCCTGGCGACCGAACCGCAATTGCTGTGCCTCGACGAACCTGCCGCCGGGTTCAATCCGGCGGAAAAGCAGGAGCTCAACGAGCTGATCCTGAAGATACGTGCACAGGGTTACACCGTGCTGCTGATCGAGCACGACATGAACGTCGTGATGAAGGTCAGCGACCGGGTCGCTGTTCTCGATTTCGGTCGCAAGATCGCCGACGGTTCGCCCGACGAAGTGCGCAACAACCCCGATGTCATCGCGGCCTATCTGGGAGTCGACGACAATGCTTCTTGAGGTGAACGATCTGCACGTCTTCTACGGCCGCATCGAGGCCCTGAAGGGAATCAACTTCTCCGTCGGAGAGGGCGAAATCTCGACGCTCATCGGTGCGAACGGTGCCGGAAAGACCACCACCATGCGCACCATCTCCGGTGTGCGAACCGTGACCCAGGGCTCGGTGAAGTTCGACGGTCAGGACATCACGAAGATGGCACCGCACGAGCGGGTGAAACTCGGCATCTGCCAGGCGCCCGAGGGTCGCGGCATCTTCCCGGGAATGACCGTTCGCGAGAACCTCGAGATGGGCACCTACGTTCGCGGCGGGGACGCATCGCAGAAAGCGGCAGACCTGGCCCACGTCTTCCACCTCTTCCCGCGTCTCGAAGAGCGCGTGTCGCAGCTCGGTGGAACGCTGTCGGGTGGTGAGCAGCAGATGCTCGCGATCGGCCGCGCGCTGATGAGCCGCCCGCGGTTGTTGTTGCTCGACGAGCCGTCGATGGGACTCGCACCGATGCTCATCAAGCAGATCTTCGAGATCATCAAGCAGATCAACTCCGAGGGAATCTCGGTGTTGTTGGTCGAGCAGAACGCGACCCAGGCACTTCGTGTGGCGAACCACGGCTATGTGCTCGAGACCGGGTACGTGGTGAAGAAGGGGACCGGACACGAACTGCTGGAGGATCCTGCCGTTCGCGCCGCCTACCTCGGTGGCTGACGCCCCTGAAGTTTCTCCAGCCGGGTGAGGTAACGCTTCACCGCCGACGCGCTTTCGCGTCGCCACGCGTCGACCGGGCTGTCGGCACGTGATTGTTCGATGGCGCGGAACACCGGTTCGAATTCCCGACGCTGTCGCGACACGAACGGGCCGACCGGAAGCCCCACCCGCTGCCTGAGCATCACTTTCACGACGAGTTCGGTGCGAACGTCACGGAGATGAGCCACCGGTTCGTCGAGCCAGGCATTGATCCGGTTCTTGCCCTTCGCGGTCGCAGAGACAATCACCTTGTCTGCACCTCGCCCGTCTTTCGGTGTGGCACGGCGCACGAGACCCTCTTCTTCGAGGGTGTCGATGGCCCGGTACACCAATTGCCTCGACAGTCTCCACGCTCGACCGATGTCGCCCGTGGCGGAGAGTTCCTCGTGAAGGGCCCACCCGTGGCGCGGTTCCTCCGCAATCAACGCGAGCACCACGTACTTTGCGAGTTGAGCATCTTGTCGGGCCACGCCACGAGAGTAGCAACGGGTGGCAAGTAGTCACAATGTGACTACCATGTCCGAATGCGTCGACTGTTGGTTTCCGGCATTCTGGCCTTCGTTGCGGGGTGCGGCGGCAGTACCGACGCGAACACCGCCACGGGATGCGATGCGGTCACGGTGTTCGCGGCGAGTTCGTTCGCACCGGTTGTCGACGACTCCGACGACTGCCTCGGCGAGGCGAAGGTGTCACTCGCGTCGTCGACCGTTCTGGCCGCACAGATCGCAGACGGGGCGCCCGTGGATGTGTTCGTGAGCGCGGGGCTCGATGCGGTGCAGCTGTTGCAGTCACAGGGCGTGGCAACCGGCGAACCCCGCGCGATCGGATTCAACTCAGCGGCAGTGATGGTGAGCATGATCCCGGGTGCTGCCGATTTGATCCTGTCTGTCGACGACCTGAAAAACGAGGACGCGATACTCGGCGCGTGTGTCGACAGTGCACCGTGCGGGAAAATGTTCGATGAGGTGATGTCGAGGGTCACGGGATTGCCGCTGGTCGGCGAGAAGTCCGCGCGCAGAACCCTGGTTGACACCGAGGTGCTCAACGCCGCCGACCTGGTGTCGAAGATCTTCCTGGGCGAAATTGATGCCGGCATCGTGTACGCCAGTGACTGTGCCGCAGCAGTCAGGCCCGAGATCGTCAGATGTCTCGACATCCCGGCGGTCACCGAAGACGGAAAACCCCTGAACTCGAGAGTTCCCTACGTTGTGGTTCGGCTCTCGTCTTCCGAGGCTTCAGAAGTCATGTTCCGGTATCTCACGAGTGCAGAATTCGTCTCGAGAATGCAGTCTCGTTTCGGTCTCGAGGCGCCATGAGCACCGCACGACGCAAGTCCGTTGCGCTGACCCTGGTCGCATCGTTGGCCGGGTTGTTCGTTGCCCTTCCACTGGTGAGCGTCGCGATTCGCGTGCCGTGGGGGCAATCGTTCGATCTCCTCGGGTCGCCGTTGATCCGGAAAGCCTTGTTCGTCTCGGTCGTGTCGTCGGTGATTGCAACTGTCTGCGTGCTCGTGTTCGGTGTGCCGTTGGCGTACTGGTTGTCGCGCAACGACTCGGTCGCAGCCCGGGTCGTGAGGGTGCTCTCCGTGTCGCCGATCGTTCTGCCACCGGTCGTGGGGGGAATCGCCATGCTCGCGGCCTTCGGTCGTCGCGGTGTGGCGGGGCAGTGGTTGAACGACTGGTTCGGTCTTTCGTTGCCGTTCACCCGCACTGCAGTCGTGATGGCGCAGGTGTTCGTGGCGATGCCGTTTCTCGTTCTGAGCGTCGAGTCGGCATTCCGTCAGGCGGGCACGTCTCTCGACGATGCGGCCCGCACGTTGGGCGCCAGCCCGTTGCGAATCTTCCTGCGCGTGTCGCTGCCATCGGTTCTGCCTGCCGTCGGTGCCGGTGCGGTGCTGTCATGGGCGAGGGCGTTCGGTGAGTTCGGAGCATCGATCACCTTTGCGGGCAGCATGTCGGGTCGCACCCAGACCCTGCCGATGGCCGTGTACGAACTCGCGACAGTCGATTACTCGCAGGCACTCGTGGTGTCGTTGCTCATGATCGTGGTGTCGGTCGTCATTCTGGTGGGCATGCGCGACCGTTGGCTGACGGGAGGCCCGCGATGAGTCTTGTCGTCGACGCCACGATCGCACGCGGAGAATTCTCGTTGTCGGTGAACCTGCATGTCGATGCCGGCGAGACCCTCGGTCTCGTGGGTCGCAACGGGGCAGGGAAGTCGACGTTGATCCAGGCGTTGGCGGGGCTGATTCCCGTGAAGTCCGGATCGATCTCACTCGGTGACGACGTATGGGATTCGCCGGCACGAGGTTGCTTTGTGCAGCCCGAAGACCGCCACTGTGCGGTGATGTTCCAGGACATCAGGCTCTTTCCCCACATGACGTGTCTCGACAACGTGGCGTTCGGATTGCGAAGTGATGGTGTGCGGCGCGAAGAAGCCCGTGACCGCGCACGTGAACAGCTCACAAAAGTTGGCGCGGACGAATTGATCGAGCGGCGCGCCTCGGGACTCTCAGGCGGTCAGGCCCAGCGCGTCGCACTGGCGCGTGCATTGGCGCTCGAGCCCCGGGTGCTTCTTCTCGACGAGCCACTGTCGGCTGTCGACGCGGCCTCGCGCCCGATGCTCCGGGACCTGGTCGGCGAAGCCCTGGAGTCATTCAAGGGAGCGGCAATTGTTGTCTCCCACGACGAGGCCGACATCGGGGTTCTGACGGGAGTTATCCACAATCTCGTCTGCTGACTCGGCCCGGAGAATTCATTGAATAGTTCACCTTCCGTTCACCATGCGGTCGTTTTTGGTCTAGGTGCCGCTGTGAAACTTTCGGGGTGACTGACCTTGACATCTCCCCGGTTCACCGTGAAGTTGCACCCCACTACACCCTTGTCGACAGGGTTTTTCGCCGGTTCGTCACTGCCGCAGCGTTGTTCTCGCTTGCAGTGTTGGCGCTGATTTTCATCTTCTTGCTGCAGCGCGGTTTCGTGATCTTCCGCGATTTCGGGTTCTCGTTCATCACCACCTCGAAGTGGGAGATGATCGATCCGGCCGACACCGCCACTGCGGTGTTCGGAATCGGCGCGATGTTGGTGGGCTCAGTCATCACTGCGGCGATCGCGGTTCTCATCGCGGTTCCCTTTGCGGTGGCAACGGCATTGTTCATCGAGTTCTATTCGCCGCGCCTGCTCCGCAATCCGCTCACCGCACTGCTCGACCTGGTTGCCGCGATTCCGTCGGTGATCTACGGCATCTGGGGCTACGTGGTTCTGTTGCCACTGGTGACGGGATGGTCGGCAACCCTGAACAAATACCTCGACTGGATCCCGATCTTCTCGGTGCGCACACCGATCTTCGGCAGGTCACCGCTGATGGCCGGAATGTTGCTTGCCATCATGATCCTGCCGATCATCACGTCGGTGGCACGTGAGGTGTACGCGCAGGCGCCGCGTGACCTGATCGATGCGACCTATGCCCTCGGAGCCACGAAGTGGGGTGGCATCAAGGCCGTCGTCCTTCCGTTCGGGCGCAGCGGTCTCGTCGGCGGGACCATGCTGGGTCTTGGTCGTGCGCTCGGCGAGACAATCGCCGTGTACCTCACGCTGAACCTGGTGTACGAGGTGAATTTCAAGATTCTCGCATCTGCCGGCGGCAACGTCGCATCGATGATTGCCACCAAGTTCGGCGAGGCGTCACCCTACGAGCTCAAGGGTTTGATGGCGGCCGGACTCGTTCTGTTCCTTGTGACGCTCGCAGTCAATGCGGTTGCCTCGTTCATCGTCAACAGGTCGCGAGGCGTGGTGTGAACGCCGATCTGCTCACAGAAACGATTCCCGAGCCTCGTCGGCCGTGGGATCACTCGAGGTCGACTGCTCTCCGCGTTCTCGCACTCGTGGCGCTCTCCGGAATGTTCGGTCGCCTTGCAACCTCGCTGACCGGGCTCGAAGGGCTGCTCGGATGGTATGTGGGCTTTGCATTGGCCTTGCCGTTCCTTGCTTTCGTCGGATCAGTCCGCCACGGGTGGAATCTTGCGTCTGACCGCATTGCGACCTCGCTCATTTCGGTTGCGTTCGCTGCGGTCACGATTCCGTGGGCATCGATTTTCATCGAGGTCGGCAGGAAGGGGATCGATGCATTCCACGGCAGTTATCTGACCTCTGACATGAGAGTCACGCCGTCGAGCGACCCGCTCCAGTTCGGGGGCGTGGCACACGCAATCGTGGGCACTTTGCTCATGGTTCTCATGGCGTCGCTCATCGCGGTTCCTCTCGGGATCGTGGCGGCGATCTACGTGGTCGAGATCAAGGGTCGTCTTGCCGGTCTGGTGCGGTTCCTCACCCAGGCCATGAGCGGCGTGCCCTCGATTGTCGCCGGTCTCTTCGTGTACTCGACCGTGGTGATTTTCTTCGGCGGATTCAGCGGAATTGCCGGGGCCCTCGCCCTCGTGATTCTCATGTTGCCGACGGTGGCGCGCACGTCGGAAGAAGTTCTGAAGATCGTGCCGTCGGAGCTTCGCTCGGCCAGTTACGCACTCGGTGCCACGCAATCGCGGACGACGTTCAAGGTTGTGCTTCCCACCATTGCGTCGGGCCTGGTCACCGCAGCAGTGCTCGGCATCGCGAGAGTGGTGGGCGAGACAGCCCCGTTGATTCTGACCGCTTCGTACTTCACTGCGACGAGTTTCAAGATCTCCGACCCGCTGGCGAGTCTGCCGATATACATCTTTTCCAATCTCGGAATCGGCAACGAGAATGCCACCGCCCGTGCATGGGGTGGCTCGCTGGTCCTTCTCGGGGTCGTCTTTGTTCTCTTCCTCATCGCCCGCCTCATCGGTTCACGCATCACACGAAAGAAATAACGATCATGGACAACAATCTCGGAGACAACACTTCTGCACCGGAAACAATTGTTCCGTCTGTGTCGATGAATTCACCCGTCACGGAAGACCGGACCCAACGGAATGCGGACAATCTCGAGGTGTCGCGCGCCGGAGGGCTCGAAGCAGTCGGAGTGCACGCGTGGTTCAACAAGCATCATGCGCTCGCCGATGTGTCGCTCCATTTCCCGGAGAACACCGTGACCGGCCTCATCGGCCCGTCCGGTTGCGGAAAGTCGACCTTTCTGCGCCTCCTCAACAGAATGCACGAATTCATTCCCAAGGCGGCAATGGCCGGTGAAGTGCTGTTCGAGGGGCAGGACATTTACGCCCCCGAAGTGAATCCCATCGAGATTCGCCGTCGCATCGGAATGGTGTTCCAGAAGGCAAACCCTTTTCCTGCGATGAACATCGGCGAGAACGTCGTGGCCGGTCTGAAACTCGCGCGGGTGAAGGTGGACGACAAGGACTCCCTCATCGAGGAATGCTTGACCCGTGCCGGGCTCTGGAAGGAAGTGCGAGACCGTCTCGACGCACCTGGTGGTTCGCTCTCGGGCGGACAGCAACAGCGACTGTGCATCGCCCGTGCACTCGCTCTGAAGCCGGAAGTCCTGTTGCTGGATGAGCCGTGTTCGGCTCTCGACCCTGGTTCGACACTGCGGGTCGAGGAGACCATCGTCCAGTTGTCGGAGACAATGACCATCGTGATCGTCACGCACAACATGCAGCAGGCGGCCCGTGTGAGCGACTATTGCGCATTCTTCCTGTCGAACGAAGGCCCGGGTCGCCTGATCGAGGCGGGTCTGACATCGAACATCTTCTCGAATCCCTCCGACGAACGGACTGCTGACTACGTGCAGGGCCGTTTCGGCTGATTGCGTGTTCACTGTTTGTTCACCTAATGATGGTCTTCAATTCAGTGGCACGAAGCATTGCTGAAATCTGAGTTTCGTACCTTGTGACTGGGAACAATCCCAGAAGGAGAAACTCAATGAAACTTCGTCGCAAGTTTGCAGCGATCGCAGCGGTTGCCGCCGTTGCATCGTTCACCCCCGCAAGCCCGGTGGACGCGTCCACGAACCTCAACGGTGGAGGTGCAACATTCCTCGCCAACATGATGAACACGTGTGCCGCCGATTACAACGGAAGCGCACAGCACAACACATCATCGGACACCGTCACATACGCGTCGGTCGGATCGTCGAGCGGACGTTCCGGCTTCTCGAACGGCACCTACAAATTCGGTGGATCAGAGTCCGCGTATCCCTCGAACCCGCCCTCGAACCTCGTGTATGTCCCCCTGGTGGGCGGATCGATTGCGATCGGTTACCGCATCGACGGCCTGTCTCCTGCGAGTGCGCAGGTTCGACTCACGGGCGAACTCGTTGCCAAGATTTTTGCCGGACAGATCACGAACTGGAACGACCCGGCGATTGCCGCGGTGAACAAGCGGACATCGTTCGCAAAGAAACTGAAGGTGACGAAGTCGGGTGTGACGGCGTCGGTTGCAAAGGTCGGCAGCAAGGTGAACTTCACCGTGTCGATGACCGGTGCCGCGGTGAAGAAGTATGCAAAGAAGAAGATCACCATCACCCGCACCGCGCTCGGCGGATCACCGAAGATCGTGTTGTCTTCTGCCCCCAAGGCAAAGTTGACGAGGTCGATTGCCTATGCAAAGAACACCATCTACACGGTGAAGGCAGACACGACGACAATCGGAATCCTTGCCGTTGACGTCGTGCGAGATGGTGAGAACATCACTTTCCCGAACCTGGCAATCAGGGTTGCGTATCGCAGCGGCGGTTCCGGAACGACCAACAACTTCATCAACTATCTGAACAAGACGTTCCCGTCGATCTGGACCAAGCCGACCAATGACTCCTTCACCACGGCGTTCCCGACGAGCGTGCCGTCTGACGGTTCGTTCCAGGCCGCTTCCGGCAACGAGGGAGTGTCGAGCTTCGTGCGGGACAACAACGGTGCCATCACCTACGCCGAACTTTCGTTCCTTGCCGAGCGCAATGTGAAGGCTGCTGCAGTGTCGAACCCCGCCAAGCGGTTCGTGGCACCGTCGCCCACCTCGTCCGCGATCTGGTTCGAGGCCGCCCAGGTGACCGACGAGGGTCTCGTGAACCAGGACTATGCGAACCCGGCGGCAGATGCGTACCCGATCAATGCGATCTCGTACGGACTCTCGAAGTCAACGCCATCGTCTGACAATGCCGCGACCAAGCGATTCTTCGCCTACTTCCTGAACGTGTGCGCTCCGGCCAAGGCTCCGGCAGCGGGTTACACCCCACTGCAGGGTCTGATCCTCCAGAAGGCACAAGTCCAGGTGGCAAAGATCAACGGCTGATCAGCCTGACGACCCCACTGTCTCGGATCGACCCGGTGCGTGTGCACCGGGTCGATCTGCGTCTGGGGCAGATGATTGTCTCCGATTCGACCACCGATGAACAGCCCGAACATTGCCGGGGGGTATTCTCGGTCGCTGTGAGCGAACAGACCGACACCCAGCATGCGTGGCTGAGCCCCGAAGACATCCAGGCCGTGCGGAACCAGGTGCCCATGGTGTACGTCGATGCGGTGCCGGTTCGCACCGACCACGACGGCACGGTCACCCACGTGGGCATGTTGCTGCGTCAGGCCGCCGACGGGAACATCAGCCGCATGGTGGTGTCGGGTCGTGTGCTGCTGAACGAGCGCATCCGCGATGCTCTGATGCGCCACCTCGAGAAGGATCTCGGCCCGATGGCGTTCCCGCGCATCCCGCCGGAGCCGTCGCCGTTCACGGTTGTCGAGTACTTCCAGGACCCGTCGGTGTCGGGTTTCTACGACCCGCGCCATCACGCCGTGAGTCTGGCGTTCGTGGTGCCCGTCACCGGCGAATGTCACCCCACGCAGCAGGCTCTCGACCTTGCGTGGTTCACGCCCGAACAGGCGGTGAGCAAAGACGTGATCCGCGATATGACGAGCGGTCACGATCGACTGATTCGTCTGGCTCTTGCATCGGTCGGACAACTGCCCTGAACTAACATTCGGGTCGTGCCCGAGGGAGACACCATCTATCGAGCAGCGGCCGCGTTGCGTACAGCTCTGGTGGGAAGAAGTGTCTCCCGGTTCGAGGCGACACGACTGGTCGGCCCAGTGCCGAAACTCGGTTCGGCGGTCGAACGTGTGGAGAGCCACGGCAAGCATCTCGAGATCGTGTTCGATGACGGAATCGTGCTGCACACGCACATGCGCATGACCGGCTCGTGGCACCTGTATCACCCCGGCGAAAAGTGGCGCAAGCGACGTCATCAGGCACGGGTCATCATCACCACCGACGAATGGGTCGCCGTGTGTTTCAACGCACCGGTGGTGGAGACGTATCGCGAGTTCGACCAGACGCGCCATCCGCGCTCGGGCCGCCTCGGCCCCGACCTGTGCAACGAGAACGCAGACCTGCACGAGTGTGCGTCGCGTCTCTTCCACTACGACAACCCCGATGCGACGATCGCCGAGGCGCTTCTCGACCAGAGAGTGATGAGCGGCGTCGGCAACGTCTATCGGTGCGAGGTTCTGTGGGCATGCGGAATCCACCCGTGGGCAAAAGTTGCGAACGTTCCGCAGTCGACGTGTCTCGATCTCGTACTCACCGCTGCGCGCCAGTTGCGCGCAAACCTCGGGTCACCGGCGCGGATCACCGCGCCCGATGTCCCGGGCGGTCTCGCCGTCTACGGGCGCAACGGGCAAAAGTGCGTGCGGTGCGGCGACGTGATTCGTCTCACGAAGACCGGCGAGATGGCACGTTTGTTGTACTGGTGCCCGGGGTGCCAGGTGGGGTGCGAGCCGTATCCGCAGCGAGACGACAGTGACCCCATCGCCAGACTGACCGACCCGCATCCGGCCGGCACACAGTTCGTCAGCGAGATTCTGCGTTCGCGCAACGCGTCGTAGCAATCACGCCCGACCCATCACGCGGTCGACTGCAATCTCGATCGACACACGATCGTCGCGTTCGCCGGGCTGTCGATAACGCGCTGCATAACCCTCAACTGCTCTCGCCACTCGTTCGGGATCCGCGGTGCCGGTAACGGTTCCCTCGAGTGTCAGCCATCGACCGCCGTCGACCTGACTCACCACGGCGCGGCCCCCGCGAAGTGCGTTTCGATACTTCGTCGACGACGCAAAGGTGATGACACGCACCACCCGAGCGTCGTGGTCGTACGAGAAGCCCACAGGTACCACGTGGGGCGAACCGTCGGCGCGGAACGTGGTGAGCGACGCGAGGTGGTACTCGCGCAGGAAGGCGAGCATCTCGTCGGTGATGTCGGCGGGCGTCTTCATGTCAGTTGGTGTTCAGCGCGTCGAGCATGTCGACCTTCGTCGCGCGCCATGCGGGGTACACCGCGGCGAGCACGCCGACGACGAACGACATGATCATGATGAACACGGTGGAGTCGACCGGCACCTCGAACGACGTCAGTCCCTGGTCGCGCAACGCGAACACGATGACCCATCCGAGACCCACGCCGAGAATGATGCCGAGCACCGCACCGAGCAGAGACGTGATGACGCTTTCCCATCTGACCGTGGTGCGCACCTGCGACTTCGTCATGCCGACCGCGCGCAGGAGCCCGATCTCTCTCTGGCGTTCGAAGACCGACAGCAGAAGGGTGATGATGATTCCGACCACGGCGATGATGACCGACAGGAAGAGGAGGCCGTAGATGAGCCCGAGCAACTGGTTCACCTGGCCGGCTTGTTCGTCGATGTATTCGTCTTTCGACAGCAGCTTTCCCTGTCCGTAGTCGTCGACGGCCTTCTGGAGTTCCGCACGAACCTTGGCGGCATCCGCCCCCTTCTCGAGCGTCACATACACCGCGAAGTCGAAGCTCGACACGGTGGTGCCCGCAAACGACTCGCGGCTGACGACACGGTTGCCGGCGAGGTCGTCGTTCTCGTAGGTCGCACGCACCGTGAGGTCGCGTGTGACTCCGTCTCCGAAAGTCACCGGCAGCACGGAGCCGATCTTCAGACCGTCGCGTTCCGCGAGTGAACGCGACACGAGAATGCCGTTCTTGTCGAGCACCGAATAGTTGGCATCGATGAGACCGATGTCGAAGTTGCCCTTGATTGTCGACGGGGTGATCACGGTGAGCGTGCGGCCCTTGCCGTCGATCTTCGTGAGCACGGTGCCGATGCCGGTGGCGTCGTCGACCCCGTCGATGTCCGACAGCGACGCGGCGAGGTCGGGGCTGAGTCCGCCGAATCCCTGTGCCGAGGTGCTGATGGCGTAGTCGCCCTTGAACTGTTCGGTGAAGATGTCGGAAATCTGGCCGTTGATGCTGGCGGCGAGTGCCGACACGGCGGTGACGAGAGCGACCCCGATCAGAACCGGGGCAGACGTGCGCGACGTGCGCTTCGGGTTGCGCGCTGCGTTCTGGCGTGCCATTGCGCCCGTGACACCGCGGAGGCGTTCGGCGGGGCGACCGAGGAACAATGCGACGGGGCGGGCGAGGGCGGGGCCGAGAACGATGGTGCCCACGAACACGAACACGATTCCGAATCCCAACCAGTTGTTCGACGCCCCCGACACGACCGCAACGATGATGCCCACACCGAGTGCGATGTTGCCGAGTCCCCACGCGAGTCTCTTGCGTCCCGGTCCGGCTGTCTCGATGGCGGTCGCGCGCATCGCGGCCAACGGCGGCACCTTGCCCGCGCGTCGTGCGGGCAGCACCGCCGAGACGACCGTGACAACGAGACCGACGATCACGGTGGTGACCAGAATCGATGCGTTCACCACGAGACCGCCGCTCGGGATTTCGAACCCGATTGCGGGCAGCGCAACCGACAGCAGTTTCGAGATGCCGATGCCGCCCACGAATCCCGCCAGCGACCCGAACAGGCCGACCACCACCGATTCGATCAACATCGAGCGTGTGATCTGGCTGCGGTTCGCGCCGAGTGCGCGCAGCAGCGCATTCTCTTTCTGCCGTTGCGCGGCACTGATCGAGAACACGTTGTAGATCACGAAGCTTCCGACGCCGAGCGCGATGATGCTGAAGATCGTGAGGAAGATGCTGAAGAACGACAGTGCCTGGCCGATGTCGTCCTGGGTCTCCTTGGTGATCTCGGCTCCGGTCAGAGTCTCGATCTTCTGGTCGGGGGTGAACATGGCGTCGATGTCGGCGGCGAGTTGCTCGTCACTGCGTGTTCCGTCACCCACGACGAGAATCGCGTCGACAAAGCCCGGCTTGCCGAGGAACTCTGCGGCGGTCGGCACGTCGAACAACGCAAAGGTTGCCCCACCGGGCGACCGCACGTCTCCGTACGACGCGATGCCCACCATGGTGAACTCGCGACTGCCGGCCTGTGCGACGACCTTGACCTTGTCACCCACGACATAACCGGCCTTCTCCGCCGAGGCTTCGTCGAGCACCACATCGTTCGAGCCGTTGGGGAAACGCCCGTCGGTGATGGTCCACAATGCACCCTCGAACTCGACCGCGACGCTGCCGAAGGTGGGTGGGCCCGCGCCTTCCGACCCGATCGGCTTGCCGTCCTTGCCCACGATGCGTGCGAACGCCTGGATGTCGGGAACAGCGTCGCTGACACCGGGCACCTCGCGCACCTTGTCGACAACCTCTGCAGGGATGCGCTGGCGTTCGATGAGGCCGAAGTCGCCCTCGACGACCTGGGTCGAGCGCACGTATCCGTCGATGTTCTTGAAGACGTCCTGGAACAGGTTGTCGAATGTGCGGTTCAACGTTGCCGAGAACACCGACGTGCCCGACAGGAACGCGGTGCCGAGAATGACCGCGAGAGAGGTGAGCACGAGACGCGCCTTGCGTCCGATGATGCTCTTCAGGGCGATGCGGAACATGTGCTCAGTTGCCGAGGCTCTTCATGCGGTCGAGAACCTTCTCGGCAGTCGGCTCGAGCATCTCGCCGGCGACCTTGCCGTCGGCGAGGAACACGATGCGGTCGGCGTATGCGGCGGCAACCGGATCATGGGTAACCATCACGATGGTCTGGCCGAGTTCGTCGACCGCCATGCGCATGAACGACAGAATCTCGCTGCCCGTTGTCGAGTCGAGGTTTCCGGTGGGCTCGTCGGCGAGGATGATGCGCGGCCTGCTCGCGAGTGCCCGTGCGACAGCAACTCGTTGCTGCTGTCCGCCGGACAGTTCGCTCGGTCTGTGCGACAGACGGTCGTTGAGGTGCACCGTCGAGATCACCCGCTGGATCCACGCTTCGTCGCCGGCCTGGTTGCCGAGCAGCAGCGGGAGTCGGATGTTCTCGTCGGCGGTGAGCGTGGGCACCAGATTGAACGACTGGAAGATGAAACCGATCTTCTCGCGACGCAACTGGGTGAGCGCCTTGTCGTTCAGGGTCGAGAGGTCGACGTTGTCGATGACGGCACTTCCCGACGTGAGTTCGTCGAGACCGGCGATGCAGTGCATGAGGGTCGACTTGCCCGAGCCGCTCGGGCCCATGATGGCGGTGAACTGACCCGCGTAGAACTCGACGGACACGTCGTCGAGTGCGTGCACGACACCTTCGTCTTTTCCGTATGTCTTGGTGGCGTGGCTCGCCGACGCGGCGACCGTGAGGGTGGGGGAGGTCATGGAGAAAGTCTGTCGGCGTCGGGACCTTGCCCCAACGCCGACAGTCCGATAATGAGGTGAATTTTGTTGTGTGTCAGCAGATCAGAAGACCGCGACTCACTTCGGCTGCGGGAGAACGCGAAGGTACGGCTTCACGGTTTTCCATCCCTGCGGAAACAGGGTCTTTGCCTCGTCGTCCGACACTGCGGCACCGATGATGACATCGTCACCGTCTGCCCAGTTCGCCGGTGTCGCCACCTTGAACTTCGCGGTCAACTGCAGCGAATCGATGACGCGAAGAATCTCGTCGAAGTTGCGACCGGTCGATGCGGGATACGTGATGGTGAGCTTCACCTTCTTGTCGGGTCCGACCACGAACACCGAGCGCACCGTCATGGTGTCGTTCGCATTGGGGTGGATCATGTCGTAGAGGTCGGACACCTTGCGGTCCGAATCGCCGATCATCGGGAAATTCACCTCGGTGCCCTGGGTCTCGGCGATGTCGGCTTCCCACTTCTCGTGTGAATCGACCGGGTCGACCGACAGGCCGATCACCTTCACGTTGCGCTTGTCGAACTCGGGCTTGATGCGTGCGACGTAGCCGAGTTCGGTGGTGCACACCGGCGTGAAGTCCTTCGGGTGGCTGAAGAGCACGCCCCACGAGTCGCCGAGCCACTCGTGGAAGTTGATGGTGCCCTGGGTGGTGTCGGCGGTGAAATCGGGGGCGGTGTCGCCAAGACGTACTGCCATGACTGTCTCCTTGTGTGATGAGGGTTGTCGCCAAGGATACGGGAAATCTGCCGATTCCCGACTAGTTGGGTCGGGAATCTGGACAGGGGTCTATTGACCGACGGGGAGCCAGTTTCCGTGGAACCCGTTCGGCACCCGCGCGGGCAGGTGCACCACGGCAACCGGCTCGTCGGTGAAGGCTCGCGAGTCGAACAGGGCGAGTTCCGATGTGTCGGTGTTCAGGTTGTGGCGCAGCGCCATCACGTAGCCGTCGTCTTCGTTCGCCGCGGTGACCGCATCGGTCGTGCGCGGAATGAACACCGGTTCGCCGTAGCCGTAATCGCGCGCGTCGTTGCGTGCGGTGAACGTCTTCTTCTCGAGGTCGGCCTTGATGAGAACGTCCTGCGTGAACTCCGTGGCGACTCCCGCCGAGTACCCGTAACGGTTCGGCAACCCGACGAGGTCTTCGCGGATCCGCGGGAACTCTTGTGGTCGATCGTCGAGCACCTCTTCGGTCGCGTGTCCGGTCGACGGGTCGAGGATCCAGCGCACCAATTTCGGCGGACCTTCACTCGGTCCGCGACGTTCGCGGTCGAACATGCGCGGGTGACGGGCCGCATCGAGCACCACGCGACCGTCGGGCAGGTCGTAGGAGTTCATCGGATGGAAGATGTAACACGGGTCGATCGAGATCCACGTGATGTCGTCGGCGGTTCCTTCGCGCGGCAACAGCCCGATGCGTGCTTCGTAGTCGGCATCCCAGTAATAGGGAAGCCCGGCTCCCTTCATCGCCGCCTCGAGATTGAACACGCACGGCAGGTCGAACACCATTGCGTACTTCTCGGTGATCGAGAGGTCGTGGATCATTGGCCCGCCGGGCAGCGGAATGTCGACGGTGCGTCGCACATGGCCCTCGGTGTCGACGACGAGGTACTGCACCTGGTTTCCCCAACCCCACCAGTAGGTCATCACGTGAAGTTCGTTCGTCTTCGGGTCGCGCTTAGGGTGCGCCGAGAATGCCATCGGGAGCGTGCCGTCGAGATTCGAGATGCGCACCGAGTCGAGCTCGAAACTGAGCTCGATGGGCGGCGCACCCGCTTCCACGATTGCGTAGGTCTTGCCTGAGTGCTGGATCACGTTGGTGTTGGCGGCAAACGTGTTGTGGTCGGCGGGCCAGTCGGACGGTGGGGAATCGACACCCATCTTGCGGGAGAGTTTCGGCTCGCGCACCCAACGGTTGCGGTACCACTCGGCCTTGCCGTCGCGGATGCGAATGCCGTGCACCATGCCGTCCCCACTGAACCAGTGGTACTTCTCTTCGTTGATGATTCCGTAGGGATTCGGTCCGTTGCGCAGATAACGACCGTCGAGGTCTGTCGGCAGGTTGCCGGTGACGGGAAGATCGAACGCAGTGACCTCTTCGGTGACCGGCGCGAGATTGCCCGCGAGAAACGGGTTAGCGGTTGAACTGGACATCGAGGCTCCTTGTTGCGAAGTCGGTGAACTGAGAGATGAGTGCGTCGCTCGGCATGTCGGCAGGAATTTTTGCCAACAAC
Source organism: Ilumatobacteraceae bacterium (assembly GCA_040401975.1). GTDB lineage: Bacteria > Actinomycetota > Acidimicrobiia > Acidimicrobiales > Ilumatobacteraceae > UBA2093. The sequence continues at coordinate 38,442 of JBBANL010000002.1, read as the reverse complement.
GGGCCGTCCATCAAGAGGGTCGACAGCCCGTGGGCCATCGACCACAGAGTGATCGGCAGCATGAGCGGATTGTCCGACGCGCCGTTGCCCGGAGAGACTCGTTCTGCGAGATCGAGCAACGCTGCGAACGCGCGGTCACCTGCACGACGCGCCTGCTCGTGGGTCGAGGTGCCCGAGATGTCGGGTCGGAACATCACGCGGTAGTGCCCCACGTTGTTGGTGGCGAAAGTGACGTAGGTGCGAAGACAATCGCGAGCGGGGTCTGACGTGGAGTTCAGCGTTGCCTCGAACTCGTCGGCGAATCGCGTGAACCCTTCTTCGCAGATGGCGGCAAAGATCCCGGCTCGGTCGCCGAAGTAGTGGTACGGCGCCTGGTGGCTGACACCGGCACGTCGCGCGACGTCGCGCATCGACACGGCATCGGCTCCGCTTGTGGCGATGATGGCCAGAGCCCCGTCGAGCACCGCTCGACGCACATCGGGGGATGTGGCCACGGTGGTGAGTGCGGGTCGACGGGTGGCTCGGGCCATGACCGAGACTGTACCGCACGACTTGACAATGTCAAGACAGATTGCTAGACAATGTCAAGTATGAATGCATCACCGGTACCCAACCAGGTCTACGCCCGCCGTTGGCTGATTCTCGCGATTCTGAGCGTCAGCGTGTTTTTGGTGGTGGTCGACAATCTGATCGTCAACGTCGCACTTCCGACCCTGCAACGCGAACTGAACGCCTCGACCACCGCACTGCAGTGGATCGTCGACTCGTATGCGCTGGTGTTCGCCGGGTTGCTGCTCGCTGGCGGCGGCATCGGCGACCGTTACGGACGCAAGCGGGCCCTTCAGGTTGGTCTGGTCTTGTTTGCGGCGTGCAGTGGTGTGGCGGCGTTCGCCGACACCTCGAACGCGCTCATCTTCTGGCGGGGTGCGATGGGCGTGGGCGCAGCACTCGTGTTCCCGGCAACTCTCGCGATCATCACGAACCTCTTCATTGATCCGGTCGAGCGCGCAAAGGCGATCGGCCTGTGGTCGGCGGTGTCGGGAATGGCGGTTGCGTTCGGACCCGTCGCCGGAGGGTTCCTCCTCGAGCACTTCTGGTGGGGTTCGGTGTTCCTCATCAACATTCCGATCGTCGCCGTCGCACTGTTGGTCGGTGCTCCGTTGATCCCCGATTCGCGCAACGAGAATGCGCACGCAATCGACAAGACGGGTTTTCTTCTGTCGGTGGTTGCCGTGACTGCGATCGTGTTCACGGTGATCGAGTCGCCGCACTGGGGCTGGGGAAGCATCAAGTCGAACGCAGGGTTCCTTCTCGGTGCACTCGCACTCGCCACGTTCATCAAGGTGGAGATGACGAAGGACGAACCGTTGCTCGAGGTGTCGTTCTTCAAGAGCGCGCGCTTCAGCGCCGCGACGGGCAGCCTCGGCATCGCATTCTTCTGCCTCTTCGGTTTCACCTTCCTCGTCACGCAGTATTTCCAGTTCGTGCGCGGATACGACACCCTCAGCGCCGGTCTTCACACGTTGCCTTTTGCGGTCGGTGCCGGTGTCACTGCGCCGTTCGCCGCACGCGCTGCTCTGAAATTCGGATCAAAGCGCATCGTTGCGCTCGGACTGCTCAACATGTCGATCGGCTTCGTGATTGCGTCGCGCATGGATGCCACCAGTTCGTACTGGGGTCACGTCGTCATCGGCATGGTGTTCATGGCGAACGGACTCTCGCTGGTCACCTCTCCCGCAACCGAGTCGGTGATGGGTTCGTTGCCGCGTGAGAAGGCGGGCGTCGGTTCTGCCGTGAACGACATCAGCCGAGAGGTCGGCGGAACACTCGGTGTCGCGGTGGTCGGCTCGGTCTTCGTGAGTCTCTTCGGTCCCACGTTGTCGGAGAAGTTCACGGCTCTCCCCGGTCTGGTGGCGTCTCTTCCCGCCGGCGCCTTCGAACAGGCCCAGGACTCGGTGGGCGCCGCCTACTTCGTGGCCCAACAGACTCCCGCAGCAGTTCAGCCCGCAGTGCTGAACGCCGTGAGCGACTCGTTCATGCAGGGGTTCTCGACGGCCTGTCTGGTGACCGCAGGCATGGCACTGGTCGGGTCGGTTCTTGCCCTGAAGTTCCTCCCGGCTCGAGCCGACGAAGTGCACTCGCCACACTGACACGTGTCCTGAGGGACACCCGGAAAGACCCACCGTTACGATGACGGTATGCCGTCATCGCAGATTGCCACGAGCCTCGATGGCGCCCCCGCACGCGATGCACTGCTTGCTTCCGTGTCGGCGAGATTGACGGCGGCCGGTTCGCCCGACATCACCCTTGCGACCGTTCTTGTCGGCGACGACGGCCCCAGCCACACCTATGTTGCAAGCAAACGCCGCACAGCCGCACAACTCGGGCTGCGGTCGGTCCATGTCGAGCTTCCCGGCAGCGTGACTCAGGCAGATCTCGAAGACCGGGTGGGCTCTCTCGCCGCAGACCCGTCGGTGCACGGAATTCTCGTGCAGTTGCCGCTTGCGGCTCATCTCGACACTGAGCGCGTGCTCGAGTTGATTCCCGCGGAGAAAGACGTCGACGGGCTCACCACGGCGTCGCTCGGCCGACTGATGCGCGGCGTGACCGGTCACGTCAGTTGCACCCCACTCGGCGTGTTGCGTCTGCTGCAACACCACGGCATCACAACGCAGGGTCGTCACGCGGTTGTTGTCGGTCGCTCGACGCTCGTCGGGCTTCCGTTGTCGGTGTTGTTGGCCCGCAAGGGAATCGACTGCACCGTCACGCTCGCGCACTCGCAGACCCGCAATCTCGCAGACGTGTGCAGATCCGCAGACATTCTCGTGTCGGCGACAGGCGTCGCACGGTCGATCACGGCAGAACACGTTTCCGACGGTGCAGTCGTGGTCGATGTTGGCATCTCGCGCACCCAGTCGGGGCTCGTCGGCGATGTCGACGCAGACAGCGTCGCGCCGATCGCATCGGCACTCACCCCGATGCCGGGTGGAACCGGGCTCATGACCGTTGCGTGTCTCATGGAGAACACGGTCAACGCCGCAGCGATGCAGGGGGTGGCACTGTGAAGAAGCGGGCCGCGTGCGCGGTGGTTCTCGTCGTGGGGTTGATTGCGCCGATGTCGTCGGCGCGGGTGCTGGCCGAACCTGCCGCTGACATCGCCGCACCCGGTGAACCGGTGCCCGAGGCAGTCGCACGAAAGATGGTCACCAGTTCGCCACAGATCACGGGGCCGACTGGCTCGTTGTCGTGGGGGCTCGACCGCATCGATCAACGCGGACCCGTTCCGCTCTCGGGCAGTCGCACCTACAACTTCGCGAACACCGGCGCCGGCGTGAACATCTACGTGCTCGACTCGGGAGTGAACGCGTCGCACCCCGAGTTCGGTCTGCGTGTGGTCGACGGATGGAGTTACCGCGCAAGCAACTCCGCCCTCACCAGTTACAAGAACGCCCTTCTCGCATACCAGCAAAACCCGAACACGGGAATACCCACGTGTGTCGACAACCCGAACAGCCCCAACTATCCGCAGTACGCGCAGAACCCCACGACATTCGACAACCCGGCGAGCGTTGTTCCCTCCGACAAGGGGAAAGTCGACAACGACGGCCACGGCACGCACGTTGCGGGAATCGCCGCCGGCGACGGCATGGGGGTGGCGAAAGAGGCAACGATCATCCCGGTGCGTTCGCTCGATTCGTGCGGCAACGGCACCACCACGATGATTCTTGAGGGACTCGCGTGGATTCTCGCCGACCACGATGCCGGTGAGAAAGCTGTGCTGAACCTGAGTGTCGGTTTTGCCGCTCAGATCTCCAGCGTCGACAATGCCATCGATGCGTTGATGAACGAGGGGGTGCTCGTGACTGCCGCTGCAGGCAATGACGGCCAGAGCGCATGCGGCACCACGCCAGCGGCGACACCGGGCACCGTGTCGATCGGTGCGATCGAGAACAACGCCGGAGCACAGGACAAGGAGACGTACTTCTCCAACTACGGGAACTGCGTCGACATTTTTGCGCCCGGCGAGACGATTCCGTCGGCGTATCCGTATCTCGGCGGCTCCACCAACACGTACGCGAATCTCGACGGAACATCGATGGCGACGCCTTTCGTCACCGGCGCACTCGCGAGATACCTGCAACTGTTGTCGACCGCGCCCACCAACTCGACGAACGGCAGGGATGCGGCGTGGAACTGGCTGAGTTCGAACGCGACGCAGAATGCGGTCACCTACTACGACACCGGCCGGGCCCAGCAGACTCCGAACCGTCTCGTCTACGTTCCGTCGGCACCGTCGCAGGTGTCGCAACTGACGGCAACGTCGGCGCCCCTCGCCGCGGTTGTCTCGTGGCAGGGAGTCGTGCCCGGCGCCACCTATTCGGTGACGTCGTCGCCCGGCACGTCGACGTGCTCGGTCACCGGCGGGAACACGTGCACTCTCACGGGGCTCACCGCCGGCACCACCTACACGGTCACCGTCACCGGTTCGAACCCCGACGGAACGGGACCCACCGCCGTGACCACCGTCGTGGCGGGCGCACCGCCGGCTGCACCGGCATCCACATCGGTGAGCAGTTCCCAGAACGCGATCACTCTCAGTTGGCCGGCATCAACAACCGGAAACGTGACATACGTGGTGTCGTCGTCGCCGTCCACAGCGGGCTGTTCGACCTCATCGACATCGTGCACCATCTCGAACCTGCGTTACGGGGTCAACTACGTCTTCTCCATCAGTGCGGTGTCACCGACGGGTGTGCAGTCGCAGACACCAACGGTGTTCCAGGTTCGCCCCGGGTTCGTCGTGCGCAAGTCGTCAGTCGCAAAAGGTTCGCGCACCACACTCACGAACATCATCACCTCGAGGTCACGCGGCAAGAAGACATGGAAAGAGTCGGGCGCGTGTTACTTCTCGTCGGGTCGTCTGGTGGCCCCCCGCAGGAAAACCACGTGCACACTCGTTCTGAAAGTGGCCAAATGGGGCTCGTACCCGGCCATGACGACCACATTGAAGGTCGCCGTCAAGTAGGCACAACCGAACTTGCGCGCGGCCGGGAATGCGGGCCGCGCGAATGTGGTTGACCTTGGTGCGCCCGACGAAGTCGTTGACACCTTCATAATCGATCGCACACACCCACAGAAACAGGACACACACCATGGCCACGCTCACACTCACCGAGGACAATTTCGAAGAGACGGTTCTCGCCGAGGGAATCACCATCGTCGATTTCTGGGCCGACTGGTGCGGACCCTGCAAGATGTTCGCCCCCGTGTTCGAGAAGTCATCGGAAGCACACCCCACCGTTCGCTACGCCAAGGTCGACACGGAAGCCGAGCAGGGTCTCGCCGCCGCCCTGCAGATCCGCTCGATTCCGACCATCATGATCTTCCGCGACGGCATCCTGCTGTTCAACCAGGCCGGAGCGCTTCCCGAGCACTCGCTCGAGCAGATCGTGGCCACCGCAGAGTCGCTCGACATGGACGAAGTGCGCCGCGAGATTGCCGAAGCCGAGGCGGCTGGCACGAACGAATAATCGTTCTACACTCACTCCGTGGCGAGACCCGGGGGAGTCGTTTCGCGGACGCGCGTGGCGTGTCTGGGCACTGCACTGTTGCTTCTTGCGCCCGCGTGCACGCGCGTGCACGCCGCGTCGGTGACACAACCGGCAACGAGTCAGCGCATCGCAGTGGGTGATGCGCACTCGTGCGCCATTGCCTCGAACGATGTGGTGTGGTGCTGGGGCGACAACACCTACGGCCAGCTCGGCTCGAGCGCACACGCGGGGTTGTCGAACAGCAGATCAACCACACCCGTGCAGGCGGCCGCGTTGCCCGGCGGGCGGGTGGCGCGCGCGATCACATCGGGGAAACGCCATGTGTGCGTGCTGGCAAGTGATGCGACCGTGTGGTGCTGGGGAGATAGCGGCTTTGGAGAGACCGCAATTGCTGGAGGTGTGCAGCAAAATCCCGTCCAGGTGACTCTCTCCGCCGGTGCGCGGCTGGTGGTGGCCGGCGGCAATTCCACGTGCGCGGTTCTCACCACCAACGAGGTGATGTGCTGGGGCCGCAACAATCGCGGACAACTGGGCAACGGCACCAGCAACACGGGCGCGAACGCTGCCCCGTCGACGGTGTTCATCGCGAACTCTGCGTTCGTCGTCGACTCGCTCGATCTCGGCGCGATACACGCGTGCGCCGTCAGCACGGCGGGCGATGCGTGGTGCTGGGGTGCCTTCGACGACGGTCGACTCGGCATCAACACCGCGTCCGATGTGCACACGCCGCAGAAACTCACGTCGCTCTCGGCCGGCCAGGTCGTCGACATCTCGGCCGGCACCGACCACACGTGCGCGCGCGTCGGCACCGCGATGCAGTGTTTCGGTGCGAACACCTACGGTCAACTCGGTGTCGACCCGGCCACCGTGTCGACCAGCGTCACGCCGCGCACCGTGTCGCTCGCCGCCACCGCCACGTCGGTGGCGGCGGGAACCGAGGTGTCGTGTGCCCTCGAGACCGGCGGGGCGCTCGAATGTCTCGGCGCCGATGCGTCTGGTCAGTTGGCGAGCGGGTCGACCCAGAGTCATCGATTCGTTGCGGGTGCCGTCAACGGCATCACCGGTTCGGTTGTCGACGTTGCGATGGGCGACACGCATTCGTGTGCTGTTCTCGCAACGGGTGCGGTGAGATGCTGGGGAGCGAACACATCGGGGCAACTGGGAGACGGTTCACGACTGATGCGCACGTCGGCGGTCGCAGTGGCATCGCTCGATGCGTCACCCACGACGACAACGACTACAACCACGACATCGTCGTCCACAACGACGACAACCACGTCTCCGGCGAACGCAGTGGTCGACCCGTCTCCGGGCAGCACCGCACCGAGCCAGACGTCGGGGCAGGGCATCGCGAAGGCCACCCACCTGCGGGTGAAACAGGGCCGCTATGTCACGGCGCGAACAATCGCGGCGCACGTGTCTCTCGCGATCCCGAAGACGTCACAGGGCAGCATGCGCATCTCGATCGTGCGCGGAACGCGGTCGTGTTCCTTCGCGGGTGCACGAGTGAAGGGCGTGCGCAAGGGCACCTGCACGGTGCTGGTCACCTTGATCCCGAAGCGCGGGAAACGCACCATTCGGACGGCAACAATTGTGGTGTCGTAGCGGTCTCCCTCGCGTGCGTGCGTACACGCGCGTGTCGCGCGCGCGCCCGCCCGGCTTGTCAAGTTTTTCTTTTTTCCTTTCTGCACAAGGGTTTTCGATGGGTTCTCGGTGTCACTCTGCAACAGCCATGGTTTACAAACTGCCGCCATGAAGAAAACACCCGCCTCTCCCTCCCGTCCCCTCGTCATCGTCGAGTCGCCGAACAAACTGAAGTCGATCTCGAAGATTCTCGGAGGCGACTACAACGTGCAGGCCTCGTACGGCCACTTCGCCGACATCCCGGCGAAGCGCAACGCAATCGACGTCGACAACGGATTCTCCGCAGAATACGAACTGTCGCCGAAGGGCAGCGAGGTCATCGAGAACCTTCGCCGCGAGATGCGCTCGGCGAGCGAACTCATCCTCGCAACCGACGACGACCGCGAGGGCGAGATGATCGCCGCGCTGCTGGTCGAGTTCCTCCGGCCCGCGATCCCGGTGTCGCGCATCGCCTTCCGTGCCATCACCAAGTTCGAGGTGCTCGCCGCCCTCGAGAACCGTCGCGCCGTGAATCCGACACTGGTCGAGGCTGCCCGCACCCGTCGTTATCTCGACCACCTCTACGGCTTCGTGGTGTCGCCGGTGCTGTGGAGCAACGTGAGACAGAACCTCGGCGTCGGCCGCGTGAAGGCTCCCGCCCTGCGTTTGTTGGTGGAACGCGAAGAAGCCCGGCTTGCCTTCGTGCAGACCGCGTACTGCGGCATCAGCGCCACTCTGTCCGGCGCAACACCTCTCGTGACCGAGCTTCGCAGTGTCGACGGAACGCCGGTGGCGAAGTCGAACGACATCGACGATGCCGGCGTGGTTGCGCCCCCGGCCGAATTGTTGCTGGTGCCCGAGGCCCGTGCACTCGAGGCGGCACTTGCGGGCAAGAACGTCACGGTCGTCGACGTGAAACACACGAAGTACACACGAAAGCCCCTTCGGCCCTACACCACGACCGACCTGTTGTCCGACATCACGACACGCACCTCGATCGGTGCCGGCGCCGCACAGGGCATCATGAACCAGCTCTACGAGAAGTCGCTCATCTCGTATCCGCGAACCGACAGCCCGAGCCTCAGTCGCACCACGACGGAAGCCGCGCGTCAGGTGGTCAGGGACATGTTCGGGGCGGCGTGCGTGCCCGAGAAACCGAATCTCTACTTCCCGAAGCACAAGACCGCGCAGGAGGCACACGAGGCGATTCGTCCGGCCAACATGAACCTTCGCTCGCCGAAGGGTCTCACGCCCCAGCAGTCGATGGTGTACGACCTCGTGTGGATCCGAACTGTGGCGTCGCAGATGATCAACGCAACGGGCACCACAACCTCGGTCGCGTTCCGTGCCGTCACCGACGAGCCGACGCACGAGTGTTTGTTTGCGGCGTCGGGCACCACCATCGACGAGCCCGGTTTCATGCGGCTCACCACGAACATCGACGAACTGGTGCCGACACCGCTCGCGTCGCTCGCATCAGGTGACACGTTCGAGATCTCTGCCATCGAGGTGACCGAGCACGTCACCAAGCCACCCGCACGCTTCACGATTCCCACGCTCATCCGTGCCCTCGAAGAGCGTGAGATCGGTCGCCCGTCGACGTATGCACCCATCATCGACGAGTTGCGTCGCGAATACGTGTGGTCGAAAGACGGCGACAAGGCGCTGATCCCCACGTTGACCGCGGTGGCCGTGCATCAATTCATGGCTGCGTGCTTTCCCGCACTGATCGACGATGGGTTCACCCGCGACATGGAACTGCGACTGAACGATGTCGTCGACGGCAAGACGACCCTGGTCGAGGTGCTCGGAGAGTTCCACATCGACGGAACCGGAGAATGGCCCGGCCTGGTCTCTGCCATCGAGAACGTGAAGGCAACGTATGACCCCCGCAAGAATCCGGTGAGGGTCATCGGGGTGCATCCCGAATCGGGTGAGCCGATCGTGCTGAAGCCCGGCCGCTCGTTCGCAAGGGCGGCCGCAGTGCGCGGCAAGCGTCGCACGAGAACGTCGGGCTCGCCGTATCTCTCGTGTGCCGGCCGGAACGCCGCGGTTGCCGACCACACCGAACTCTCCCGGCTCACCGTCGATTTTGCGGTGCAACTGTTCGATGCGCCGAAGATCGATCGCGAACTGGGCGAACACGAGGGGTCGGTCGTCGAACTGAAATCGGGCCCGCACGGGCCGTACGTGAAGGTGGGGAAGCGCAACGTGTCGCTGCCCCCGTCGCTCGACGTCGACACCGTGACTCTCGACGACGTGGTCGGCCTGCTCGCGTATCCCAAGGTGCTGGGTTCCGACGGTGATGCAGAGGTGGTGCTGAAGCACGGTCGCTACGGGTACTACGTCGACAGGGCGGGCGAGACCCGACCGCTCGGACCCGACATCGACCCGACGGGTTTCACACTCGATGCGGCCCTTGCGTTGCTGGCACAGCCAAAAAAGCGCCGGGGCAAGCGATAGCGTCACCGCCGTGGAGACTCATCACACCCCCTCATCACGCGAGCGGATCATCGCCGCGGCACGTTTCGAAGTGGAGACCAAGGGAATCCTCGGCCTTCGCGTGCAGGACGTGGCGCAGAACGCAAAAGTCTCGGTGCCGCTCATTTACAAGTACTTCGTCGACCGCGACGGATTGCTGGCCGAGGTCCTCGGTGAGATGTTCGAGGAATTCGTTCTCGAACAGCTCGATGCATCCGAGGCCTATTTCGATGCACTCGAGTCGCCCACCGTCGACGATCTTCTTGCAGTGCTCGCGCTTCCCCAGCAGGACTTCCGGCGTCCGCGACGGTGGCAGCGCGTGCAGATCCTCGCTGCATCGGTGGAGATTCCGGCTCTGCGCACGCGTCTCAACCTCGTGCAGAACATCCTCCAGGACCGCATGATCGCATTCATGGGCAATGCGGTTCGTCGCATCACCGGTGTCGAACCGCGAATCTCGACGGAGGCTCTCGCGATGCTGGTGCAGACCTACAGTCTTGGCTTCGTGCTGAACGACGTGCTCGAGGAAGGCGGCGGCGGTGTCACCGACGAGCAGTTCTCGTCGCTGATGCGCGCGATGCTGAACGGCGCGATGGGCCGCACCGACACCCACGCAGTCGACTGACCCCATGGAAGTCGAGATGATCGTCGAGATCCCGCAGGGGTCTCGCAACAAGTACGAGATGGACCACGAGACCGGCGCGATCTGGCTCGACCGCACGCTCTTCACCGCAACGCAGTACCCGCTCGATTACGGATTCTTTCCCGGTACACACGGCGAGGACGGCGACCCGCTCGATGCGCTCGTCTGGCTGAGCCAGCCCACTTTCCCCGGGTGTCACGTCTGGGTGCGCCCCGTGGCGGTGTTCTGGATGGCCGACGAGAAGGGCCCCGATGCAAAGGTGTTGTGCGTGTCGTCGCATGATCCGCGATTCTCGCAATATGTCGACATCGACGACCTGCCCGAGCACCTGCTCGACGAGGTCGGCAACTTCTTCGAGGTCTACAAACTTCTCGAGCCGAACAAGGACACCACCGTCAAGGGGTGGGAGGGCCGTGAAGCCGCCGAGAAGGAAATCGCCGCGGCGCTCGAGCGCCACAGGCACCTGCCGCACTGAACCCCTAGCGGACGCGCAACACCTTGTGCGGTGTCACCGCACCGAATCCCGCGGTGTTCGCCGCGCGCACACGCACCGCGTAGGTGCCCTTCTTCAGTCCGTAGATGCGCACGCCGCCGGATGACACCGTGACGACCTTCGCCATGACTTTCCTGTTCTGGTAGAACAGCACCTCGTGCGACGAGGCGATCGCATTCGATGCCGGAGTCCACAGCACCACAACGTGCGAGCCGCTCTGTGCGACACTCAACTTTGTCGGCGCATTGGGCACGACGTTGTCGACGGTTGCCGACTGCGACTTGGTGTACGTGCCGGTGTTCTTCAACGGGATGATCGTGTTCGATCTCGCCGAGAAGGGTCCGACCCCGACTCCGTTCATCGCTGCAACCGTGAAGTAGTGGCTCGATCCCGCGCGCAGGTTGGTGATCGTGTGAACCGTGTCGGCATCGACGACGACCTGCGTCAGCAATTTGCCCGAACGATAGACGCGCACCACGTGGCCCGTGATCGGGCTGCCGCCGGTCGCGGCGGCTGTCCATTCGAGCCACGACGACATCGCACCGGCCAATGCGACGGGAGTGCCCGTCACGCCGGGTACCGACGGTGCCGCTTCGGTGCCCGATCCCGGGGGCAGAGTCGTCGCACCGGGGACAGTCGTGCTGGTGCCGGTTCCCGTCGGAACCGCCGTGGGGCTCGCATACGCCAACTTGTTCGGCGACAGGGTTCCCGGGCTCGTCACCACGTTGTTCGTGGCGGCAGAAACAACTGCCGACATCACGGTGGCCGGAGACGCGGCGGGCACGGCCGACAGATAGCGCGCGGCGATACCCGCAACGTGGGGCGACGCCATCGAAGTTCCCGACAACACGTTCGTTGCACTTGTTCCGGTGTACCAGGCCGACTTGATGCCCGAACCCGGGGCGAACAGATCGAGACACGCTCCGAAGTTCGAGTACGAGGCGCGTGCGTCCGTGTTGGTGGTTGCGCCGACGGTGAGGGCAGAGACCTTGTTGCTTCCCGGCGAGACCGTGCACGCATCGACGTTCGAGTTGCCTGCGGCAACCACGACGGTGATGCCGTCTGCGTACGCGCGGTCGATCGCCGAGTTCAACGAATCGCTCTTGGTGGTTCCGAGGCTCAGGTTCATCACCGCAGGTGCAGTGGTGTGGTGGTTGATCGCCCAGTCGATTCCCGCAATCACACCCGAGACACTGCCCGATCCGTTGCAGTCGAGAACACGCACGGCAACGAGCGATGCCGCCGGTGCAACCCCGAGAGAAGATCCGGCAATGGTTCCGGCAACGTGGGTGCCGTGGCCGTTGCAGTCGGCACCCGTTCCGCCGAATGCGTCGAAGTATGAACCCGACAGTCGGCCCGTGAACTGGGTGTGGCCCGCAAGGATTCCGGTGTCGACGACGTATGCGGTGACTCCGGAGCCGTTGGTGGCGTACTCGTATTGACCATCGAGCGGCAACGACGTCTCGTCGATGCGGTCGAGGCCCCACAGGTCAGAACTCGGGGTCGGCAGGACGACCTGGGTCTTCACGCCTTTGTCTTCTTCCACCCACAGCACATTCGCGCTCTTGCGCAGCAGTGCGGCCTGGGCGGGGGAGAGGTCTGCAATCGCGCCGTTGAACACTTTGCTGAGTCTTTGCTTCGTGTTGCCCTTGCGGTCCTCGATCTCTTTGTCCTTGTCGGCGTCGCTCACGTTGTCTGCATAACGGATGATGTAGCGCTTGTTTCCCGCCAGGGGCGAGTTGCCCGGGGCAAACACGGGCGGAAGCGTGCTCGTTGTCGATGTGGACGAGGTCGTCGTGGTGGCCGCCGTGACTGCTGCGGGGAGACCCGACATGATTCCGAGGGACACGAGAGCGCCTCCGACGACGAGCCGTGTGCGGGAGATGAGACCAGATGCCATGTGAGCCCTCCGAAGAAATACTTCGCATTCAGTATGTCTGTCGCCAAGTGCGGTCGGTGGGCGGGGAGTGAGACTGTGACCGAAATAAATTAGTTATGAATCATAACTTCAGCCTGTATAACTTATAACGCGCTTGGGCATCATTATCGTCAGAACAATGGTCCAACACGCAGTTGCGCATGCATCGATCCGTCGTTTTCGACTCCCGGCGGTGATTGCCCTTGTGGCGGTCGCAGTCGCAGTGTCGAGCCCGATGTTCGAGGCGCCCGCCGAGGCCGCCCGCGCGAAGGCAACCAAGTTCGAGGTGTGTCATCGCACCAATGCCATCAAGAATCCGTACCGCCTGATCAGCGTGGCGTGGAGTTCGGTGAACCCCGACAACAACGGCCACGACAACCCGGTGCACGACGGTCCGGTGTTCAACGTTGCGAATCCCGCCGCGAGTCACGGCTCCACACCGCGTGACTCGGGTCTCAACTCCGAAGCGGGCGGCGGCAACGACCGTTGGGGTGACATCTTCAATGCCGTGAAGGGCCCGGGCAACGGAAACTCGAACTCGAATAACTGGACCGCAGCCGGACAGGCGATCTTCAACGGCGCCACGTTCACCCTGAACGGAGTGACGAAGGCGGCGTGCCGTCGCATGAGCGCAATCGACTACATCAAGGCTGAACGCGAGGAGAACCCGAACAAGCCGATGTCGGACATTCTCACCGAGCTCGACCAAATGGAAGCAGCCGACGACGTGGCACTCAAGGAGTCTCTGCCCGGCGGCACCTTCTCCACGTGGTACGCAACGTGCAACCAGGCGACGACCAACTGCGAAGACACCACCGTGATGACCACGTCGCTGTCAACCGAGGCCCCGCGTGTCACCACCGAGCCGCCGACCAGCATCAGCACCGGAAGCACGTCGAACGGCGAGTCGGCAACTCTGAACGGCACCATCTCTCCGCAGAGTGTGCCGATGGTGTGGTACTTCGAGTTCGACGACGACACGAACTTCAACCCGGATGCAGGTGACTCGACCGAAGTGCAGGAAGTGCCGGGCACCCCCGGTTCGAGTTCGAGCGCAACGACCGTGAACGTGAACTTCAATGCAACAGGACTGAATGCGTCGAAGACCTACTACTACCGCACGGTCGGCGTTGTCACCTCGGGTTCGGCTGACACGCTCGTCGAGACCTATCTCTACGGCGTCACGCGCCAGTTCTCGTTCGGAGCCCCGGCCTCACCGTCGAACGTGGCCACCACTTGCGGCAACAACTCGCTGTCGGTCGCATTCACCGCCGGAAGTGCGAACGGCGGCACCATCACGAACTACGAATATTCGACCGACGGAGGCGAGACGTATGCCGCTCGCAACCCTGCGGCAACCACCAGCCCGATCTCGATCACGGGTCTCACCAACGGCACCGAATACCAGGTCATCATTCGTGCCGTCACCTCCACGAAGACAGGCATCGGCAGTGTCGCGGTTCCGGGCACTCCGTGCGGGACTCCCGCTGCGACCACCACCGCAGCCACCAGCGTGCAGCCGACAACGGCAACGTTGAACGGTCATCTCACCGGCAACGGAAATCCGCTTGCCTCGATCTCATTCACCTGGGGCACGGTGGCGAACCTGTCGTCGGGCACCTCGACGGCGCAAGCGAACACCACCACGTTGCCCGGAACCGCCAGTGCGTATCCGGTGCTCGCGAATCTCACCGGTCTCACCGGTGGCACCACCTACTACTTCGAGGTCACCGGCACATACGCGAGTGGCGCGCAGACGGTGTCGGGAGGAATCCTCTCGTTCACGACGCCCGCGAGCGCAGTTCCCCCCGTTGCCGTCACGGATCCCGCCACCAACATCACCGACACCACCGCCACCCTGAACGGCACCGGAACATCGAACGGTCTGTCGTCGACCGTGTCGTGCATCTACGGCACGGTGGCGAACCTGTCGTCGGGCACGACAACAGTCGCGGCGACCCAGTCGCCTCTGTCGGCGAATGCATCGAACGCACCCGTGACGTGCGATGTCGCATCTCTGACCCCGAGCACCACGTATTACTTCCGCATCCGCGTGTCGAACAACAATGGTTCGCCCGAGGGCATCATCCGCCAGTTCACAACCACCGCTGCGCCGACCACAACTGCTGCACCGACGACCACCGCGGCTCCCACAACCACGGCAGCACCGGTGTCGAACAGTTCCGTGGGCACCGTCTCGGGAACAGTCTGGATCGACACCGACGGAGACGATTCGAAGGATTCGTCCGAGGTCTGGATTCCCGGCATCGTGGTGAACCTCGGCGGCACCGCGACTTCGACCGGCACCACGTCGTCGACCGGTGCGTTCTCGTTCACCAACCTCGCCCCCGGTGCATACACGGTGACTGCCGTGCTGCCCTCCGGTCTGGGTCTCGTCATCTCATGGGATTCGCAGGGCATCGCCGACTGGAAGGTGAATGTCACGGTGACCTCGGGCCAGACGGCCACCGCAGATTTCGCTGCCCAGGGCGACATCACGACAGTCGGTCGTTCGAGTGACCTGCCGCCGGGAACCGATGTGAACATCGACTGGAGCGGTGTCGACAAGGAACTCGACACCACCGACGACGTCACGTTCGTGACGAAGATCGACAACCAGAACTCCTTCGTGGTGAAGAAGATGCCCACCGGCAAGTTCCGGGTGCGTGCGCGGTCGATCAGTCAGGTCTTCACGATCGGCGCAGCCGGTGCAACGTTTGCAAATTCGACCATCACGATCACTGCGAAGTCATCGGCGGTGACCGAAACCTCGTTGCCCGCGACAGGTTCCTCGTCGCCGACGACGTTGTCTCGGCTCGCGTTGCTGCTGATTCCGACGGGCGTCGTGGCGCTTGCCGCATCGCGTCGGCGTCGCGCGCTCTAGTTCTCGCGTCCGCGCAAGACCCGGGCAGCGCTCACGACGCTCGCGCCGAGCACCGCCGCTCCGATCAGGCGTGCTCCGACTCCGATGTCGAGCAGTGCGAGCCATCCACCGGCGACGGTGCCCATGGTGTTGATGATCAACGTGATGACGCGGCCCGGGCCCGATTTCGGGGTGCGCAGCACCGTGAACAACGAGAGCACACCGAAGATGATGATCGTGAGAACGACGACGGCTGCCGCCATGGCGAGGCTTTCCACGTCCCGACCTTATTGCATCGTCACCAGGTGATCACTCGGAGGCGTCGACCATCCAGAAACTGAGCAGGCCGACGGGCGACTCGTTGACGGTGACTGCAACGTCTATCTGTCCGGCGCGGGGCGCGGAGATTCCCTGCAGGGGAAGAGCGAAGTGAAAGTTGAGTCCTTCTCCGGGATGCAGGTCGGCGTCGGCGTGGAACTGGAATTCGATGCGCGCGATCTCCTCGACCGTGTCGGGATACCGGAGAACGACCCTTCCCGTGTGGGTGTGCCGCACCTTGTCGGGGTGCACATAGACCGACATCGCGAGGTGGGCGTCGATGGGGGTCGGAAAGCCGACAGAGCTGCCGATGCGGGTGATGCCGCCGCTCACGATGTTGATCATGCCCTCGCGGATGTTGGCGTAATCGCACAGCAGGAGCGTCGTCAGGTCGATGCTGCTGTCGTTGAGGGGGTCGAGGTCCATGACCCCACCGAAACTACTCCCCGGCGGGAACGATCACCACGGGGATCTTTGCGTGGCGTGACACGTAATCGGCGACCGAACCGAGCAGCAAGCCCATGACGCCGCCGTGACCGCGGGAACCGACGACAATCATGTCGCACGACGTCGAGAGAAGTGCATTGCGCGGGTCGTTGTTCTCGAAATGCTGCGCAATCGACACGCCACGGTTCGCCGCGGCCTGCGCGACCCGTTTCGATTCCTCCGCGAGAACGTTCCGCGCACTGGTGTCGTCGAAGGTGTATGCGGTGGCCATCTCTGCCGGCACGACGATCGGGCTCCACGCAGAGAGAAGAATCACCGTGTCGCCCGAATGTGCAAATGCAATCGCCCAGTCGACCGCTTTTGCGCTGTTGGGTGATCCGTCGACACCCACGAGAATCCGTCGTTTGCCTGAAGTACTTGTCGTCATGTTGTGACCATAACGCTGCCGCTTCTTCCCCGGAAGGTGAACAGGTGGCGACGGTAGTCAGATACCGAGATGTAGGTACGCCTTACGTCTCAGTGTGTGTGATGTTCGTGTGTGTGATGCACGTAGGTGCGTTCGCTGCGTGCGAAACGCACGGCGTACAGAACGATGAACAACACCGTTGCACCGAGTGTGATCGTTGGCCCGGGCGGAAGATCGAGATGGTACGCGGCGACGAAGCCGCCCAGCACCTCGACGAGCCCGAACGCCACGGCAGCGCGCGTGATGCTGCCGACATTGTCGAAGAACAGTCGCGACGTCGCCGTCGGGGTGATCAGCAACGACACCGTCAGCGCGATGCCGACGGTGTTCAGTGACACCACCACACAGACGGCCAGCAGAACCAGCATCGCGGCGTCGAGTCGCTGCACGCGGATGCCGATCTGGGTGGCATGGTCACGGTCGAATGTCGAGAAGGTCAGGTCGGGGAAGCGCCACCACACGAACGCAACGGCCGACACCGCGAGAACCAATGTGATCAGCAGGTCGCTGCGTGTCACCGTGAGCAGTTGTCCGAACAGAAAATGCGACACCGACACGTTCGTGTCGAGGCTGTTGAGGGCGATGACGCCGAAGGCGAACATTCCACTGCCCACCACCGCGATCACCGAATCGTTGGGCAGGCGGCGGTTCTGCGACAGGAAATGGATCACGACCGCCATCACGACACCGGCAACGAGCGCGCCGGGCAGAACCGCGTTCGCGCCGAACCAGCCGAACCCGAGTGCCACGCCGCCGAGCACACTGTGCGACATCGCATCGCCGAGGTACGAGAGTCTGCGCAACGACACCCAGGTTCCCACCACGGGGGCGAGAATCCCGACCATCAGGCAGATCAGGCCGGCACGTTGCGAGAAGTCCGACTGGAACGGATCAATCAGCCAGTTCACGGCGCATCATCCAATCGAGTCGCACTGAAGAGCCGGTCGAGACGTGACCCCTCCAGTTCGACTGCGGGTGCACCGTCGCCGAGAACCCGACCGTTGACCGTGAGGCACCGCGTGAATCGCTGACGCACAAGAGACAGGTCGTGGGTCGACACGAGAATCGACGTGCCCTCGGCGCACAGGTCGGTGAAGAGCGACACGAGGTCCTCGGTGTGGCGCGAGTCGACCCCCGAGAGGGCCTCGTCGAGAAGCAGAACGTCGGCCTCCTGTGCCAGGGCACGGGCCAGCATCACGCGCTGTACCTGCCCGCCGGAGAGCGTCGCCAACGAACGCGATTCCGTGCCCACCAGATCGACCTGGGCGAGGCATGCGGCAACATGGGCCGCGTCGGCAGGAGTGCGGCGCATGCGCCCGCCGTGGAAACGTCGACGACCCGCGAGAACGACGTCACCCACGGTGATGGGGAAGCGAATGTCGAGATCGGACTGCTGCGGAATGTAGGCGATGGCCTGGCGTTCGAGGTGGTGACAATGGGCCCCGTGGACGACGACGTCGCCCTCGTGGTCGATGAATCCGGCCAGCGCCTTGAACAGCGACGACTTCCCGGCCCCGTTCGGCCCGACAACGGCGACCATCTCACCCGCAGACACGGCGAACGAAGACGAGCCGAGAGCGACCGTGTCGTCGTACCTCACCGCAAGGTTCGCCGCCTCGAGAATCGCCGCGCTCACGAGCACCCCAACGCAACGGAGATCTTTTCGATGTTCTCCCGCTGTGCCGACACGTAGGTGACGCCCGCATCGATGTCGGCACGACTGAGCCCTTCGAGCGGATTCAGGGTGTCGGTCCGCACATTGAGCTCATCGGCGAGTGTCCGTGCAGTCGACGACGGAATCAGCGACTCGAAAAAGATCGTGATGTTCCTGCCCTTGAGTTGGTCGGCAAGTTCCTCGAGGTGTTGCGCCGACACCTGTTCGTCGGGGTTCACCCCCGCGACCGGCACGAGCTCGAGGCCCGCGCGGTGCGCGAGGTAGGTGAAGCCCTGGTGTGCGGTGTACACGGTCGTCGACGAACACCGCGTCGTGTCGGTGGTCTGCTGCCCGATCGACGAGTCGAGGAACTCCCCGAGCTGGGTCAACTCCGACACGTACGCATCACCGTTCGCTGCAAACACGTCGGCGTTGTCGGGGGAGATGTCAGACAGCGAATCGACGACGCGGTTTGTCATCGCGACCATGTTCGCCGGGTCGAGCCACACGTGCGGATCATGCTCTCCGTGCGAGTGCCCGCCGTCTTCTTCGGACTCACCCCGGTCGTCGTCGTGCGCGAGCACCGCATCGAGAAGTTCGACGTCGTCGAACAGATCGACCACCTTTGCCGTGTCCAACGATTCGATGGCCTTCTGCGCACCGGGCTGAAAATCGTCGCCGAAATAGAACACGACATCGGAGTTCCCGAGTTTCTCGATCTGTTTCGCGGTGAGTTCGACGTCGTGCGCATCGGATCCCGGCGGAGTCAGCGTGACCACCTCGACGAGGTCGCCTCCGACGCGCGTCACGATCTCGGCGATGGGGAACAGCGACGCGGCGACAACGATGCGTTCATCGGATGAGTTCGACGATGCCGTCGAGCACGAAGAGACAGCCGTGGCGACGAACGCCAATGCAGCCAGCGACGCGGTGATTCTCATGCAACCAGCATATTGAGAATGAGAACGATTCCCAAAACGTCAGAACCCCCTGACGGGGCGGGTTCTAGGGTTGGGTCGTGAGCCGGCGTGGGTATCTGTTCTTCGACCTCGACGGCACGATCGCCGATTCGGGGGCCGGCATCACGCAGTCGGTCAACGACATGTTCGCCGCAGTCGGGGCGGCACCGTTGACCGAGACAGAGGTGAAACGCATCATCGGTCCGCCGTTCCAGACCACCATGCCCGAGTTGTTGACTGCGCGGGGCATCGACGTGGCGCGCACGACCGAGTTCATCCACGAATACCGACGCATCTACCGACAGCACCATCTGCCGTTCACGCCCGTGATCGACGGCATGAGAGAGGTGGTCGAGACTCTCGCCGCGAGTTGGCACGTGGCGGTGGTGACCGCGAAGCCGCAGACTCAGGCCGACATCGCCGTGAAGGCGACGCAACTCGACCACCACATGGTCACCGTTGTCGGTCCGGCCGATGATGCCCCGGTGCACAAGTCGGTGTTGCTGCGACGCGCACTCGACGACGTCGAACGGGAACACGGATCGATGCCTGATGTCACCCGTTGCTGGATGATCGGTGACCGCCACCACGACATCGAGGCAGGGGTGCAGGTGGGTACTCGTTCGGCCGGAGTTCTGTGGGGTTTCGGCGACCACGACGAACTGGCCGGCGCGGGGGCAGACGTGGTTCTGTCGAGACCCGACGAACTTCTGTCACTGCTTCTTTCCTGAGCCGGACAGGCACGGCAACAGGGCTCGTCGGTACACTTTGCCGTCCCTGACATGTGAGGAAACAACATGGCAAACGCCTGGTTCGAGACAGTCGCAGAAGCACAGCGCCGCGCAAAGGCGCGTCTGCCGAAGTCGGTGTACGGCGCGTTGATCGCCGGGTCGGAGAAGGGATTGTCGACCTCCGACAACCTTGCGTCGTTCGACATGTTGGGTTTCGCGCCGCACATTGCCGGCCTGTCGAACACACGGGAGATGGCGACCAAAGTGATGGGCCAAGACATCTCCATGCCGGTTCTCATTTCCCCGACCGGCGTGCAGGCCGTGCACCCGCAGGGTGAAGTGGCCATCGCGCGTGCCGCGCAGAACCGTGGCATCCCGATGGGTCTGAGCTCGTTCGCCTCGAAGTCGGTGGAGGAAGTCGCCGCCGCAAACGACAAGACGTTCTTCCAGATGTACTGGTGCGGCGACAAGGACACGTTGGTGCAGCGCATGGAGCGCGCTCGTGCTGCGGGAGCGAAGGGCCTCATCGTGACGCTCGACTGGTCGTTCTCGAACGGTCGCGACTGGGGCAGCCCGTGGATTCCGGAAAAGATCGATCTGAAGGCGGCGTTCAAACTCGCGCCCGAGGTTCTGCAGAAGCCGGGCTGGTTGTGGACCTTCGCAAAGACCGGCCGCATTCCCGACCTGACTGCGCCGAACATGGCGAAGCCCGGCGAGAAACCACCGACGTTCTTCGGTGCGTACTACGAGTGGATGCAGACACCGCTGCCCACCTGGGAGGACATCGCCTGGCTGCGTCAGCAGTGGGGCGGCCCCTTCATGGTGAAGGGTGTCAGCAGGGTCGACGATGCGAAGCGCGTTGTCGACCTCGGTGCCACGGCGTTGTCGGTGTCGAACCACGGCGGCAACAACCTCGACGGAACTCCCGCGCCGATTCGTGCGCTGCCTGCGGTTGCCGATGCTGTGGGTTCGCAGATCGAGGTGTTGCTCGACGGCGGCGTGCGCCGCGGTTCCGACGTGGTGAAGGCTCTCGCACTCGGTGCGCGCGCCGTGATGATCGGTCGTGCCTATCTGTGGGGTCTCGCGGCGAACGGTCAGGCGGGTGTCGAAAACGTTCTCGACCTGCTGCGCAGCGGCATCGATTCGACGCTTCTCGGTCTGGGTCGGTCATCGGTTCACGAACTCACTCGTGACGACGTTGTGGCACCCGACGGTTTCTTCCGTTCACTCGGCAACAAGTAGCACACGTACCCTTCGGCCTCCGCGACCGTCGAGCCGTTCGTGTCGACGTGTCAGATGGCGGTGGGCCCGTGGAAAATCTCGCCGTTCGTGAAGATTGCAACGCGCGCCGGACTCGGCAGATCGACCACGAGATTCTCCGAGAGAGTCACGAACCGAGATGTCCAGCCGCTCGGCATCTGACGCGGCACCGATTCGGTGCGGCGACGTTTCAGGTGCGTCTCGGTCACCTGCGGAACCAACGATGTGCCCCCGGGAAAGTCGTCGTTCGTGTCGATGATCTCGAGCGTGCGGCCCGCGCGGAACAACACGCGATGGCTCTTGAAGACCGGGAGCACCGTGACTCCCTCGAACCCTGGTTCCGGCGATCCCGGTCGTGCGACGAGAGCAAACGTGCGCCCGTCGACCCGGATCGTGTCGACGGGGCCGTCAACATCTGCCCCGGGCGGCCGACGAAAGAAAGCCGCGTCGTGCTGGCTGCGTCCGCAGCCCGACTTTCGGTATCCGTCGGGAACCCGCAACGCCGCGTAGTCGTCGGGCGTGATGGGCTCGGTGGTCAACCAGACACCGAAGGTGGCGGTGTCCATGATCTCGCCGTAGAACTCGACGCCACCGAGAGTCCAGTTCGCGATCCACTCGGGATTTCCGCCGAGCAGCGACTGTGCATCGTCAACGGTCATGATCCTGCGGATTCGCGCACGCGGGCGAGGAATGTGCGCACGATTTCTTCGCCGTGCGAGTCCTGCAGGAAATGTGCGGCGCCCTGCATCACATCGAATGTCGAATGCGGAAGCATCGAGTGCCACTTGCGGCCCCACTCGAGGGTGAAGACATTGTCTGAGTCGCCCCAGATGAAGTGCACGGGAAGCGCTGTTTCGTTGACGGCAGCAAAGTGACGTTCCTGCTCGTCGGCATTTCCCGCGACCGGGTCATGGAAGGGAATACTGAGCGGGAAGCGTCGCGGCCCGGTGACTCCTTCGTCGCCGAGACCCGCGAACGGTGCGTCGTAGCCGGCCTTCACGCGTCGCGCGTCGTCGCTGAGGATCGGCTCGTCGCCGGCCAGTTCGCGGAAGAGCGAGTCGGGCGGGGTGGCCCGCCCGGTGGACATCGCCATCAGCGTTCCCCATTGGGTCTTCGCCGGCACGTTGTCGCGGAAGATGCCCCCGGGCAGATTCTGGGTGATCCAGTTCTGGATGCCTGCGGTGTATTCGTAACCCGCGTGGTGCAGCCACGTGTTCATGATCACGAGCCGTTCGAATCGATCGGGCATGGTTGCGTACTGCGCGAGTCCGGTGGGTCCGCCCCAGTCCTGCACGAACACGGTGACGTTCCGCAGATCGAGTCGGGTGACCAATTGTGTGATGTTGTGCGTGTGTCGGGCGATGTTGTACCACTCGGGGTCGGTGACCTTGTCTGACCTGCCGAATCCGATGTGATCGGGGGCAACACATCGGTACCCGGCGCTCACCAAACCGGGAATCATGTGTCGATAGAGGTAACTCCACGTGGGCATGCCGTGCATGAGCAGCGCAACGGGCGCAGCCTTGTCTCCTTCGTCGACGTAGTGCATCCGCACATCGTCGATGTCGAGGTAGTTCGGTTCGTACGGGAAATCCTCGAGTGCGTCGAAGTTCGAGTCCGGTGTCCTGAGAATGTTCATGATCGTGTCCTTGTCTTCTGCCTGTCCGGTCAGAACGAGAGGATGTGCCCCGTCTCGGCCGCGATGTTCCCCGACACGAGTTCGTCGTATGCCCGTTCCACGGCATCTGCCCCGTGTGTCTCCCGGATCTTCATCCACCGTCGTGAGTCGACGATGAAATCATCGAGTGCCGAGTTCATTCGCTCGTTCAGAACGTCGCGCCCCCATTCCTTCCCTCGCTTCGCGAGTTGGCTCGGCGCAAAGAAGAACGCAGGCACCGGGCCGGGGAGACCGTCGAGCGAACCGCTCTGGTCCCAGTGCGTCGCACCGATGCGACACGAGTGCATCAGTGATTCCTTGAAGTGATGGTGCACCCGGGAGATCACTGATGCGTTGCCCGCCATGTCGACGAACACCGTCGGTGCCCAGTCGGCGAGGTCCTCGATGGTGTCATAGGTCGCGATCTCGTCGTAGAGGTTCACCTTCTGCACGAAGTCGATGTTCGACGGCGAGGTGAGCGCGATGCAGTGCGTGTTGCCGCGTGCCCGGACACGGTGCGCAAAGGCAATCGATGTCTTGCTCGATGCACTGCTCACCACGATCTGACCCGCGCCGAACATGGCGTTCTCGAAGAGAAAGTCCTCGGCGAGGAACGACGTGACGAACAGTCCGCGCAGCAACAGGTAGGCGTTGTCGTTCTCGGACGGCGTGTCGCCGACCTTGTCGAAACCGCGGTATGCCATTGCGTGCTTCTCCCGGTGCGGGGCGATGTCGACGAAACCGGCACTCGTTCGCTCGGCGGCGACGACGTGGTCGCTGCCGACCGGGAAGAATCCGAAGTACCTGCCGCCGACGGGAAGCGCATCGTTTCGTGATTCCGTGATGACGCCGAAACCCATGCACGGCAGCCGGCCCCATCCCGCTTCAGCCGGGAAGAAGCCCCAGTAATCGAGAAAGTCGCCGCTGAGTGCATAGCTGATGTTGTTCGCCGTGAGCGCAAAACTCTCGAGACTCATGCGCACCTCGCCGTCGTTCAGTTCGCGCGGTGCGTCCTGGGTGAGTCGGTGTCGTCGAATGTCGGTGCGGTCGATCTCGAGATGCATGGTTCCTCCCGGTGAAGCGTGACCCTCATCGTTCCACGGAAGGGGCGACGTTGTCCCAGCCGAGCGGAACATTGTGTATTTTCCGCCGACTTTCGATGGCGTGACGGGGGAATGAAGAATAGGGTCAGGCAGACATTTCGAGATGGGTGGGTGGCAATGGCTCAGAAATACGAATTCAAGGGAAAGATCGAACGGTACGTCGCCGATTCGGAGGCCTGGTTCGAAGAGCCGGCTCACCCGGGGGAGAACGCACCGAATGTGATCCTTGTGTTGCTCGACGACACCGGGTTTGCCCAGATGGGATGTTTCGGAAGCGACATCGACACACCGAATCTCGATGCACTCGCCGCGAACGGTCTTCAATTCACCAACTTCCACGTCACGCCGCTGTGCTCACCAACTCGCGCGGCGTTGTTGAGCGGCCGGTCGAATCATTCGGTCGGAATGCGAACGGTGTCGAACTTTGCCACGGGGTTTCCCAATCAATTGGGGCACATCAGCAATCACGCGGCCACGGTCGCCGAGGTGCTGGGAGACGCCGGCTACGGAACATTCTGCGTCGGCAAGTGGCACCTTGCGCCGATGGAACAATGCTCGGCGGCCGGCCCGTTCAACCAGTGGCCGCTGGCCCGCGGATTCAACCGCTTCTACGGCTTCCTCGACGGCGAGACCGACCAGTTCTATCCCGAACTTGTTGCGGACAATCACCCGGTGGACCCGCCGGCAGGGCCCGAAGACGGCTACCACGTGTCGGAAGATCTCATCGACAACGCGTTGAAGATCATCGCCGACTTCAAAGGTGTCCGACCGGACCGCCCGTTCCTCGGATACGTGGCGTTCGGTGCGACGCATGCCCCGCATCAAGCGCCCGCGTCGTACATGGCGAAGTACCGCGGAAAGTTTGACGAAGGCTGGGACATCGTCCGTGAGCGGTGGTTCAACAAGCAGATTGCCACGGGTGTGATCCCGGCCGACACCCAGTTGGCGCCGCGCAACCCCGGCGTGAAGCCGTGGGACGAGCTCACCGACAACGAAAAACGACTTGCCGCCCGCATGCAGGAGGCTTTTGCCGCATTCCTCGACCACACGGACGACCAGATCGGCCGGTTGGTGGAGGGTCTGCGCAATCTCGGTCAACTCGACAACACGATTCTCGTGGTGCACGCCGACAACGGCGCATCGCAGGAGGGCGGCCCGTTCGGCGTCATGCACGAGATGAAGTTCTTCAACGGGATCATCGAGATGCCCGATGAAGCCATCAAGAACATCGATGACATCGGTGGCCCCAACAGTCACTGCAACTATCCGTGGGGATGGGCGCAGTGCGGCAACACTCCGTACCGCTGGTACAAGCAGAACACCCACGAAGGTGGAGTGCACGTGCCGATGATTTTCCACTGGCCAAAGGGTGTTCCTGCCGACCAAGTCGGGACGAAGCGTGATCAGTTCGTCTTTGTCGCAGACATCGTTCCGACGGTGTACGACCTGGTCGGCATCACTCCGCCGACGGTGCGAAACGGGCTCGAACAGATTCCGGTGAGCGGACATTCGTTTGCGTCCGTGCTGGGCAATGCACACGCACCCGCCACGAACACAGTTCAGTACTTCGAGAACGGGGGAAGCCTCGCGGTTGTTTCGGGCGAATGGAAGGCCGTGTTGAAGCACACTTCCGGTATCGACTACGGAACGGAGAAGTGGGAGCTGTACCACCTCGCGTCGGATCGCTCCGAGTGCAACGACCTTGCAGATGCCCAACCGGACAAACTCGACGAGATGGTTGCGTTGTGGTGGGAACAGGCCGAGATTCACGGCGTGTTGCCGCTCGATGACCGCGGTGTCCAGTTGTTCGGCGCACGTTTCCGGAAGAACTCGCCGCACCCCGAAGACCGCCGCTACGTGTACCGACCGCCCATGTCACCGATGCCGGGTCAGGCGTCGGCGGGTCTCGGCGGGCGCAACGTCGATCTCTACGCAACAGTCACGTTTGCCCCGGGGGACGAAGGCGTCCTGTACGCAACCGGCACCCAGAACTCCGGTCTGTCGTTGTTCATCCAGAACAACAAGCTGGTCCTCGACTACAACGCGTTCGGTGACCACACCATTCTGGAGTCGCCGACTGATGTGCCTGCAGGGGATCACGAACTTCGCCTCGTGATGCGTCGTGGCGAGGGAATGGCCGGGGAGCTCTCGCTGCTCATTGACGGCGCGAACGTGGCCACTGCATCCGTGTCTCTGTACATGCGAATGATGTCGTCGGTCGGGCCGAGCGTCGGGTACGACCACGGTTCGCCGGTGTCTCAGCGGTATTCGGCGCCGTTCGAATACACGGGAGCCCTGCACGAGGTTGTCATCGAAGCCGGCAAGCCACGTACCGATGTGAAGGCGGCAGAAGCCCGATCAGAGATGAATCGTCAATAGAAGCAGTTGCTGTTACGACGCAAACGCGTGAATGATGGCGACGAGTTCGTCCGGTGCGTCTTCCTGGATGAAGTGGTTCGCGCCCTCGATGACGATGTGGTCGAGGTTCTTTGCACCCGGCACGCGCTCCTGGAATTTCAGGTGTGCCCCCGGCTTGTATGCAATGGGGTCTTCTGATCCGTACACGGTGAGGAACTGCTTCGTCCACGAGTCGAGGTAGTTCCATGTCTCCCTGCACTGCGCAACGCCCGGGTTCTCCGGTTGCACGGGAATGAGGCTCGGAAAGATCTTCGGACTCGTCTGGTAGGAACCGTCGGGATACGGCGCGTTGTACGCGGCCATCTCTGCCGGACTGAGTTGGCGCGTCGAGCCTCCGTTGACGAGGAGTCCGATGGGAAGTTCCGGAACCGAACTGGAATACTCCAACCAGTCACGCATCGCCTTGTTTGCTCCCTCGCCCACCGGAAGCCCGGTGTTCGATGCGACAACGCGTGCAACGCGGTCACCGATGTTCACGAGAGAACAGAGTCCGATGATGCCGCCCCAGTCCTGGCAGTAAAGGGTGACATTGCGCAGATCTTCGGCCTCGAACCATGCAGACGCCCATTCGACGTGGCGAGCAAGGGTGTAATAGGCGGGATCGTTCGGTTTGTCGGAACGACCGAGCCCCATGAGGTCGAGAGAAACAACCCTGTGACCGAGGGCAACGAGTCCGGCAATCATGTGGCGATGAAGGTACGACCACGACGGATTTCCGTGCATCAAGAGAACAGGATCCGCATCGCGGGGACCCTCATCAACGAAATGAAACCGAAGATCGACACCGTCATGTCCCTCGATGGTGGTGTAGTGCGGTGTGAAGTCGTAGTCGGGAAGCCCGTCGAAACATTCGTCGGGCGTGCGCAGAATCTCCACGTCGTCTACTGGTCGAGGGTGATCGAGTCGAGAGTCACCTGCACGCCCATCACGTACGCGTCACCCTTGGCCGTCGACACGCGCTTGGCGATCGCGTCGACCTCGTCGACCGAGTTCACCGGAATGAACTGCACGGTGTCCCACTTGCGACCGTCGCCGATGATGGTTCCCTCGGCGGAGAACTGGACCGCCTCGGGCAGATCTGCGAAGGCACCCGCGCGGTCGGCCGCCTGACGCACGACCATCGCAACGAGACGCGTCTCGAGGGGCGATGGTCGGTTTCGGGTGTCGAGCGAGACATCTTCCGGACGGCAGCAGACAAGAGTGGTGCGAGCCATGCCGGCGGCCTTGTGCACGTGCTTCTCGCCGAAGTCGGAGCGACTCTGCATCTCGATGAAGGACTTGCGGGTGGCGTAGCGAACGATTCCGATGCGGTCCCAGTCCTCGTTGCCGATGTGGTTGCTGACGACGTCACCGTAGAACACCACGTTCGCGCCGATTTGGTTGAGAATCGACGAGGGGTTGTAACGGTCGTCTGCCTCTTTGCCGCTGATCGGTTTGTCGACTCCGCTGCCTTCCTCGTACTGGGCGACCTCGTGGTACTTCATCAGGTTCACCATGTAGATGGGCCCGTCTTCTTCCGGCGGTCGGGTGGCAAGGAACATGCCGTAATCCCGGTCGATGGTTCCGTACTGGTGCTTCAGTTTCTTGCTCTCGGACATTGTCGACCCCCTGGCGTCGTGTGGTGACAGTGACCGTAGCAACCGATGAAGGCCCGTGCGAGACGGTGGCGGAACACATCACATTCAGTGAGATGCATGGTCGTTCGGTGGTCTAATTTCGGGGTCACCGTCCGTCGCATCGGTCGAAGACGGCGGGATGAATCAACGGAACGACCAAGGGGACGATCATGAGCACAGACAAGCCACGGAGGATCGTCTCCGACATGCGCAATGTTCGCTACGGAGAGGTCCTTCTCGTGTTCGCCCGCGACAACACTCTCGTCGCAGAGGTGTTCGGAACGCAGATGCTGAACGACTGTCCGCAGGAACTGTGGGTCACCCTGGATGCCGAGGAGATTGCCAAGCGCGAAGGAGCGTTGTTCGCAAAGTTGAACGGACCGCGCCATTGGTGTCTCGACGGTCTCGGCACGAAGACGGCCACCGTCGATCCCGAACTGAAGGACTTCAACGGCATCACGATGCGTCGGCTCGCGACGGTCGACCTCAGCGCCGGCGCCGCAGCGGCTCCGTACGCGGAGCGGTACGTGAACCGCGGGTCGACGTTCTTCTTCGACGCAGGTTCGAAAGTGTGGGAACTCGTGAACCCCGAGGGGAAGGCCTATGTGATGCAGGCACTGTGCATCGGTGTCGACCCCACGATCTCACTCGACACCCTCGACTCTCTCGGCTCGAGACTGAAGTTGCCGGCCGGGTGGTCGTATCGCTCTCGTGTCCTCGATGAGGAACTCGTGGTCGACACCACCGACCATGTGGCCACGGTGGTCCAGGACGAATTCGAGAACACCTACACGCTGCCGTACTAGTGCAGATTTTGACTCTCCACTGAATTCGCCGTAACTTCGGGCCATTGCTCGAGGATGGGGGTCTTATGGAGCAGGCAATCATCAATGTGCTGATGCGCGCTGAACCGGGGCTGGCAGATGCGAAGGTTCTCGACCTGCAGCCGATTCCCGGTGGGTTCAGTCGCGAAACGTTCAGGTGCGACGTGTCGGTCACCAGAGGTGGAGCACAGGAGACTCTCCCGCTGATCATCCGCAAGAACCCTCCCGATGTCGAGGCGATTCTCAACACGAGTCGCGCCGTCGAACACGACCTCATCGAGGCACTCCGGATGAAAACGAAGGTGCCGGTGAGCCGCAGCTACGGCTACGAACTCGACGCCGCACCGTTCGGCGAACCGGCGATGGTGCTCGAGCGGGCGTCGGGAAGCGGACAGACGTCTGCGCTGTTCAATGGTGGCGCCGACGAAGACCAGTGCGAAGACGTCATTCGTCATCTCTGTGAGGTGTTGGTCGAGCTGCACTCCGCCGACATCTCCACGGTCGACCCGAACGGTTCGCTGGTCGATCCCCGGGGCGTCGGCATCCGTGCCGGATCCTGGGACGAGTACATGGACACCACTTTCGAGTACTACATCGGCGAATACCGAACCATCGCGTGGGACCCCGTGATGATGATGCTGCTCGATTCGTTTCTGACCCTGCGGCGCCACAAGCCGCGCCCCATGCCGCTGGCCGTCGTGCACGGCGACTTCAACCCGGCGAACTTCCTCTACGAAAACGGCAGGGTGTCGGCCCTGATCGACTGGGAAAACAGTCGCATCGGAGACCCACGAGAGGATCTCGGCTGGATGGTGCTGATGGACATCCTCAGCAACACGTCGGTGATGAGTTACCCGAAGAAGGAGGGTGGTTTCCTCGCGTACTACAACTCGTTGACGGGGAACAACATCACGCCGGAGGAACTCGGGTATTTCACGCTGTTCGGCACCGCGAACATCGCGGTGCCCGTTCACCAGTCGGTGGCACGTCGCATCCGCAAGGAGCACATGTTGTTGCTGCCGCTTTATCTGATTCAGTCGAGCCTGCCGGCACTGCCGGCGATGGCGCAGTTGATGGGCTACCCGGGGACAACAGCATGAACACCACACCGACAATCGACGACATTCTCGAAGGGCTCATCGTGGCCCTGCAGAACGAGATCATTCCGCACCTGTCGAATGCAAAGTCCGTGGCGACGGCCATGATGATGCAGTCACTCGTCCAGCAGGTGCGCCAGGTGCTTCCGATGATCGATGCCAGCATCGCAAACGAGCACAACGAGATGACGCGCACTCTTCGCGAGACCGCAGACGTGTTGGGTGACGTGGCGGGGCCGGAAGCCGACCGCATTCGCGAACGCGCGGCGACCCTCGGGAGCCTCGCCGACGTGCCGGTGCCGGTCGACCAACAGCCGGTGCGCGATGCACATGCGCGGCTCGGATACGCACTGCAGGACACCATCTCCGACCTCGACGTGCTGCAACGCGCGGGTCATGCGTCTGCAGATGCCGCCCTGAACAGGGTGCGCGAGTACCTCATGCCGACGATTCTGCAGAACATCGCCGCCATCAGCGTCGGTGGCGGCATGGTCGGTCGCGGCTGACGATCTACAGATTGCCGCTGTCGAGTCTCTGCAGAATGTCGCGAGCCGTCGATTGAACGTCGCCGACGTCTGACAACTGCTGCGCCGCTCGCACCTGTCGCGCCACCCGCGGGTTCTTCACGAACGTCTCCTGGTGGCGCAACATGAAATCCCAGTAGAGGTTCGTGAACGGGCACGCGTCGTCGCCCGTGCGCTTCTTGCGGTCGTAGGCGCAGCCCTTGCAGTGGTTGCTCATGCGGTCGATGTACGCACCGCCGGCGGCGTATGGCTTGGTGGCGAGCGACCCGCCGTCTGCATACAGCGACATTCCGACGACATTCGGCACCATCACCCACTCGGCAGCATCGACATAGCTGTTCCACATCCACTCGGTGAACCGCTGCGGGTCGACGCCGGAGATCAGCGCGAAATTGCCGAGGACCATCAACCGCTCGATGTGGTGGGAGTACGCACGTGCCTCGACGCCACGCAGGACATTCCCGAGACAGTTCATCCGGGTGACGGCGGGATCGGTGAAGAGGGGAGGCAGCGGTCTGTCGGCATTCAGCGAGTTGCGCGTCGCATACTCGGGCATGTAGCGCCAGTAGTAGTTCCAGATGTACTCGCGCCACCCGAGAATCTGCCGGATGAAGCCCTCGGCACTGTTGATCGGCACCTTTCCCTGAGCGTGTGCGTCGACAGCCGCATCGAGCACCTCGGCGGGCAGCAACAACCCGTTGTTCAGGTACGGAGACAACAACGAGTGGGCAAGGTGCCAGTTCGAGTCGAGCATCGCATCCTCGTGTTCCCCGAACACCGGCAACAGATGCTCGACGAAGTAGTCGAGTCGCTCGAGTGCCCCGGCCCGCGTCGTGGCCCACACGCCTGCGGGTGGCTCTCCCCACACCGACGACGGGAGATCAGCGAGAACCCGCGCATCGACCTCGTCGAGTGCGTACTCGCGCGGCATCGCCCACCGGTCGTGACCGGTCTTCGGCGGGGGCAGACGGTTCTCGTCGTCGTAGTTCCACCTGCCGCCGACGGGTTCGCCATTGTCCATCAGGTAATCGAACCGCTTGCGCTGCCAGCGGTAGAAGTCTTCCATCTTGAACGACTTCTTGCCGGTGGCGAACTGCGAGAAATCGTCGGGATGGCACATGAACTGGTTCGATCGCACCACGGTGCACCCGAGTGTCGACACCAACCGACGCGCCACCCAACTGTTCGGTTCCGTCACCACGACTTCTGTCGGTAGCAGTTCGTTCACGTGCCCGGCAAAGCCGTCGCGCATCGAGTCAGCGAACCTGTAGTCGACCTCGAAGCCGTCGTTTCGGAGTTCCTGTGCGAAGCGTCGCATCGATGCGACCAAGAAGTGGGCTCGCTGCACGTGCCAAGGTCGCGTTGACAACTTGCCCCGGGATTCGATCATCAGGATTCGGTGGGTGCCCGGATCAGCCGTTGCGAGAGCCCCGATCCGTCGGTTCAACTGGTCGCCGAAGACCCAAACGGTGGGCAGAGACGCAGCCGGCATGGATTCAGTATTGCGTCAACGTTCCGAATCACGTCGTGACCAGGTGAATTAGGCTCGCCACGTGGGTGAGAACAGGGCAGTTTTCCGTCGCATCAGCGATTGCGAGACCGAGTCGTGGCGCGATGACGTCACCGGCCACGTGGATTGGTGGACTCTGTTCAGTGCCGACCGCACACCGACCCGAGACCTCACCGTCGGAATCGCCGATGTTCCCGTCGGGGCGCCGCGGCCGGCACGGGGACACACGCACGCGCAGACCGAGGTCTACGTGTTTCTTTCGGGCACTGGCGAAGTGGTGGTTGACGGCGAGTCGACCGCAGTGAAAGCAGGTGACGCGGTGTTCATCCCCGGCGGGGTCGAGCACATGGCAGTGAACACGGGCGACGAGGTTCTTCGTCTGCTGTACTTCTTCGCAACCGACAGTTTCGCCGACATCAAGTACGAGTTCCCCGGTCGCGACTGAACACGGTCGCGCCGCAGTCATCGCCGCAGCGACGCCGGGTCAGCGTTCGTGCAACGCGAGAATCTCGGCAACGGTTGCGTTGATGTCGTCCGCAGTTGCTCCCGGAGTCAGAACCGCCGTGACGCCGGCATCTTTCAACTTCGGAATGTCGCGTTCGGGAACGATGCCGCCGACCATCACCGGAATGTCGAGGCCACGCTCCCTGAGTTTCTGCACCACCTTCGGGGCGAGCGTCATGTGCGCCCCCGACAACATCGACAACCCGATGAGATCGACGTCTTCCTGCTCGGCAGCGGCCGCGATCGTGTCGGGAGTCTGGAAGAGCCCGGTGTAGATCACCTCGTGGCCTGCATCGCGGAGAATGCGTGCCACCACTTTGACCCCACGGTCGTGCCCGTCGAGCCCGACCTTGGCCACGAGGATGCGAGCGGGAACGTCGGTCATGGTCGGCGTGTGTTCATATCGTCGGCACCTCGACATGTCGACCGAACACCCTGCCCATCGCCGACATCATCTCGCCGACGGTCACGTAGGCGTGTGACGCCTCGATCAGGGTGGGCATGAGGTTGATGGTCGGGTCGGCCGCTTCGCTCTCGAGTCGCGCCAGCATGTCGTTGACCCGACCGGAGTCGCGACCGGCCCGCACCTCGGCGAGGCGACGCCGTTGCCGCTCTTCGTCGTCGTTGGTGATCTCGAGCGTGTCGATCTGGTCGTCGTCGTTTCCCTCGGTGAACCTGTTGACCCCGACGACGATGCGCTCGCCGGATCCGAGTTTCTTCTCCAGTTGGTAGGCGGAGTCGGCGATGCACCCCTGGAAGTAGTTCTCCTCGATGCCGGTGATGCACCCCTCGAGCATCGAGCCGTTCCCGAGCTCGCGAATGCGGTCGAAAATCGCTTCTGCCTGTCGCTCGATCTCGTCGGTGAGTTCCTCGACGAAGTACGAGCCACCCAGCGGGTCGGCCACCCCTGCGACATTCGTTTCGTGGGCGATCACCTGTTGCGTGCGGAGTGCAATTCGCGCCGCCTTCTCCGTCGGCAGGGCAAGGGCTTCGTCCATCGAGTTCGTGTGCAGGCTCTGCGTGCCGCCGAGCACCCCGGCAAGCGCCTCGATTGCCGTGCGCACGATGTTCACCTCGGGTTGTTGCGCCGTCAACGACACGCCCGCGGTCTGCGTGTGGAACCGCAGTTGCATCGAGCGTTCCGAGGTGGCCCCGTATTTCTCCTTCAGCCAGCGCGCCCAGATGCGCCGCGCCGCTCGGTACTTTGCGATCTCTTCGAAGAAATCGATGTGAGCGTTGAAGAAGAACGAGAGTCTCGGTGCGAACGCATCGACGGGGAGGCCCGACTCGAGTGCCAGTTCGACATATGCGAATCCGTTGGCGAGTGTGAACGCGAGTTCCTCGACCGCAGTCGATCCCGCCTCGCGAATGTGATATCCGGAGATCGAGAGTGAATGCCATTTCGGCATCTCTGCCGAAGTGAACGCGATCGTGTCGCGGACGAGTCGCATTCCCTGTCTCGGGGGGAACACGAACTCCTTCTGTGCTTGGTATTCCTTCAGAATGTCGTTCTGCAGAGTCCCACCGAGGTGTTTGCGCGCGGTGCCGCGTTTCTCGGCACCTGCGATGAACATGGCAAAGATCACCGCCGCCGGTGAGTTGATGGTCATCGACGTGGTGATTTCCCCGAGGTTGATGTCTGCGTAGAGGTCTTCCATGTCTGCGAGCGTGTCGATTGCGGTGCCGCAACGACCGACTTCTCCTTCGGAGAGGGGGTCGTCGGAATCGATGCCGAGGAGAGTTGGCATGTCGAACGCTGTCGACAACCCGTCGCCACCGGCGTTCAGAATCTGCTTGAAGCGGATGTTCGTGTCGACGGCAGTCCCGAAACCGGCGAACATGCGCATGGTCCACAATTTCGATCTGTACATCGAGGCATAGGGCCCGCGCGTGTACGGGTAGAGCCCCGGGAATTCGCCGTCAGCGGGGCCGTACACGGGTTGCAGCGGGATGCCGGACATGGTTTCGCGACGGCCGTTCCGGGAAGCGGTCTTCCCGAATTCGTTCTCCCAGATTTCCCTGTTCGTAGCCACCGATTCATACCGTACATCGGATACCCGGGGCGTGGCGATGGCCCAATGTTCTCGGTATCAACCGCATTCGAACCGCCCGAAGTCTCCCGTCATTCTCCTGACCAATACGATTGAGGCGTGAGCGTGTTGTTCAGCCCGGTGAAGATTCGCGGCACAGAAATCAAGAATCGTCTCTGGATTTCGCCGATGTGTCAGTACTCGGCAGATGACGGATTTGTGAACGACTGGCACATGCAGTGGCTCGGTTCTCTGGCGGTGGGCGGCCATGGTCTCGTGATGACAGAAGCGACAGCGGTGTCGACTGTCGGGCGCCACTCGCTGTTCGACGCCGGCCTGTGGCGCGACGAGCACGTGGATGCATGGAAGCCGGTGGTCGAGTTCTGTAAGTCGTACGGCGCCACCATGGGCGTGCAACTCGCGCATGCCGGGCGCAAGGCCGGCACGCGACCGCCGTGGTTGGGTCGAACGCCGCTCACGGCAGAAGAGGGTGGCTGGGCCCCGGTCGGTCCGAGCGCGATTGCTGCCGAAGGCCAACCGGTGCCTCAGGTTCTCACCAAAGACGAGATCTCAGAAGTCGTGAACGAATTCGTTCGCGCAGCTCGCCGTGCGGTCTCTGCAGGTTTTCAGGTGATCGAGATTCATTCGGCCCACGGGTATCTCTTGCACGAGTTCTTGTCTCCGCTGTCGAACAGTCGCACAGACGAGTACGGCGGATCGTTCGAGAACCGCTGCCGCCTGGTTCTCGACGTGATGAAGGCCGTTCGCAAAGAAGTCGGTGAGGCATTCCCAGTCTTCGTGCGGTTGTCGTGCACTGACTACGCAGAGGGCGGTTGGACACTCGACGACACGGTCCGCCTGTCGGGGCTTTTGGGTGAGGCTGGATGCGACCTGATCGATTGTTCGTCAGGAGGGCTCGTGCCGATCAACTTCAGTGAAGTCGAAGTGGGGCGCAACTATCAGGTCGCGTTTTCCCAGGCGGTGCGCGAGGGGGCGAACATTCTCTCTGGGGCGGTCGGTCTCATCACCGAAGCGGAACAGGCTGAAGCCATTTTGCGGGAGGGGAAAGCCGATGTCGTTCTTGTGGCACGTGCCGCGATGCGAAATCCGTATTTCGCACTGACAGTTGCGGGGCAGCTCGGAGTGGACATTCCATGGCCCTCGCAGCTTGAACGCGCCAAAAGGCTCAGGAAGCGTTCATGATCGAGCAGTGGCCGACAGGCCGAATGGAGAGTCATGACATTCGATTTTGAGAAGGTGTTCCCGAGTGATCCGTCGAGCTTTGACGGGCCCCAGCCGGTTCGAATCGCCGTGGCCCTGATTCTCTGTGTGATGGTGGCGCGTAGTTGCGTTCACTTGTTCACGGCCGACGGTGGTGCCCAGAGAATCGCCACCATCGACACATCGGTGGAGGGCGGAAACAACATCATTGCCATCTTCCATCAATGGGGAGCAACACAACTCCTTCTTGCTGTTCTGTTGGTTGCGCTGTTCGTCGGCTATCCGGGGTTCACCCCGTTGATCTTGCTCACGATGGCACTGGAACCGGTGTCGCGATTTGTTGCCGGTCGCATCAAGGCCGTTACTTCGACAGGGACCCCTCCCGGCGCGGCGTTGAATGGGGTCGCGTTCGTCATTGTGATGATGCTTTTCGTGGTTTCCATAACCGGCTGACGTCACCCTTGATCGGGGCACCTCTCGCAGACGACGTCACGACCAACCACTCCGATGCCGACACATCGCCCGTCGGCGAATTCGGTGCTCGACACTTCAGATGTGGTTCTTGCCTGAGTTCTGCATTTCGCGGTACTTCAGGAAACGACCGACAAACTCGCCGGTTTGTTCCGAAGTCCATCGCACCTTGTCCCAGCCAGTGAGTTGTGTGCAGCGTTCGAGGTGTTGCTGCACCAGGGCGGGAAGTTCGCCGGCCAGACCCAATTGACGCAACCCATCGACCCGGGTGTACACACCGGCCATGATTGCCTCGGCAAGTGTCGGAGATTCCCCGGCAAGCCACGGCGCAACTTGAAGCCACTCACCAAGAGTTTCCATCGCCGTCATGAAAGCCGCGCTTGAGTCCCCGATCAATCCGGCATCAGTTCCGTAGTACACGCCGATCATCGGTCGGTACACGTACTTGTTCATCCAATCGACGCGTTCCCGAACGACCGCTTGCCCTGCCGCATCAGCAGGCAACAAGGATGAGTCCGTGAATTTCTCTTCCAGCCATTCGAGAATCGGAATTGAATCCGCGAGGTATTCGCTGTCGATCTTCACCATCGGCACTTCCAGTTTCGGACTGTGCGCAATGAACTCCTCCGGCACCACGAACCCCTTCGGGCGCACCGCCCGGGGCGGCACATCAACCACCGCGTAATCGATTCCCCGTTGGGCAAGGGCGAATTCGACACGCACGGAAAATGGGCAGATCCAGTGTCCAAAGAGAGTGACGGCGGGTGTGCTCATGCAGAGAACAGAATCTCGCAACCGGTACCCGCCAACAGGGCGTCGACGTCACGGCGATCGGCAGACGACAGTTTTGCGTACTCTTCACGGATCCATTTCAGGCATTTGCGTTGGTACACAAAAGTGCCCTGGCTGTACGGGTGGCCGTCAATGACGCACGAGAACGTTTCCGCCCCGGCTTCCATCGCGGCTTCGTTTGCAAGCAGGAAAGGCGCATACGTGCGGCCGATCTCGGGCAACAATGCAAGGGCTGTGGGATGAATGGCGTCCCGGGTGACCCATCCGTTCTCTCCGTCAACGTCCCACCACGACAAGTCATCGGTGCGCTCCACCCAGTTCACCATTCGCGGCGCACGTTCGATTCCGATGCGCACAGATTCCGGGTCCCAACGCAGCAGTTCTGTCATCTGACCGAAAAGAGCAAAATCTCCGCGTCCCGGTCGAGTGCCCAACAGGAACGGTGCAGCTTCCAGATGAGCCTGCATCAAGTCGAGCAAGCGATGGAACGACTCCTCAATCGCCGGCTTGTTCTCCTCGGTCGAGCCGACCAGCGCGCGTCGACCGATCTGGCGTTCCTTGATGAACTTGCTGAATGACTCGAGTTTGTGGGCAGGCATCTGTTGATCGCTGTCGAGCGGAAGAAGTTTGCCTGCCTTGTCAATGGCGTCGTCGTAGTACCAGCGATAGTGATACATCTGCTTTGTGACCCACTCGTCTGCGTAATCCTCGAACAAGTAGTCAATGAACGCGACAACGGCATCCGTCGGCACGAGGCTGCGCTGCGGATACATTCCCTCGAGGCGCATGATGAGCGGGCTCGAGTCGATCATTGAGTCTGTGTAGGCACCGGTTGCATCCGGGAAAGCAATTGCAGGAATGAGAGGAAACGGCGGCAAGTCGTCCCATTTGGAATGCTGCGGCACCCATTTGAAGGGAATCTGCCGGTAGCGCAATACGGCGCGCATCTTCAACGAATACGGCGAACCCAAGACGCCTCTGATCCGCAATGGATGTTCCTGTTTCGATGCCATGAGCGACCCCCTCGTCACTCGAATTGTAGGTGGGGGTTCCCTGTACAAATTCCAGCGAAAAAGAATGTGACCTGTTCGGTCGTGGCTGTTGGATCGTGTCCGACGTCCTACGTGCGCCAGTAGCCTGATTCTCAACAACGCGGCATGTGTCGGTGAATTTCGCACCATCCCCGCCTCCGTAGCTCAGTGGATAGAGCATCGGTTTCCTAAACCGTGTGCGCAGGTTCGATCCCTGCCGGGGGCACCACGAGGTC
>JBBANL010000001.1:0-270140 GCA_040401975.1 Ilumatobacteraceae bacterium | reverse complement strand
CGGTGTTGTTCTTTGTCGTCGCCGCTGTTCTGTTGTCTGCACCAGAGAAAGAGACGACAATGAATTCACAGAGAATTTTTCAACACACGCGTTGAAGCAGTTACGCCGTTTGGCACACACGCTTCTCTTCAGTTCGTTGCAAGAGAGAACTGACAAGAAACGATTCGGTCATCGAGTTTCCGTTCTTGCTGCACCTGTTCGGTGCGGGGGGGGGGGGGGGGGTGGGGGGGGGGGGGGGGGTCAGTGGCGGATGACTGCGAACCATCGGTTCTCGTTGTCGGCGAATGCAAACGACATCATTCCGGAATGCTCGCCGATGTCGCTCGTCTGAACACCCGCTGCAACGAGAGACGAGCGTGTCGCTTCGAGATCGTCGACCCGGAATGCGATGGACGGAGTGGCAAGGTCGAGTCCGTCGGGGTTCTCGTTCATCAGCGCAAGCGGAACCAACTCGAAGCCGAAGTCCTGGTCGGCAAATCCGACTTTCGGAATGACCGCTTCGCCGGCCTGCACGCGACCTTTCTCGATCATGCCAACTTTTGCTGTCCAGAACCGCAGGCACGCTTCTGAGTCGTTCACGTACAACACGACATAGGCAACCTTCATCACACTTCCCGTCTCTTGAGTCGGCGTGCAGTGTACGAGCGGCACCGGCGCGCGCTCGTGTGAACGTGAGCGGGAACAATGGTGGAGCTGGGGGGAATCGAACCCCCGTCCATCAGGCGCTGAGAGCCAGTGATACAACCATTCCCGTTTCGGCGCTGACGCAGCACCACCGACGGGTCGGCCACCCGGTTACCCGGATTGCGTGTCGTCTTTCCGACAGGTCAACGGTCTTTCCCATTGCCAGCGTTCTTTCGCGCCGTCATCCTTCGCTTCTGTTGCCGGGCTGCGATGGATTGGCCCCGTGCGGCATTGCTGCTCACGATGTCTCTCTACCGAGTATTAGGCGGCGAGAGCGAACTGCTCGTTGGCAATTCTGTTTTTTGCCCCGTTTAACGAATCTGAGCAATTCGGGTTGCACGTGCAATCAACGAAACTGCTGTCGAAACCTGTCAGCCCCATTGGTTGGTTGTGGTGACCTTGAGTGTACGGCGCGGGAGTGTCGACTTTTTCAAAGATTTGTCGAAATGATTGCGCGACTACTGGTCCATGCCCTTGCGCTGGCGCCCGAGTGAACGTTGGATCTCGCGCTGCACGTCTTTTTCGGCGATCGCCTGTCTCTTGTCGCCCTTCTTGCGGCCCCGTGCGAGTGCGAGTTCGACTTTCACGCGACCGTCGACGAGTTTGAACGACAGCGGAACCAGCGACAGGCGCTCGCGTGCCACCCTGTCGTGCAGTCGCTCGATCTCGTCGCGGTGAAGCAGCAGTTTGCGGGCCCGGTCGGGTTCGTGCGCCCCGACCCCGACCGCGTGCGAGTACGGCGCGATGTGCACGCCGTCGAGCCACATCTCGCCGTCGAGAATCCGGGCATAGGCATCGACGAGTTGCACCTGTCCGGCGCGCAGGCTCTTGACCTCGCTGCCGACCAGCACGATTCCGGCCTCGACCACGTCGAGGATCTCGTAATCGTGCCGAGCCTTGCGATTACTCGCAAGAACGGTGTTCTGTGACTTTGCCATAGGGGTACACGAGCGTACCGCTAGCCTGCGCAGGCATGTCCGAGCAGTTCGAACAGACTCTTTCTGTCCCCCGTGACGCTCTCGATGCGATGGCGGCGCACGCGATTGCGTGCTACCCGGAAGAGATGTGCGGTCTGCTCGTCGGTGAGACCGGGTCGAGTGCGGTCGCACGCTTCGTTCCGTGTACCAACATCGCGCACAGCGCACTCGTGTACACCATCGACCCGAAGGAGCACCTGCGGGCAGAGCTCGCCGCCGAGGCAGACGGTCTCGAGATCATCGGGTGCGCCCACAGCCACACCCACACAGAGGCGTATCCGAGCAAGACCGACGTCGCCCAGGCGCCCGACCCTGGCTGGCACTACGTGATCGTCAGCCTGAAGACGGGGGAGCCGCGGCCCCGGTCGTTCCGCATCGAGGGCGAGTCGATCACCGAAGAGGCCATCGCCACCCTCTGACCCAATACCCACAAGGGGTGACAATCGCCGTGGCGATGGTTACAATTCCGACTGGATTTATCGGGAATAGCCCACGGTGCACCGAGGTTGCATCTGAAGGCCCCGAGAAGGTCGCGAAGGAGAAACATGTCAGTTGCGGATGTGCGCAGGAACGGAGGCTCGGTGTTCGTTCTCCAGAACGCCCTCGAGCTCGTCGGCAACACCCCCATGGTCGACGTGTCGATTCTGTCGCCGAACCCCAACGTGCGTCTCGTCGCCAAGCTCGAGAGCCAGAACCCGTTCGGTTCGGTCAAGGACCGCATCGCAAAGGCCATGATCGAAGACGCCGAGCGCACGGGTCGCCTGGTTCCCGGCCAGCGCATCGTCGAGCCGTCGTCGGGCAACACCGGGATCGCACTCGCAGCCATCGCGAAGATGAAGGGGTACCCGATCACCATTCTCATGCCGACCTCGGTGAGCATCGAGCGACGTCAGATGCTCGAGGTGTTCGGTGCAGAGATCATTCTCACTCCCGGTGAGGAAGGTTCCAACGGCGCCGTGCGTCGCGCGCAGGAACTCGCGGCCCAGCACCCCGAGTGGTGCTTCCTCTATCAGTACGCAAACGATGCGAACCCGCGTGCGCACTACGAGGGCACCGGCCCCGAGATCATGCGCGACTGCCCGGAGATCACGCACTTCGTGGCCGGTCTCGGCACGAGCGGAACTCTCATGGGAACCGGCAGGTACCTGAAGGAACAGAATCCCGAAATCAAGATCGTCGCGGTCGAGCCGCCGCTCGGAGAACGCGTCGAGGGTCTGCGCAATCTCGACGACGGTTACATTCCGCCCGTGTTCGACAACTGGCACGGTCGCGAACTGCTCGATCGCAAGCGCGTGGTGCGCCCGCGCGAATCGCTCGAGTGGACCCGACGCCTCGTGCAGGAATGCGGAATTTTCGCCGGCATCTCGTCGGGTGCGTCACTCGCAGGCGCGGCGAAGGTCGCGAGCGAGATCGAAGAGGGAACCATCGTGTTCATCGTGTGCGACGGCGGGTGGAAGTACCTGTCGACCGGTGCGTACACCGACGACCTCGACCAGGCCGAAGCAAACGCAGAGAAGATCATCTACTTCTGATCCGCACGGCGACGGCAACGGTCATCGTCCGGCGATGAGGGTTCCGAGCCCCGACACCACCACGCACGCCGCGAAGAGACGTCGCTTCATGTCTT
Organism: Ilumatobacteraceae bacterium; assembly: GCA_040401975.1. Classification (GTDB taxonomy): domain Bacteria; phylum Actinomycetota; class Acidimicrobiia; order Acidimicrobiales; family Ilumatobacteraceae; genus UBA2093. The sequence continues at coordinate 266,852 of JBBANL010000001.1, read as the reverse complement.
TTTCGCCGAGATAACGGGTGCCGACGAGCGCAACGATCACCACACTCGACTCGCGCAGAGCCGTCACGTAGCCGACCGGCGCCTTTTGCATCGCGATCAGCACCATCCAGTACGTGAGCGCCGAGGCGGCTCCCGCAAGTGCAAACTTGTGCGCATTCGCCTGCATCGCGCCGACCATGTCGCGTGTCCGGCCCATGACGACACCGGCAAGAGTGGTGCTCACGCCCGTTGCGACGAACAACACGAGCGGATAGAGATTTCCGCCCGTTTCGCGCGAACCGAATCCGTCGACCACCGAGTACGCACCGATCGTGAGACTCACCAGAAGCGCCGCGCGGACGTGTGAGTTGTCGGCGCGTCCCGCAAGGAGGAAGATGCCGAGCACGGCCATGGCGATGCCCGCAACCGACATCGACGTCAGGGTGTCGTCGAGAAAGAGCACGCCACCGCCGGCGGCAAGGAGCGCACCTGCTCCGCGTGCGATGGGGTACGTCACCGAGAAGTCACCGATGGTGTACGCACGCGCCAGCGCGGTGATGTACGCCACGTGGATCAATCCGCTCGTGAGCACCGGCCACCACGCGAGATTCTCGGGCAATCCGGTGACCACGAGCACCATCGCGCACAACACGCCGCCCGCCGTCATCTGGCCCCACAACGAGATCCATCGGTCACCGCTCTGCTTCACCCACAGGTTCCACGCCGCGTGCAACACCGCGGCGGCGAGGGCGAGGAGTGTTGCGGCGAGCACGGTTGATGACGCTACGCCGACCACCGTGCCGAAGTGCGTATTGTGGTCGGGCACACGCGTCGTTGTTCGGCGCATGCGGAGGACACTCACATGACACGCCCAGACGGACGCACACCAGACCAACTCCGACCGATGTCGTTCCAGCGCGACTTCACCGAAATGTCGGCGGGTTCCGTGCTCGTGACGTTCGGTCGCACCCGCGTGTTGTGCACGGCGTCGGTCGACGAAGACGTGCCGCGGTGGATGAAAGGGTCCGGAAAAGGTTGGGTGACCGCCGAGTATTCGATGCTTCCGGGGTCGTCTCCCGAGCGTGTCGACCGAGAAGCAGCCAAGGGAAAGCAGAGCGGCCGCACCGTCGAGATCCAGCGTCTGATCGGCCGGTCACTGCGAGCGGCGTGCGACATGCGAACCCTCGGTGAGCGCCAGGTCGTCGTCGACTGTGACGTTCTGCAGGCCGACGGGGGCACCCGCACGGCGAGCATCTGCGGCGGATATCTCGCACTGCACGATGCGCTCACACGTCTCGTGCAGAACGGACTGATTACCGACCACCCGCTTCACTCGTTGTGTGCGGCCATCTCTGTCGGGGTGTGCGGCGGAGTTCCCGTGCTCGATCTTCCCTACGTCGAGGATTCGACGGCGGAGGTCGACATGAACGTGGTGATGCTGCGACCCGTCAACGGGGGAGAGTCGCGTTTCGTCGAGGTGCAGGGCACGGCTGAGGGAATGGCGTTCACGCGCGGCGAACTCGACGAACTGTTGATGCTTGCTGATTCCGGCCTGAACAAGATCTTCGATCTTCAGTCGGGTCTCCTGGCCGACGCGCCGCCGCCACGCGCAGCCGAGAGGTAATCCCGTGAGGCTCGTGTGCGCGAGTGCCAATCCGAAGAAGGTCGACGAGATTGCGCGCCTCGTGCCCGGTTGGGTCACTCTCGTTCCGCGACCCGACTCGGTGGGCGAAGTCGACGAGACGGCGCCGACTCTCGAGGGCAATGCGATCATCAAGGCAGTCGAGATCGCCAACCACACGGGGGAGTGGGCGCTCGCCGACGACACGGGTTTGATCGTCGATGCACTGCACGGAGACCCGGGTGTGCGCAGTGCGAGATTCGCGGGCGACGGTGCAACCGACGGCGAGAATCGGGCACTGTTGTTGCACCGGCTCGGCGACTCTGCAGACAGACGCGCGCGTTTCCGGACCGTGCTGGCGGTGGTGCATGCCTCCGGGGAGATTCACGTTCTGTCGGGTGAGTGCGAGGGAACAATCGCCACCGAGGAACGCGGCGTCAACGGCTTCGGCTACGACAGCGTGTTTGTTCCCGTCGACGGCGACGGACGCACGTTTGCCGAGATGACATCGACCGAGAAGGATGCTCTGTCGCATCGGGGGAATGCACTGCGGCAGTTGCCCGGGTTGTTGGCACGTATCTTCGGTTCACCAACCGCGTAGGTCGATCGGCCACTGTGCCAGGATCTCGCCGTACTGGTTCGCGACATGGGCGATGTCGTGCATCGCCATGGTGGGATCTATGTGTGACGGTGTCACGAATGCGCGGTCACCGACCTTCGGTTTCGGTGTGTCTTCGTGTGCGGAAAAAGTGATGTGCTCGTCGGAGCAGAACCAGATGCTGTGGTCCCTGATCGCGGGGTTGCCGTGGTCCATGCCGAGCGATTTGAGGCCGACGTCGCACACCGCCCACGACTCGTTGGCCGACACCACGGTCCCGACGACCCACATTGCCTGTGTGAACGGCAGGCCGAGCTGTGCGTAGTGCGTGTCCATCAGTGCGTAACTGCCGGCCTGCACCTCGTTCACGGTCGTGCCGGCGAACATGTCGTAGGTTCCGGTGCCCCCTGCAGAAACAATGTCGCCGCCGACGTCGTCGTGCGCCGCCGCGAGCAGTGCCATTGCTTCGTGAACCTTCTGCTTCTTCTCGTTGCGGTCGGCCACCATCATGAGATGACCTTCGTATCCCATCACTCCGTGCACGGTGATGCCCCGCACGCGAGCGGCATCGGCGAGTCGCCCGGCGTTCTTCGGGTCGCATCCGCAACGGGGCAACCCGACGTTCACGTCGATCATCACGTTTCTGATGCCCGCGCTCTCGGCGGCGCGCAGCGTCTCTTCGGAATCGATGGCGACGATGATGAGTGCGTCGTCCTGGGCGTCGGCGAGTGCCTCGAGCCGGCGCGGGTCGAGCACCTCGTTCGCGAGAAGGAAGTTGTCGCCCACCCGCGCATCGATCATGCCCAGAATCTCCCGCGGCGTGGCACATGTGAAGGCGTGGTGACCTGCGGCCTCGAGTTCGGCGGCCAACCCCGTGCACTTGTGCGCCTTGATGTGGGGGCGCAGGCGACGACCGGGATGAACCTCGGACATGGTCGCGATGTTCTTGCGCAACGCGCCGATATCGATGACGACTGCGGGAGTGGGGAGATCGTTGATGTGCACCGTGCCGGTGAAGGGACTCGAACCCCCAACACGCAGGACCTAAACCTGCTGCCTCTGCCAATTGGGCTACACCGGCGACTCTGTGAGGGTACCCGAGCACCCATCGGTACGGCGTGCGAGGTGGCAAACTTGTGGGGTGACAGTCTCTTCGGCCCTTGAATCAACACTCGATGCGCGCGCTCTGCAGGAGCAACTCGGTCTTGCCGACCACGTGATCGACCCGGCGTCGCTCGAGAACAGCGTGCGGAGATTCGCCGAGCAGAAAATCGTGCTGCCGACGTTCTCGGAACTCGCCGAGCCGCACCGAATCCCGCGCGACATCACCGCGGGTGTCGACAAAAACGCGGCAGACCCGCGCAACCTCTTTCGCGTCCACTGGTACAACGACCTCAATGGCGACAGGGTCGAGGTTCCCGATCACGTTGTCTTGCCGTCGTCGCTGACGGGAATCGAATCGCCGATCATCGTGGTGTTCGGAGACAGGTTCCCGATGATCACCGCGCACAAGGTTCTCGCGGCATATTCGTGTTTCGCGCCCCGCGTGATCACGGGTCAGTTCGACCCGACGCGTCACCGGGCGGTGTGGCCGTCGACGGGCAACTACGCGCGCGGTGGAATCGCCATCAGTCGTCTCATGAGCTCTCGCGGCGTGGCCGTGTTGCCGGCCGGCATGTCGAAGGAACGTTTCGACTGGCTCGACAAGTGGGTCGCCGATCCGTCCGACATCGTGCGCACGCCCGGCACCGAGAGCAACGTGAAAGAGATCTACGACGCGTGCAACGAGATGGCAAAGGATCCGGGCAACTTCATCCTGAACCAGTTCTGCGAGTTCGGAAACCCGGTCGGGCACTACGAAGTAACCGGTCGTGCTCTGGCCCACGCGTTCGAACACGTGAAGGCAAACGGTTTCTCCGGCATCCGTCTCGCGGCGTTCACGTCGGCAACGGGTTCGGCCGGCACCATCTCGGCCGGCGACCGGTTGAAGGACATCTACGGCACGAAGATCGTTGCGGTCGAGGCGCTCGAGTGCCCCACGATGCTCGAGAACGGTTTCGGCGAGCACAACATCCAGGGAATCGGTGACAAGCACATCCCGCTCATCCACAACGTGATGAACACCGACGTGGTCGTCGGCGTGTCCGACCGCGCGACCGACGAACTCGACGTGCTGTTCAACACACCGGCCGGGCAGAAGTATCTCTCCACACGCCACGGCGCCTCGCCCGAGTTGATCGATGCGCTCACGCACTTCGGTTTCTCCTCGATCTGCAACGTGCTGGCGGCCATCAAGACCGCAAAACTGCTGGGCTACGGCGCCAACGACGCCATCGTCACCGTGGCAACGGACGGAAGCGCGCTGTACCCGAGCGAGCGCGTGAAGACTCTCGCCTCGCGGTTCAACGACAATTTCACCGACATCGACGCGGCCGAGGTGTTCAGTGAGCATCTCGGATCCGTCGGCACCGACGCGATGATCGACTGCACGGAGCGCGACCGCAACCGAATCTTCAACCTCGGCTATTACACGTGGGTCGAGCAGCAGGGCACGCCTCTCGAGGTGTTCGAGGCCCGTCGTTCGCAGTCATTCTGGCGGTCGGTGCGCGCCTACGCCCCCGTGTGGGACGAACTCATCGCCGAGTTCAACGCGCGAGTCGCGAAGATCTCGAAGTAGGCGCAATGTCGAGCGTGGTCACCGGGCTCGTGTGCTCGGTGTGCGGCGCACGTGTCGACATCGGCACCGCACTGAGTTGGCGTTGCCCGAATTCCTCCGACAGCGACCGCCGCCATGTGCTGCAATTCGAGAGTTCGCTCGAACCGTTCCGCCCCGACACGAACGAGAATCCGTTCCTTGCGTTCAGGCGGTGGTTGGCGGTCGACGCATTCGGCGAACGCATCGGCGTCTCCGAAGCAGACCGCGTGCGCATCATCACTTCACTCGACGATGCGATTTCGTCGGTGGCCGGCACGGGATTCCGCACCACACCGTTGACGCGGGCCGACGACCTGTCGTTGGCGCTCGGTTTTTCTGCCGCGGGCGGCATCTGGGTGAAAGACGAGACGCACAACGTTGCCGGCTCGCACAAGGCGCGTCATCTCATGACGGAGATGCTCCACCTTCTCTTTGCCGAGACCGCCGGCCGCACCCCGTGGTCGGACCCCGCCGGGCGTCCCGTGCTCGCAATCGCCTCGTGCGGCAACGCCGCAATCGCGGCCTCGACACTGGCCGCGGCGGTGAAGTGGCCGATCGCCGTGCACGTCCCGGTTGCCGCATCGGAGTCGGTCATGTCGATGCTGGATTCGTTGCACGCCGACGTGCGCGTGTGTCCGAGGCTGGACACCGACGCGGCCGGTGATCCGTGCGTGTTCCGGTTCCGCGAGGAAGTGTCGAACGGAGCGGTTCCGTTCGGCGTTCAGGGCACAGAGAACGCATGGTGTCTCGACGGGGGCCGCACGATCGGATGGGAGATCTTCGGCCAAATGGACGGCTCGTTCGATCGCATCTTCATCCAGGTCGGCGGCGGGGCGTTCGCGTCGAGCGTGGCGTCCAGCATGAAGACCGTCGGACTTCACCCGAAACTCCACGCGGTGCAGAGCGAGGGGTGTGCGCCGCTCGCCCGCGCATGGCAGCGCGCTCTCGAGACCGGGGGCGTGCGCAACGTGGCATCACGATGGGCGGAATGCATGTGGCCGTGGGAATCAGAGCCCCGTTCTCTTGCCGACGGAATCCTCGACGACGAGACGTACGACTGGATCGGCGTGGTCGAGGGAATGGCATCGACAGGGGGGTCGCCGATCGTGGCGTCGGAGGCATCGGTTGCCGCCGCCTACCGCATGAGTCACGAGCTCACCACGGTGAACGTGAGTCCGACGGGCAGCGCGGGGCTCGCGGGTCTGCTCGAGATGCGCGAGCACGTCGAGGACGACGAGCGGGTCGTCGTCGTGATGAGCGGCGTGCAGCGCTAGTTCGCCGTCACTTCGACGAGCGCACCGGTGTCGACGTCGTACACGAATCCACGGATGAAATCCTTGTTCACGATGAACGGGCTGTGCCGCAGACGGGCCATCGACTGTCGAACGTCCACGTAGGGGTCAGCGAACGTTTCGATCGCCCACCAGGGTTTGATTCCGCAGTCCTGTTCGATGTCGTGCTTGAATCCGTCCTCGGTGATTGCCTGGAGTCCGCAGTTGGTGTGGTGGATGAGAATGATCTCCTTCGTGTCGAGCAGACGCTGCGACACCACGAGCGAGCGGATCACGTCGTCTGTGACCACGCCGCCGGCATTGCGGATGATGTGCGCGTCACCGTGGGCGAGTCCGAGCATCTGGAAGATGTCCATTCGACTGTCCATGCAGGCAACGATCGCGAGATGTCGCTTCGGGGTGAGCGACAGGCCCTGGTCGGCGAAGCCGTCGACAAAGCCCGAGTTGTGCGCCAGCAGTTCGTCGGCATTGGGAGAGAAGTCGTCGATCTGGGGCACGGTCACATTCTGCCCCAGCAGGTAGCCTTCTGAAGATATGAGCACCTCCGGTCTTCCTGTTCCTGCCGTTGCACTCGATTCCGTGGGCGACCCCCGCGCCGACATCTTCACGAGATTGCTGAAGAACCGCGTGGTCATGCTGGGAACAGACGTGAACGACGACATCGCGAACAGCCTGTGTGCACAGTTGCTGTACCTCGAGGGCGAAGACCCGAACGCCGACATCTGGCTCTACATCAACAGCCCCGGCGGGTCGGTCACCGCCGGCATGGCCATCTACGACACCATGCAGTTCGTGAGTTGCGACGTCGCCACCGTGTGCATGGGTCTCGCCGCGTCGATGGGACAGTTCCTTCTCACTGCGGGTGCCGCCGGAAAGCGCTACACGCTCCCGAACGCGCGCATCATGATGCACCAGCCGCTCGCCGGTCTGCGCGGTCAGGCCGCCGACATCGCCATCCAGGCCGAGCAACTCCGCTTCACCAAGCGGCGCATGGCCGAGTTGATCTCGCATCACTCGGGCCGTGCACTCGAGGACATCCAGGCCGACAGCGAGCGCGACCGGTGGTTCACCGCCGAAGAGGCAAAGGACTACGGACTCGTCGACAAGGTCATCGTGCGCCGCGGAGAGATCCGCTAGACCCACTCACGGGGCGACGGTGGTCGTTCCGGCAACGGTCGTGGTGGGCGCCTGTCGCGGCGGCTCAATGTTCAAACCGGTGCTGATGTCGACGGCGCACGTGCTCTTCACCCAGTCGCGCACGTTGAGTGCCGATTGATTCGCCGCATAGGTGGCATCGGCGAGGTCCTGCACCTGTTCGGGGTTGCCCGCATCGACCTTCTCGGCCATGCGCAGGAGATCGGTCAGCACCGCGAAGTCTTTCTCGATGGTCAACGGTGACTTCTCGAGCAGCCGTTCGTAACGGTCGACCATCGTCTTGATGTCGTCGGTCGTCTGCGGGCGTTGCGCAATCCCCGGGATCTCCCTGCCCAGTTGGGCGCAGAACGCGGTTCCGGTTCTCTGTGAACCGCCGCATGCCGAGAGCACGGCGAGACACACGGACATCCCCGTCACCATCACCGAGCGCTTCGTACACATTCCCTCGATTATCCCAGAACCGTCACCGAGGGAGACTGCACATGTACGCAGCAATCACATCTGCGACCCTCATGGGCACCGCAGGTTCCCGAATCGTCGTCGAAGCGCACGTGGGGCCGGGCATTCCTGCGTTCACCGTGGTGGGTCTTCCCGACGAGGGATGCAAGGAGTCGCGCGATCGGGTGAGAGCTGCGCTGTTGTCGAGCGGTCTCGAGTGGCCGAATCGACGCATCACGATCAATCTGGTCGGTTCGGGAGAACGACGCGGCGGAGCAGGTCTCGATCTCGCGATCGCAATCGGTCTGTTGGTGGCGACCGGTCATCTTTCTCCGGAGGCGGTTGCACCGTGCGCGTTCGTCGCAGAGCTCGGTCTCGACGGTTCGTTGCGCACCACGCCGGGCATGGCTCCGCTCGTGTCTGCCGTCGATGATTGCGATGTGGTCGTTGCTTCGACGGCCCACGACGAGGCGATGCTGGCCAGACCCTCGCGACTGCGTGCCGTCACCACCCTCGGCGAACTCGTTGCGGCGCTCAGGGGCGAAGTTCCGTGGCCCGATTTCGACGTCGCGCCTCCGACCCCTGTGAACGACGACATCCCCGATCTCGCCGATGTTCGCGGCCAGCCCCTCGCGCGCCTTGCACTCGAAGTGGCGGCGGCCGGGTTGCACCACATGTTGATGATCGGCCCGCCCGGTGCAGGGAAGTCGATGCTCGCGCGGCGGTTGCCGGGGTTGTTGCCGCGGTTGACCCACGAGGAAGCGTTCGATGTGGCGATGATTCGCAGTGCGTCCGGCATGTCCCACCTTGCGCGCCTTGCCACGGCACCTCCGTATCGCGCGCCGCATCACAGCATCTCGATGGTGGCGATGGTCGGGGGCGGTTCGTCGCACATTCGTCCCGGTGAGATCACACTCGCGTCGCACGGAGTCCTGTTTCTCGACGAGATGGGTGAATTCTCTCCCGCCGTGCTCGACGCGCTGCGTCAACCCCTCGAGGAACGGTGCGTGCGCATCGCGCGTGCGCATTCCTCTGTCGAGATGCCGGCGGATTGTCTGGTCGTTGCCGCCACGAATCCGTGCCCGTGCGGGGTTGCAGTGCGCACCAACTGCGAGTGTGCGCCGTCGGCGCGACAGCGGTACCTCCGGCGACTCAGCGGCCCTCTTCTCGACCGATTCGACGTACGCGTTCACCTGGCGAGGCCCAGCACCGCCGAACTCACGAGCGAAACGGCAGCCGAGTCGAGTGCGTGCGTCGCCGAACGTGTCGCGAGGGTGCACGAGTTGTCCCGGCGACGACAGGGATGTGCGAACTCGGCGATCACGGGCGACATGCTCGACGATGTCGCTCCGCTCACCGACGATGCGATGTCGGTGCTGCGGAGAACGCTCGACGACGGCACGTTGACCGGTCGCGGGTACCACCGGGTTCGTCGAGTGGCGCGAACGCTCGCGGATCTCAACGACGAACACGGACCCATCGCGCGCAGGTGGGTCGACGTCGCTTTGCACCTGCGGGCACGTCTCGACACCGGAATCTCGACACGATGACCGGGACTCCGACCAGGTCGGCGTGTGCCGCGGCGCTCGCGAGTCTTCCGTTGCAGACGCCTCTGCGCCTTCGGCGTCTTCTGTCGATGTGGTCGCCCGAAGAAGCATGGAACATCGTCATGCACTCGCGTGCGAGCGTGTTCGGAATCAACGACAGCGTCGTCGCCGTGTGGCGGTCGCACGATGATTCTCTGGTTCACCGGCTCGAGGAACAATGCGAAGCCGCGGGGGTCTGGGTGGCGGTGCGCGGAGACGATTCGTATCCCGTTGCCCTCGCGAACGACATCGATGCCCCGAGTGTGTTGTTCTGCATCGGGAGACGCGAGGCACTCGACCAACGTCGTGTGGGCATCGTCGGCACGCGCCATGCAACGCAGGCCGGGCGTCACTTTTCCCGCAGGCTCGGCGAGCAATTGGCAGACAGTCGCGTCACCGTCGTGTCAGGTCTCGCGCGCGGCATCGATGTCGAGTCGCATCGCGGCGCCCTCGACAGTGCGCACGAACCTCACTCGGTGGCGGTGGTCGCGGGCGGGCCCGATGTGGTGTATCCGCGCGAGCATGCGGCGATATGGCGGGAATTGCCCCGTCGCGGACTCATCGTGAGCGAACTGCCCCCTGGTGCAAAGCCCGAACCGTTCCGGTTCCCCCAGCGCAACCGGATTCTGGCCGCGCTCAGTGAGGTGCTCGTGGTCGTCGAGTCGCGCGAAACAGGCGGGTCGATGATCACGGTTCGCGAGGCGATGAAGCGCGACATCGCGGTGATGGCGGTGCCGGGTTCGCCGCACGTGCAGTCGAGTGCGGGAACGAACGGGTTGTTGAGAGACGGGTGCGCCCCGGTCACGTCGGTGGAAGACGTGTTGATTGCTCTCGGATTCGAACGACGCTTGCTGGCGCAGTTCGTCGACGCTCGACCCGAACCGACCGCCGTCGGGCGGGCCGTTCTCGTTGCTCTCGGGGACATGCCCCGCACCATCGACGAAGTTGCACTCGCCAGCGGTCTGTCGGTGGTCGACATCGCGGTTGCCCTCGGGCACCTCGCATCCCAGGGGTGGGTCGCCGAGAGCGACGGCTGGTGGGAGGCGCTCATCCGCTAGTCCGCGACAACTACCGTGGGACCATGGGCGCAGCGGCAACATCTCGTGCGAAGACGCCCGATCTGTCGACCTACGAGATCGACAAGTTCGCGCGGTCGTTGCGGTGTGCCGACATGCTGCGCGAGGTCCGGAGGCACGATCTCACTCTGGCGGTCGGGGAGTTCATCGCACTCGGCGCCCCGCAACCGACCTCCGTGACGGCAGAGCACGTGAGTCGTTTCGTTGCCGATCTCGAGACTCGCGGATACTCGGTGGAGACAGTCGAACAGCGACTCTCCGTTGTGAACGCCTATTTCGCGTGGTGGGTCCGCACCCACAAGCCCGGTCGTGGCCGGGAACCGTTCGTGCACCCGGGCAAGGGGGTGACGGCGAGCCATGTCGCATCGTGCGGGAGATGTTCGGTGGACGGTGTCGCAACCCTGAAGGGTCGGTGTGCAGACCGGGATGCGCGACTAGAAGAATGGCAACCATCGTCGTTCGAGGATTCGCTCACCGCTTCCGCGGCAAACACGAAGGCTGCGTACCGGCGCGACGTCGAGCTGTTTGCCGAATGGTGTCGCGATGCGGGCATCGGCACGCCGGGGCGCGTCACCAAGGAGAACGTGCGCGCGTATCTCGCCCGTCTTCACGACAGCGGGGCAACATCGCGCACCGTTGCACGTCGCATCGCCGCACTGAGGCGGTATTTCGTGTGGGCGATCCGCAAGGGGCTCACGAAGATCGATCCGACCGAGGCAATCCACACGCCGCAGACAAAGGGCAGGCTTCCGAGACCGCTCGACGAGGCCACGGTGGTTGCGTTGGTCACGAGCGAGGACCCGGAGGCGCCCGATTGGCGGCGCGCACGCGACCGGGCGGTGCTCGAGATTCTCTACGGCAGCGGCCTGCGCGTGTCCGAGGTCTGTTCGTTGCAGTTGCAGAGCGTGTCGACCGACGGTGGTTCGCTCCGTGTGATGGGCAAGGGTTCGAAAGAGCGCATCGTGCCGTTGAGCGCACCGGCACTCGATGCAGTGCGCGCGTGGTTGGTGTTCCGCAACGAGGTGCGTGCAGAGTCGTCCGGCAACTCGTTGTTCCTTGGCGCACGGGGAAACCCGGTGGCGCGTCGCGATGTCGCACGTTTGCTCGACGAAGCATGCGAACGAGTGGGCATTCCCGGCGGAACCCATCCGCACGCGCTGCGCCATTCGTTCGCCACGCATCTGATGGACAACGGAGCCGACACCCGGTCGATCCAGGAACTGTTGGGTCACAGCGACGCCGCGACAACCCAGCGCTACACCCATGTGAGCAAGGAACGTCTCCGTCTTGCATACACAGAGACCCACCCGCGCGCATGAACGCCCGTTCGATCCGCTACACCATCGACACCGCGTGGCAGTCGTGGCACGACTCGCAGGACGTCACCGCACGCGAGTGGCTCGTGGTGCACTACGCCTCGCTCGTGAAATTCGTTGCCGGCCGTCTCGCGGCGGGTCTGCCGAGGTCCGTCGACACGGGTGATCTCGTGAGTGCGGGTGTGTTCGGCTTGATGAACGCCATCGACCGATTCGATCCGGCGCAGGGCAACAAATTCGAAACGTATGCAGTCCCGCGCATCCGCGGCGCCATCCTCGACAGTCTGCGGTCGCTCGACTGGGTGCCGCGGTCGGTCCGCTCGCGCTCGCGCTCCGTGCAGGATGCCATCGCGAAACTCGAGCACGAGCTCGGTCGCACGCCGACCGACGAGGAAATCGCGGGAGAACTCTCGATCTCCGGTGACGAACTCGAGAAGTGGCTCGCCGACATCGCCGCGGGGTCTGTCGGCCCTCTCGACCATGTCGCACTCGACAGTGCACCGGCGGAGGCAGATGCCCATCTCGAACCGGGTCGCGCAATGGAAGAGGGCGAACTGCGCGATGCGATGCAGTCGGAAATCTCGCGACTCCCGGAACGCGAACAGGCAGTGTTGATCCTGTACTACGAAGACGGACTCACGCTCGCAGAGATCGGCGACGCACTCGGCGTCACGGAGAGTCGTGTGTCGCAGATCCACACGAAGGCAGTGCTTCAGTTGCGGTCGCGGCTCGCCGCCGCGGGCATGGGCTGACCCGGGCTCACCGCACCTGCACACATTTGTGCCGTGAGATTCACGTTCATGACGGCATTGTCGCTCGCATGCATCGCCCCGGTCCGTGGCCCCGTCGTGCGGCACTTCGATCCGCCCTCGTGCGAGAGATGTGCTGGTCATCGCGGAGTCACCGTTGCCACGGAGCCGGGCGACGTCGTGGTGGCTGCCACCGACGGCACCGTCCGGTTTTCCGGCGAGGTGGGCGGTCGAACATATGTGGTTCAGCAGGTGTCACCGGGCGTGCTCGTCACGTACGGCGGCATCTCTGCACCGGTGGCGCAGGAGACGATTCTGGAAAAGGGCGGGCGCGTGGGCACTGCAACCGAGTCGACCTATCTGAGTGTTCGGGTGTCGGGGGAGCACCGCGAACCCCTCCGGGCCCTGGGTATCGCCAGGGTGCGGTTGGTCGGACCCGGAAATGTGGGGCTCGTCGGGGTCTCCCGATAGGGTTTTCGAGGCTTCAAGGGGCATTCCGCCCCGTGAATCACAAAGAAATCATGCACACCGGCCACCTGCGGTCGCTTCGGCGTCGGTCCGGTGTGTGGACAACCGCAGAAGGAGAAAATCATGGCTGTCGTCTCTATGCGACAAATGCTCGAGGCTGGCGTTCACTTCGGACACCAGACCCGCCGTTGGAACCCCAAGATGAAGCAGTTCATCTTCGGAGAGCGCAACGGAATCCACATCATCAATCTCGACCAGACGATTGAACGCGTCGAGGTTGCCTATGCGTTCGTGCGCGACCTCGTGGCGAACGGGGGAACCATCCTGTTCGTCGGCACCAAGAAGCAGGCACAGGATCCCATCCGCAGCTACGCCGAGAAGTGCGGCATGCACTACGTGAACGAGCGCTGGCTCGGCGGCATGCTCACGAACTTCGAGACCATCTCGAAGCGCGTCGGCAAGATGCAGGAATACGAGCGCATGAAGGCGTCGGGTGAGTTCGACGCAATGCCGAAGAAGGAAGCACTCCTTCTCACCCGCGAACTCGAGAAACTGCAGAAGAACCTCTCGGGCATCGCCCACCTGTCGCGTCGTCCCGACGCGATCTTCGTTCTCGACACGATGAAGGAACACATCGCCGTCACCGAGGCGAACAAATTGAAGATTCCCGTCATCGCTGTGGTCGACTCGAACGTCGATCCCGATCTCGTGCAGTACCCGATCCCGGGCAACGACGATGCGATTCGCGCGAACGAACTTCTGACCCGAGTCATCGCAGAGGCAGTCATCGAGGGTCGCTTCATCAACCAGAAGCGCACTCCCGCGGCGCCGGCTTCGGCCGCGCCTGCAGACCGCACGCCCGAAGAAGAGGCGGCGTTCCTCGAACAGCAGGCCGCCGCACGTGCACAGGCCGCGGCGGCTCAGGCCGAGCGCGAGGCACGTCTCGCGGCACAGAAGTCCACCGAAGCACCCGCAGCGGAGTAGTTCTCAATGTCATACACAGCAAAAGACGTCTCGAGCCTCCGTCAGTCGACCGGGGCCGGAATGATGGACTGCAAGAAGGCCCTCGAGGAGAGCGGCGGCGACATCGAAGCAGCAAAGCAGTGGCTGCGCGAGAAGGGCCTCGCCGCGAGCGCGAAGCGCGACGACCGCGACAACGCACAGGGAGTCGTCACGATCCTCATCGAAGGTTCACGCGCATCGATTGTGAAACTGAAGTGCGAGACCGACTTCGTTGCGTCGAGCGACAACTTCAAGGCGGCTGCCGACGCACTTGCATCGGCGGTTCTCGCCAAGGGCGAAGCAGGGGCGAACGACGTCGCCACCACCATCGACGATCTCAAGATTCTCCTCAAGGAAAAGATCGAGGTCGGAGAGACGGTTCAGTTCGAGGCCGCCGCCGGAAACATCATCGAGTCGTACTCGCATATCCAGGGCGGTCGCGGCGTGAACGGTGTCATCGTCGAGATGAGCGGCGCGTCGACCGATCTCGCCCACGATGTGGCGGTGCACATCGCGTTTGCGCGACCGAAGTACCTCGCCCAGGACGATGTCCCTGCAGACGTCGTTGCCAAGGAGCGAGAGACCCTCGAGACGATCACCCGCAATGAGGGCAAGCCCGAGCAGGCGATCGCGAAGATCGTCGACGGTCGCATCGGTGGTTTCTTCAAGGATGTGTGTCTCCTCGAGCAGCCGTATGCGAAAGACGACAAGGTCTCGATCAAGCAGCTCATCGGCGACGCAAAGATCATCCGTTTCGCCCAGGTGGAAATCGGCTGACATGAACTCGCGGCCCCGCTGGTCACGGGTGGTGCTCAAGCTTTCGGGCGAGGCACTCGCAGAGCCGAGCGGATTCGGCCTTGACAGCAATGTTCTCGCGCAGGTCGCGACCGAAGTGCGCGAGGCGCGTGAGGAACTCGGCACCGACATCGCCATCGTCGTGGGCGGCGGCAACTTCTGGCGCGGGCTCAAGGGTGCAGGCCAGGGCATGGACCAGGCACAGGCCGACTTCATGGGAATGCTCGCGACGGTGATGAACGGCCTCGCACTTCAGGATGCTCTCGAGAGAGTCGGTCAGCACTCGCGTGTGATGTCGGCGATCGAGATGCCGAAGGTCGCAGAGCCGTACATTCGTCGACGTGCAGAGCGCCACATGGAAAAAGGGCGCGTCGTGATTCTTGCGGGCGGAACCGGAAACCCGTTCTTCACCACCGACACCGCCGCGGCGCTTCGCGCCGCCGAAATCGAGGCGCAGGCAATCCTGAAGGGAACGCACTCGGGTGTCGACGGCGTGTACACGGCCGACCCGAAGATCGACAAGAACGCCACGCGCTACGACCGGATCAGCCACATGGATGTCATCACCAAGGGTCTGAAGGTCATGGATGCCACTGCCATCACGTTCTGCATGGACAAACAACTGCCCATCGTCGTGTTCGACTTGCTCGCGCAGGGCAACGTGAAGTCCATTCTCAGGGGCGAGTCAGTGGGTACGCTGGTCGGGTGATCGAAGACACCCTGCTCGAGGCCGTCGACAAGATGGAACGAGCCGTGTCCCACGTGCAGTCGCAGTTCTCCACGGTGCGAACCGGTCGAGCGAACCCCGCCCTCGTCGAGAAACTCTCCGTCGACTACTACGGATCATCGGTGCCCCTGCAGCAGCTCGCCGGATTCCAGGTTCCCGAGGCACGCACGCTGGTGGTGAAACCGCACGACCGGGGATCGCTCGCGGCCATCGAAAAGGCAATCCGCGAGAGCGACCTCGGCCTGCAGCCCTCGAACGACGGAGTCGTCATTCGACTGTCGTTTCCCGTGCTCACGGAGGAGCGCCGCAAGGAGTACGTGAAGGTCGTGAAGAACATGGCCGAGGACGGCCGCATCGCGGTTCGGAACATTCGGCGCGACGCGAGGAAACAGCTCGAGACGGCCGAGAAGAACTCGGAGTTCTCCAAAGACGACCTCGAGCGCGCCGAGAAGGACCTCGACAAGTTCACCCAGGAGCACATCGAGCAGATCGACAAGGCTTTTGCCCGAAAAGAGCAAGAGTTGCTCGAGGTGTAGCAACTTCGGTGACTACGGTTATCCCAGGACACCCGAAAGGGGAGAAACATGAGTGACGACATCTGGCGCCGCAAAGACGACACCAACGACGACTCGTACGGCACGGACTTCGGATCCGACTTCGGGACCGTGCAGTTCGCCGACGACCCCACCGGCGAACCGGCACTGTCGTTCGGCGACGGCGACACGGGCAACCTCCCGCACTGGACCGAACCCGCAACTGGTGAGATCCCCGCTGTGGAAGAAGACGACGTGTGGGGCGCGTTCCAGGAGCCCGCACCGGCGCGCAATCCCGAGCGACTCGTCATCGGAACCGACCCGACGGGCGACCGCCCGCGCGCACCACGCGACGTCAGCGGCGGATACGACCGCGATCCGTCGCGTGACATCACCGGCGGAACCCCGCGTGGGCCGCGCCCGCCGCAGGTTCGACGTTCCGGTCCGCGTGGACCGAGAACCGGTGGCATCGGTCGCGACATGCCGACTGCCGTCACCACGGCACTGATTCTTCTCGCGGTTTTCGTCGGCGCAATCATGTGGCGTCCCGCGGCTGTGATGCTCATCGTTCTCGCGGTGGTCGGTCTCGCCGCTGTTGAGTTCTTCAGCAAGGTCACCGAGAAGGGGTACCGCCCCGCAACGTTTGCGGGTCTTATCACGTGCGTCTCGGCGCCGCTCGCGGCGTACTGGATCGGTGACGAGGCGCTTCCGCTCGTGTTCGCATTCGGTTTCCTCGCGATTTCGATCGGATTCGTCGGTGCGACGAGCGTGCAGAGCGGTCCGATGCCGAACGTCGCGATCACCACGATGGCGATGACATGGATCGGTCTCATGGGGTCGTTCGCGGCACTCATGCTGCGCTACTCGGTGAACGGAGTCGGCAACAACATCGGAACCGACACCTTGTTCATGGTGGTGGTCGCAGTCATCGCGAACGACGTCGGCGCTCTGTTCGTCGGAGCGTCGGTGGGGCGCACCCCGCTTCGCGAATGGGTGAGCCCCAACAAGACGGTCGAAGGCGCCATCGGTGGCGGTCTCGCCGGCATCATCGCACTCGTCGTGTTCGGTTCCCAGAACGGCACGTGGAACACGATGGGCGAGTGGATCGCACTCGGACTCGTTGTTGCGGTGATGGCACCTCTCGGTGACCTCGTCGAGTCGATGTTCAAGCGCAACCTCGACGTGAAGGATTTCGGCACGATCGTTGCCGGCCACGGCGGCGTGCTCGACCGTTTCGACGGCTTCCTCTTCGCGTTGCCGGCCACGTATTACCTGATGCTCGTCATGCAGCCCTGGGCGTGACCCGACGGAATCTTTCGCGGGGTTCCACGTCACAGGCGTCTCGATGCCCGAACGACGAACATCACTGACAGACTGACACCGTGACTCACAAGCGCGTGGCGGTGGCCGGATCCACGGGATCGATCGGTGTGCAGACACTCGAGGTCATCGCCGCCGAGCCCCACAACTACAGCGTGACCGCACTTGCTGTCGGTTCGTCGTCGCGCGCGGTGATCGAACAGGCGAGGGCATTGCGCCCCGAGGTCGTGGTCGTCACAGACCCTGCGAGCCGTGCCGACGTGGCAGAGGCACTGCCGGGCACCGTCGTGTCGGGTGACCTTGCCGACATCGTCGGTGTTGCCGATGTGGTGATCAACGGCGTGGTGGGTTTCGCCGGGCTGTCGGTCACGCTCGAGACGTTGCGCGCGGGACGAACCCTGGGTCTTGCGAACAAGGAGAGCCTGATTGCCGCCGGACCAATCGTGCAGCCGTTGCGTTCGACCCCAGGCGCACAACTCGTTCCGGTCGACAGCGAACACTGCGCACTTCATCAGTGCCTCAGGTCGTCGTTCGATGCCGGTGCGGAATTGTCGCGTCTCGTGCTGACGGCGAGCGGCGGTCCGTTCCGTGGTCGAAGTGCGGAATCGCTCGCGGCGGTGACGGTCGACGAGGCGCTCGCGCATCCCACGTGGAAGATGGGTCCGAAGATCACGGTCGACTCATCGACGCTCATGAACAAGGGGCTCGAGGTGATCGAAGCACACGAACTGTACGGAACCCACTACGACAACATTGACGTCGTGGTTCATCCGCAATCGGTGGTGCATTCGATGGTCGAGTTCACCGACGGGTCGACCATTGCGCAGTTGTCGATGCCGGACATGCGGCTGCCCATCGGATACGCGCTCGGGTACCCGACGCGCATCGCGACCCCGTTCGGCCGCATCGACTGGTCGACCCTGTCGCGTCTCGATTTCGAGGCACCCGATCGCGCCACGTTCCGTTGTCTCAACCTCGCATATGCGGCCGGTCGGCTCGGTGGAACCGCACCGGCGGTGTTGTCGGCGGCGAACGAGGTCGTGGTCGATGCATTCCTGAACGGGCGGGTGCTGTGGTCGGACATTGCTGCCTATATTGAGCGTGTCATGGCGCGTCACTCCGTGTTCACTCCCGCAAGCGTCGACGACGTGCTCGCTGCCGACGCAGAGGGCCGTCGCCTCGCGCTGGAGGAGTTGCCGCGATGAGCAACTTCTACCATCGCTTCCGTGCCGAGATGGCCGCCGGCGGTGCCGTCGAGAGCCCGGACCAGCCCGAGGTCACATCTTCGGGACGTGTCACCGGGTTGGTGATGATCGGGCTTCTCGCGTGGCTCGCCGTGTCGAACATCTGGACATTCGTCTTCGTCGTCGGGTTGTTGTTGTCGGTGTTCCTCCACGAAGTGGGGCACTTCTCGACCGCCCGCTTGACCGGCATGAAAGCGACGCAGTTCTTCATGGGGTTCGGGCCCAGGGTGTGGAGCCGCACGAAGGGCGAGGTCGAGTACGGCGTGCGAGCGCTGCCGCTCGGCGCATTCGTTCGCATCATCGGAATGAACAACGTCGACGAGGTCGAACCCGACGACGAACCACGTGCGTACAGGTCGAAGTCGTATCCGCGCCGCATGCTGGTGATCACTGCGGGTTCGCTCATGCACATGGTGATTGCCTTCGTGTTGTTCCTCGGCGTGTACTCCACGGCCGGGCGCGAGCAGGCCACGGGTATCGCGACGATTCGCGGTCTCGACACCGAGACAGGTCCGGCGGCTCGGGCGGGGCTCCGTCTCGACGACACGATTCTCGCCATCGACGGCCGCACGGTGACCGACTACGACAGTGTCGTCGCGGCGATCACGTCGAGTTCCCCCGGCGATGAGGTCGCCGTGTCCTACGAACGCGGAGATTCGGGTACCCAAACGATGAACGTGACTCTCGGGGAGCATCCGAACGAGAAGGACCGTGCGTATCTCGGCGTGTGGGCCGATGACTGGGGTTGGGAACGTCTGAACCCGGTCGAAGCCGTCGGGCAGTCGTTCGTCGACATCGGTGACACGGCCGTTGCGTCGGTGAGGGGAGTGTTCACTGCCCTGAACCCGATGAACTCGATCCGGCATCTCACCGGCGAGGACGCGTCTCTCGAGACCCGACCGACGACCGTGGTCGGGGTGAGTCAGGTCGGAGGATCGATCGGCGAGTCCGACGGGCTGAAGGGCATTCTCCTGTTGCTGGCGAGTGTGAACGTCTTCGTCGGCATCTTCAACATGTTCCCGTTGTTGCCGTTCGACGGCGGTCATGCGGCCATCGCCACCTACGAACGAGTCCGGTCCCGCCGCGGTCGGCCCTACCGCGCCGACATCAACAAGATGGTGCCCGTGGCGACCGCCGTTGTCGGCCTGCTCGGGTTGCTGTTGATCACGGGTCTCTGGTTGGACATCACACAGCCGCTCGGGTGAAACCGGCCGGGAACTGACACACTGAGAGACGATGTTCGAGCGCAGGACCACGAAGCAGATCACCGTCGGCAAGGTGCCCGTCGGTGGTGGGGCTCCGATCTCCGTGCAGTCGATGACCACGACAAAGACCGCCGATGTCGAGGGCACGTTGCAGCAGATCTATGCACTGGCCGCCGCGGGGTGCGACATCGTGCGGTGCACGTGCAACGAACAGGAAGCCGCCGAGGGTCTCGCTCAGATCGTTCCCCGCTCGCCGATTCCGATCATCGCCGACATCCACCACCAGTACAAGATGGCGCTGGCCGCAATGGAAGCAGGCGTGCACGGCCTGCGCCTGAACCCGGGCAACATCCGACGCCCCGAGCACATCAAGGCGGTGGCGTCCGAGGCGCGTGACCGCAACCTGCCGATCCGCATCGGCGTCAACGGCGGTTCGCTCGATCCGTCGTTGTACGAAAAGCACGGCGGTCTCACCGCCGAGGCAATGGTCGAGTCGGCACTGCAGGAGATCGCCTATTTCCACGAGGTCGACTTCGATCTCATCAAGATCTCGGTGAAGGCGAGCAACGTGCCGCTGATGGTGGATGCGTACCGTCTGCTCGCCGACGCCGTCGATTATCCGTTGCATCTCGGAGTCACCGAGGCGGGGCCGCCACCCGCAGGTCTCGTGAAGGCGACCGCCGGAATCTCCACGTTGTTGCTCGAGGGCATCGGCGACACGATTCGTTACAGCCTCACGGCGGATCCCGTCGAGGAGGCAAAGGCGGGGCGACAGCTTCTCGAGGCCCTCGGACTTCGCGAGCGCAAGAACGTCGACCTGATCGCGTGCCCGAGTTGCGGGCGTGCCGAGATCGACGTCATCGAGGTGGCGAACCGTGCGATGGCCGCCTTCGAAGACAAAAAACTTCCGTTGCAGATCGCCGTGATGGGCTGCGTTGTCAACGGGCCCGGTGAGGCGCGAGAGGCAGACCTCGGCATCGCGGCCGGCAACAAGCGCGGACACCTGTTCGTGAAGGGCCGAAACGTGGCCGTGGTGCCCGAGAGCGAGATGGTCGACGCATTGGTCGAGTGGGCCGAGTTCATCAACGAGCACGGAACCGACGCCGCAATCGCGCGCGCCGACACGAAACTTGCCGAGAGGGAAGCGGCACGCGATCGCTCGCAGTTGCTCGACGAGAAGGGTGACGACGCGAACGACTCAGGGTCACGCATCGTCGAGATCAGAAAAACGGTGTCCGACTAGAGCTGGGTGCACACCCAGCCGCTGTCGAACCATTTACTTCCGCTTTCGCCGGCCGGCACGAGATATGCGCCCGGGAAATTGATGCTGCTCGTCGGGTCAGGTGCGAGTCCGTACACCACACGGTGACGGTCGATGTGGTTGTCGATCGTGGCAATGGTGCCCACGGTGAATGCAGATGACGGCGATGGATATGTTCCATCGGGTCGCACGGACGTAACGGGCAGTGACAGCGGCGAGGTGTCGACGATGCGGAGCAGTTCTGCGACGTCGACGTGTTTCGGGGTGAATCCCGCACGAATCACGTTGTCCGATGATTTCATCACCTCGAGACCGAAGCCGTGCAGATACGCGTGAAGGTTTCCTGCGGGCAGCAACAACGCATCGCCTTCCTGCAGAACGACGTGGTTGAGCAGCGGGGCAATCCTGAGGGCCGGATCGCTTCCATGCAGACTCGCGAGAGACGAGAGCCATCCGGGGGCCTGGGTTGCCGGCTTCACATCGGTCTGTGCAAACGACCATTCGATGTATGCGGCGATTCCGTGGTCCCTCAGGAAGTCTGATTCCGTCTGCCATCCGATGTCTGCGAGAAGTTCCACCGATGCATCGACAGTGGCGAATCCGCACAGTGCCTCGAAACGCGACAGGGCGACGATCATCTCCGGCTTATCGGAGTCATCTCGGTACATGCGGTTCGGAGCATCGCGCGGAATGCCGAGCGCTTCTTCACGCGCGAATCCCTCGCGTGCCTGGTCGAGTGTGGGGTGGGTCTGCAGCGACAGTGGTTCGGCGCACGCGAGCAGTTTCACAAGCATCGTCATGTCGCCGGTGAGTGATGCAAGAGAATTTCCGTCGAGCCCGAGCGCGTTGCCGACTGCGCGCATCTGGCCGGCACCGAGTGTCGTGTCGCCGACAGCAGAACCAAGTCGCGCCGGGCCCATGGGGTGGGTGCCGAACCAGAGTTCTGCGATCTTTGTTCCGCGTGTCGACGGCAGACCCTGCGCATGGCGAATCGTGATTTCGTCGCCCCAGTCGTAGTTCTTCTCGACACCGATGATGTGTCGAGGTGCCACGGGTCAGCCCCGCACCAGTGCGACGACGTGTCGCACTGCGTCGGCAACGGGTACCGGTTCGTTCGTGCCGGCGTGACGGTCGCGCACCTCGACGTTGCCGTCGGCGAGCGACTTGCCCACCACCACGATGGTGGGGATGCCCATGAGTTCGGCATCCTTGAACTTCACGCCGGGTGACACGCCGTTGCGGTCGTCGAGAATCACCTCGAGTCCCTGCGACTCGAGGTCGCGGGCGAGGTTCTCCGCGGCAACCGTGATGTCGTCGCCGTTCTTGCCGGTGACGACGATGTGCACGTCGACGGGTGACACCGCTCGTGGCCACTTGAGACCGAGGTCGTCGTGGAAAGCCTCTGCAATCGATGCAACGGCGCGCGACACGCCGATTCCGTACGAACCCATGGTGACGACCACCTGTTTGCCGTTCTGATCGAGCACGGTGAGCCCGAGGGTGTCGGCATATTTGCGTCCGAGTTGGAACACGTGACCGATCTCGATGCCGCGCGCAATCTCGAGCGCCTTCCCGCAGTTGGGGCACGGGTCGCCGCCTGACACTTCGACCGCTTCGATCGTGCCGTCGGCGGAGAAGTCGCGACCGTTCACCAGCGACACCACGTGGGCGTCCTTTTCGTTCGCACCGGTGACCCACGCACTGCCGGGGACAACCGACGGGTCGAGCAGATAACGGATTCCGCTCGCGCTGCCCGAGCCGAGCACCTGCGGCCCGATGTAGCCGCGCACGAGAACCGGGTGCTTTGCAAACGTCGCTTCGTCCATCGGTTCGACCTCGGCGGGGGACACCTGTGCCTCGATTCGCTTCACGTCGACCTCGCGGTCGCCGGGCACGCCGATCACCAACGCTTCCGTCGTGCCGTCGGGATGACGGAGGGTCAACACCACGTTCTTCAGTGTGTCGGCGGCTTTCCACGGTCGGTCGTGTCGCGGCGAGTTGGTATTCAGGTACTCGACGAGTGCGGCGATCGTCGCGCAGTCGGGTGTCGGCAAAGTGGTGGTGGCCGGATGCTGGGTCGTGTCGGCAGGCAGGGCGCCCGTGGTGACCGCCTCGGTGTTCGCGGCGTAGTCGCACGAGGTGCACCGCACGAAGGTGTCTTCGCCGACGTCGATTGGGGCGAGGAACTCCTCGCTCATCGAACCGCCCATCGCGCCGCTCATCGCCTTGACGATCACGTAGGGGAGTCCGAGTCGCGCAAAGATGCGCTCGTACGCATCGCGGTGATCGGTGTAGCTCTGTGCGAGGCCCGCATCGTCGATGTCGAACGAGTAACTGTCCTTCATGAGGAACTCGCGCCCGCGGAGAAGTCCGGCGCGCGGACGTGCCTCGTCGCGGTACTTCGTCTGGATCTGGTAGAGCGACACCGGGAGGTCCTTGTAGCTCGAGTAGAGATCCTTCACGAGGAGGGTGAACATCTCTTCGTGTGTCGGTCCGAGCAAATAATCGGCACCCTTCCGGTCGACGAGACGGAACAAGTTGTCGCCGTACTCGTTCCAGCGGTTCGTGGCTTCGTAGACGTCACGGGGGAGCAGTGCGGGGAAGTGCACCTCCTGTGCGCCGATCGCATCCATCTCCTCGCGAACGATGTTCTCGACCTTGCGCAACACCCGCCATCCGAGGGGCAGCCAGGTGTAGCCGCCCGGTGCGGCTCGACGGATGTACCCGGCCCTCACCAGGAGCCGATGCGACGGCACTTCGGCATCAGACGGGTCATCCCGAAGGGTGCGGACGAAGAGTTGGGAGAGACGAAGCATCGGAGCAAAACCTTAGTTTGAACGGCTATCATTGAAGCCGTCCTTTGAAGTTCGGTGAACCGGAGGCACGGGTGACCCCCGTGCCTTTTGTTCTGTTAGAGCCAGTTTTGGCAGGAGGTGAGTCAGATGTCGAGCAACACGCACAACACAGTCGTCGACACCGTCACCGCCATGGTGGCCCCGATCCTGGCCGATCTGTCTCTCGAGCTCTACGACCTCGACTTCGCCGGGGGCGTTCTGAGGGTCACCGTCGACACGCCTGCGGGCGGCCCGGCCGGTGTCGACATCGACCAGATCTCTCTCGTGACGCGCCTTCTCGGCCGCGAACTCGATCACAACGAAAATGCGGTTCCCGGTCGTTTCACCCTCGAGGTCTCGAGCCCGGGGCTCGAGCGAACGCTGCGCACCCCGGCTCACTTCGCCCGCGAGGTCGGCAAGGAAGTCTCGATCCGTCTCGTGTCCGAGGTCGACGGTCGTCGTCGCGTGAACGGCGTACTCGTTGCGTCGACCGACACCACCGCATCGGTGAGGCTCGCCGACTCGGGCGACACGGTCGACGTGCCCCTCGCGCTCGTCGAGAAGGCGAAAACGGTCTTTGTCTGGGAATCACAGCCCAAGCCCAACTCGAAGGCTGCGCGCGACAAGCGCGCGGCCGGGAAAAATACATCCACGCATCAACAGGAGGCATCAGCGCAATGAGCAACCTTGACATGTCCGAAGCAGTACGCATGCTCGCCGATCATCACGGCATCAGTGTCGATTCTTTGTTGCAGGTTCTGGTGGAAGCACTTGCCACCGCCTACAAGAAGCGCCCAGGCGCGGCCGACGAGGTGATCGTCGAGGTGAACCCGGAGAACCTCGACATGAAGTTCACCGCCTACGACGTCGACGACGACGGCAACTGGATCAACGAGCGCGACGACACGCCGAGCAAGAACGAACTCGGCCGTATCGCGGCTGCCACGTTCAAGCAGGTGATGAGCCAGCGCATCCGTGAGGTCGAGCGCGACCGCAAGTTCGAGGAATACGCAAACCGCGAGGGCGACCTCGTCACCGGCATCATCCAGCAGTCCGACGGTCGGTACGCATTGCTCGATCTCGGAAAGGTCGAGGCTCTGTTGCCCCAGGCCGAGCAGGTTCCCTACGAGCGCCCCGTCACCGGCGACCGCGTGAAGGCATACATCGTCGAGGTGCGAAAGACCGCGAAGGGTCCGCAGATCGTCGTGAGCCGCACGCACCCCGGGCTCATCAAGAGACTGTTCGAACTCGAGGTTCCCGAAATCGCCGACGGCGTCGTCGAGATCAAGTCGTGCGCCCGCGAGCCGGGTCACCGCACGAAGATTGCGGTCGCGTCGAACGATCCCAATGTCGACCCGGTCGGCGCGTGCGTCGGTGCCCGCGGCGGCCGTGTGCGCATGGTCGTGAACGAACTGCGCGGCGAGAAGATCGACATCGTGTCGTACTCCGAGGACATGCACGATTTCGTGTCGAAGGCTTTGTCGCCCGCCAAGGTCACCGAGGTTCGCCTCAGCGACGACGGCACCCAGGCCGACGTGATCGTTCCCGATTTCCAGTTGTCGCTCGCAATCGGCAAGGAAGGCCAGAACGCCCGCCTCGCTGCACGTCTCACCGGCGTCCGCATCGACATCAAGTCAGAGACGCAGGCCGCGAACGAAGCACAGGGAATCTTCGAACCGCGCGAACCCCGCGAACCGCGCGGCACGCAGTACGCAGAAGGCGAGTGGCGCACGAACGACGAAACCGGCGAACTGCAGTTCCACGCTGCCGACGGTTCGGTCGTCACGCAGAAGGAATGGGCAGACACGCCGTCCAACGATTCAGAAGGCACGGAGGCCTGACCCTTGGCAGCTAAGAAGATTCGCGTATCCGAACTCGCAAAAGAGTTGGGCCTCACCAACAAGGAGGCTCTCGATCTGTCCGTCTCGATGGGTGTGCCCGTCAAGGCGATCTCGTCGACGATGGAAGATGCCCAGGCCGACCGTGTTCGCCGCAAGGCCGAACGCGACGGCTTGAAGCGCGATGTGCAGCCCGAGGAAGAAAAGCCTGCGAAGAAGACCGCCGCGAAGAAGGCTCCTGCAAAGAAGGCGGCAGCAAAGCCGGTCGACGGTGACGATGCGCCCGCGAAGAAGGCTCCTGCCAAGAAGGCAGCAGCGAAGAAGGCACCAGCCAAGAAAGCAGCGACGCCGGTCGACGAGCCCGCGCCGGCCGAACCGGTTGTCGAGGTGCCCGTGGTGGAGGTTGCACCGGTGGTTGAACAACCGCCTGTGGTCGACGAACCCGCTCCGCGCCTGGCGGCAACCAGCGAAGGTCGCGTGATCTCGAGCGGTCGACCGAGCCCCACCACCGGCACGCCGCGCCCGCCGATCAATCAACCGCCGACAACCCGTCCGGCTCCGCCGCAAGGTCGCCCGTTGCCGCCCGGAATGCCTCCGCGACAGGGTGGTCGCCCGATTCCGCCGCCCCCGGGCCCTGTGTCGCAGTCGGGTCGTCCGATTCCGCCGCCCCCAGGTCAGCGCACTGCACCTGGTGCACGTCCCGGTCCTGGTGCACGTCCCGGCCCGGGAACCCGTCCTGGTCCCGGCACTCGTCCCGGTCCCGGTACTCGCCCCGGTCCTGGCACGCGTCCTGGCCCCGGTGGTGCACGCCCCGGTTTCGGTGGTCCGCGCCCCGGCGGTGGCCCCGGTGGTCCGCGTCCCGGTTTCGGTGGTCCACGTCCCGGCGGTGGCCCTGGCGGTGCGCCCGGAGCAGGCGGCCCCGGTGGTGGTCCGCGCCCCGGTGGTGGTCCCGGTGGTCCGCGCAACGGCCAACGCCGTGCCCCGCGCAAGAAGTCACGAGCGCGTCGTCGGCGCGAGTTCGACGAATTGCAGCCGCAGTTCACGCAGTACTCGAACAGCAACGCGCCGGTGCCCGAGGGCACCATCATCATCGAGCGCGGTTGGTCGGCCCAGGAGTTCGCTCCGAAGCTGAACCGCACCGCAGCAGACGTGGTGCGTTACATGCTCGAACACGGCGAGATGATCACCGCCACCATGAGTCTCAGCGACGACCAGATGGAACTGTTCGCGCTCGAAGTCGGCGCCGAGATTCTGCTCGTCGATCCGGGTCAGCAGCAGGAGACCGAACTGCAGGCATTGTTCGACGATTCCGACGACGACGACGAAGCGTTGCAGGAGTCGCGTCCGCCCGTCATCACGGTGATGGGTCACGTCGACCACGGCAAGACCACTCTTCTCGACCGCATTCGTTCGGCCAACGTGGTGGCGGGCGAGGCCGGCGGCATCACCCAGCACATCGGTGCGTATCAGGTCGAAAAAGACGGCAGGAAGATCACGTTCATCGACACGCCGGGTCACGCGGCATTTTCGAAGATGCGCATGCGCGGTGCACAGGTCACCGACATCGTGGTGCTCGTCGTCGCGGCAGACGACGGAGTCATGCCCCAGACCATCGAGGCCCTCAACCACGCGAAGGCGGCCGACGTGCCCATCATCGTGGCGGTCAACAAGATCGACAAGGAAAATGCCGATCCGCAACGCGTCCTCACCCAGTTGGCCGAGTACGAACTCGTGCCCGAGGCGTGGGGCGGAGACACCATCGTCGTCGAGATGTCGGCACAGCAGAACCTCGGCATCGACGATCTTCTCGAGCAGTTGAACGTTGTCGCAGAACTCGAGGAACTCACCGCGAACCCGCAGGGTCGTGCAAAGGGAGTCGTGCTTGAGGCGAATCTCGACGTTGGTCGCGGCCCGGTCGCAACAGTGTTGGTCGACAAGGGCACCCTCAAGGTCGGTGACCCGATCGTCGCGGGCGATGCGTGGGGCAAGGTTCGTGCGCTCATCAACGAACGCGGCGAACAGGTGAAGGAAGCAGGGCCATCGACGCCGGTTCAGGTGCTCGGTCTGTCGTCGGTTCCGCAGGCGGGCGACGAATTCCGTGCGGCCCCCGACGAAAAGACCGCCCGACTCGTTGCCGACTCGCGCGGACAGACCCGACGCGTGCTGAACCAGCGCGGCGACGCGCGGGTGCAGACAGGAGTCAAGCTCGAGGACATCTTCAGCCAGATCCAGGCCGGCGAAGTGGCGACTCTCAACCTGGTCATCAAGGCCGACGTGCAGGGATCCCTCGAAGCCGTCACCGAGAGTCTGCGCAAACTCGAGCGAGACGAAGTGAAGGTCGCGTTCGTGCACCGCGGTGTCGGTGGCGTCACCGAGAACGACATCACGCTCGCGGCGGCCACCAACGCAACCCTCATCGGATTCAACGTTCGTCCCGACCGCAAGTCGCGAGACCTGGCCGAGGCCGAGAAGGTCGAGATCCGTACCTACGAAATCATCTACAAGCTGCTGGAAGACATGGAGCGCGCCATGCTCGGTCTTCTCGCGCCCGAGTTCGAGGAAGTGGTCACCGGCGAAGCCGAAGTGCGCGAAATCTTCCGAGTGCCGAAGATCGGCGCGATCGCAGGCTGTTTCGTGCGCACGGGAGTCATCACGCGCGGCACGAAGGTGCGATTCCTCCGCGAGGGAACCATCATCTGGAAGGGTTCCATTCAGTCGCTGCGACGTTTCAAGGACGACGTGCGCGAAGTGCGCGAGGGATTCGAGTGCGGCATCGGCCTCTCCGATTTCCAGGACCTCAAGCCCGGCGACATCATCGAAACATTCGAAGAACGAGAGATTGCGCGAGTCTGATGGCCGACCTCGACTTCTTCTTCGACCCGGTGTGTCCGTGGGCGTGGATCACGTCGCGGTGGGTGCGCGAGGTGCAGCAACTTCGCAACTACGACGTGCAGTGGAAGTTCATCTCGTTGCGTTTTCTCAACGAAGACAAGATGGACTACTCGAAGATGCCCGAGGGATACAAGGAAGTGCACGCCGCCGGAACGCAGGGTCTGCGTGTCGCGGCACGAGCGCGACGTGAGAGCGGCAACGAGGCTGTCAGTGCGGTGTACACGGCACTCGGAACGAGTCTCCACAACCGAGAGGAACGCGTGCAGTACGTCGCCGATCCCGTCGGCCATGTGGGTCGGTTGCTCGCCGATGTGTCGCTTCCCTCCGAGTGGTCAGAGTCGGTGTTCGACGAATCGTTCGATGCCGAGATTCGAGCCGAGACCGAACTCGCATTAGAGCGCACCGGAAAAGACGTCGGTACCCCGATTCTCACGTTCCGGCCCGGTTCGGAATCGGAAGGTTCGTTCTTCGGCCCGGTGATCTCGAAGATTCCGCGCGGAGACGAAGCCGTCAGATTGTGGGACGCAGTCGAGACACTCGCCACGTCGTCGGGCATGGCGGAGTTGAAGCGTTCGTTGCGCGCCCGCCCCAGCTTCGACTGAGGCCTGCGTCGTGGCCGATCAGGCCTTCTTCAGTGCGTCGATCACGGGCATCCAGGTGCCCGGGTCTGCCTTGTACGGCGCGTAGAAACTGATGCGGCTGATCACGTCGCCGTAACGACGGCCGAGCTCCGGTGCCACCTTGTCGGGTTCTCCGACAACGGCGAACGTGTTGAGAATCTCGTCGGTGATGAGATTGCCCATCTCCTGCCACTTGCCGCTCTTCGACAGCGTGTTCAGTTCGTCCTGCAGGCCGCCCCAACCGTGCGCCTCGAGCACGCCGCGATACGCCGGGGTCGAGCCGTAGAACGCAATCTGCTGACGGGTGCCCGTTGCGGCCGCCTTCATCTGGTCTTCGTTTGTCCCCGTGACGACGAAGGAGGGTCCGACGATCTCGAAACCTTCCATGGTCTTGCCCGCCTTTGCGCGTCCGCGGGCGAGCGCGGGGATGGTGACCTCGCGTAGGTACTTCTCGGTGGTGAACCCGTGGCACAGGAATCCGTCGCACACCTCGCCGGCAACTTCGGTCATCAGTTCGCCGACGCCGGCGAGATAGATCTTCGGCGGGCCGAACGGCGAGAGTTCCTTCGCGTCCGGCGTGAAGAACGGGGTCATCAGAGTGTGGGTGTAGAAGTCGCCCCGGAAGTTCAGCTGCGTTCCGTTCTGCCAGCAGTCCCAGATCGCGCGCATCGCGAGAATCATCTCGCGCATGCGGGCAGCGGGGTGGCTCCATTCCATCGAGAACCGCTTCGTGATGTGCGGCTTGATCTGGCTTCCGAGGCCGAGCATGAATCGACCCTTCGAATACGCCTGCAGGTCCCAACCGATGTTCGCGAGTGTCATCGGGTTGCGTGCGAATGCAACAGCGATCGATGTGCCGACCTCGAGTCTCTCTGTGTGTTCGGCGCCCAGCAACAACGGAAAGAACGGATCATGCGCGGTCTCTGCCGTCCATGCGCCGGCGTACCCGGCGTCTTCCAGTTCCTTCGCCGCCTGGGGAACCTTCGAGAGATCCGATCCGAGTCCGCCGTCTACCTTCATGTCACGCTCCGGGTTGTTGGTCGCGCAGGAACTGCTCGACTTCTGCTGCCAATTCGTCCACTGTAGGGATGTCGGGTTCCGCGTCGTCAATCGGAGGTCCGTGCAGTTCGTCGTAGGCGTTCTCGAGCTGGGTGAGCATCGTGGCGTGCTCGGGGTTGTTGGCCACCAACTGGTCGAGTCGTTCGCGCTGCACGGCCGACTCGCGGCGCAGGCGCGACGAGTCGAACGACAGTCCGGTGTCGGCGCACACTGCCTGCACCAACGCAGCGCTCGCGAGCGGGTACGCCATCGATGCCACGTAGTGGGGCACCTGGGCCCACAGACTCAGAGCCTCGATGCCGCGACGGTGCAGCACGTGCTCGAGAATGGACTGCACTCCCGCGGGCGCATCGAGAGTGCTCCGTGACAGGTCGAGCCGGTCGATGACTGCCGGGTCCGCCGACGTGGCGGTGATGCCCACCGGTCTCGTGTGCGGGGCGCCGAACGGGTACGCACCGAGTCCGATCATTTTCGACACGTTCAGTTGCTGTGCCACCTCGCCGACCGTGTCGGCAAAGAAGTTCCATGCAGTGTCGGGTTCGGGACCCGTGAGAAGAACGACATCACGACCGTTCGCGTCCTTTCCGACGCGCATCTCCGGCAGCGACCACTCGATGTTGGTGTTGACGCCGTTGCGCAGTTCCATCGTCGGCCGCCTGGCGCGGTAATCGATGAACGTGTCGGCGTCGAACGACAGAAACCGCTTGGACGACGATTCGGCAGAGATCAACTCCATCGCCGATGCGGCGGCGCCACTGGCGTCGATCCAGCCCGCGAACTGCACGACGAGCACCGGCCGTGTGAGGTCGGGCAGCGATCCGTCGACGGTGAAGGGGAGACCGTTGCGCTGCGTCATCGCAGGTTCTCGAGAATCGATGCCGCGCGTTGCGACGCGCCCTCGACCTGCACCTTGAATGGTTCGAGTTCGGCAGGGTCCTTCTGTCCGAGGGCACCCCCGAGATAGCGCGCATAGACGCCTTCGATGATGCACGCGAGCTTCCAGAACGCGAACGCGACGTAGAAGTCGAGTTGCGAGATGTCGCGTCCCGACACCCGCCCGTATCTCTCGGCGAGTTCGGCGCGGTTCATGAATCCCTTCGCCGTGTTCACGGGGTTCGACCACGCACTCGCATCGTCGTCGGGTCCGGTCCAGTAGACCATCAGGAGGCCGAGGTCCGCCATCGGGTCGCCGAGCGTGCAGATCTCCCAGTCGAGCACCGCGATGACGTTTCCGTTGCTGTCGACCATGCAGTTGTCGAGGCGGTAATCGCCGTGCACGAGTGTTGCGGCGCCCTGCTCGGGGATGCGCTTCAGGAGCTCTTCGTACACGCTGTCGACGAGGGGCAGGTCGCGGGTGCGCTGCTCGCGGATGTTGCCGTGCCAACGCTTGAGCTGACGTTCGATGTATCCGTCGTGCTTCCCGAGATCGTCGAGCCCGGCCGCGACGAGATCGACTGCGTGAATGGCGGCCATCGTGTCGACAATCGACTCACTCGCACGACGGCAT
The DNA here is from genome assembly GCA_040401975.1 of Ilumatobacteraceae bacterium. Lineage (GTDB taxonomy): Bacteria > Actinomycetota > Acidimicrobiia > Acidimicrobiales > Ilumatobacteraceae > UBA2093. The sequence continues at coordinate 235,042 of JBBANL010000001.1, read as the reverse complement.
CCGTCGACCCCGAGAAGAGTCTCGGCCATCGCCTTTTCTCTCACCACGTGACCGTTCACGAACGACATCACATAGAAGGGCAGCTCGTTCACGTCGTCGTCGGTGCACAGCCCGAGCGCCGGCGCCACCGGGACCGCACTGTTCGCCAGGCCCGCGATGATGCGGTGCTCGCGACGCATGTCGTGCGCGCTCGCGAGGCGGTGTCCGAGCGGGGGCCGGCGCAGCACGTACGAATGTCCGGCGGCGTCGTCGACCCTGAACGTGAGGTTCGAGTGTCCGCCCGCAATCTGTGTGTAGGCGAACGGTGCGACGGCTCCGTCGATGTTGGCAACCAGCCAAGCCTCAACATTTTCACTGATGCCGTTCGGAAGAGTCACCACACAGAAACTACCTGTATCGTGCCCGTATGGCCCTCGACGTCACGGATGCAACCTTCCAGACCGAGGTCATCGAGAGGTCGTTGTCCACGCCGGTCATCGTCGATTTCTGGGCCGAATGGTGCGGTCCGTGCAAGACGTTGACCCCGATTCTCGAGCGAGCCACCGATGCAACCAACGGCCAGGTGGTGCTCGCGAAGGTCAACGCAGATTCGAATCCGGGTCTCATGCAGGCCTTCGGCGTGAAGTCGATTCCGACCGTCATCATCTACAGGGACGGCCAACCCGTCGACGGCTTCGTGGGTGGTCAGCCCGAGCACGTCATCGAGAAGCTCGTTGCCGCCTTGCTGCCCGATCCGACGCAGGTGAGGGTGCATGAACTGTTGCAACAGGGAACCGAGGAATCGTTGCGCGATGCCGTTGCTCTTGCGCCGGGGAACGAAGACGCGGTGTGCTCGCTTGCCGAGCATCTGGTTCGCGCCGGCCAGATCGAAGAGGCGCTCGCGCTTCTCGCCCGGTTGCCCGAGACCGAGAGAGTGCGACGCATTGCGGCCCAGGCCCGACTCGCTCTGAACCCGGTCGACAATTACGACGACGAACTCGTCTCCCTGCTCGAGCGCGTCAAGACCGACGAAGCAGCCCGTCAGGAGTTCCTCGACATTCTCGAGACAATGGGGCCCGACGATCCCCGCACGGCGAAGTACCGCAAGCAACTCACTGCCCGGCTCTTCTGAACGTTTCCCCGGACGTTTCGTGAGGCGCACATTCGTGCGTGAACAGCGAAACCCTCGATCGGGTCATCAATGCCATTCGGTATCGGATTGCCTTCGTCGGTGTGCGTCGCCTCGTTGCGGGTGCAATCGGGACGGTGGTCTGCGTTGCAGTCGCTTGGTTCGTGTTGCGACCGACGCCGACCCCCGTCGAATTGGTGTTGCCCAGGGCAACCGTCTCCCCGGCGTCGCAACCGGTCGGCACGCACACTGACACCACGCAGGTGGTGGTGCACGTCACCGGTGCCGTGGTGCGTCCGGGTGTGTATTCGATTCCCGCCTCGTCGCGAATCGTCGACGCCCTCGAGGCCGCAGGTGGTGCAATCGCGGGTGCAGATCTCGAACGCATCAATCTTGCGCAAACGGTCACCGATGCAGAGCAGATTCACATCCCGCGCCGGGCGTCGTCGCGCCCGCGTGCAACCGTTGCGCCGCGTCTGCGTCCGCGCCCGTCGCCCACTGTCACAACCGTCGCGGTGCGGAAACTTGTCAACATCAACACTGCAACCGCAGCGCAGCTCGAGACCCTGACGGGGGTCGGTCCGTCTCTCGCGAAATCGATCATCACCCACAGGTCGCAGAAAGGCCCGTTCACCAGGGTCGACGATCTCCTGAATGTTCCGGGAATCGGTCCGTCGAAGCTCTCCGCGATGCGCGACGAGGTGACGGTGACCTAGAGCGCGCCGAGTGCAAGTGCGCCGAGCGCGAGACCGCCGAGTGCCCCGACCCAGATGCCCGCCCCGAGTCGGGCAAATGCCACGAACCATTCGCGTCGCCCGACAACCGGCTTCCTGGTCACCCGTGCGGCGGCGACCTGGCCCACGAACCACCACGCCACGGCGCTCACCACGACGGCGAGGAGAAATCGGCCGGTTCCGCCCGCGGCGGGAACACCGAAGAGCGGAAGAGCGGGAACAGCGAGCACAAGCCCCACGAACGACACGACACCACCGACCGGACCGGACACGAGAAACGAGAACACCATGCCGGCGAGCCACACGAGAAAACACGTGGCGAGTGCCATCAGGCCGCCGGTGCGGCGAATCGAGCGACGCGTGTCGACGACGCCACCGGGAATCACTGCCGGGACATTCTTTCGTTGATCACGGAGCAATCGTAGGTGGTCATCCCGTCGAGCAGAGGACACTCCGTCACGTCGACGTCTGCGACGCTTCTCATGGCGTGCATGTGGTGCGCCACGTGGTGCGGCGGGCCGTGGATGTGGGCCGCACGGCTGAGATGGGGCTCTGTCGTGCTCCTGTGCGCGGCAGTTGCAACACGCGCGCCCCGCGGGGTGACGATGGTTCTCGCGCTTGTTGCGGGGTGCGCCGGCGGTTCGGCGGCATGGCAGGCACCGGTGGTGACCGAAGCGTCGCCGTGCTCGGGTGTGGCCACGTTGATGAACGACCCGACTCCCGCGGGTGCGGGCGTGCGGGTCACGCTCGACATCGGCGGCGAACGCCATGGCGCGACGGCCTTCGGTCCGCCGGCTCGACTGCTGGGTCGTCGTGCGGCCCGCGACAAGGTGTTCGTTGACGGTCTCTGTGCACCGTTGAATCCGGAGTTCGCACGGTTCGAACGCACGAGACACGTGGTCGGTCGCATGTCCGTGACATCGGTGTCGGAGAAGTTCGTCGAACCCCCGCCGCTCGTGCGTTCCGCCAACCGTGTGCGCGATGCAATGTCGCGCGGGGTCTCGCACATGGAGCCGACCATGCGGTCACTGTTCACAGGTCTCGTCGTCGGCGACGATCGTTTGCAGCCGCGCGACATGGTCGAACGGTTCAGGGCGAGCGGCCTGTCGCATCTGTGCGCCGCCTCGGGACAGAACGTGGCCTATCTGTTGGCCCTTGCGGGCCCGTTGCTCCGGAAGCGATCATCCCGCACCAGGCTCTTTGCGACACTCGTGATCATCGTGTGGTTCGTTGTTCTCACTCGCGCCGAGCCATCTGTGTTGCGGGCCGGATTCATGGCGGCGGCGGTCGCGACGAACGCGGCGAGACGTCGACCGATGAACGCACGGGTTGTGCTCGCCCTGTCGGTGATGTGTCTGCTCGTGGTCGACCCGATGCTCGCGTGGAGTGTCGGGTTCGCGCTCTCTGTGGGCGCAACTGCAGGGCTCGCGTGGCTGTCTTCGCCGCTCGTCGCGATCACGGGCCGGCACGGCATGTTGGCAACCACGCTCGCCGCGCAGCTCGGCACCATGCCGGTGTCGTTGTTCGTGTTCGGTTCTGTTCCCGTGGTGTCGCTCGTTGCGAATCCGCTCGCGCTGCCCGTGGCGGGGATCGTGATGACCGTCGGTTTGCCGTTGTCTCTCGTGGGCGCGGCAATCCCGCCGTTGGTGCCGGTCGTGTCGGCTGTGTTGTCGGTTCCCGTGACGTGGGTCGACGTGGTTGCCCGCGTGTGCTCCGCGGTGTCCGTCTCGGGTGCATGGAACTGGATCCTGTGGGGCACGGTCGCGCTGTGGGTGGTGCGCAGGTGGCGGCAACATGTCGCACGACGCACGCGTGTGGCAGGGTAGGGGCGTGGCCACGTATCTCATCTCGGGTGACGAATCGCTCATCAGTCTCGAGTTGACCTCTCTCGTCGACCGACTGGTCGGCGACAACGACCGGGCCATGATGGTCGACGACTTCGATTGTTCCGAGTCCACCTTCACTCCCGGATCGGTGGTCGATGCCGTCACCACGATGTCGTTGTTCCTCGACCGAAAGGTCGTCATCGTGCGTCATCTGCACGACCTCAAGGCCGAACACATCGACGGTTTCGTCACCGCCATCGATTCGTGCATCGACGAGGCCGACCTCGTCATCACGTCCACCGGGAAAGTGCTGAAGGCGGTCAGCGACGCACTCAAACGGGTCAAGGCGCAGACCGTCGGGGCGGTGGTGATCAGCAATCAGGGTGAACGGCTGAAGTGGGTCGAGTCGAAACTGGTCGAGGCGGGGTTCACCTATTCGGCAGATGCCGCACGGCTCATCAACCAATGGTTCGGTTCCGACCAGGCACGTGTCGCGGGCCTCGTTTCGACGTTGTTGTCGACCTACGGAGAGGGCGCAAAACTCTCGCGGTCAGACGTCGAGGTCTTTCTCGGCGAGGCCGGGTCGATCGCCCCGTGGGACCTCACCGATGCAATCGACAACGGCGACACCCAGACCGCGTTGGTCATGCTTCACCGCATGCTCGCCGATTCGCACCCGTTCCAGGTTCTCGGACTTCTCGCCAACCGGTACGCACAGATGATGAAGATCGACGGGCGCGGTGTGCGGTCTGCCGACGACGCCGCGGCGATCCTGGGCGGCAAGCCGTTCACGGCCGGCAAGATTCTCGTGCAGTACCAGCGTCTCGGCAGTGCCGGCATTGCGCGCGCAATCGCACTCATCGCCACGGCCGACATCGACATGCGCGGCGGCAAGGATTGGGAACCCGAACTCGTGATGGAAGTGCTCGTTGCCAGACTGGCGCGGCTCGGTGGCGCGGCGCCGACACGACGCGCAAAATCACGCGCGTAAAAGAAGGGGAAACCGGGGCCGGCGAATTACTTCGCGGCGTTGAGGCGCTTCATCAAGCGGCTCTTGCGACGGGCGGCTGCATTCTTGTGAATGATGCCCTTCGAGGCGGCCTTGTCGATGCGCTTCACTGCGGCACGAGCGTTTGCGTCGGCGTCGGCGGTTCCGACAGACGACACGGCATTGCGCACACGGGTCTTCAGTTCGCTCTTGACAGCCTTGTTGCGGTCGGCTGCCTTTGCGTTGGTCAGAATGCGCTTCTTTTGGCTCTTGATGTTTGCCACGGTGTTCAAGACTATCGGCGTACACCCCCTGCCCCAACCGCCACGGGTAGGCTCGCAATTGCCCATGGACATCTCAAAAATCCGCAATTTTTCGATCATTGCCCATATTGACCATGGCAAGTCCACCCTCTCGGACCGCATCCTCGAGATGACCGGCGCAGTCGAGGCGCGGGACATGAAAGCCCAGTACCTCGACTCGATGGACCTCGAGAGAGAGCGCGGCATCACCATCAAGGCACAGAACGTGCGTGTCTCGTGGAAAGGTCACACCTTCCACCTCATCGACACCCCGGGGCACGTCGATTTCGGGTACGAGGTCAGCCGGTCGCTCGCCGCATGCGAGGGAGTTGTGCTGGTTGTCGACGCAGCCCAGGGCATCGAGGCCCAGACTCTGGCGAACTGTTATCTCGCGCTCGAGAACGACCTCGAGATTGTCGCGGTGCTGAACAAGATCGACCTGCCCGCCGCCGACCCCGACCGGTACGCACAGGAGATCGAGAACATCCTCGGTATCCCCGCCGAGGACATCCTGCGCATTTCCGCAAAGACCGGCGAGGGCGTGCCCGAACTTCTCGATGCGGTCATCGAACGAATCCCCGCGCCAGAGGGCGATGTCGATGCTCCGTTGCAGGCTCTGATCTTCGACTCGCAGTTCGACCAGTACCGCGGCGTCGTGTCGAGCGTCCGAGTCGTGCACGGTCGGCTCACCACGGGCAGCCGGCTGCAGTTCATGCAGGCGCGCGCCACCCACGAGGCAATCGAGATCGGTGCGCGTCGACCGACGACCACTCCGTTGCCCGAACTCGGCCCCGGCGAAGTGGGATATCTCATCGCGGGCATCAAGGACGTCGCAGAGGCGCGCAGCGGTGAGACCGTCACCACGGTCACGAACGGCGCAACCGAGCCGTTGCCCGGATACCGCGACCCGAAGGCGATGGTGTTCTGCGGTCTGTATCCGATCGACGGTGACGACTTCGAGAACCTCCGCGAGAGTCTCGAGAAACTGAAGTTGAACGACGCGTCGATCACCTACGAACCCGAGTCGTCGGGCGCTCTCGGGTTCGGTTTCCGGTGCGGGTTCCTCGGTTTGTTGCACATGGAGATCGTGAAGGAACGCCTCGAACGCGAGTTCAACCTCGCCCTCATCGCCACCGCGCCGTCGGTCGCGTACCGGGTCACGAAGACCGACGGAGAGGTCATCGTGGTGGAGAACCCGGCCGACCTGCCGCCCACGCAGAACGTCAACTTCATCGAGGAGCCGTTCTTCAAGGTCAGCATCATCACGCCGAAGGACTACACGGGCACCCTGATGGATCTGTGCCAGTCGCGGCGCGGGGAGATGGTGAAGCTCGAGTATCTGTCGCCCGAACGCGTGGAACTGCACTACCTCATTCCTCTTGCGGAAGTGGTTGTCGACTTCTTCGACCAGATGAAGAGCCGCACGCAGGGCTATGCGAGTCTCGACTACGAACTCGAGGGATACCGTCCGAGCAATCTCGTGCTGGTCGACATTCTGTTGAACGGTCTCGCAGCCGACGCGTTCAGCACGATCGTGCATCGTGACAAGGCTTTCGACTACGGGCGCCGCATGTGCGAAAAACTGAAGGAGCTGATCCCGCGCCAGATGTTCGACGTGCCCATCCAGGCCGCGATCGGCGGCAAGGTGATCTCGAGGGAGACGGTGAAGGCGAAGCGCAAGGACGTTCTCGCCAAGTGCTACGGCGGTGACATCACCCGAAAGCGCAAGTTGCTCGAGAAGCAGAAGGAAGGCAAGAAGAAGATGAAGGCCATCGGCAGGGTCGAGGTGCCCGGTGACGTCTTCATCAGTGCCCTGAAGTTGGACGACTGATGTCCGACATCGACGTGACCGAGAAGGGCAGCCCGTTCCGGTCGCTTCAGCACCGCAACGTGCGCGTGTATTTCATCGGTCTCCTGTTGTCGAACATCGGCACGTGGTTGCAGTTCACCGCAACATCGATCCTCATCTACAACATCAACGGGCGCGCAACCGACGCAGGTCTCAACACCATGTTCCAGTTCCTGCCGATGCTGTTGCTCGGCGCATGGGCGGGTGGTTTCGCCGACAGGCACGACCGTCGCACCGTGACCATGTGCACGCAGAGCGCACTTCTCGCCCAGGCCGTGCTGCTCGCCGTGGCCGACTTCAGCGGCTTCGACTCGTTGCCGGTGATCTACGGGTTGTCTTTGGTGCTGGGCATCGCGAACGCGATCGACAACCCGTCGCGTCGCGGATTGGTGACCGAACTGGTGGAACCCGCCGAGATCTCGAATGCCATGTCGCTCAACACCACGGTGATGACCGGCTCGCGCATCGTCGGCCCCGCGTTGGCTGCCTTGTTGATCGGGCCCCTCGGCACCGCGTGGTTGTTCTCGATGAATGCGCTGTCGTACGTGGCGGTGCTGTGGTCGCTGGTGGCCCTGCGCCGCGCCGACATGATTCCGTCGCCGCCCGCACCTCGCACGGGACGCCCCGTTCGTGAGGCGCTCGCATTCGTGTGGGGCGACGCCCGGTTGCGGTACTCGTTCATCGTGTTCGCAATGGTCAGCACGTTCGCGTTCAACTACAGCGTGGTGCTGCCGAAATTGACCGACGTCGAGTGGGGTCAGGCGAACGGGTACCCGATTCTTCTCACGATCGTGAGCGTCGGGAGCATTTTCGGCGCACTGGCCACGGCACGTTTCCGGGTGATCGGCATTCGTTGGTACGGAACATTGGTGACGGTGAATGCAGTGTCGTGCATTGCCCTCGGGTTCGCACCGAATTTCTTCGTGGCCTGTCTGGTGGCGCTCCCTCTCGGCTTCGGCGGCACCGGGCTCGTCGCGTCGATGACCGGCATCAGTCAGCACAGCGTGTCTCCCGAGATGCGCAGCCGCATGCTCGCACTGCAGTCGGTGGCGTTCCTCGGTTCGACCCCGATCGGCGGGCCCATCACGGGCTGGATCGGCGACCAGATCAGCATTCAATGGTCGCTCGCCTACGGTGGGATCATCAGTCTCGCCGTGCTGCCGTTGCTGAGGAGAGCGAAATGACCGTTGCCATCTGGTGGATCCGACGCGACATGCGCCGTGCCGACAACGGTGCGCTCGCGTCGGCGGCATCCCGTGGCGCCGTGCTGCCGTTGTTCGTCGTCGATCCGGCGTTCGCGAAGTCGGGCGCGGCCCGAACGCAGTACATGTTCGCCACGTTGCGCTCGCTCGATCTCAGTGTCGACAGGTCGGTGGTTCTCCGCAACGGTTCACCCGAGAGCGAAGTCGTGAGATTCGCCCGTGAGGTCGGCGCCGCGAGCGTGCATGTGACATCTGATTTTTCTCCCTACGGTCGCCGACGCGACGCGGCGGTGCGCAGTGCGCTCGCGGCGGCAGGGATCGAATGGGTCGAGGCTGACTCGCCGTACGCGGTGAACCCCGGTGTCGTGCTGAAAGACGACGGAACCCCGTTGAAGGTCTTCACGCCGTTCTACAAGCGATGGATGAACCATGTGCGTCTCGACGACGCGACCGCGCGGTCGGTCGACTGGCACGACGCAACGTCGATGTGCGAGGGATATCCGGCCACGGACCCGCCACAGGGATGCATTTTCCCCGTGGGGGAGGACGCAACATGGGAACGTTGGAGCGAATGGTCGGCACGAGCGCTCGACACGTACAAGGCAGAACGCGACAACCCCGGCGTCGACGGCACGTCGCGTCTGTCTGCCGCACTCCGTTTCGGTGTCGTGCATCCGCGGCAGTTGCTGCGCGGTCTTCCGGGATCCGCGGGTGCGGACCACTTCCGCAGCGAGATCGCATGGCGCGAGTTCTACGGCGACGTGCTCTTTCATCTGCCCGACACGAAATGGAACAACCTGCAGCCGAAGATGAACGCAATCACCGTTGATTCGGGGCCCGAAGCCGAGAAGAAATTTGCGGCGTTCTGCGAGGCGCGCACCGGGTTCCCCATCGTCGATGCGGGCATCCGCCAGATGATCGCAACGGGCTGGATGCACAACCGCGTGCGCATGATCGTGGCCAGTTTTCTCGTGAAGGACCTGCATCTTCCGTGGCAGTGGGGCGCGCGGTTCTTCATGCGCCATCTCATCGACGGAGACATCGCCTCGAACAACCACGGCTGGCAATGGACCGCGGGCACCGGCACCGACGCGGCGCCGTACTTCCGTGTGTTCAACCCGATGGGCCAGAGCGAGAAGTTCGACCCCACCGGTGCGTATCTGCGCGAGTGGATTCCCGAGATCGCGCATCTCGATGCGTCGCACATTCATGCCCCGTGGACTCTCGGCCTCCTCGCGCCCGATGGATACCCGCCGCCGATGGTCGACCACGCCGTCGAACGGGAAGAGGCACTGTCGCGATACAAAGCCGTCAGCGGAAAGTAAAATTGCCGCATCATGTTGGACGAACGTAAGACCGCGATCCTGCGGGCCGTGGTGCAGGAGTACGTGGCGTCGGGCCAGCCGGTCGGCTCGACCCACATCGCGAAGCTTCCCTCGGTCACGGTCTCGTCGGCGACGGTCCGCAACGAGATGGCCGCTCTCGAACAAGAGGGCTTTCTCGCCCAACCCCACACCTCGGCCGGCCGCATTCCGACCGACAAGGGATACCGACACTTCGTCGACTCGATCACGCCCGAGTCGCTCGTGGCCGATTCGTCGGCGACCCAGGTCGGCGAGTTCTTCCAGGCCGCACACGGACGACTCGAGGATCTGTTGCGGCACACAACCACATTGCTCGCCAACATCACGCACCACACTGCGGTGGTGGTGGGCCCCGAGGTCGAGGCAACCACGATTCGTGCCGTGCACATCAGCCGTGTCACGCAGCGCACGGCCACCGTTGTTGTCGTGCTCTCGAATCACGGCGTCGAGAACGAGACCATCCAGTTGTCCGACGACATCACCGACGCCCACATCGCATCTGCGGTCGCCCATCTCGGTCGATTCCTCGTGAACCAGTCCCTCGGCGACGTCGATTCGATTCCGTCGGCAAACGACGCACACGTCGACGCAGTCTGTTACGCGACCATCAACGCACTGTCGCGTCACCGCAAGGACAAGCCCGTGTTCGTCGGAGGGGCTTCCTCTCTTGCGAATGCGTTCGACGCGGTCGACGTGGTGCGCGACGTTCTCACCACCATCGAGCAGCAGTTCGTCGTGGTGTCGTTGCTGCAGGATCTTCTCGACCGCGGGCTTTCGGTTGCGATCGGCACCGAGCACGGCGTCGAGCAACTGTCGGCGTGTTCCGTGATTGTCGCCCCGGTGATCGCCGACGGTGAGACAATCGGTTCGGTCGGCGTGCTCGGACCGACACGCATGAACTACCCGCAGGCGCTGAACACCGTCGAGGTCGTCAGCGACCAACTCGGCAGGCGCATCGCCGAAGGCGCGTCGTGAGCGATTTCTACGCACTGCTCGGGGTCACCCAGCGCGCGACGGCCGACGAGATCAAGAAGGCCTATCGCAAGAAGGCGCGCGAACTGCATCCCGACGCGAACCCCGACAATCCAGCGGCGGAGGAGCAGTTCAAGCAGGTCACCCGCGCGTACGAAGTGCTGAGCGATCCCGATTCGCGCGCGAGATACGACCGTTTCGGTGAGAGCGGAATCTCCGGTGGCGGCCAGGGCGGCGACCCGTTCGGCGGCGGAGGTCTCGGTGACATTTTCGAGGCGTTCTTTGGTGGCGGCGGTTTCGGTGGTCAGCGCCAACAGGCGGGTCCGCCGCGAGGACAGGATCTCGAGGTCACGGCCCGCATCGATCTGAACGGTGTGATGTTCGGCCAGCAGGTCACCGTCGATGTCAACACGGCTGTGCGGTGCGACGACTGCGGCGGGTCCGGCGCAGGCTCGGGCACGCAACCCGTGCAGTGTTCCGACTGCAGCGGCACCGGACAGGTGCGACGCGTGCGCCAGAGCATGCTCGGCCAGATGGTCACCACGGCGCCGTGCGGTCGGTGCGGCGGAATGGGTGAGGTCGTCGTGACTCCGTGCTCGTCGTGTTCGGGCGAGGGCCGACGCGTGACGCGCGAGTCGTACACCGTCGATGTTCCGGCGGGAATCAGGTCGGGCCAGACCCTTCGGCTCTCGGGTCGCGGTGCGGTCGGCCCGCGCGGGGGAGAGGCGGGAGATCTCTACGTGCACGTGGCTGTGGCGCAGCATCCCGACTTCGTGCGCGAGGAAGACGACCTCGTGTTCGATCTTCCGTTGAGCATCTCGCAGGCCGCTCTCGGCGTGCACACGGTTCTCGATGCACTCGACGGCGAACTCGACCTGGTGGTGCCCGCCGGCACGCAGCACGGGCGCGAGTTCGTCGCGCGCGGTCGCGGCGTCCCGCACCTCAACGGAAGAGGCCGCGGACACCTGCGGGTTCGGGTCTCCGTTGTGGTTCCGACAAGTCTCACCGAGGAACAGGAACAATTGCTGCGACGACTCGCCGAGATGTCGGGCGACGAAGTTGCGTCGGCCGACAAGAGCATTTTTTCGCGCATCAAGTCGGCGTTCTCGTGATTGAACCCCTGCGCGGAGCATCGGCGCACGTCTTCGTGCCGGATCTCGCCTCGCCGCAGTTGAACGACGACGATCGCTCGCATCTCGCAAAGGTGTTGCGTCTGCGCGACGGCGAAACGGTGTCGTGTTCCGACGGTGCCGGTTCGTGGCGGTTGTGCACGTGGAGCAACGGCGTGCTGCAGCCGTGCGGCGACGTGACGGTCGAGGCCGCTCCGACGCCGGTGTTGACAGTCGCCGTGAGCCCGGTGAAAGGCGACAAGACTGATCTCGCCATCGAAAAACTCGTGGAGATCGGCATCGACTCCATCGTGTTGCTCGCACCCGTCGAGCGAAGTGTCGTGCGTTGGGCGCCCGACAAGGTCGATCACGTTCTGTCGAGGTACCGGCGCATCGCCCGCGCGGCGGCGATGCAGAGCCGTCGGGTGTTCCTGCCGTCGGTCGACGGGCTGGTTCCGCTCGCGACGGTTCTCGGAGGTGGGGCCGCTGTTGCAGAACCGGGCGGAGATGCAACCTGGGATTCCGTCACCACGGTGGTGATCGGGCCCGAGGGCGGTTTCGCCGAAGGAGAACTGGCCCGGGCGGTCGATCGTGTCGACCTCGGACCCCATGTTCTGCGGGCAGAAACGGCTGCGATCGTGGCGGCAACCCGCATGGTCGCACACTGGCGGCGGTGAATGCACCACACTGTGTGGTGACATGCCTTCCTTCACCGACGACGAACTCCTGCACGACTCTCCCTTCACCCGGCTCGTCGGCGAACGCCTGAGGCGAATCCGTCAGCAGAAGCAGTGGTCGTTGTCCGATGTCGAGGCACGCAGCGACAGTGAGTTCAAGGCATCGGTGCTCGGCGCGTACGAGCGCGGAGAAAGAGCGATCTCCGTGCCGCGTCTCGAGCGTCTCGCACGTTTCTACGGTGTCAGCATCGACCAGTTGCTTCCGCGCGACTCGCAGCGCATCGACGATGCCGGCACCGTCGCCGACGGAGCACCGAAGAAGCTGCGCATCGACGTCGCAAAACTGTCGACCATGGCGGGTCAGCAGTTCGAGATGCTCGAACGCTTCCTGCGCATGATCCAGGTGCAGCGACAGGACTTCAACGGCAAGGTCATCACGGTGCGGGCACACGACACCCGGGCAATCGCGGTGATGCTCGACGTTCCCGTCGACGGTGTCGGCGACCGACTCGGCGAACTCGGACTGTTGTTCGTTCCCCCCGCGACATGAGCGCCGCTGAGTACGGCGTCTACGTTCACATCCCGTTCTGTCGCCATCGCTGCGACTACTGCGCGTTCGCCACGTGGACCGACCGCGACCATCTGATGTCGGCCTACGTCGACGCCGTCATCGAAGACATCGGGCGCACCGTGCGCAACGGGCTTCCCGTTGCCGACACCGTGTTCTTCGGTGGGGGAACGCCCACGCGACTCGACCCGCGCGACATCGCCCGCATCGTCGCCGCAATACCGGTGTCCTCTGCACCCGAGATCACGGTCGAGTGCAATCCCGACGATGTCACCGACGACATGATGCGCATCTATGCCGATGCGGGAGTGAACCGGGTGAGCATCGGGGTGCAGGCGATGGTCGGTCACGTGCTCGAGGCGCTCGGGCGCACCCACGTTCCGTCGAATGTCGGGTTGGCCGTGCAGAGTGCGCGCCGCGCAGGAATCACCTCGATCAATCTCGACCTGATCTACGGGGTGCACGGCGAGTCGCTCGACGACTGGCGGCACACGGTCACGAGTGCAGTTGCGCTCGAGCCGACGCACGTCTCGGCGTACGGGCTCACGGTCGAGGCGGGAACCCCGCTCGCCGACGACCCGGCGCGTCATCCCGATGACGACGACCAGGCGGACAAATACGTCGTCGCCGACGATGTGCTTGTCGCTGCCGGTTTTGCGAACTACGAGATCTCGAACTGGTCGTTGCCGGGCCACGAATGCCGGCACAACCTCGTGTACTGGATGCAGGGCAACTATCACGGGTTCGGTTGTGCCGCACATTCACATCTCGACGGCCGTCGCTGGTGGAACGTGCGGACACCGGACCGCTACATCACGTGTGTCGCAGGGAACGAAAGCGTCGAGGCATCAGACGAGGTCCTCGATGCGGCGACACGGGCACGGGAAGCGCTCGAGTTGTCGTTGCGCACGTCCCGCGGTGTCCCTGCGTCGACCCTCGACGTCACCGAACTCGGGGAACTCGTCGAAACGGTGGGCGAGCGAGTCGTGTTGACCCGCAACGGCCGGTTGCTCGCAAACGACGTGAGTCTCCGTCTTGAGCCCCCGATAGACTGACTGATGTCCAGAAATGGGCGCGTAGCTCAGTTGGTTAGAGCGCTACCATGACACGGTAGAGGTCCCGGGTTCGAGTCCCGTCGTGCCCACCACGTGAATGCACGTGTTGTGTTCACACTCCACACACGTTGCAAAGGCCCCGATCTTCCGCATGGACATTTTTCTCGCTCTGTGCGCCGCCACCGTCTACGGGTTGGCCGATTACTGCGGCGGGCGCGCATCCCGATCGGTGTCGGCCATCACGGTCACTTTCGTCGGTCAGGCATTCGGCTTCGTCGTGTTGCTGGTGCTCGTTCTCGCATCGGGGGCGCCCACACCGCCCGCCACCGACTGGTTCTGGGCCGGTCTCGGCGGCATCGCCGGTTCGTCGGGTCTGCTCATGTTCTACAGGGCAATGGGGAGCGGGTTCATGACGGTGGTCGCCCCCATTTCGGCGGTGACGGCGACAGCGGTGCCCGTGGTGGTCGGTCTTGCGACGGGAGAGCGGCCGGGGGTGCTCGCTCTCGTCGGCATGCCGTTCGCTCTTGTCGCGATTGCACTGGTGAGCGATGCACTCGGGCCGCACCACCGACGTGCCCCGCTCTCGATCGTCTTCATGGCGTTCGCCGCGGGTTCGGTGTTCGGGTCGTTGTTCGTGATTCTCGGCCACACCCACGACGGAACCGGGCTGTGGCCCGTGGTCGCGATGCGCGTGACATCGGTGCCGTACATGTTCGTGGTGATGCGCGTGATGAAGCGGCGGGTGTCGGAAGCCCGCACGGATCTCCGGGTTGTGGCCGCGTCGGGAATCCTCGACAGCGCAGCGAACGCCCTCTACCTTCTCGCCGTGCGGGAGGGTCTCATGAGCATCGTGGCGACCATCAATTCGTTCTATCCGGCAAGCACTCTGCTGCTCGCCACGAAGGTCGACAAGGAACGAATCCACCGGTCCCAGGCGGTCGGTCTCGGTGTGGCCGCGGTGGCGCTCGTGTTGATCACGCTCGCCTGAGAATCACTCGCCGAGAATCGCCTTCACCACTGCTTCTGATTCGCGAGACGCACCCTTGAAGATGCCCTTTGCCATCAGCGACGATTCGTTCTTCCGGCGGGTCTCGTAGATCTCCGAACGGGCCTTGTGAACGTCGGGATCTTCCGGTGCCGCCCAGCCGGCAAAGTCGGCGAGGTGGCACGCGAGACGAAGGTCGCCCGCGGCGGCGAGTTCTTTTGCTCGCATCATCATCACGTCGGCGCCACCGACAAGGGTGGCGAGCTCGCGTGCCAGCACCTGGTCGGGTGACGGCTTCAGGCGTGACGGCGCGCCGTCCCACCATCCGCCGAACTGTCGCCAGATGTTGCGCACCACGAACTCGGGCTCGTCGTACAGCGGGCGCAGATAGGGCTTGCCGAGGGTTGCATCGGGAATCTTCACGCTGTGGATGATGGTGTCGAGCGTCTCGCCCGCGTTCATCATCGTGACGGTCGACGACACCAGGTATTCGAGGGCGGATGCGATCTCGTCGAGCACGCGCGCGATGCGTTCCTTCCCTGCGATGGGAAGACCGTGGGCCGGCAACAAGAGTTCGGGTCCCTTCGCGATGATGGCCCGCAGTGCTTCGGCCCATTCGATCGGCCAACGCTGCACCTTCTGGGGGTTGCCCGCGTTCGGAAAGTTCCAGATCACGAAGTCACCCGTTGCCACCCACTTCTTCTCAGGGAACCACGACCACAGGTGATCGTCGGTTTCGCCGCGACCGTGATGGAACTCGACGGTGGTGTCGCCGAACTTCTGCGCAGAGAACCTGTCGACGATGTCCGTGGCATCGAGGGTGTCCGTCGGGATGAACGTCGTCGGGCGGGGGCCGCCACCCGACGGCGGGCGGAGGTCGTTCATCACCTCGTTGAGATCCCCGCGGATCCCGCCGAACTGTCGCGCGTTGATGAGGCGATTCCACTGGTCGGTGTAGCGATAGCGATCGAAGCGACGCTGCACGTTCTTGTGGGCCACGACGCGCGGGGCGATGTGGCCGCGGTTCTTTGCATCTTCGCCGAAGTCGACACTGCCGCCCACATGGTCGGCGTGACCATGGGTGTACACGAGCGCGGCGAACGGGTCGCTCGACCAGCCGCGGATCGATTCGACCACTTGTCTGCCGGTGTTCTTGTGGCTGGTGTCGAAACACACGAGCCCGTCGCCCGAGTCCCACACCACGACATGACTGAACGACTCGACCATGGCGAGATTCGGAGCGATCTCCGACAGTTCTCCCGATGTGCGGTTCACCGGTTCATCGGCCACTCCCGAATCGACGATGCGCGTGCTGAGCGCGATGAGATCAGCCATGTTGTGCCCCCAAAGTTGTGAGTTCGGTTGGTCAGCCCTTCGCGAGGCCGAGAACCCGTTCCCCGAGAATATTGCGCATCACGTTCGATGTGCCACCCATGATCGTGTAACCGGGGCCGTAGGCGAGGCCCTGCGTCCAGTCGTCCCACAGCATTCCCTCTGCGCCGAGCGTGCGGTACACGAACGAGTCGACTCGCTGCTGATGTTCGGTGCAGAAACACTTCGTTGCGGCGGAGAAACCGGCGGGCGCCTGACGCAGCACCTCGCGGATGACGAGAATTCGACCGATGCGGTACCCCATCTCGAGCGATGCGATTTCCTGACGCACGAGAGGGTTGCAGGTGTCGGCCTTCTCCATTGCCAATCGGAACTGTGCATGGTTCGACACGAGCCTGTCGATACCGCCCCGTTCGTGCTCGAGCTGTCGCATGGTCTGGCCGAACGCGGCACCGGGTTGACCGACGAGGTTCTCTTTCGGCACCCGCGCATCGGTGAAGAACACCTCGCAGAAGTGGCGGTTCGTGGTCATGTCGGTGATCTGTCGCACCTCGATGCCCGGTGTGTTCATCGGCACGATGATCTCGCTGATGCCTGCGTGCGGCGGACCCTCGTTGTTGGTGCGGCAGATGAGATAGCAGTAGTCGGCGTGCGCACCGAAACTTGTCCAGATCTTCTGGCCGTTCAGCACCCACTCGTCACCGTCGAGAACGGCAGACGTCTTGAGCGAGGCGAGGTCGCTGCCCGAGTTCGGTTCGCTCATGCCGATGCACCACGTGGTCTCACCCGCGAGGATTCCGGGGAGAAAACGCTCCTGCTGTTCCTTCGTTCCGTACTGGATCAGGGCCGGGCCCATCTGCCTGTCGCCGAACCAACTCGCCGCGATCGGCGCTCCGGCCTTGATCATCTCCTCGCCGACGATCAGACGGTCGATCGGCGGGCGTCCGCCGCCGCCGAACTCCTTCGGCCACACCATGCCGATCCATCCGAGCTGGGCGAGCTCGCGAGAGAACTCCTTCGAGTAGCCGTTCATCCACGTGACGTTGTGTCGGCCGTACCGGCGGACCGCGTCGGCGGCCACCTCGGCGGCTTCGCGACGCAACTCGAGTTGTTCGGGGGTCCATGCGAAATCCATAGCAACAGTGATGGTAGGGGGCTCGGTGAGGGGCTGCGCTATTGTGTACAAGTCAAATACAAGTGACATTGGTCGTGGTGCGAACCGACCCCAACCGAAAGGGAATCCCAATGGCGAAGATCAAGGTGGACAATCCGGTCGTCGAGCTCGACGGTGACGAAATGACGCGCATCATCTGGCAGTTCATCAAGGACCGTCTCATCCTTCCGTACCTCGACGTGAATCTCGAGTACTACGACCTCGGCATGGAGAACCGCGACGCCACCGACGACCAGGTCACCATCGATTCGGCGCACGCGATCCTGAAGCACGGCGTCGGTGTGAAGTGCGCAACCATCACGCCCGACGAGGCTCGCGTTGAGGAGTTCGGTCTGAAGAAGATGTGGAAGTCGCCGAACGGCACCATCCGCAACATCCTCGGCGGTGTCGTGTTCCGCGAACCGATCATCTGCAGCAACATCCCGCGTCTCGTTCCCGGCTGGACCAAGCCGATCGTCATCGGTCGTCATGCCCACGGCGACCAGTACAAGGCGACCGACTTCAAGGTTCCCGGCGAGGGCACAGTGACCCTCACCTACACGCCGAAAGACGGAAGTGAGCCCGTGCAGTTCGAGGTCGCGCAGTTCGGCAAGGACGGCGGCGTCGCAATGGGCATGTACAACTTCAACGACAGCATCCGCGATTTCGCCCGCGCATCGTTCCGGTACGGCCTCGCGCGCAAGTACCCGGTGTACATGAGCACCAAGAACACCATCCTGAAGGCCTACGACGGTCAGTTCAAGGATCTGTTCGAGGAAGTGTTCGAAAAAGAATTCAAGGCCGACTTCGACAAGGCCGGCCTCACGTACGAACACCGACTCATCGACGACATGGTCGCATGCGCGATGAAGTGGGAGGGCGGCTACGTATGGGCCTGCAAGAACTACGACGGCGACGTGCAGTCGGACACGGTCGCGCAGGGTTACGGCTCGCTCGGTCTCATGACGTCGGTGCTGATGACTCCCGACGGAAAGACCGTCGAGGCTGAAGCCGCCCACGGCACGGTGACGCGCCACTACCGCGAGCACCAGAAGGGCAACAAGACATCGACCAACCCGATCGCGTCGGTGTATGCCTGGACAGGCGGCCTCAAGCACCGCGGCAAACTCGACAACAATCCGGCCCTCATCGGATTCGCCGAGAATCTCGAGCGCGTGTGCGTCGAGAGCGTCGAGGGTGGCGAGATGACCAAGGACCTCGCGATTCTCATCTCGAAGGACCAGCCGTGGCTGACGACGGAGGATTACCTCGCGGCGCTCGACCGTCGTCTCCAGCAGAAGATGGCCTGACCGTCATGAGGGCGGTTGTTCTCCGTTCGTACGGGGGGCCAGAGGTTCTCGCGATCGAAGAGATTGCGTCGCCCGCGTGCGGCGCAGAAGAGATTCGCGTGTCCGTTGCCGCGACCGCACTGAACCGTGCCGATCTTCTGCAGCGCATGGGCATGTACCCGAACCCGCATCCGAACGGTCCGGAGGTCCCCGGACTCGAGTTCGCGGGCACGGTCACGCACGTGGGCGAACGTGTCACGCAGTGGCGCGAGGGTGATCGCGTGATGGGAATCGTCAGTGGCGGTGCATACGCATCCGAGTTGGTGATTCACGAACGTCAGGCGATGGCCGTTCCGTCGGGAACATCGCTCGCCGACGCCGCGGCGATTCCCGAGGTGTTCATCACCGCATGGGATGCACTGGTCGTGCAGGGAGGTCTCACGTCGGGCCGGTGGGCACTCGTGCACGCCGGCGCATCGGGGGTCGGCACCGCGGCCATACAGATCTGCAAGGCGATCGGTGCGCGCATCATCGTCACGTGCTCATCGGGCAAGGTGCAGTCGTGCCGTGACCTCGGCGCCGACGCGGTCGTCGACTACGGCACGCAGGACTTTGTCGAAGAGGTGCAAAAGGCCACGGGTGGCGTCGGGGTCGACGTGGTGCTCGATGTCATCGGCGGAGACTACGTGGAACGAAACGTCGCGTCGCTCGCGGTGAAGGGTCGCATCATTCAGGTGGGTGTGATGGCGGGCAAGCCGGTGCCGTTCAACGTG
Source organism: Ilumatobacteraceae bacterium (assembly GCA_040401975.1). GTDB lineage: Bacteria > Actinomycetota > Acidimicrobiia > Acidimicrobiales > Ilumatobacteraceae > UBA2093. The sequence goes on along the minus strand of JBBANL010000001.1, from coordinate 215,756 downwards.
GGTGCCCTGCTCGCCAAGCGCGCAACGATCACGGGCACCGTGCTTCGCGCCCGACCCCTCGAGGAAAAGATCGCGATTTCGCAGCGTTTCGCTGCCGAGATGCTGCCGTTGTTCGCATCCGGCCGCCTTCGACCGGTTGTCGATTCGGTGTACGCCTTCGACGACATCGCACGGGCGCACGAGCACATGGCCGCCAACGCGAACATCGGCAAGATCGTGGTGCGGATCAGCGACTAGCGCTTGTTCATCGGCACGTAGTTGCGCTCGTCGGCACCGATGTACCACTGGCGCGGGCGACTGATCTTCTGTTCCTTGTCGCCGAGCAGTTCCTGCATGTGCGCGAGCCAGCCGACCGTGCGGGGAATCGCGAACAGCACGGTGAACATGTCGACGGGGAAACCGAGTGCCTGGTAGATGAGGCCGGAGTAGAAGTCGACGTTCGGGTACAGCTTGCGCTTGATGAAGTACTCGTCGTTCAGCGCAACCTTCTCGAGTTCGAGCGCCACGTCGAGCAGCGGGTTCATGCCGGTGACCTCGAACACCTCGTATGCGGTCTTCTTGATGAGGGTCGCACGGGGATCGAAGTTCTTGTACACGCGGTGACCGAACCCCATGAGGCGTCCGTCTCCCGCTTTCACGCTCTCTATGAACGCCGGAACGTTCTTCACGTCGCCGATTTCCGACAACATTCGCACGACGGCTTCGTTCGCGCCGCCGTGCAGCGGGCCGTAGAGAGCCGCGGCGGCGGCCGCCGCCGAGGTGTAGGGGTCGGAGTTCGCCGAGCTCACCACGCGCATCGCGGTAGTTCCGCAGTTCTGTTCGTGGTCGGCGTGAAGAATGAACAGCACGTCCATCGCCTTCGCAAGGACGGGGTTCACCTGGTAGTCCTCGCCGATGCGGAACATCATGTTGAGGAAGTTCTCGCTGTAGGTGAGCGAGTTGTTCGGCGACACGAAGGGCAAGCCCTGACTGAACCGGTAGCACATGGCGGCGATGGTGGGCACCTTTGCCACGAGTCGCATCACCTGCTTGTCGAACGAATCCTTGTTGAAGATGTCCTTGGCGTCGTCATAGAAGGTTCCGAGCGCCGCCGTGGCGGAGATGAACATTCCCATCGGGTGTGCGTCGTAGTGGAAGCCGTCGACGAACCGCTTGCGCATGTTCTCGTGGATCATCGTGTGGTGGATGACGTCGTATTCCCACTTCTTCTGCTCAGTTTCTGTCGGCAACTCGCCGTTCAGCAGGAGGTAGGCCACCTCGAGAAAGGTGGAGTGTTCGGCGAGCTGCTCGATGGGGTAGCCGCGGTAGCGGAGAATGCCGTTGTCGCCGTCGAGATAGGTGATGGCCGACGCGCACGCCGCCGTCGACAGATAGGCCGGGTCGTACATGAAGAGACTCGGATCGAGTTCGCGCAGTGCGGCGGAGGAAAAGACTCCACCCTCGATGGGCACCGTGACCTTCTTTCCAGTTCGGTCGTCGATGATGGTGATGGTGTCAGCCATGTGGGATCTCCTTGACTGCTGACGGGATATGTCGCGAGGGCTTTTTTCCCCCACGGTCAAGGTTAGACGAACGGGTCGAGCGGCTCCCACTTGGTGAGCGGTGCCGTCCGCTACAGGGGAGTGTTGTCGTGCTTGCGGGAGACGAGTTTTTCGCGCTTGTCCCGCAACATGTGAAGCGCCGCACAAATTTCCCGGCGCGTGTCGGCAGGGTCGATCACGGCATCGACAAAACCGCGCTCGGCGGCGATGTACGGGTTCAGCAACCGTTCGGTGTAGTCGGCCTCGAACGCGGCGCGTTCTTCGTCTGTCGCGCGCCTCTGGAGAATGGCGGCGGCCTGTCCCGCGCCCATCACCGCGAGCTCCGCCCAGGGCCACGCGAGGCACAGGTCGTTGCCCATCTCCTTCGAGTCCATCACGATGTATGCGCCTCCGTACGACTTGCGGAGAATGACGCAGATCCTCGGCACCGTCGCGCGCGCATACGCAAAGACCAGTTGTGCTCCGTGCCTGATCATGCCCCGCCACTCGAGATCCTTGCCCGGATAGAAACCGGGCGTGTCGACGAGGGTGATGATCGGGATGTTGAACGCGTCGCAGAACGCGACGAAACGCGCTGCCTTCTGCGATGCCGGGATGTCGAGCGTTCCTGCGAGGTTGATCGGCTGGTTGGCGACGATGCCGACCGAATACCCGCCCATGCGGGCAAAGGCCGTGATCACGTTGCCCGCCCACCGGGCGCGTACTTCCGTGTATGCACCGTCGTCGACGATCGATTCGACGACCTTGCGCACGTCGTAGCTGCCGGTCGACGATTCGGGAATCAGTTCGCCCGCCTCGGGTGTGCCGCGGTCGTCGGAGTCGTCGGTCGCCATCGTGTCGGGAAGGACGTTCACGCTGTCGGGGAGATACTCGAGCACCTCTTCGACCCACGCCTCGGCGGAAGCGAGATCCGGCACGACAACCGACGCGGCGCCGCTCTGTCGGGCGTGCGTGGCTGCGCCGCCGAGTTCGTCGGTGCTCACGGAGATGCCCGTGAACTCGGCAACCATCGTCGGGCCGCTGACGAAGGCGTACGAGTCGTCCGTCATCACGACGAAATCAGACAGCCCGATGAGGAGCGCGGGCCCCGACACGGCGGGTCCGGTGACGATGCTGATCGTCGGCACGTGACCAGAGCACTGGGCGAGGGCCTTCGCTGCGGTGCCCCAACCGTGCAGTGCAGGGATTCCCTCGAGAATGTCCGCGCCCGACGACTCGATCTGCAGGATCAGCGGGAGACCTTTCGAGCGTGCGGTGTCGGCCGCGGTGGCGATCACGTGTGAAGCGGCCGCCGAGAGTGCGCCTTTGTGGTGTTCGCCGTCGACGTCGAGCCAGACGACCTGTCGACCGGTTGTCAGTCGCGCGATGGCGGCGGTGGCGGCACCGGGAACATTGTTTTGCAGTTCGACAACAATCTGTCTGGAAGAACCACTGTCGCTCACCGACACAGATTAGACCCACGCGAGTTGCACAGACACTGGTCGGTCACGCCGGAACGGCACGTTCCGGCCGATGTCTCACAGTGAAGGATGGTGCCGGAGGCCTTTCTGCATGTGCGGCGTGATGTCGACGGTGATTCCCGGCTGACGCGGCGCATGTCGTCGCACGACGTCGATTGCGCGGTCGCGCACGGCGAGAGTCGCCCTGCTGGGTCGCGGGCGTTCACGCTGCACCCATCCGACCACGCGCCTCGGCAGGTCGGGGACACTGATGCGAACGAAGTCGCCTTTCAGCCAGCCCGGTGCGGCGCTGGCGGGAACGATGGCCGGGCCGAACCCCTCGAACACGAGCGATGCCATCAGGCGCACACCGTCGATCTCTGCCTGCGAGCGAAGCGCGACTCCGCGTGTTGCTGCCGCGCGGTCGATGATCCGTCGTTGTGCGGTGCCGCGCGGTGCGAGCAGCAACGGATGTTCCGACAGTTCTTCCAACGAAATGGTGGAACGCTCCGCGAGCACGTGGTTCTTCGGTGCGAGCAACAGGAGTTCCTCCGCGAAGAGTTCCGTCGTGTCGAGTGTCGTGTCGACAATCGGGAAGTGAACGATTGCCGCATCGATCTCACCGCTCGACAGACGCAGGAGCAGGGCACTCGTGGCACCCTCGATGATGGCCGGCCTCACTCCGGGGTGATGGCGCACCAACGAATTGAGAAGGGGAGGCATCAGCCAGCGGGCTGTGGTTCCGAGCGTGCCGATGCGACAGTCGCCCGTTGCCGTTTCGCCGAGCGAGTGGATGTCGGCGTCGATGTCTTCCATCTCGTGAAGAATCCGACGTGCACGCGCAAGCACCATCTCGCCCTCGTCGGTGAGGGTGCCGGCTGCGCGGTCGACGAGGGTGGCGCCCAGTTCCTTCTCCAGTCGGGCGATGTGGGCCGACACGTTCGACTGGACCGTGTCGAGGGCCTTGGCGGCGGCAGAGAAGGTGCCGTGCTCCGAGATGGCCACAAGACTCTGCAATTGCTTGATTTCCATGGGATTCAGCGTTTCCGTGCTGCGGGGCGCCTTTGATGGCCCTATCACAAAAAATGATAGCAACTATCGTGCTGTTCAACTTGAGTGTTCACTGATTCACGTGCATACTTTCACATAACACATCGCGCCGGCAATGCCCCCCATTAGCCGGCCGAAAGAACCCACAAGATGGTCCCCCCACCATCGGGTTTCGGTTGAGAGGCCCCGCACCCCCTGCGGGGCCTTTCCCATTCGCGGATAACTTCGGGGCACCTCTTTCTGAGTCTCGAAAGTGGGCGTAGTGTGCGGCGCGTGAATCACGCCGCATTTTTCGATCTCGATCGCACGATCCTGTCGGGTGCGTCGGCGCACGTCGTGAGTCGTGTGTTGCGCGAGACCGGCGTCGTCTCCCGCTCGATTCCCGGCGAGACCTTGCTCTATCAAGTGTTCGAGACGTTCGGTGAGAATCTGCCGTCGATGGTTCTCGGTCGACAGGCGGTCGTTGCGATGCGCGGTCATCTTCGGTCGCAGGTGCGCGAAGCGGCAACCCTCGCGGCACCCGATCTGGTCGCGATGGTGCAGCCGTATGCACGAAAAGTGATGGACGAACACCGTGCACAAGGTCGACGAGTGGTGCTCGCAACCACGACGCCACGAGATCTCATCGAACCGTTCGCCGAATTGATGGGCTTCGACGCGGTCATCGCCACGACCTATGCGGTCGATGCGGAAGGCGCATACACCGGCGAGCTGTCGGGTCCGTATGTGTGGTCGCGCGGAAAGAAAGACGCGGTGAAGCAGTGGAGTCGCGAGAACGGAATCGATCTCGACGGCTCGTATGCGTACAGCGACAGTGTGTTCGACGAACCGTTGCTCGCGGCGGTGGGAAACCCGGTGTGTGTGAACCCCGACTGGCGCCTTCGTCTGATGGCGGCGGCACGTCGCTGGCCGGTGATGCACCTCGATGTTCCCGCGGGAGTCGCGAAGATTCCCGTCGTCGGTCTCGAGGCGCAGCAGGCCCTCATGAAATTCGCCCGCCCCGAAGTGTTCCCGTACGCACGGTTCCGCATCACCGGCACCGAGAACATCCCGCGTGATTCGGCCGCGATTCTGTGCGGCAATCACCGCAGTTATTTCGACATCGCTGCGGTGTCACTTGCTGTTGCAAAGACGGGCCGTGCGGTCCGTTTCCTCGGCAAGAAAGAAGTGTTCGACGCCCCGGTGATCGGTCCGCTCGCCACAGCGCTCGGTGGCATCCGCGTCGAACGCGGCACCGGCAGCGACGAGCCGTTGCGAGCCGCGACGGAATCTCTGCAGGCCGGGGATCTGGTCGCGATCATGCCCCAGGGGACCATTCCGCGTGGCCGCGCATTCTTCGACCCGGTGTTGAAGGGGCGGTGGGGCGCCGCTCGACTCGCCGCGCAGACCAAAGCGCCAGTGATTCCTGTTGCCATCTGGGGAACCGAGAAGGTGTGGCCGCGCAACGCGAAACTGCCGAACGTCACGAACGTGACGTCACCACCCGAGGTGATCGTCACGGTCGGTGCGCCGGTTCAGCTCGGATACGTCGACCCGGATGCGGACACGCGCGCGATCATGGAGGCAATCAGTGCGCTGTTGCCGCCCGAGGGACGCGAACACCGCGAACCGACCGAGGACGAACTGCGCCGCAGTTATCCGTCGAACTACAAGGGTGACCCGAATGCCGAGGATGACCGGCGCCCGGGTGCCGACTGACTACTTCGCGTTCGCGACTTTCTGACGCACGATGTTGAGTGCGCTGCCCGCCTTGAACCACTCGACCTGCTCGGGGCTGAACGTGTGCTTTGCCTCGAAGTCGACGGTGCGGCCGTCGGTCTTCGTGATGCGGCACTGCATCGGCTGATCGGGAACCGGCGGAAGATTCAGCACGCTGATGCGGTCGGTCTCCTCGATGAGGTCGTACGTGGCCGGGTCGGAGAACGTGAGCGGAACGAGACCCTGCTTCTTCAGGTTCGTTTCGTGGATGCGCGCGAACGAACGAGCGAAGATCACGACGCCGCCACGGAACCGCGGTTCCATCGCTGCGTGCTCGCGTGACGAGCCTTCGCCGTAGTTCTGGTCGCCGATGGCGCACCAACGAATACCTGCTTCGCTGTAGCGCTTGGCGATGTCCGGATAACTGCGTCGACCGCCGTCGGTGATGTCGAGTCCTTCGCCGACTGCACCTCCGAACGCGTTGACCGCGCCGATGAACAGGTTGCCGGAGATGTTCTCGAGATGGCCGCGGTAGGTCAACCACTTTCCTGCCGCCGAGATGTGGTCGGTGGTGCACTTGCCCTGTGCCTTCATGAGAATCGGCAACTCGACGTAGTCGTTGCCATCCCATGCGGGGAACGGCTCGAGCAACTGAAGGCGGTCGCTGGTGGGGCTCACCTCGACGACCACGCCGCTTCCGTCTGCGGGCGGGGCAGTGAAGGTGTCGACGCCCGGGTCGTATCCGCGCGCGGGAATGATCTCGCCCTCGGGAGCGTCGAGCAGAACCTCGGTGCCGTCGGCCGCGGTGATGGTGTCGACGCGCGGGTCGAAATCGAGTCGACCCGCAAGCGCAATCGCCATCACCGTGTCGGGGCTGGTGACGAACGACAACGTGTTCGCAGAGCCGTCGGCGCGCTTCGGGAAGTTGCGGTTGAACGAGTTGACGATGCTGTTCGGCTTCGCCGTCTTGTCGGCGGCGCGTTCCCACTGGCCGATGCAGGGGCCGCACGCGTTCGCGAGAACGGTCGCGCCGATCGCCTCGAGGTCTGCGAGCAGTCCGTCGCGTTCGATCGTGGCGCGGATCTGTTCGCTTCCGGGCGAGATCAACAGTTCGGTCTTTGCCTTCAGACCCTTCGCCGCCGCCTGTCGTGCAATCGATGCTGCACGCGTGATGTCTTCGTACGACGAGTTCGTGCACGATCCGATGAGAGCCGCCGAGACCTCGAGCGGCCATTCGTTCTCTCGCGCCGCCGCACCGACACCGTTCGCGCCGATCTTGTGCGCACGGTCGGGCGAGTGCGGACCATTGATGAGCGGCGTGAGTTCGGACAGATTGATTTCGATCACCTGGTCGTACTGTGCACCGTCGTCGGGGCGGAGATCCTTCGCGACCGCATCGGCGGCGGCGGCGATCTCGGCGCGCCCTGTTGCGCGCAGATACGTGGCCATGTTCTCGTCGTATCCGAACACCGAACAGGTGGCTCCGATCTCGGCGCCCATGTTGCAGATCGTCGCCTTGCCGGTGGCCGAGATCGTGTCGGCTCCGGGTCCGAAATATTCGGCGATGGCACCTGTGCCGCCCTCGACTGTGAGTTGGCGAGCAACCTCGAGAATCACATCCTTCGGGCTGCTCCAACCGCTCAGTTTCCCGGTGAGCTTGATGCCGATCACCTTCGGCCATCGAACGTTGAACGGGAACCCGGTCATCACGTCGACCGCATCGGCGCCGCCGACTCCGATCGCGACCATGCCGAGTCCGCCGGCGTTCGGCGTGTGGCTGTCGGTGCCGATCATCATTCCGCCGGGGAATGCGTAGTTCTCGAGAACGACCTGGTGGATGATTCCGCTGCCGGGACCCCAGAACCCGACGCCGTACTTTGCGCTGACCGAGCGAAGGAAGTCGTACACCTCGCGGTTCACGTCGTTCGCGTCGCGCAGGTCGAGCTTCGCACCGACCTTCGCGAGAATCAGGTGGTCGCAGTGCACGGTTGACGGCACTGCAGTGGTCGGAAGACCCGCCGTCATGAACTGCAGCAGCGCCATCTGTGCCGTGGCGTCCTGCATCGCGACGCGGTCGGGGTTGAAGTCGGCGTAGCTGCGACCGCGCTCCATCTCCTGTGTGGCGGGGTCAACGAGATGGTTGATCAGAATCTTTTCCGCCAGGGTCAGCGGGCGACCGAGCCGTGACCGGCCGAGTTCGGCGTTGGCGGTGAGGCGCGAGTAGACGCCTTCGACGAGTGCGATGGGGGTTCCGGCAGTCACGGCCATGGGGGCAACCTTTCCTCGAGCAAGCGGTGGGGCTTGCTTTTTGTCTCTGTGTATACAACTCTAATACAAGTGCGCACCATCCGCTATTACCAGATCGCAGACGAACTGCGGGCGCGCATTCTCTCGGGCGCCTATGCGGCAGGCCGCTTGTTGCCGAGTGAGTCGGATCTCTCGGGCGAGTTCGACGTGAGTCGGGTCACCATCCGCAAGGCGCTCGAGTTGTTGCGTGACGACGGTCTTGTCGACTCGCGTCAGGGGTTCGGGTGGTTCGTGGCAGGCGAGACCGTGCGTCAGCCACTCGCGCGCTTGTCGACCATCGAGGAACAAATGCGCGACTCCGGCGCCATGCCCGAACGCCGGGTGCTCGAGTTCGCGTTCGAGAAGGCACCGAAAGATGTTGCGTCATCGCTCGGAACGCAGAACGTGTTGCGCGTGCGTCGCGTGAACCTTGCCGACGGTGAGCCGTTCGCGATTGTCACGGTGTGGTGCCCTGCAGATCTCGGCGAGCATCTGTCGCGCGCAGACGTCGAGCGGTCACCGTTCTACGAACTTCTCGATGTTCCGTTGGCCGGCGCAACGCAGACAATCGGTGCCGACGCTGCGAACGCCGACGAGGCAACTCTGCTGAAGATTCCGGTCGGCTCGCCGGTGCTGCGGTGTCTGCGCACGACAACGAGCGTGTCGGGCAAGACGGTGTTGTTCTCCCGGCACGTGTTCCCTGCGCATCGCACCGAATTCGTCGTCGATCTGCCGTTCGTCGACCAGTCGATTGCGCCGAGCGGACTGCGCCTCGTCGACTGACCGTGCTTCGGTCGGCGTCGGATGTTCAGGCGAGGAACAGCTTCTTCCAGCCCTCGTCGTCCTTGACGAGTCCGGCACGCATCGCCTCGAGCATCCCGGCACGCATCCGCCTCTTGCTGTGCGCATGTGAGGTCTTGTCGAGTGTCGCGAACGATTCGGCCAGCGCGAGCGCGGTGGACATGAGGTCAGCCTCGTCCACGACCAGATCGACGACGCCTGTTTCGACTCCGTTGTCCGGGGTGAAAGCCTCGGCGAGACCGACTGCACGCGTGAGAGCGGGTGGGTTCACCCGGTGCCGGAGAATCTCGATGGCAAAGAACGGCATGGTCATGCCGATGGCCACTTCGTTCGCCGAGTACCTGTAGTTCCCGCGCACGCCGATGCGATAGTCGCTGCTCAGCATCAGGAAGATTCCCATGGCGATTGCGTGCCCCGGACATGCGACCACCACGGGGTTCGGAAAATCGAGCAGACGCATCGACAGCGAGACGCCGCCGTTCAGCATGTCGACAGCGGGCTGACCGCTCGCAGCGAGGGTCTTCAGGTCGAAACCCGCCGACAGAATCCCGGGTCGACCCGTGATCACGATGGGCACTGCGTCGGCCTCGGCAAGATCGAGCGCGGCGTTCAGTTCCTGTTGCAGCGCGAGCGAGACGGCATTTGCCTTGCCGTCATCCATCGTGATGACCCCGACATTGCCGCGGCGCTCGTACGTGACGATGCCGGTCATCGGGTCACCACTTGTCCCAGTGCAACACCTTGCTGAGTGGTTCGCGCTTCGCGGGCTTGAAGTCGGTGCCGATCGTGTAGGCGATGGGGAAGAGGCCGGCCTGGCTCACGCGCTCGTACGGAATGCCGAGCAACTCGGCTGCTTCCTGCTCGCCGCCGTTCATGAGGTGAATCGTGGTCCACGCAGAACCCATGCCGCGCTCGCGCAGCGCGAGCATGAAGCTCCACACTGCGGGCAACAGCGAGCCCCACTGGCTTGCTGTTGCAAACGACGGCAGGTTGTCGAGGCGGCCGTCGATGGCGGGAATCAGCAGAAGCGGCGCCTTCTCGAAGTTCTCTGCGAGATAGGTGGCCGAGTCGCGCACGAGCGGCATGCGCTCACCGCGGCTGTCGCCTTCTGCGTACTCGCGGCCCGGTGCGTTCGAGTAGATGTCCCAGTTCTTTCGGTAGATGTCTGCGAGCGCCTTCTTCTTCGCTGCGTCTTCCACGATGATCCAGTGCCAGCCCTGACTGTTCGAACCGGTGGGAGCCTGCAGGGCGATCTCGAGACACTCCTCGACGATCTCGCGCTCGACGGGTTTGTCGAAGTCGAGGCGCTTGCGCACCGACCGGGTCGTCTTCAGTACTTCATCGGCGGAAAGGTTCAAATGCATGGACTTCAGTCTGCCACGCCTCCGGTGGCGACCATCACTCCGGGGCGTGGCAAGATTCGTTCATGTCCGACCGCGTCACCATCTCCATTTCCGACGGAATCGCCGATGTGCGTTTCAACCGCCCCGAGAAGCGCAACGCGCTCGACGGCGAACAATTCCAGGCAATCGTCGACGCCGGCGAGTCGCTGAAGACCAACAAGAAGGTGCGCGTCGTCGTGCTCTCGGGAGAAGGCGCGTCGTTCTGCGCCGGTCTCGACCTCGCATCAATGGGGGGAATGGCCACCGGCGAGCGCCAGAAGAGCAACGCCCCGACAGCCGGCGACATGCAGGAAGGTCGCATCACCCATCTCGGTCAGCAGTCGGCCTGGGTGTGGCAGGAAGTGCCCGTGCCCGTCATCGCGGCCGTTCACGGCCACGCGCTCGGCGGCGGATGCCAGATTGCACTCGGTGCCGACATGCGTTTCGCGCATCCCGACACGAAGTTCAGCGTTCGCGAGACCTACTGGGGTCTCGTGCCCGACATGGCGGGCACGGTGCTGATGCAGGGTCTCGTGCGGGCGGACATCATGAAGGACATCGTGATGTCGGCGCGGATCTTCGACGGCCGAGAAGCCCACGAGATCGGTCTGGTGACGCGTGTGTCCGACACCCCGCGCGACGACGCATTCGCCTACGCACAAGAAATCGTGAAGCGCAGCCCCGACGCTGTGCGGGGCGCAAAGGAACTCCTGAATCGTCTGACTCTCGATTTTGCGGCGGCACAGTTCGCCGCCGAACGCCGGATCATCGGCTCTCTGATCGGTGGCCACAACCAGCGAGAGGCCGTGATGAGCGACTTCGAGAAGCGGGCACCGGCCTACGTCGACCCGGTGTGACGTCTCACTGATGTCCCCGTCGACAATTCCTTTGTGTCGCACGGGGAGTGTCGCTAGCCTTTGACCTTGCTCGGGCCAGCGTCGTCCCGGGAGAACCGAACATCCGATTCTCCGGCATGCCCCGCATGCCGTTCCGGAAGGACCCAGACGCAGTGAACCCCGATCTCCCCATGCCGCACGGTCTCTACGACCCTCGATTCGAGCACGACGCCTGCGGCGTGTCGTTCGTGGCCAACATCAAGGGAGTTCGCAGCAGGGAGATCGTGACGCTCGGTCTCACGGCGCTCACCAACATGGAGCACCGTGGCGCCACCGGAGCCGAACCCGACACGGGCGACGGTGCGGGGATCCTCATCCAGGTTCCCGATGGTTTCCTCCGCGCGGTTGCCGGGTTCGCACTGCCCGACGCAGGGGCATACGCGGTCGGCATCGCATTTCTTCCGCAGGACACCGGCAAAGCGGCGGTCGCCGCCGCACGCGTCGATGCAATCACGGCGGAGGAAGGTCTTCGCCCGCTCGGCTGGCGCGATGTTCCCGTGAACCCCGACTGTCTCGGCGCATCAGCACGTGCCGTGATGCCCACGGTGCGTCAGTTCTTCTGCGACGACCCGAACGGCGCGACAGGCATCGATCTCGACCGCAGGTTGTTCATCGTGCGCAAGCGCATCGAGCACGAACTCGCCGGCGACATGCGCACGTACTTCTCGTCGCTGTCGGCGCGCACCCTCGTCTACAAGGGAATGCTCACCACCCCCGAGTTGCAGCAATTCTTCCCCGACCTCTCCGACGACCGGATGGAGTCGGCCATCGCTCTCGTGCACAGTCGCTTCTCCACGAACACGTTCCCGTCGTGGCCGCTCGCACATCCCTACAGGTACATCGCCCACAACGGCGAGATCAACACCGTGCAGGGCAACCGCAACTGGATGCGCACGCGCGAGGCACTGCTCGCCACCGACCTGATCCCGGGTCTCGACCGCGCGTTCCCGATCTGCACTCCCGGCATGAGCGACTCGGCGAGTTTCGACGAGGTGCTCGAGCTGTTGCACCTTGCCGGACGTTCGCTGCCGCATGCGTTGCTGATGATGATCCCCGAGGCGTGGGAGAACAACGAACGCATGGACCCGCGCAAGCGCGCCTTCTACCAATTCCACGCATCCCTGATCGAGCCGTGGGACGGCCCGGCCGACGTGGCGTTCACGGACGGAACCCTGATCGGTGCGGTGCTCGACCGCAACGGACTCCGCCCCGGTCGTTACTGGGTCACGAGCGACGATCTCGTGGTGCTCGCGAGCGAGGCGGGAGTTCTCGACATCGATCAGTCACGGGTGATCCGCAAGGGTCGTCTGCAACCGGGTCGCATGTTCCTGATCGACACCGCGCAGGGTCGCCTCATCGACGACGACGAAATCAAACTCCAGCTCGCATCCGAGCACCCCTACGAGGAATGGCTGGCCGACGGCCTCACGCACCTCGACGATCTGCCCGAGCGCGAACACATCGTGCACAGCCACGACAGCGTCGCGCGACGCCAGCAGATGTTCGGCTACACCGAGGAAGAACTGAAGGTCATCCTTGCCCCCACCGCGAAGGCCGGTGCAGAACCGATCGGTTCGATGGGAACCGACACGCCGATTGCGGTGCTGTCGACGCGTTCCCGGCTGTTGTTCGACTACTTCCAGCAGTTGTTCGCCCAGGTCACCAACCCGCCGCTCGACGCGATCCGCGAGGAAGTGGTGACCGCAGTCGGCACCAGCATCGGACCGGAGGCGAACCTGTTGGCGCCCGGCGCCGACAGTTGCCGTCAGTTGATTCTTCCGTTCCCGATCATCGACAACGACGATCTCGCCAAGATCATCCACATCAACGACGACGGCACGCAGCCCGCGCTCGCGTCCGTCGTCGTCAGCGGCCTGTACCGCGTCGCCGACGGCGGCGCCGGTCTGCGCACCGCGCTCGACAAGATCCGCACCGAGGTGTCACAGGCGATCGTCGACGGCGCCCGCATCATCGTTCTGTCCGACCGCAACTCCGACGAGGTGTATGCACCGATTCCGTCGCTGCTCCTCACGAGTGCGGTGCACCACCACCTCATCAGGGAGAAGAGCCGCACGCAGGTCGGTCTCGTGGTGGAATGCGGCGACGCGCGCGAAGTGCACCACATGGCTCTGCTCATCGGGTACGGAGCGGGCGCCATCAACCCGTACCTCGCGTTCGAGTCGATCGAGGACATGATCGCCGCCGACAACGGAACCGGCATGTACGGCCTCGGCGGAATGGATCCGCACAAGGCGGTGAAGAACTACATCAAGGCGTCCGGCAAGGGCGTGCTGAAGGTCATGTCGAAGATGGGTGTGTCGACGGTTGCGTCGTACACCGGCGCCCAGATCTTCGAGGCCATCGGTCTCGCCACCGAACTCGTCGACGAGTTCTTCACCGGCACCGTGTCGCGTCTCGGCGGAATCACGCTCGACGAAATTGCAGAGGAAGTCGCACAGCGACATGCGACCGCGCATCCGAAGCGGCCGGAACTTCGCGCACACCGGAAACTCGAACTCGGCGGTGAGTACCAGTGGCGGCGCGAGGGGGAGTACCACCTCTTCAATCCCGAGACCGTGTACCGCCTGCAGCATTCGACGCGTGCCGGTCGCTACGACCTGTTCAAGCAGTACACGCGCGACGTCGACGACCAGTCTCATCGTCTCGCAACGTTGCGCGGTCTGTTCGAACTTCGCACAGGGGATCGACCCGCGGTGCCGATCGACGAGGTCGAGCCGGTGTCGGAGATCGTGAAGCGCTTCTCCACCGGCGCGATGAGCTACGGATCGATCTCTGCGGAAGCACACGAGACTCTCGCAATCGCGATGAACCGCATCGGCGGCAAGAGCAACACGGGCGAGGGCGGCGAGGATCCCGAACGGTTCGTGCCAATGGACAACGGCGATTCGAAGCGGTCGGCAATCAAGCAGGTTGCGTCGGGTCGTTTCGGTGTCACGAGCGAATACCTCGTGAACGCAGACGACATCCAGATCAAGATGGCCCAGGGTGCAAAGCCCGGGGAAGGCGGTCAGTTGCCCGGCCACAAGGTGTACCCGTGGGTCGCAAAGACGAGGCACTCGACGCCCGGTGTCGGACTCATCAGCCCGCCGCCTCACCACGACATCTATTCGATCGAGGACCTGAAGCAGCTCATTCACGACCTGAAGAACGCCAACCCCGAGGCGCGTGTTCACGTGAAGCTCGTTGCAGAGGTCGGAGTCGGAACCGTCGCAGCAGGTGTTTCGAAAGCAAAGGCCGACGTCGTGCTGATCTCGGGCCACGACGGGGGCACCGGCGCATCGCCGCTCACCTCGCTGAAGCACGCAGGCGCGCCGTGGGAACTCGGTCTCGCCGAGGCGCAGCAGACATTGTTGCTGAACGGTCTGCGCGACCGCATCGTGGTGCAGGCAGACGGCCAGATGAAGACCGGTCGCGACGTGATCATCGCGGCCCTGCTCGGTGCGGAAGAGTTCGGTTTCGCCACCGCGCCGTTGGTGGTGAGCGGCTGCATCATGATGCGCGTGTGCCACCTCGACACGTGCCCGGTCGGCGTCGCCACGCAGAACCCCACGCTGCGCGCACGTTTCTCCGGGAAGCCCGAGTTCGTCGTGAACTTCTTCGAGTACATCGCAGAGGAGGTGCGCGAGTATCTCGCCGCACTCGGTTTCCGCAGTCTGCAGGAGGCCATCGGCCATGTCGAGATGATCGACGCGCGCAAGGCGGTCGACCACTGGAAGGCGAAGGGTCTCGACATCTCTCCGATCCTCGAGACACCGCAGAACCCGTACAACCAGACGCCGTTCAACTCGGTGCAGCAGGATCACGGACTCGACGAGGCACTCGACAATCAGTTGATCGCCCTGTCGAAAGATGCGATCGCCGACGCACGCCGCGTGAAGATCGAGTTGCCGGTGCGCAACGTGAACCGCACCGTCGGAACCCTGCTCGGCTACGAGGTCACGAAGGCCTGGGGCGGCGCCGGTCTTCCCGACGGCACCATCGACATTCATCTCACGGGTTCGGCAGGCCAGAGTTTCGGCGCGTTCGTGCCCGCGGGCATCCAGTTGCGTCTCGAGGGTGACGGCAACGACTTCGTCGGCAAGGGTCTCTCGGGCGGTCGCATCATCGTGCACCCGCACAGATCCGCGCCGTTCGTCGCCGAGGAGAACGTGATCGCCGGCAACGTGATCGGCTACGGAGCAACGGGCGGAGAAATCTTCATTCGCGGTGTCGTCGGCGAACGCTTCTGCGTTCGCAACTCGGGTGCGACGGCAGTCGTCGAGGGCGTGGGCGACCACGGATGCGAATACATGACCGGCGGACGAGCGGTGATTCTCGGGGCAACGGGGCGCAATTTCGCGGCCGGCATGTCGGGCGGCATCGCATACGTGTACGACCCCGACGGCGCCTTCCCGTCGTTGGTGAACTACGAGATGGTCGACCTCGAGCACGTGTCCGGCGACGACGAGACATGGCTGCGCGACTCCATCGCGCGTCACCACGAGTTCACCGGTTCACAGGTGGCGGAGAGACTTCTCGCCGCTTGGACCGTCGAAGTCTCGAGTTTCCGCAAGGTGATGCCTCGCGATTACAAGAAGGTGTTGACCGTGATGGCGGCGGCACGTGCAGAGGGCCTCGACGAGGCCGACACTGCAGCACGAGTGATGGAGGCTTCCCGTGGGTGAGACGACAGGTTTTCTTCAGTGGGGCCGCTCGGGCCCGCAGCGACGCCCGGTGCAGATACGTCTGAGGGACTGGAAAGAGGTGTACGAGCCGTTTGACACCTCGTTGCTGAACGAGCAAGCGGGTCGTTGCATGGACTGCGGAATTCCGTTCTGCAACAACGGATGTCCGCTCGGCAACCTGATTCCCGACTGGAACGATCTCGTCTACCGCGGGCACTGGCAGGATGCCATCGAGCGTCTGCACGCGACCAACAACTTCCCCGAGTTCACGGGTCGCCTGTGCCCCGCGCCGTGCGAGTCGGCGTGCGTTCTCGGCATCAACCAGGACCCCGTGTCGATCAAGCAGGTCGAAGTCGAGATCATCGACCGCGCATGGGACGAAGGATGGGTGGTGCCGCAGATCCCGGCGACGAAGACGGGCAAGCGCATCGCGGTCATCGGAAGCGGCCCCGCGGGTCTCGCCGTTGCCCAGCAGTTGACGCGCGCGGGACACGACGTGGTGGTGCTCGAGCGCTCGGACCGAATCGGCGGACTGCTGCGCTACGGAATCCCCGAGTTCAAGATGGAGAAGCGCTACCTCGACCGTCGTCTCGAGCAGATGAGGGAAGAAGGCACCGAGTTCCGCACGAACGCCGACGTCGGCGGCGCGGTCGACATCGAGGTGTTGCGCGCATCGCACGACGCGATCGTTCTCGCGTGCGGCGCCACGGCATGGCGCGACCTCCCGGTGCCGGGACGCGAACTGAACGGCATCCACCAGGCGATGGAGTACCTGCCGATTGCGAACAAGGTGCAAGAGGGCGACTTCTCCGACTCGTCAATCGACGCGCGTGACAAGAATGTCGTGATCATCGGCGGCGGCGACACCGGCGCCGACTGTCTCGGCACCGCGCTGCGTCAGGGCGCGCGCCAGGTTTTGCAGCTCGAGATCATGCCGCGGCCGTCCGATTCGCGCACGTCCAACAACCCGTGGCCGCAGTACGCGATGGTGTACAAGGTGTCGTCGGCCCACGAGGAAGGCGGCGAGCGCATCTACAGCGTGAACACCGAACGGTTCGTCGACGACGGCAACGGAAACGTGCGCGCACTCCTGATTCACGAGGTCGAGTTCGTGAACGGCTCGTTCGTGAAGAAAGAGGGCACCGACCGTGAGATTCCTGCCGACCTGGTGTTTCTCGCGATGGGATTCGTCGGACCCGAGAAGGGGTCGTGGCTCGACCAACTCGGCGTCGCCTTCGACGAGCGGGGCAACGTTGCACGTGACGCGAACTATCAGACGAATGTTCCCGGCGTGTTCGTCGCGGGCGACATGGGTCGCGGTCAGAGCCTCATCGTGTGGGCAATTGCCGAGGGTCGCGCATGCGCAGCCGGAGTCGACGCGCACCTGATGGGCGAGACCTCGTTGCCGTCGCCGATTCCGCCGACTGCCCGACCGCTCGTCTGAGCGCGGTGCGCGCCACCACTCGGCGAGCCCCAGGCTCTACTGTGTCTGTTCGTGCTGAAGGCAACCCCCCGACCACGACTCGGCCGCATCGTTGCGGCGTCGTCGTGTGCGCTCGCAGCGTCTTTGTTCGGCGCGGCCTGCGGAGGTGACACGCTCGGGGTGGCGACGACCGTGGTCAACGTGACTCCCACGAACTTTGCCACCATTCCGCCGGTGGCGAGCACGGCACCGGGCACCACCACCACATTGCCGAGCGGCGCAGTGGGGGCCGAAACCATCTACACCGTCGTAGCGGGTGATTCGCCGATCGCCGTGGCGAACAAGTTCAACATCTCGGTGACCACGCTCCTCGCGTACAACGCGTGGGTGACCCCCGACCAGTTCCCGTATCCCGGCACCAAGATCAAGATCCCGCCGTCGGCGGTCGTCAATCCGAACACCAGCGTCCCGGCGGGCGGCACGGCGGCCCCGGGTGGCAACGTGAAGCCCGGGTGCGAGAACCACACGTCGGGCACCTACACCATTCAAGACGGCGATTCGCTCTGGCTCATCCAGAACAAGTTCAAGTCGTGTTTCACGATCGGCGCGCTGCTGGGGGCGAACAACTGGTCAGACGTGCAGTCGGTCGTGTTGTTGAAGGGTCAGAAGATCAACATTCCCGCGGCCGGCTGACACAGCGTCAGCGAACGGTGTTCGTCTTGCGTCGCGCGTGACGTTCGCGCGCATGGTCGACCAACTCGTCGATCAACCCCGAATAGGGAAGTCCGCTCGACTCCCAGAGTTTCGGGTACATCGAAATCGGAGTGAACCCGGGAATCGTGTTGATCTCGTTGCACAGGAATCCGCGACCGTTCTCCTCGAAGAAGAAATCGACGCGTGCCATGCCTTCGCACCTGAGGGTTGCGTATGCGCGCAGCGCAAGTGCGCGAAGTTCGTCGCTCTGTCGGTCCGTGAGGCGCGCGGGTATCTCGAGCGTTGCCGAATCCGTCACGTACTTGTCGTCGTAGTCGTAGAACTCGTTGCCCGGAATTATTTCGCCGACGACCGACGCGCGCGGTGTGCGGTTGCCGACCACCGCCACCTCGAGTTCGCGGCCGGTGACGGCCTCTTCGAAGATGATCCACTCGTCGTAAGTCGCCGCGGTGCGTGCACCGACGACCAGCTCGTCGAGAGAGTGCGCCTTCACGACCCCGACAGACGAACCCATGTTGGCCGGTTTCACGAACAACGGGTACGACAGATCGCCCGCGATCGCCTCGAGGGCCGCCGTGGTGAGTTGATCGTCGCGAAGCGACGCGAACCGAACCTGCGGAATGCCTGCCTGCGCGAACACGGTCTTTGCCATCACCTTGTCCATGGCGAGTGCACTCGCAAGCACACCGCTGCCGACATAGGCGACTCCCATGATCTCGAGAAGTCCCTGCAGGGTTCCGTCTTCCCCGAGCGGACCGTGCACCAGGGGCACCACCACGGTCTGCGAATTCTCCGACGTCGACGCGATGACGCTCGCACTGGTCGGCGCACCGTCGGTCGACAGTCGCTCGGGAAGAGCCGTCGGGTCGACGCCGCCGACCGACAGTTCCGGAAGCGACGGCGAACTCCACCGACCTTCGCGCGAGATCGCGACCGGAATCGTGCGGTACTTCGACGGGTCGGCCGCGGCGAGAACGTGCGCCGCGGTGACGCAACTGACGTCGTGTTCGGCCGATTGTCCGCCGTAAATCACCACGAGATTGATGCGTTCGCGGGCGGTGTCCATCGACACGACGGTACTCGCCACTAGGGTCGACGCATGCGCATCACCGCCTCAGAAGTGGCGCGTCTCACGGGCGGTCGCCTCGTCGGCGAAGACGTCGCGGCGTCCGGGGTCTCCTTCGACACCCGCACCCTGCGTGCCGGTGATGCATTCGTTGCGATCGTCGACGCTCGCGACGGCAACGATTTTGTCGGTGATGCGGTGCTCGCGGGTGCATCGTTTGCGCTGGTGTCTCCCGGTCGGTCGGTCGAGGGAATCACGTGCATCGAGGTCGACGACACCACGACGGCTCTCGGTCGATGGGGTCACCACGCGCGTCGAGAGATGTCGTTGCGGGTCGGCGAGAGGGTCGTCGGAATCACGGGCTCTGCAGGCAAGACCAGCACGAAGAACCTGGCGCACGCGGTGTTGTCACGGAGATTCCCGCACGCACATGCGGCGGAACACTCGTTGAACAACGACATCGGGGTGCCGGTCACGCTCATCAACGCCCCCGACGATGTCGATGCAGTCGTCATCGAGATGGGGATGCGCGGGTTCCACGAGATCGATCGTCTGTGTCGAATCGCGGAACCGGTGATCGGGATCATCACGAACATCGGCGATGCACACGGCGAGAGAGTGGGCGGACCCGACGGAATCGCCCGCGCAAAGGGCGAACTGGTCGAGTCGCTGCCGTCGCACGGAACCGCCGTTCTCAACGCAGACGACACCCGTTGCCTCGCCATCGGCGACCGTGCCGCGTGCCGGGTGCTCACCTTCGGAACCTCTGCAGGCGATCTGCGGTGGACCGCGCAGGCGACCGACAATTACGGACGCGTCTCCGTTCTGTTCGAATTCGCGGGCCAGACGTCTGTCGCAACGCCCGCGCTGCCCGGTGCGCACATGGCTGCCAACGCCGCCGCCGCGGTTCTTGCGGGAATTGCGTGCGGACTCGAACTGGGTGAGGCGACGAAAGGAATCGGCAACGAGATCGCCGAGGTGGGGCGAATGGTGTGGCTCGAGCGAGCCGACGGCCGTCGGGTGCTCGACGACTCGTACAACGCAAACACCGCGTCGATGCTCGCCGCGCTCGAGGTTCTCGCGGCTGCGGAGAGCGGAAGAAAACTTGCGGTGCTCGGCAAGATGTCCGAGGTCACCGATCCGGTCGCTGCACACTCGACGGTGGTCGCGCGTGCCCGCGAGCTCGGAATCGAGGTGCTGGCTCTCGAGACGCTCGCGTACGGAACGGGTGCGCTGTCGCTCGACGAGGTTGTCGACAGGCTCGTCGACGAAGACTGGAATTCGCTGCTGGTGAAGGGCTCGCGCGCCGCCGGGTGCGAACGCGTCGTGCTGCGACTACTGAAGGGGTGAGGTTCCCTCGCGGGTGTCGATCTTTTCGATGTTGCACCACCACGACAGAAAGAGAGCCCATGCCGCACCGATGAACAGCACCGGTCGCGAACCGATCGAGTCCATCACGGGGCCGAAGATCACGTTGCCGATCGGAATGGTTCCGCCGAACGACATGAACCACAGCGCCATCACGCGTCCCCGCACCTCCGATTCGAGTCTGCTCTGCACGACCGTCGTCAACGAAGTGGTCGTGGCGAAGTAGGCGATGCCGAGGAGAAATGCGGTGACGAACGCGAGCACGGTTCCCCTCACCGACGCGAATGCGCACATCGCCGCGGCAAACGCGAGGAAACCCCGGCGTGCGGTGGTGCGCTTGTCGGTCGACGCGAACACCGAACCGATGGCGAGTGCGCCGAGCATGGCGCCGAGACCCCACGTGGCGTACAGCCACTTGTACATCGTGGTCTTCGGCTCGATGCCGAACGTGAGGTCGGCAACGGCAGGAAACAGTCCGACGTAGGAAAGACTGAGCAGCGAGAACGAACTCATCGTGATCAGGACGCGCGCGATCGCCCTGCGTTCGCGTGCGATGCGGAAACCCGAGGTGAGAGCCTCGAGACCCCGTTCGGTCGAGCGCGGGAAGTCGGGGATTCTGATGCGCATCACGGCCCAGGTGACGAACAGGTATGTGGCCGCGTTGAACAGGAACACCTGGCCGGTGGTGACCCCCCAGCTCATCATCAACGCGACCACGACGGGCCCGGTCACGCGCGAACCGTTCACGGAGGCCGACGAGAGGCTGATGCTTCCGCCGAGGTCCTCCGGCTTCACGAGGCTCGGCAACACCGCGGAGAACGCGGGTGCATTGAAGGCGTTGCCGATCCCGACCGTCATCTGGGCGAGGAACAGCGTCAACACGGGGGCATCGGCGATCGTGAAGACTCCGAGCAGCACCGACCCCGTCATTTGGATGATCTGGGCAAAGACCAACCACTTGCGGCGGTCGAATCGGTCGGCCAGAACACCTGCGGGAACCGACAGCATCAGCAGGGGGCCCAACTGGGCGAAGATGAACAGCCCGACGATCGAGGCACTCGACGTGCGCTGGTACACGTAGGCGGGCAGTGCCACGTTCTGCATCCACGTGCCGATGCTCGACAGGAAGTTCGCAGTCCACATCACACGGAAATCCGGGTACGAGAGCGCCGCTCTGGCCGTGCCCGGTCGCGGGACTGATTCGGTGGTCCGGCGGCGGGAGAGTCGTGTCATAGGGGGCGGGAGAAACGCTAGTTGGCGGGGGCCCGACAGGGGAGTGCCGGAGTCCGCGTTCGACCGTCGACGGTGCGCCACAATGAGTCACATGGAGCCACAGGAGACCCGATCGTCGATTCCGGAATCACGCGAGAGAGACGAATCGTGTCGCACCCGATTCGGGGTGTTCCCCGAGTGTCCGCTGTGCGGCGGCGCGTTGACGCCCGAGCACGCACACTTCAAGTGCTTCTCGTGCGGTTGGCGCGACAGTTGCTGTGACTAGCGGTTGACCCGCGAAGAGACGATCTGCGTCAGTGACCGGGCGTGAAGCGCACCGGGAGTTTCGCGGGGCCGAAAATGCCGACGCCGGCAGGCTTGTACTCGACCTCGCCGTCGAGTTCGAGGTTCGGCATGCGTTGCGACAGGGTCACGAACGCCTCCTGGAGTTCTGCGCGCGCCAGCGACGCACCGAGGCAGTAGTGGATGCCCGCCCCGAACGAGAGTTGCGGTTGACCGACCGGTTCGCGCGTGATGTCGAAACGATCGGGGTCGGGGAACACGGATGAGTCGAAGTTTCCCGTGCCCATCGACGTGCTCATGATGGTTCCCTTCGGGAATAACACGCCGTTGTACTCGATGTCCTCCGATGCGAACCGCACGGTTCCGCCGACTGCGCCGTGATAGCGCATCACTTCCTCCACCGCCCGCGGCGCGAGATCGGGGCGCTCGCGAAGGATGTTCCACTGGTCCGGATGCTCGGCAAACAGCGCGAGCGCGAGTCCGAGCTGGTTTCGGGTGGTGTCGGTTCCGCCGACGATGACGGCCTCGACCATCATCTCGAGTTCCTCGGTCGAGAGTCGGTCGCCCGACTCTTCTGCAGAAATCAATTCGGTGAGCAGGTCGTCACGCGGGTCGTCACGGCGTTGTTCGATGAGTGCGCGCGTGTACGCGTTCAGTTCGTCCTGTGCGGCCATGATGATGTGGATGACTTCCGCGAGATTGTCGCTGAAGATCCGCAGCACATCCGTGGCGAGCCGGCTGAACAACTGCCAGTCTTCCTTCGGCGCCCCGAGCAGTTCGCAGATGATGGGGATGGGGTAGGGCTCGCAGAGGTCGGCGACGAGTTCCCCCTTGCCTGTTTTCGTGACGGGGTCGATCAGACCGTTCACCACTTCCTGCATGAACGGTCTCAGCCGGTCTGCGCTCCGCGGGGAGAACGCCGGCGCCACCAGTCTCCGCAGCCGCACGTGAACCTCGCCCTCTGCGTTGAGAATCGACACGCGTCGACGTCGCTTCAGGTATTCCTCGTTCTGGATTCCCTGGAACTGTGCCGCGAGACCCGTGGCCGACTGCCATCTCTTGTCGCGGAGGATTCCCATGTTGGTGTCGTACGTGAGCACCGTGAAGCCGAGGTTGGTTCTCGCGATCCAGCTCTCGTTGACGACCGACCGCAGGGTGTCGCGACGGTCCTTGCGACTGGTGCCGATGAAGAAGTCGAGAACCGGGACCTCGAGTTCGCTTGCGTGGGTGGCCATGCCCCAACCCTATGACGCGAGTGCCTCGGTGGGCGGAGTGAACGCCGTGCCGAGCGCCTCGGCGACGGCCTTGTACGTGACGGCACCACGGTGTGTGTTCAGTCCGTGCCCGAGGGCCGCGTTCTTTTCGACGGCTGTCCGCGCGCCGTGGGTGGCAACCTCGATCTGGTAGGGCAACGTGGCGTTGGTGAGTGCATAGGTGCTGGTGTGCGGAACCGCGCCCGGCATGTTGCCAACGGCGTAGTGCACGACACCGTGCGTGACATAGACCGGATCGGTGTGGGTCGTCTCGTGCGTGGTCTCGATGCAGCCACCCTGGTCGACGGCAACATCGATGATGACCGAACCTGGCTTCATCGATCTCACCATCTCTTCGCTCATCACCACCGGTGCCTTTCCGCCGGCGACGAGCACCGCGCCGATCACGAGGTCTGCATCGACCACGCTTCTCTCGATGGCGCCGCGGTTCGACGCGAGTGTCATGATGCGGCCCCGATGGATCTGGTCGACGTAGCGGAGTCGGTCGAGGTTCTTGTCGATGAGAACAACCTCGGCCTCCATTCCTGCGGCGATCCATGCCGAGTTCCAGCCCACGTTGCCCGCGCCGAGAACGACGACGCGCGCAGGTCGCACTCCGGGGGCTCCGCCCATGAGAACCCCGCGGCCTCCGTGCGTGCGTTCGAGAAAGTGGGCGCCCATCTGCGGTGCGAGTCGCCCTGCGATCTCGCTCATCGGTGCGAGCAGGGGCAGAGCACCGTTGTCGGTCTGCACGGTCTCGTAGGCGAACGCGGTGGTGCCCGCGTTCACGAGTGCGCGCGCCACTTCCGGGTACGCCGCGAGATGCAGGTACGTGAAGAGAGTGAGGTCGCTGCGCAGGAACGCGAACTCTTCGGCCTTCGGCTCTTTCACCTTCACGACCATCTGCTGGCTCCACGCGTCGGCGGCCGTGGGAACGATGTCGGCGCCGGCCGCGACGTAGTCGCTGTCGGGTATCGATGCGCCGTCGCCCGCCCCGGTCTCGACGTAGACATTGATGCCGAGACGCTCGCACTCGCGCACCCCGTCGGGGGTCATCGCCACCCGACCTTCTGCTGTCTTGACCTCGCGTGGGACTCCGATGGTGGTGATTGCGGCCATGGTGCCATTCTGACGGAAACGGACGGGGGCATACCTGCACCCCTTCGGATGTGGAATCCTTGGTGGCATGGCAACGTTCAGGAATTTCATCAACGGCACGCATGTCGACTCGCGTGACGGGCGCACGACAGACGTGATCGATCCGTCAACGGGACAGAAATACGCAGACGCCGCGCTCTCGGGAAGCGCCGACGTCGACGCCGCGATGTCGGCGGCCGCAAAGGCTTTCGAGTCGTGGGGCCAGACAACACCGTCCGAGCGGTCGCTCGCCCTCTATCGCATCGCCGACGCCATCGAGAAGCGAGCTGACGAAATCGTCGCCCTCGAGGTGAAGAACACCGGCAAGCCGGTGGGTCTCACCATGAGCGAGGAGGTTCCGCCCATGGTCGACCAGATCCGCTTCTTCGCCGGCGCCGCGCGGATGCTCGAAGGAAAAGCGACGGCCGAATACATGGCGAACATGACGTCGATGATCCGCAGGGAGCCCGTCGGGGTGTGTGCGCAGGTCGCGCCGTGGAACTATCCGATGTTGATGGCGGTGTGGAAGTTTGCTCCGGCCATCGCCGCGGGCAACACGGTCGTTCTGAAGCCCTCCGACACCACGCCGGCGTCGACAATGTTGCTCGCAGAGATCGCGTCGGAGTTCCTGCCCAACGGTGTCTTCAACGTGATCTGCGGCGACCGGGACACCGGGCGTCACATGGTGTCGCACGACACGCCCTCGATGGTGTCGATCACCGGGTCGGTGCGCGCGGGCATGGAGGTCGCCGAGGCGGCGTCGAAGAACCTGAAGCGGGTCCATCTCGAACTCGGCGGCAAGGCACCTGTGATCGTGTTCGACGATGCCGACATCGAGGCGGCCGCCGCGGGCATCTCCGCGGCGGGATTCTTCAACGCAGGTCAGGACTGCACCGCGGCGACGCGCGTGGTGTGCGGTCCCAAGGTGTATTCAGAGTTCGTCGCTGCTCTCGCCGAACAGGCGAGTGCAACGGTCACCGCACCGCCGTCGGACGACACCGCGGCGTACGGCCCGTTGAACAACGCGAACCAACTCGCGCGCGTTGCCGGGTTCGTCGAACGGGCGCCGTCGCACGCACGCGTCGTGACCGGCGGCGAGCGGGTGACGGGAGACGGATACTTCTATTCGCCGACCGTGGTGGCGGACCTCCGTCAGGATGACGAGATGATCCAGCAGGAAATTTTCGGACCCGTGATCACGGTGCAGAGATTCTCCGACGAGGACGAGGCGCTGCGATGGGCCAACGGCGTGGAGTACGGCCTCGCCTCGTCGGTGTGGACCCGCGACTTCGGCAAGGCGATGCGCATGGCGAAGCATCTCGACTTCGGTTGCGTGTGGATCAACACGCACATTCCGCTCGTCGCCGAGATGCCCCACGGTGGCTACAAGAAGTCGGGCTACGGCAAGGACCTCTCCGCCTACGCGCTCGATGACTACACGCGCATCAAGCACGTGATGGCGAACATCAACAGTTGATTCCGGGACCTCTGCCCGCCCGGGGTCGGTGTTACGCTTCGAGAGCACGCCAAGGGAGGTGGGATGGACGCCGGTGATTCCGTAGTACGACTTGACAAAGTTCGAAAGCAATACGGCTCATTCGTGGCTGTCCATGAGGCTGATTTCTCGATCGGTCGCGGCGAGTTCTTCGCGATGCTCGGTCCGTCGGGATGCGGCAAGACCACCACCCTCAAGATGATCGCAGGGTTCGAGGAACCGTCGTCAGGACGAATTCTTCTCGAGGGCGAAGACGTCTCCGACGTTCCGCCCCACAAGCGCAACGTCAACACCGTGTTCCAGCAGTACGCACTGTTCCCCCACATGTCGGTGTTCGACAACGTCGCGTTCGGCCCGCGCAGCCGGAAACTCGATGATGCAGAAGTCGACCGTCGCGTGCACGAGATGCTCGACGTGGTGCGGCTCGGCGAATTTGCGCAGCGTCGCCCCGCGCAACTCTCCGGCGGCCAGCAACAGCGCGTTGCTCTCGCGCGTGCGCTCGTCAACTATCCGTCGGCGCTGCTGCTCGACGAACCGCTCGCCGCACTCGACCTGAAACTCCGCGAGGCAATGCAGATCGAACTGAAGCGCATCCAGCGCGAGGTCGGCATCACCTTTGTCTTCGTCACGCACGACCAGGGCGAGGCACTCACCATGAGCGACCGCATCGCGGTGATGAGCGAAGGGCGCGTCGAGCAGGTCGGCGCCCCCTACGACATCTACTCGAGACCCGAATCGCTCTTCGTCGCCGGATTCATCGGTTCGGCGAACCTGCTTCCGGGGACCATCGCATCGTCCGACGCGTCGGGCACCCGGGTCGACCTCGTGGGCGGCTCGCAGGTGGTGGTCGCGGCCGGCAACAGTGCCGACAACGCGTCGTTGTCGACCGGAGCGCAGGTCACGGTCATGGTGAGACCCGAACAGATCTCGATCGACGGCCAGGGTGGCCCTGCAGTCTCGGTCACCGACAGCGTGTTCCAGGGGGCGTCGTTGCGCATCGTCGGGCGTCTGTCGAACGACACGGAAGTCACTGCAGTGCTGCCGATCGACCCGAGCCGTCGTACGCCGGCGCCGGGTGACACCGTGCATTTCGGTTGGCATCCGCAGTCGCCGTACCTGCTCGCCGGATGGCCCGAAACCGCCGGAGCCACCACGACGAACGTCGACAACGTCGAGGCGGCGCTGTAGTCACGTCCCGAGCGGCGTGCGAACTAGGTTTTACTGAACACCACCAGGGGAGGACACCATGGGTTCACAGAAAAAGACAACATCGGGTCGCGCAATGTCGTACACACGACGTGAGTTCCTGGTTCGGTCGGGAATCGTCGGGGCCGGCGCCCTCTCGTTGCCAGCCCTCCTCGCCGCGTGCGGCGGCGGTGGCGGCGGCACGAAGACACTCACGTTCGACAACTGGCCGCTGTACATCGACGAGGAAACGGTTGCGCTGTTCAAGACGGCAACTGGAATCGACATGAAGTACGCCGAGACCTACAACGACAACAACGAGTACTTCGCCAAGGTGCAGCCGTCGCTTGCCGCCGGCAACAAGATCGACGCCGACATTCTCGCCCCCACGTTCTGGATGGCGGCGCGCTACATCCAGCTCGGCTGGGCCCAGAAACTGAACAAGGGCAACATCCCGAACGGCAAGAACCTGCGTGACGACCTCGTCAATCCGTCGTGGGACCCGAACGGCGAGTACTCGATGCCGTGGCAGACGGGCATCGCGGGCATCGCGTACAACGCAAAGACAACCGGACGCGAACTGAAGAGCGTCGCCGACCTGTTCGACCCGGCGTTCAAGGGCAAGATCGGCATGCTCACAGAGATGCGCGACACGCTCGGCCTCGTTCTGATGGGTGAGGGCAAGAAACTCGACGACGTCAAGACCTTCGACGACGCGGCTGTCGGTTTCGACAAGATCGCAAAGGCAAAGGCAGACGGCCAGATCCGAGCGTTCACCGGCAACGACTACACCGACGACCTGTCGTCGGGCAACTTTGCCGCCTGTGTCGCATGGTCGGGTGACGTGCTGCAGCTCTCGAAAGACAATCCCGACGTGAAGTTCTTCGTTCCCGAAGAGGGCGGCACCAGTTGGTACGACACCATGATCTGGGTGAAGGGCTCGGAGAACTCCGAATCGGTCGAGAAATGGATCGACTATGTCTACGACCCGGTCAATGCGGCGCGCATCACGGCGTCGGTGCAGTACATCTCGCCCGTGAAGGGCGTGCGCGAGGAACTCGTGAAGATGGGCGGCGACAACGCCGCCCTCGCAGAGGACGAGTTGTTGTTCCCGAGCGACGAGACCATCGCGCGTCTCCAGAGCTGGGGAGCGCTGTCCGAAGAAGTAGAAGCCAAGTTCGACGAACGCTTCGCCGAGATCACGGGCGCATAGCGCGCCCGGGTGATACCGATCACGTGACCGACCACACTCAGCGGTTCACCTCCCGTCCCGAGTGGGTGGGGCTCGGCGTGATGGTTGCACTCGCGGCGGGGATCGTGGCGATCGGTGCCGAGTTGGTGACCGGCACGACCCAGACCGTTCTCATCGCCGTCATGCTCGCGTGCGTGGTGGCGCTCGTGTGGACCGCGTTCGTCGGCGGGCTCGAGACACGACGGGCCCTGGCCCCGTACGGTCTGCTGAAGCCGGGCATTCTCTGGCTGAGCCTCTTTTTCCTCGCGCCACTGTGGACCATGTTCCGGATGTCGCTCTCGAGCAAGAAGAGTCGGTTCGATTTCTTCCCGAGTTTCTCGTGGCAGTGGAGCAACTACGGCGATGCACTCTCCGATTTCGCACCGCAGTTCGGTCGCAGTTTTGCCTACGCGGCGATCGCGACCGTTCTCACCCTGCTCATCGGGTACCCGCTTGCCTACGTGATCGCGTTCCGTGGCGGCAGATACCGCACGATGCTTCTCGGCCTCGTTGCGGTTCCTTTCTTCACGTCGTATCTCATCCGCACGCTCGCGTGGCAGAACCTTCTCGCCGACAGCGGCCCGGTCGTGTCGTTGTTGAACACGATGCGGCTCGATGCCCCGCTCGAATGGTTGAACATCATGCAGGACGGTCGGCTCATCAACACTCCCGCGGCGGTCATCGGCGGTCTGACCTACAACTTTCTTCCGTTCATGATCCTGCCGTTGTACGTCAGTCTCGAGAAGATCGACGTTCGCCTCGTCGACGCGGCGATGGATCTCTACACGACCGCGAGCGGCGCGTTCCGCCGGGTCGTGCTGCCCCTGTCGCTGCCCGGGGTGTTCGCGGGAAGTCTGCTCGTGTTCATTCCCGCCGCGGGCGACTTCGTGAATGCGCAGTTCCTCGGCAGCCCGAGCACCACGATGATCGGCAACTCGATCCAGAACCAGTTCCTGCGCGAACTGAACTATCCGTTGGCGTCGGCGATGTCGTTCGTGTTGATGGCCGTGATCACCGCCTCGGTGCTGGTGTACGCACGTTTCATGGGAACGGACGACCTCGTATGACCGCGGCACGGAGTTCGCGCCAGAAGATCGGCCGGCGACTCATCAACGCCGCCGCGGCCCTCTCGCTGCTCTATCTGTTCGCACCGATCATCGTCATCGTGCTCTTCTCCTTCAACAAGCCGAAGGGCAAGTACAACATCGTGTGGCAGGGGTTCACCCTCGACAACTGGGCGAACCCTTTCTCGAAGCCCGAGTTCACCGACGCTCTCGTCGTGAGTCTGCAGGTCGCGGCGGTGTCGACGGTGTGCGCGACGGTGCTCGGCGCGTTGATCGCGATCTCGTTGAGTCGTTACAGGTTCAAGGGGAGCGGTGCGGTCAACCTGTTCCTGGTGCTTCCCCTGACTTCCCCCGAGATCGTTCTCGGTTCGTCTCTCGCCACGTTGTTCCTCTCGCGCGGCGTCGAGCGCGGGTTCGTCACGGTCGTCATCGCGCACATCATGTTCCAGATCTCGTTCGTCGCGGTCACACTGCGGGCCCGGATCCGCGGATTCGACTGGACACTCGAGCAGGCGGCAATGGATCTCGGTGCATCACCGCGTCGTGCCTTCTGGAAGATCACGTTCCCGCTCATTCTTCCCGGCATTCTCGCGGCGTCGCTGTTGTCGTTCGCACTGTCGATCGACGACTTCATCATCACCTTCTTCAACGCAGGGTCGCTGGTCACCTTCCCGCTGCAGGTCTTCGGTGCCTCGCGTGTCGCGATCCCGCCGCAGCTCAACGTGTTGGCCACCATGTTGCTGCTCGCCAGCATCTCGGTGATGGCTGTCGGTCTGGTTCTGGGTGTGCGTCGCGAGCGGCAGGCCTCCGGCGCCGGACGACGCTGATACCGCCCATGGTCGACCGAACCCTGATCGCCGTCGCGCCCGCCACCTCTCCGGCGTGGGTGAGAGATGCGGTGGTTCTCGGCGGGGGTCGTGTCGTCGAGCCGGGTGACGCGAGTGCACTCGTGTGGACCGCGGCGCGCGACGCACAGGGACTGGGTGACGTGTTGACGGCCCACGGTCACCTCGAGTGGGTGCAGGTTCCTTTTGCCGGAATCGAGAACTTCCTGCCGGTGCTCGATGACGAGCGCGTGTGGACATGCGGCAAGGGCGTGTATGCAGAGCCCGTCGCCGAGCACGCGCTCGCGCTTGCGCTCGCCGGCATGCGACACGTCGGTGGGTATGCACGCGAGTCGCAGTGGTCGGGTCCGGTCGGCAGGAACCTTCTCGGCGCAGCGGTGACCATCGTCGGTGGGGGTGGGATCACCGAGTCGTTGGTGCGCCTGTTGCGCCCGTTCCACTGCCGGGTGACGGTCGTGCGTCGCAGTGTCGAACACATCGACGGCGTCGACACTGTGGTCGGAACCGAGAACCTCGTCGATGCACTCGCGGGCGCCGATGTGGTGTTCCTGGCTCTTTCTTTGACACCCGAGACGGCGGGAATCATCTCCCGCGCCGAACTCGAGGTGATGGAGCCTCATGCGTGGATCGTGAATGTTGCACGTGGCGGTCACATCGTGACCGACGACCTCGTGTGGGCTCTTGCGAACAACGTGATCGGCGGCGCCGCACTCGACGTCACCGACCCGGAGCCGTTGCCGGAGGGACACCCGCTCTGGTCATTGCCGAATTGCATCATCACCCCCCACATCGGCAACACTCCTGAGATGGCGGTGCCGCTGTTGTCCGAGAGAATCACCACGAATGTCCGGCGGTACATCGCGGGCGAGCCGTTGATCGGTCTCGTGGATGTGCGCAGTGGCTACTGACCGCGACCTCTACTCGGTGCTCGGCGTGTCGTCCGGCGCCACCGCGGAGCAATTGCGCGATGCGTACCGGCAGTTGGCGCGTCGGCATCATCCCGACGCGTCCGGTTCGGGCGCGGGCGACGCCGCCCGCATGGCCGAGGTGAACCACGCGTGGTCGGTGCTGTCGGACCCCGTCGCGAGGCGCGAGTACGACAGACTGCAACGCGTCGGCTCGGCCGCGACGGGCTCTGCGGTGCCGCCGAGTCGTGAAGGCGTGCGCGGCACGACACGGGCTCCTCAATTGGTTCCGCCCCGTTTTCCGTGGCGTGCGATGTTGATCGTGGCCGCAGTCGCCGCCGTTCTCGTGCTCGTCGCCCACGCATTCACCGAACCCGCAGAACCCGGTGTTCCCGATCAATTGATCCAGGCCGGGTCGTGCGTGCAGATCGACAGAGAGGGATTCGCCGTCGAGGTGTCGTGTGCAGGGCCGCACGCGGCGGTGGTGGAGTCGTTCGTGGCATTCGACCAGACGTGCCCCGCCGAAACCCTTGCGCACCTTGACCGCCAGGGCATGGGCAAAGCGTGCGTCCGTCTCGTTGCCGTGTCCGAGTAGGTGACCGTCGGTCGTTTCGGTAATCTGACAGTCCCTGTAAGGGCGCGTAGCTCAGTCGGTTAGAGCACCACGTTCACATCGTGGGGGTCATGGGTTCGAGTCCCGTCGCGCCCACCACATTCGTCTCGATGACGGCAGTCGCCCGGGCATTCGTACCCGCGGGCATCGAACACAAGTAGTTTCTCTGTCGTGCGCAAGTTGTGTGAGAGACCCGGGTGCGGTGCGCCCGCAGAGGTGTCGTACGGAATCGACAACTCCACTCTCACCGTGTGGGTCGACAACCGGGCGATTCTCGAGAGGGAACAGGCCGGTCGTCTCTGCCGGCGACATGCCGACGCCCTGGTGGTTCCGCGCGGCTGGACCATCGACGACCGCCGGCAACCGATTCCCCAGTTGTTCCGCGTCGTCGACAGCGACAACGCCAAGCCCCGCGCCAAACCAAGGGCTGCACGACAGCCCAAACCTGCAAAGACCGCAGACCCGTCGTTGTTCGAGACGATCGAAGCCGAACTGAACGCGCAGGAGAACCCCGTTCCGCCCGCGGAAGAACCACCGGCCGAGACAACAATCGAGGGGATCGACCCCGACGAGACCAAGGCGATTCCGTGGTCGCCGCGACTGGTCGCCACCGACACAGACGACAACGACGACGAAGAAGCTCCCGTGTTCGGTCGGTTGATGGGTCGTGCATTCGGGAAGAAGAACAACACGTGAAGTACGCATCGTCGGTCGACCTGACCGTCGCGCCCGTCGTGGTGCTGCCCTTCGTGAACGATCTGTCGCGATACGTCGAGTGGATGCCGCTCGTGCACTCGGCGACGCCGGTGGGTGAGTCTCTGTGGGACATCGAGTTGCGCGCCAAGGTCGGTGTGTTCGCCCGCTCGAAACGTCTGCGGATGCGAAAGACGATGGACGACGGTGTGGTGATCGTGTTCGAACGCGAGGAAGCAGATGGTCGACGTCATTCTCCGTGGGTGTTGCGAGTCACGGTGTCTCCGACGCGCAGCGGCGCGAACGTGCAGATGGATCTTGCCTACGGAGGCAACCTCTGGACCGCCGGGGTTCTCGACCGGGTGCTCGCCGCTCAGGTCGACGAAGGCAAGGCGGGGCTCGCCCGCGTCGTCGCGGGGGCCTGAGGACTCAGATCGCGTAGGCGGTGCGTCGGCCGTTTGGTCGCCGCTCGAGGCGCAACCGCATGCCGAAACAATCGGAGAGCGCGCCCGAAGTGAGCGAGTCATCGACGTGGCCGGCGGACACGATGCGACCGTCGCGCATCAGTGCACAATGCGTCGTCGTCACCGGAATCTCGTCGACATGGTGCGTCACGGTGATCATCGGCAGTCGCGGGTGCGACCGTGCGAAGCCGTCGAGGATGCCGACGACGTGTTCGCGCCCGCCCAGATCGAGGCGTGCTGTGGGTTCGTCGAACAGCAACGCCATCGGGTCGCACATGAGTGCGCGCGCAATCAACACTCGTTGCAGTTCGCCGGACGAGAGCGCAGACAGCGGAGACACGGCGAGGTGGGCAATGCCCATGGCGTCGAGACACGAGGTCGCCTTCGCCCGGTGATCGTCGGTGTACTCGTGCCACCACGTCTCGAGTGCACCGTGGGCGGCGGTCATCACTGCGTCGCGTGCGGTGAGCGCCGGTCGCAGTTCGGTCGCAAACGATGCGGACACATGTGCGAGCCGCGTGCGCACGCGCCTCACGTCGAACGTGCCGAGCAGTTCGCCGTTCACCGAAACGTCCCCCGACGACGGATGCAGATGCAGCGACATCAACCTGAGAAGAGTGGTCTTTCCGCAACCGTTCGGACCGAGAATCACCCAGCGCTCGCCGTCGTGAACCTCGAGGGTGACGCGGTCGAGTGTGGTGCGCCCCTCGCGCACGACCGACACGTCGCGAACGCTGAGCACGGGCGGTCGTTGTTCTGTGTTCGGCACCTTGGTCACGGTAGTGGGCGTGGCAAAGTGGGGCATGGCTCACGACGCGACTTCCACGCACGATCCGGCGGGGATTCTTGCCGACGGTCTTCGTGCCGTGATGGGTGCGAAGTCGATCGGCAACCTGCGCCGTCTGTCGGGTGGTGCATCGCGCGAGACGTGGAGGTTCACCGCCGACGGGGGTGATTTCGTTCTCCAGAGAGTGCGTCCGGGTCGACCCGACGGACTCGGTGCCGAGCCGGCGGTGTTGAGGGCCGCATTCGCCGCGGGTGTTCCGGTGCCGGAAATCGTGGTCGACGGTTCAAGGTCGACCGACCTCGAGCTTCCCTTCATGATTGTGCGGACAGTCGAGGGCGAGACCATCGCCCGAAAGATCCTGCGCGACGACGAGTTCGAGTCCGCGCGGTCGCAACTGCCCGCGCAGCTCGGTGACGCGGCGGCACGACTGCACGGCATCGATGCATCGTCGATCGCGGGTCTCGCGACGACTGACCAGGTCGATCTGTACCGGCGCGTGCTCGACGACCTCGGCGAACCGCACCCTGTGTTCGAGGTTGCATTCCGTTGGCTCGAGGCGCATCGACCCGCGAGCAGCGGGGCACGACTCGTGCACGGCGACTTCCGGCTCGGCAATCTGATGGTCGACGCGAACGGATTGACCGCGGTTCTCGACTGGGAACTGGCCCACATCGGAGACCCGATGGAGGACCTCGGGTGGTTGTGCGTGCGTGCGTGGCGTTTCGGTGGGGGTCGGCCCGTTGCCGGACTCGGCACCTACGAGCAACTCTTTGATGCATACGAATCCGCGAGCGGCACCAGGCCCGATGCGGGTGTCGTGCGGTGGTGGCAGATTCTCGGAACGTTGAAGTGGGGCATCATGTGCATCGGTCAGGCGAGCACGCATCTCTCGGGTGTCGCCCGCAGTCACGAACTCGCCGCCATCGGCCGGCGGGTGTGCGAGAACGAGTACGACCTGGTCCGCCTGTTGAAAGAAGAGATGTCATGACGACCCCACACGATCGGCCGACCGCATCCGAATTGATCGAATCGGTGCGCGAGTGGCTCGAGCGCGATGTTGCCCCTGCAGTGGACGGTCGACTTGGCTTCCACACGCGGGTGGCGATGAACTCGCTCGACATCGTGCTGCGCGAACTTGCATCGGGCGACGAGATGCAGCAACGCCACGCCGCCGCACTCGCCTCACTCGGGGCCGACAGCGACGCAGATCTCGCAGGCAGAATCCGGCGCGGCGAGTTCGATGCAGATCTCGGCGCCGTGCTCGAGGCTCTGTCGCCGGTGATCGACGACAAGGTGCGCGTGGCGAACCCCCGTCACATGCTCTAGCGGCGAAGCGGCTTCGGCGAGACGGTGACCGGCTGACCGGCGGCGAGTTGGCCGCACGCGGCGGCGATGTCGGTGCCGCGGTTCTGGCGCGTCGTGGCATTCACTCCCTGGTCGCGGAGTCGCTGCTGGAAACTGCGCACCCTCGCAGGCGAACTTCCGACTGTCGGCCAGCCCGGCGTGGGGTTCAGCGGAATGAGATTCACGTGTGCGGCCGGAGAGAGTTGCAGGCACAGGTCGGCCAGTTCGTCGGCGTCGCGGTCGGTGTCGTTCACCGAGTCGATCAGTGCCCACTCGAACGTGACGCGACGATTCTTCTCGCGCAGGTAATCCCTGCACGCCTGCATGAGCATCTCGATCGGGTAGCGGGTGTTGATCGGCACGAGTTCGTCGCGCAGATCGTTGCGCGCCGCGTGCAGCGACACCGCGAGATTGACGGGCAAGGGTCGCGTGGCGAGGGTGCGGATGCCCGGAACGATGCCCACCGTGGAGATGGTGAGATGACGTGCGGAGATTCCGATGTCGCCGTGGATGCGCTCGACTGCACCCCACACGGCGGGTTCGTTCGCGAGCGGTTCGCCCATGCCCATGAACACGATGTTGTCGATGCGGCGCTCGTGCTGGGCCGCCTCGCGGGCAGCGCGCACCACCTGTTCGACGATCTCGCCGGTGCTGAGGTGACGGTTGAAGCCGGCCTGCCCCGTTGCACAGAATCCGCACGCCATCGCACACCCCGCCTGCGTGCTGACGCACACCGTGGCGCGGGTGTCGTAGTACATGAGAACCGTCTCGATCGGGTGCTGGCCGTTCAGCAGGTGCCACAGAAACTTCACCGTGTCGCCGTTGTCGGTGACCGACCTTTGCACCTCGATGAGCGACTCCGGCAATTCGGTCGACAGGCGCGAGCGCAATGCGGCGGGAAGAGTGGAGATGTCAGACGGTCGGAGAAAATGCTCGTACAGGCCCGACCACAGTTGGTCGAGTCTGTAGCGCGGTTCGTCCGCGAGTGCCGCCGACAGTTCGTCGCGGGTGACGTCGTACAGGGTGGTCATGGCAGCGGGGCGATGTCGCCGACGAATGCGTGCTCTTCGTGATGCGGGACGAAACCGAGGGAGGCATACAGCGACAGTGCCGCCGCATTGTCCGAATCGACATAGAGCATGGCGACTGGCGTTGCGTCGGTGGTGGTGTTCGCGAGTCCGGCGATTGCCATCTTGCGCCCGAGGCCGTGTCCGACGCGGTCGGGATGAACCGCGATCACGTAGATCTCGTTCATCGCGGGGTCCGATTCCAGATGAGCCTTGGTCCAGCAGAACGCGGTGATGGCCCCGTTGTCGCGGTGCACGCGGAACCCGTCGGCATCGAACCACGATTCGCGTTCTCTCGCTTCGATGGTGGCGCGGGTCCACCCGCCCTGCTCCGGGTGGTGCCGGAACGCCGCGTTGTTCAGTGCGAGCCATTCGTCTTCGTCGGAACCGACAACGAACGACGACGTGTCGAAGTCTGCGACTTCGTCGAGCAGGTGCTGCTCGAGAGGCAGGTTCCGGCGCAATTGGATGAGACGGCGACCCTGCGTGAGACCGGCGTCGTCGGCGAGTTGTCGATGAAGATTGTTCGGCTCGAAGACCCACCAGTGAACGTGCCCGCCGCCCTCGCGCGCCACGACATCGAGTGCGGCCTCGAGGAGTCCGGGCGCAATCTCGTGTGTGTCGTAGCGATGGTGCGGGTGGATGACGAGGTCGAACGACCACGACTCGTTGCCCCGTGACACCTGGCAGTAGGCGAGAGCATGACTGTGCGTTTCGTCGCGAGCGATGATCCCGGCAAATCCTGCGCGACCACCCTCGCGCAGGTCGAGCCACAGGTGATCGTTCAGCGGTCTCGCGCCGTCGGCGCGCCATGCATCGGTCAGCAACGTGCTGACTTCATGTTGCCCCTCGGCATCCATGTGGCGTTTGATTTCGAGGGAGGGCACGCAGTCAGGGTACCTTCGGTGCCATGGGAAAGCCGAGAACGCCGGCCGGGCGCGCAAAAGAAGTGGCGTCGAGACTGTCGGTGTTGTATCCCGGAGCAGAGTGCGAGCTCACCCATTCGAATCCGTACGAACTTCTCGCGGCAACGATTCTCTCTGCGCAGTGCACCGACGTGCGCGTCAACATGGTGACGCCGTCGTTGTTCGCGAGGTACCCGACGCCCCACGATCTCGCGAACGCGAACCCGACCGAACTCGAGACGATCATCAAGTCGACGGGTTTCTACCAGAGCAAGGCGAAGAACCTGATCGGCATGGCGACACGCGTGGTGAACGTGTACGGCGGCGAGATTCCCAGCGATCTCGACGAGCTGGTCACGTTGCCCGGTGTCGGCCGCAAGACCGGCAACGTGTTGCGCAGCGTCGTGTTCGATCTGCCCGGTCTCGCCGTCGACACCCACGTGGGCCGGCTCTCGCGCCGTCTCGGGCTCACGACCGAAGAGGATCCCGTGAAGGTCGAGAAGGTGCTGAACGGGTTTCTTCCGCCGCAGGAGTGGGGAAAGTTCAGTCTCCGGTTGATTCTCCACGGTCGACGAGTGTGCGACGCAAAGAAGCCGAAGTGCGGAATCTGCGAGATGGAAGACATCTGTCCGTCGTCGCAGCTGCCGACGAAATCGAAAACCAAATGAATGCGTCAACTAGCGTTGCCCGGATGAGCGAAACGGTGAGGGCAGAACTGGGTGCGGCGGTCGACGCGGTGGGGCAGTACCGGTCGCGCATTTCTCGATTGGTCGACGACATCGGGCCGAACCACGAGGATCTCATCAGCGCGATGTACGAAGCCGAGCGAGCGCTCGTGTCCGCCGAACGTCTGCTGGCCCGTGCCGAAAAACTTGCTCGTTCGTGACAGCGTGCCGTCGCTAGGTTGACGCTGTGACACGATTCGAACCTCGCGACCAGATCAGGGAGATGGTGGGATACCACTCGCCCCAGGTCGACGTTCCCGTTCGACTCAACACGAACGAGTCCCCGTTCCCGCCGCCGGTCGACTGGGTGAACCGTCTTGCAACGGTCGCACAGTCGATCGAATGGAACAGATACCCCGACCGGTCCGCAACGGAAGTGCGCGAGGCAATCGCGGCGCGTCACGGCGTCGCGCCCGACAACATCTTCGTGGCGAACGGCTCGAACGAGGTTCTGCAGACCATTCTCCTCGCGTACGGCGGGCACTCCCGCACCGTTGCGAGTTTCGAGCCGACCTACCAGATGTACGCACAGATTGCCCGTGTCACAGGGGTCGAGATGGCCACTGGCGAGCGCAGGGCAGACCTCACGCTCGATCCGCTCGAGATCGAACGCGTGATGCAGCGTCATTCGCCGGCCGTTACGTTCCTGTGCAACCCGAACAACCCGACCGGTCTCGTCGAGCCGCGGGCAAACCTCGAGATGTTGATGCGCAATGCAACCGGTCTCGTCGTGGTCGACGAGGCGTATGCGGAGTTCTCCTCATGGTCCGCGGTCGACATGGTGAACGAGGATTCCCCGCTCGTCGTGACCCGCACGTTCTCGAAGACGCTGTCGCTCGCGGCCCTGCGCGTGGGCTACGTGGTGGCACCCACGTGGGTGGTGTCGGCTCTGAACATTGCGGCTCTGCCGTACCATCTCGACTCGTTCAAGCAGGCCGCCACCGTCGCTGCACTGTCGTACGCGGCCGACATGGAGAATCGGGTCGACCTCATCAAGGCTGAACGCGCCGTGATCGAGTCGGGCATGAGTGCGTTGGGCGTCGAGGTGTGGCCGAGCGGAGCGAACTTCGTTCTCTTCAGGCCGACTGCGCGCGACGCGCGTTCCGTGTGGCAAACACTGCTCGACCAGGGAGTTCTCGTACGCGACTGCAGTTCGTGGGCGCGGCTCGACGGGTGTCTTCGGGTCACGGTCGGGACTCCGGAGGAGAACCAGCGGTTCCTGGCCGCCCTCGCGGTGGCCGTGTCGGTCGCCTGAAATCGCGAAATGGGCGGGGTGTTCGCCCGCCGACAGGCGAGAATGGGCACATGGCACGCACAGCCCAGGTCACACGCACCACCAAGGAGACATCGATCGAGGTCTCTCTCACTCTCGACGGCTCCGGCACTTCCGATGTCAGCACGGGCATCCCGTTCTACGACCACATGCTCGACCAGTTGGCACGCCACGGCGGTTTCGACCTTGTGGTGAAGGCACACGGCGACCTGCACATCGACACGCACCACACGGTCGAAGACGTGGCCATCGCGGTGGGCGAGGCGCTGCGGTCTGCGCTCGGCGACAAGGCGGGAGTGCGCAGGTTCGCCAGCGGCAGTTATCCGCTCGACGAGGCTCTGGTCGACGTCGCGCTTGATCTCAGCGGCCGGCCGTTCGTCGCGTGGAACGTGGAACTGCCCGAGTGTCTGCCCCTCGGTTCGCCCGCGTTCGACCCGTCACTCGCCGAGCACGCCGTGTCGTCTCTCGCGACGTCGGCGGCGATCACCCTGCACGTGAACCTGCGCGCGGGTCGAAACGTGCACCACATCATCGAGGCCACGTTCAAGGGTCTCGCGCGTTGTCTCCGCGATGCTGTGCGCATCGAGTCGGGTTCGGTGCCGTCGACCAAGGGCGTACTTTCGTGACCCCAGCCGCTCGCGTGGCTGTTCTCGACTACGGAATCGGAAATCTCCGGTCGGCGCAGAAGGCGCTCGAAAAGGTGGGTGCCGACGCGGTGCTCACGAGCGACGCGCACGTGGTGTCGTCGGCCGATGCGGTGGTGCTGCCCGGGGTCGGTGCGTTCGGTGCGTGCATGGATGCTCTCCGCTCCTCGGGTCTTGAGTCCGTCGTTCACGATGCGGTGTCGTCGGGCGTGCCCTTTCTCGGCATCTGTGTCGGCATGCAGATGTTGTTCGATGCGAGTGACGAAGACCCCGGCGCGCGGGGACTCGGCGTCATCCACGGTGCGGTGAAGTGGATTCCCTCCACCGTGCCGCGGCCGCAGATGCAATGGAACCAGTTGCACATCGAACACGACGACCCCATGTTCAGTGGTCTCGGCGGGAAACCCTGGATGTACTTCGTTCACTCGTTGCACGGCGTGCCGGACGACGAGAATCATGTCGTGGCAACCGTCGAGTACGGCGCGCGACTGAACGTTGCGTTCCGCTCGGGGAACGTCTTCGCCACGCAGTTTCATCCCGAGAAGTCGGCACGCGACGGGCTCGGCCTGCTCGCCAACTTCGTGAAGTCGGTGTCGCGGTGAATCTGTATCCGGCGATCGACCTGTTCGGCGGCAAGGTCGTGCGGTTGCGTCAGGGCGCATACGACGACAGCACCGTCTACGGCGATGATCCGGTGGCGGTCGCCGAATCGTTCGTCGACCAAGGTGCGACCTGGGTGCACATGGTCGACCTTGATGCGGCACGCAATGCCGGCCCGGTGAACCGCGGCATCATCGCCGGTGTGGCGAAGGCCCTCTCGGGGCGCGCGCGTCTGCAGGTGGGTGGCGGTGTCCGCACGTTCGAGGACGCAGAGGCACTCGCCCGCGCCGGGGTGCACCGAGTGGTGATGGGGTCGGCTGCGGTCGAGCATCCCGAACTCGTCGGCGAGGTGTCGACGATCGTCGATGTCGCCGTCGGTCTCGACCATCGCGACGGCGTTGCGTCGACCCACGGCTGGACCGAATCGTCCGGCCGACGTGTCGACGATCTGCTCACCCGGTTCCCGACTGCGGCCGCATTCGTCATCACCGACATCTCGCGTGACGGCATGTTGACGGGTCCCGATGTCGAGGGTCTCGCCCGGGCCGCCGCCATGACCACTGTTCCCGTTGTTGCCAGCGGAGGTGTCGGATTGCTGTCGCACCTCGAGCACATTGCCTCGGTCGAGGGCCTCGACGGAGTCATCGTCGGCAAGGCACTGTACGAGGGGCGCTTCACTGTCGCCGATGCACTGCGGGTGCTGTCGTGAGCGACATCGTCGCGCGCGTGATTCCGTGTCTCGACGTGACCGACGGTCGCGTGGTGAAGGGCGTCAACTTTGTCGGCCTGCGCGATGCGGGCGACCCGGTCGAACTCGCGGCGCGTTACGACCAACAGGGTGCCGACGAACTCGTGTTCCTCGACATCACCGCCTCGTCCGACGGCAGGGCCACCATGATCGACATGGTGTCGCGCACGGCCGAGGAGGTCTTCATTCCGTTCACGGTGGGTGGCGGCATCCGCGAGGTCGCCGACGCGCGCGCCATGTTGCGCGCCGGCGCCGACAAGGTCAGCGTGAACACCGCGGCGGTGCAGCGGCCCGACCTCATCGCAGACATCGCAGAGGAGTTCGGTGCGCAGTGCGTGGTGTGCGCCATCGACGCAAAGTGGGACGCACACGAGAACCGTTGGAGGGTGTTCCTGCACGGTGGTCGCACGCCGACCGACCTCGACGCCGTCGAATGGGCCGTGTCTGCGGTTGCGCGCGGCGCGGGGGAGATACTGCTCACCTCGATGGACCGCGACGGCACCCGCGACGGATTCGACGTTGCTCTCACGAAGGCGGTGTCGTCCGCCGTGTCGGTTCCCGTCGTCGCGAGCGGAGGAGTGGGCTCGCTGCAGCATCTCGTCGAGGGAGTGACGCAAGGCGGAGCCACCGGGGTGCTGGCCGCATCAATTTTTCATTTCGGCGAGTTCACGGTGGCCGATGCAAAGCGGGTGCTCACCGACGCGGGAGTCCGCGTTCGCCCGGCCTGATCAGTTGGCGGCGCCGAGAATCTCGGTGAGTGCGGACACGGCGGCCTTCTCGGCGCCCACCGCGATCGAATGATCGACCGACGCGAGTTCGACCACCGTCGTGTTCGGCCAGTTGCTAACCCTTTCGCGAAGTTCCGACGGCGACGTGAATTGGTCGTGTTCGGGTGCCAGCAGGATCTTCGGCGTTCTGTGACGCGACGCGAGTGGCTCGCTCGTCATCAGAGCAACCGGCGGTGCGAAGCAGACCCAGCCCGCGATCAACGGGTGGGTCACGTTCAGCCCCACCACAGACCCGAACGAATAC
The DNA here is from genome assembly GCA_040401975.1 of Ilumatobacteraceae bacterium. Taxonomy (GTDB): domain Bacteria; phylum Actinomycetota; class Acidimicrobiia; order Acidimicrobiales; family Ilumatobacteraceae; genus UBA2093. Next base: position 173,882 of record JBBANL010000001.1, on the reverse strand, counting down.
CCGCACATGACGATCGGCCCGTCGGGGTTCATCATGTCGGCAAGTTCGCAGGCAGCCATCAAGTCGAGCCGTTCCGAGTCGCCCCCGTCGTGAATGCCGCCCGAGTTTCCGACACCACGAAAGTCGACCGCCACGGAATGGCATTCGACTGCTGCGGCGGCCGTCTGCAGTGCACGCACCACATGGTTGTACCGGTCGCCCCCGTACAGCGGGTGGGGGTGTGCGATCACCACGGTCGCCCGCACGACATCTGCGTCGGTGCGGATGACGTCGGCTTCGATTTCGATGCCGTCGATGGTGTCGAGATAAACGGTTTCCACACCCACGGAAACAGACGGTACCGTGATTCGGGTGAGTGACGACGACAAGAAACTCCCCATCCAGATGCTGAACGACCGGCTTCTTGTCCGCATCCCGCAGAGCGAGGGCGAACGCAGGTCGTCCGGGGGCATTCTCATCCCTGCAACCGCCCAGATCAGCAAGCGCCTCGTGTGGGCAGAGGTGGTCGCACTCGGCGCAAACGTTCGTGCGGCCGAGGTGGGCGACCAGGTTCTGTTCAGCCCGGAAGACCGCTACGAAGTCGAGGTGCAGGGCACCGATTACATCATGCTGCGCGAGCGCGACATTCATGCCGTCGCCGCATCGCGCATCGAGGTCGGAACAGGGTTGTACATCTGATGTCGCCGGCCGACGGACGCATCATTGTCCCCGCCGAGGGCGAACTCGACGCCATCGTGTTCAACAGCGACGGCCTGGTTCCCGCAATCGCCCAGTGCATCGACACCGGCGACATTCTGATGATGGCGTGGATGAACAGGGAGTCTCTCGCGATGACCTTTGCGGAGGGCCGCATGGTGTACTGGAGCCGCAGCCGGCGCGAACTGTGGCGCAAGGGAGACACCAGCGGCGATCGTCAGTTCGTTCGCGAGGCGTACTACGACTGCGACGGCGACACCCTGTTGTTCAAGGTGGAACAGGAAGGCAAGGGTGCGTGCCACACGGGCGAGCGTTCGTGTTTCCATCGCGCGTTCGGTGACTCCCGGTGACCACATCCATCACGCCGACGCGTGACGAGTTCGTTGCTCTCGCCCGCGAGCACACGGTCGTGCCCGTGTGGACCCAGATTCTCGCCGACCTCGAGACACCGGTCGCCGCATTCATCAAGCTCGTCGGTGACGACGACGGATTTCTCCTCGAGTCCGTCGAGCACGGAGAACGATGGAGCCGGTACTCGTTCGTCGGTCGGCGTCCGCGCGGCACATTGACCCTGCGCGACGGTGTCCTCACCGCGACAGGGGACATTCCCGCGTCGGTTCCGCTCGACCGGGGAATGCTCGCGGCGATGGACGAACTGCTGCGCATCTACCGCGCGCCGATCTTTCCCGACCTGCCGCCGTTGCAGGGCGGACTCATGGGGCACCTCGGCTACGACGTGGTGCGCGAGATCGAGCACCTGCCCGATGTTCCGCGCGACGACCGGGGTCTGCCTGATGCATCGATCAGCATCATCGGGTCGTTGGCGGCATTCGACCACTGGAGACAGCGCGTCTACGTGCTCGAGAGCGTTCCGGTGGCCGGATTGTCGGAAGACGACATCGTACGTGCCTACGACGCGGCGGTCGAAAGAGTGAAAGCGTCGGTGCACGATCTCGCGAGGCCGTTGCCCTATGTCGCGGTCGAACCTCCGGTGCCCGGCGAAGATCTGCCCGAGACGACATCGTCGATGCCCCACGGCGACTACCGACGTGCAGTCGACGTCGCCAAGGAATACATCCGGGCCGGCGACATCTTCCAGGTGGTGCTGTCGCAGCGATTCGATGTCGACCTGAAAGCCGACCCGTTCGACGTGTACCGCGTGCTTCGGCAGGTGAACCCGAGCCCGTACATGTATTTCCTGCGCCAGCCGGGACTCACCATTGTGGGTGGTTCGCCCGAGCCGATGGTGCAGGTGATCAACGGTCGGGTCATCTCGCGTCCGATTGCCGGAACGAGAAAACGCGGCACCACCGACGAACACGACCGCCGCCTGGCCTCCGAACTGCGCGAGAACCCGAAGGAGGTCGCCGAGCACATCATGCTGGTCGATCTTGCCCGCAACGACGTGGGTCGTGTCGCAACGTACGGCTCGGTGTCGATGGACGAACTCATGACGCTCGAGCGGTACAGCCACGTGATGCACCTCACGTCGCAGGTGTCGGGCGACGTGCGCGACGGATTGTCGCCGATCGACGTGCTGCGGGCGACGCTTCCCGCGGGAACCGTCAGCGGTGCACCGAAGGTGCGCGCGATGGAGATCATCGACGAACTCGAACCGGTGAAGCGCGGTCCGTACGCGGGTGTCGTGGGGTACGTCGACTTCTCGGGCAATCTCGACACCGCAATCGCGATCCGCACGATGTTCGTCGGGCCGGGCATTGCGAGTCTCCAGGCGGGCGCGGGCATCGTCGCCGACAGCGACCCCGCCGACGAAGACCTCGAGTGCGAGAACAAGGCTCGCGCGCTTCTCGCCACGTTGCCCGCCGCCGAGCGCATGACGCGTCGGCGCAGGGAAGCAGGAACACAGGCATGACGTCGTCTCTCGTGTGGGCCGACATTCCCCGCGACGTGGTCGTCGTCGAAGGTGACGACGCGGCGACATTCCTGCATTCGCAACTCGCACAGGACATCGCACCGCTCGCCGTGGGCCAGAGTGTTCACAGTCTGTTGCTGGAGCCGACCGGGCACGTTCACTCGATCGTGCGTGTGGTGCGTCATTCCGACACGGTGTTCACGCTCGACGTCGACTCGCCCCACGGAGAGAGCCTCATTCCGAGACTGCAGCGCTTCGTGTTGCGCTCGAAGGTCACGCTGAGAGCCACCGACTGGGTGGTGCGCGCGTTCCGCGGCGATGGCGCGGAGAACGAGGTCGGTGCGGGAACCAACCGCGCTGTCGTTGCGTGGGGTGGCGGCGGCGCGGTCGATGTCATTGCACCGATCGAGGATCAACCGGTGCACGGCGAACAGACGGAGCCCGAGCACATCGACATGATCCGGGTCGACGGCGAATGGCCGCGTCTCGGTGTCGATGTTCTCGTCGGCGACATCCCGGCGTCGACCGGCATCGTGCGTGTGGCGGTGAGTTTCACGAAGGGCTGTTACCCGGGGCAGGAACTCGTCGAGCGGATGGATTCGCGCGGCGCCGGTGCACCGGTGAACATCCGAGTCGTCGACCGCGACGGTGTGGGTGTCGGTTCGCGCATCGAGGTGTCGCCGCACGACACCGGAACCGTCACCTCGATCGGATTCTCACGTGCGTTGGTGCGCGTCGGGCGGAACTCAGCGATCGGTCGCGAGCCCGGCGCCGATCGGTAGACGCTCCGCCCGTTGCGCGAGCCCGGCGTGTGACGCCATCGCCGACGCGAACTGCTGGGCATCGATCTGCGACGCGTGGGCGGCGACCAACCATGCATCGGCGAGTTCCTCGTGACCGAGTGCGAGCGACGCGCGCGCGGCGGCCAGCGCGCACTCGAACGACGGACACTTGGTGTAGGCCTCGGTTGCGTATGCGAGTGCGGTCGCCGTCTCGTTCTGGTCGAGAAGGGCGGAGAGCACTGCGTCGTCCATGTCGATGTTCCCTTCCGGCGACAGTTGACGACCGGAGACGGCCCTCGAGATGCGGCGGGGGAGAAACAGTTGCTGGTACTGCAGCAGCAACATGAAGGCGAACAACGGCAACAACCCGACGAGTCCGTAGAGAACGCACACGGCCCCGACAACGACGGTGACGGCAAAACTCATCTGGAGCACCCGCATGCGTCCGCGTTCGGGGAACAGACGCTCGGCCACTTCCGAGACCACTGCGCCGCCGTCGAGCGGCATGAGCGGCACGAGATTGAGAAGACCGAGCGCCACGCCCGCCCACCACACCGATGCCGCGAATTCGCTCGAGGCGATGTCGCTCCGGCTGAACGGGTTGACCCCGAACGCCGCCAACGCGATCAGTGCACTCAGAACCTGGAGCATCGGCCCAGACAGCGAGATTGCGATCTTGTGGTTCCACGGAAGCGGAACCGGTGACCTGTACGTGGCATAGGCGACCATGAAGTCGAGCGAGATCGACGCATCGCAACGGAACCGGCGCGCGGCGAGAGCGTGCCCGAGTTCGTGGAGAACCGTGAAGACGGCAACGGCTCCGGCGACCCAGAGACCGAGGGGGAACGGATAGAGAAAGGTGAGGAGCACCACGAACACCGCAAAGCCGGGCCGGATCGAGGTGGGAAACCCGAAGAGAAGGAATGTTCCGGGGGTTCGCCTGCGCACCATGAGCGAAGTGTAGGGAAGCCCCGTCGCACCGCGATGTCGGGTGGGTCACAGTTCGTACCGAATCCCGCAGAAGTGCGGGGCGTTTGCAGGGTTTCATAGACTGCCGACGTGCCATACATCTACGCCTTCGACCACAAGCACCGCCGTCCGCCGATGGAGATGAAAGACCTTCTCGGAGGAAAGGGGGCGAACCTCGCCGAGATGATGAGTGTTCTGCACCTTCCCGTGCCGCACGGTTTCACGATCACCACGGATGCGTGCCGCGCCTACATGCACAGCGGCTGGCCGAAGGGCATCGACGACGAGATCAAGAAGCACGTTGCGTCGCTAGAGAAGAAGATGGGTCGCGCTTTGGGTGACCCACGGGATCCGTTGCTCGTGTCGGTGCGGTCGGGCGCCAAGTTTTCGATGCCGGGAATGATGGACACGGTCCTGAACCTCGGGCTCAACGACAAGAGCGTCGTGGGTCTCGCCGCATCGACGCAGAACGAACGATTCGCCTACGACTCGTACCGGCGTTTCATCTCGATGTACGGGCGCATCGTTCTCGGCATCGACGGGGCAGTGTTCGAACACGAACTCGACAAGGCCAAGGAGGCAAGCGGTGCCCGCACCGACGCCGACATTCCCGCGCCCGCACTCAAGGCTCTGTGCGACACCTACAAGCGCGCCGTCGCCGATGCAACAGGAAAGCCCTTCCCGCAGGATCCCGCCAAGCAGTTGCGCGGTGCGGTCGAGGCGGTGTTCCGGTCGTGGAACGGACCGCGCGCGATCGCCTATCGCGTGCGCGAGAAGATCAGCCACGAGCTCGGCACCGCAGTCAACGTGCAGGCGATGGTGTTCGGCAACCGCGACGACAACTCGGGAACCGGCGTCGGGTTCACCCGCAACGCCGCAACGGGCGATGCGAAACCGTACGGGGATTTTCTCGTCAATGCCCAGGGCGAGGACGTGGTGGCGGGCATCCGCAACACCGAGGACCTCAACGCGCTGAGGCGCAAGTTCCCGCAGATCCACGCCGAGCTGGTGCAGATCTTCGCGCGGCTCGAGCGTCACTACAAGGACATGTGCGACACCGAGTTCACCATCGACCAGGGAAAACTCTGGATGCTGCAGACGCGTGTCGGAAAGAGGACCGGTGCCGCGGCACTGAAAATGGCCGTCGACATGACCAAGCCGACGGGCACCGGCAAGGCGGCATGGAAGATCTCGAAGAACGAAGCGATCATGCGCGTGTCGGCCGAGCATCTCGACCAGGTGCTGCACCCGCAGTTTGCAAAGAAGACCAAAGCGCTCACGAAAGGCCTCGCGGCATCCCCCGGCGCGGCGGTCGGTCAGGTGTTTTTCACCGCAGACGACGCCGAAGCGGCCGCGAAGGCAGGAGCCGACGTGATCCTCGTGCGCAACGAGACCAGCCCCGAAGACGTTCACGGCATGATGGTCGCCAAGGGAATCCTCACCTCGCGCGGAGGTCTCGTGAGCCATGCCGCGGTGGTGGCGCGCGGATGGGGAACCCCGGCAATCGTCGGTGCCGACGCCGTGAAGATCTCGGGCGCGACGTTCACCGTGGGCGACGTGACCGTGAGAGAGGGCGATTGGATTTCTCTCGACGGCACGACGGGCGAGGTGATGGTCGGACGACTCGATTTGGCCGGGTCGAAGCCTCCGAAGGAGTTCGACATCATCCTGAAGTGGTCCGACGAGGTGCGCAAGGGCAAACTCGACGTGCGCGCGAATGCCGACACCGACGACGATGCACGCAAGGCGAGGGAACTCGGCGCACAGGGCATCGGGCTCTGCCGAACCGAGCACATGTTCCTCGCCCCCGATCGACTTCCCGTCGTTCGCCGCATGATCCTCGCGTCGACCCCCGAGGAAGAAGCGGGTGCCCTCGAGGCGTTGAGGGCCGCGCAGAAAGACGATTTCGTCGGTCTGCTGAAGGAGATGTCGGGGCTTCCGGTCACCGTGCGTCTTCTCGATCCGCCGTTGCACGAGTTCCTGCCGCGCGTCGACGAACTAGAGATACAGAAGGCCACCACCGGGCTCAACGCGATCGAGGAGAAACTTCTGAAGGCCGCTCACGACTGGAGCGAGGTGAACCCCATGCTCGGAACCCGTGGAGTGCGTCTCGGGGTGGTGAAGCCGGGTCTGTATGCGATGCAGGTGCGCGCACTGATGGAAGCCGCCGACGAAGTGTCGGCACAGGGGTACGCACCGATCGTCGAGATCATGATTCCGTTGACCGTGACACGGGAGGAACTTGCGGTCGCGCGCGGCTGGGTGGAAGAAGTACTCGCCGACATCAACTCGCGCCCGGCTCCGAAGGCGAAGAAGGGCGGCAAGATCGTGAAGCGCCCGAAGGTCACCATCGGCACGATGGTGGAGACGCCGCGGGCGGCGCTTCGCGCCGACGAACTCGCCGAGGTCGCCGATTTCTTCAGTTTCGGAACGAACGACCTCACGCAGATGACGTTCGGGTTCAGTCGCGACGACGTCGAGTCGCGGATGATGCCCGCGTATCTCGAGGCGGGCCTCCTGAAGCGCAATCCGTTCGAGACGATCGACCAGACAGGTGTCGGTGAACTCGTTCACATCGCCGCACAGCGCGGTCGCAAGGTGAAAAAAAGTCTGAAGCTCGGAGTGTGCGGAGAACACGGCGGAGACCCCGAATCCATCGGGCTTTTCTATCGAGCAGGTCTCAACTACGTGAGTTGTTCGCCCTACCGGGTGCCGATTGCGCGTCTCTCGGCCGCACAGGCTGTGATCGGTGGCAACAAGTCGGACACCAAGTGAGGCACTAGTCTTTCGCCCATGACAACCCCCCTCAGCGTCGGTTCCGTTCTCTTTGGTGCGTCCACGGGCGGAGGTGGAAAAGTCGACATCGACATCGCCGGATGGCACTGGCCGGTGCTGATCGGCATCATCGCTGCTCTCCTGCTCGTCGACATCCTTGTGATCCACCGCAAGGCACACGAGGTGCACACGAAAGAAGCGGCCATCGAGTCGGCCGTGTGGATCGGTTTCGGATTGATCTTTGCGCTGTTCGTGCTGTGGGAGTTCGGAACCCAGGCGGCCGGCGAGTACATGGGCGGCTATCTCATCGAGAAGAGCCTGAGCGTCGACAACGTGTTCGTGTGGGCGGTGCTCTTCGCCCATTTCCAGGTGCCGAAGAAATACCAGCACCGTGTTCTCTTCTGGGGAATCTTCGGCGCACTGGCGATGCGCATCGGTTTCATCTTCGCGGGCGTCGCGATCATCAACGCGTTCAAGGCGACCCTCATCGTGTTCGGGCTCTTCCTTCTCTACTCGGGCATCAAGTTGCTGCAGACCCACGACGAGGGCTTCGACCCTGCCAAGTCGCGCGCGATGCGCATCTTCCACCGTTTCGTGCCGTCGACCGACGAGCTCGACGGCCAGAAACTGTTCACCGTGAAGAACGGGAAGCGTCTCGCAACTCCCTTGCTGGCGGTGCTGGTGCTGGTGGAGATCACCGACGTGGTGTTCGCCATCGACTCGGTCCCGGCCGTGCTCGCGGTGACCAACGAGACCTACATCGCCTTCGCCTCGAACGCGTTCGCGATTCTCGGTCTGCGGGCCCTGTACTTCCTGCTCGCCGACATGCGCGACCGGTTCCGCTACCTGCAGACGGGTCTCGGCGTGATTCTCGCGTTCGTCGGCATCAAGATGACGATTTCCTACTGGTGGCACATGCCGATCGCCTACTCGCTGTCGTTCATCGCACTGGTCCTCGTCGTGTCGATCTTCGCCTCGTTGCGTGAGGAGCGACTCCCGTCATAGTGACGCTCCCGTGGCACTAATGTCGTGCCATGGCCATCGCGGAGGACGACATTCAGAAAGTCCGCGCCGCCGTCACGTTGTCCGACATCGTGTCGCCGTATGCACAGTTGCGGCGCGCCGGCCGCAGCCAGGTGGGCCTGTGTCCGTTCCACTCCGAGCGCACGCCGTCGTTCAACGTCAACGACGAGACCGGGCGCTACATGTGCTTCGGGTGCGGCGCAAAGGGCGACGTGTTCTCGTTCGTGCAGCAGATGGAGCATCTCGACTTCATCGCCTCGGTCGAAAAGCTCGCACAGAAGGCCGGCATCGTCCTGAACTACACCTCCGGTGCGGGAAGCGGTGAGCGAAAGCATCGCAAGGAACTTCAGGAACTCATGTCGAAGGCGGTCGAGTGGTACCACGCACGCCTGCTCGAGTCTCCCGATGCGCGCGCCGCACGCGACTATCTCCGCTCGCGCGGCCTGGCGGGAGACGTTGCCCGCAGTTTCAAACTCGGGTGGGCCCCCGACGACTGGGACCAGTTGTGCCAGGCGCTCGACGCCCCGGCAAAGATGCTCTCCGAACTCGGTCTGGGCTTCGTGAACAAGGCGGGTCGCCTGCAGGATTCGTTCCGCGCGCGTGTGATGTTCCCGATCTTCGACGAGAACGGCAACCCGGTTGCGTTCGGCGGCCGCATTCTTCCCGGCTCGACCGACCCCGCGAAATACAAGAACTCGACCGAGACACCGATCTACACGAAGTCGCGCACGCTGTACGGCCTCAACTGGGCGAAGGGCAGCGTCATCAAGGAAGACAAGGTGATCGTGTGCGAGGGATACACCGACGTGATCGGTTTCCACCGCAGCGGCCTCGGCACGGCGGTCGCGACGTGCGGCACGGCACTCACCGAGGAACACGTGAAGTTGATGAAGCGCTATGCAAAGAACGTGGTGCTGGCCTTCGACGCCGACTCGGCGGGGCAGGGCGCTGCAGAGAAGTTCTACGCGTGGGAGAAGAAGTACGACGTGTCGGTGTCGGTGGCACAGTTCCCCGAGGGGCTCGACCCGGGCGAACTCGCCCAGACCGACCCCGCCGCTCTGACCCGCGCCGTCGACGAGGCGATGCCCTTCCTCGGGTTCCGACTGCAACGGCTCTTCGACGCCCATCCGTTGCGCTCGCCCGAGTCTCGGTCGCGGCTCGCGTCGAAAGCGATGGAACTCATCAACGAGCACCCGGACGCGAACGTGCGACGTCTCTATGCAGGTCAGGTGGCGAGTCACACCGGCGTGTCGGCCGCCGACCTGGTGCGCGTCGCCGAAAAGGGCGGGTCTGCGCCCGTCGAGGTGGCCGTGCCTGTACAACAGGCACCCGAGGGGGCCGGTTTCGTTGCGCTGTCGATGCTGATCCATGAATGGGACTCGATCGCGCCGTGGTTGATCGGCGAGCTGTTCTCCGACGGTGCGACCCGTGATGCGTTCCTCGCGTTGGCCGAGTGCGAGGGCGACGTGCACAGGGCGATCGCAATGTGCGGCCCCGAGTCGGCAGAGATCATCGAACGGGCGGCTGTGTACGACGGCGACGCAGACCCGATGGTCGAGGCGCGTTCCCTCATCTCTGCGGCCGTCCGACGCGAGTTGGGCGCGCGGCGCAGCGTCGCCGACGCTTCCGAGATGCAGCAGCACAGAACGGTACGAATTGCCCTTGAAGACCTGGGCAAACCCGACAAGGCTGTGGCCGCGTCGGTGCAATTGTTGCAGTGGCTCGCATCATTGGCGGAGGGATCACAGTGACCAAGGGGAATCGTCCGGAACCGCCGCATCCCGACATCGACCCGGCCGAATGGGTCACCCTCCTCGCATCCCGCTCCGACAAAGGCACCGTCGACCCCAACACGGTCTCGTACGTGTTCCGCAACGTGGAACTAAACCAGGAGATGATTCGTCAGATCGAGACGGTGCTCTCTCAAGTCAACATCTCGATCGGCGACGTCGAGCCCGACGATTCGGGTCCTCACGAACGCAAGGCCCCGCCGGTCTCCGCAACGAAAAAGTCGGCCGCACCCGCGCGCACACCCTCCGCCGAGGCGGGCGACGCGGCGCGCATGTATCTGCAGGAAATCGGGCACGCAGAGTTGTTGACGGCGGAGGGCGAACGCACCCTCGGCCGGGCAATCCGCGAGATGCAGATCGCGAAGGAAGAAATGTCGGCAGGTTCGGCGTCGGCCACGAGGCGTCGCGAACTGAGATCGATCATCAAGGACGGCGAGCAGGCATACGAACAACTGGTCAGGGCGAACCTTCGCCTCGTGGTGTCGATTGCGCGGCGTTACGACGGCCGCGAACTGCAGTTGCTCGATCTCATCCAGGAGGGGAACATCGGTCTCATGCGCGCGGCCGAGAAGTACGACTGGGAAAAAGGCTTCAAGTTCTCGACCTATGCGACGTGGTGGATCCGCCAGGCGATGATGCGCGCGATGGCCGACCAGGGTCGCACCATCCGCGTGCCGAGTCATGTGGTCGAGTTGTTGAACCGGCTGACCAAGGCCGACAGGGAACTGACCGTCGAGCTCGAACGCGATCCGACCGTGACGGAACTTTCCGAGCGCACGATGATCCCGGTCGAGCGAATCGTGGAACTGCGTCAGATCTCGTTGGTCACCAAGAGCCTCGACGAACCGTTGAGTGCCGAAGACGACAGCGGAACGTTCGGCGACAACTACGAAGACGACAACGAAGACGACTCGCCGATCGAGGTGCTGCAGAAACGACAGCTCATCGCGGCGATCGCGGCGGAACTCGAGCACCTTCCCGACCGTGACCGGCGGATTCTCGAGCGACGCTTCGGCATCAGTCCGGGTCGGCAACTGAGCGCAAAGGATCTCGCCGACAGAGACGTCGTCACCGCGGCCGAACACGCATTCACGACCGAAACGGGCAAGGAACCGAAACTCGAAGAACTCGCCGAACGGACGGGGTTCTCGATAGATCGCATTCTCGAGATACGCCCGGTGGTGCTGACGCTCGACGAGGTCGCACGGCTCGAGAACGTGACCCGCGAGCGCATCCGCCAGATCGAACAAAAGACACTTGCGCGATTGCGCCATCCCAACAACAGTCAACGCTTGCGCGGTTTCCTCGACATCGATTAGCCGCACCGTGGTGGCCGGGACCCCCGCTGGTAATCTGTTCTTTCCCTTCCGGGGTAGCTCAGTTGGCAGAGCAACGGACTGTTAATCCGTGTGTCGTGGGTTCGAGCCCCACCCCCGGAGCCATTCGGTCCTCGTGGGCCGCACGTACGGGCCAGTAGCTCAGTTGGTTAGAGCAGGGGACTCATAATCCCTGGGTCGCGGGTTCGATCCCTGCCTGGCCCACCGAACAGTCCCGGCGAAGTCGCGCGCGGGAAAGCGGGCAGAACTACCGTTGGTTCGTGCCGTACTTTGACACGCATTCCGACGACCGCGACATCCTCGGTTTCCTCCACGACGTCGCCGACGCCGCCGCCGACGTGCTCGACGAGATGTCGGCGTGGGAGTTCACCGGCGAACGCGAGGGTCAGTACACGGGCGACGTCGCCGTCGACGAAGTGGTGGTCGACATGTGCGAGGCGGCCGGGTTCCACGTCCTCAGCGAGGAGTCGGGCACGGGCGATCTCGAGTGGCCACTCGTGGGCGACAGACTGCTCATCGTCGTCGACCCCGTCGACGGCTCGACGAACGCGAGCAAGGGCTTCCCGTGGTTCGCGACATCGCTGTGCGTGGTCGATGCCCGCGGGCCGCGCGTGGCTCTGGTGGCAGAGCAGTCGGGAAGCGAGACCCGTTATGCGGCCATTCGCGACGCAGGCGCAAACGTCGACGGCATGCGCATCGCCGTGTCGGGATGCAACGACCCGTCGCGCGCGGTGGTGGCGACCAACGCATTGCCCGCGCCCGGCCACGGATGGTGGCAGGTGCGCACGCTCGGGGCCGCCGCACTCGACATCTCTCTCGTGGCCCGTGGTGCCGTCGACGGGTTCATCGATTACGACGGACTCGGCGTGTGGGACTACCTCGCGGCCGTGCTGATCTGTTCCGAGGCCGGGGCTCTGGTGGCCGAGGCCCACGATGAGGACCTGATGACCGTGGACCCGACGGCGAAGCGGCGCCCCGTGGTGGCAGCGTCTGCCGAGATGCTCGCATCACTCATGGACTCCCGGCGCCAGTAGTTTCCGGATGCCGTCGGGGACGTCGTGGTCCTAGACTTTTGGTCAGGAGTTGGAGGGCGCCATCGGTGGCGACTCGGGTTTTATCGTGCCGCAGAACACTTTCGGAACACCACTGAGGAGCTTCAGCCGGTTGATGCTGGCCGCAGTGGTCGTGGTCGCCACGGTGTTCGTCACCGGACTTTCGTTCGCGGTTGAGTCCGCACCGAAGACATCTGCGGCGAGTCGCACATACGGCTACGACTCGTACACCTCCGGGTCGACATGGACAGTTCCGTACGGAGTCTCCTCGATCACGGTCAACGCATACGGCGGTGCCGCGGGGCGCGGCGGCAACGACGGGTACGCGGCTGGTCTCGGCGGCGTGTGGGGTTTTGTGGCGGCAACCCTGTCGGTGTCTGCAGGTGACACGATCGGTGTGTATCCGGGCAATTCGGGCAACAACGGAACCGGGTGCGTGGCCGGCTACGGCGGAGGCGCGGGCGGCGCCGACTCGTATTCAGCAGCCAACTACAACGGCGGCAGCGGCGGCAGCGCAGGAACATTTGGTTGTTCCGGCGGCGGTGGCGGCGGCGGTGCGGCCTCGCTGGTCACCAAGAACGGCGTGATCCAGGTGATTGCGGGCGGTGCAGGCGGCGGTGCAGGTGCCAACAACCGTTCGAACGCACCGAGCGGGACCACGGGGTCACTTCTCGCGAGCGCAACCAATGGATGGACCGGCGGCAACGGCTGGGACTGTTCCGAATCAGACGATGGCGGCGGCGGTGGCGGCGGTGGCGGCGGCTATCGCGGCGGCAGCGGCGGCGTCGTGGCAAACGGCGGCGGCGAATGCGCAGGCGGCGCGGGCAGTGCCGGGTCGAACTACGTGGTGGCCGAGGCATCGTCGGTCACGAACACCACGTCGTCGAGTTCTTCGGAAACAATCACCATCACGTATTCGGCAACGTCGGTGTCGCAACCGGTTCTCGCGACATCGAGCGACAAGGGGTCGTCGGACTCCGACTCGCTCACCTCGGCCACGTCTCTCGTCTTCAGCGGAACCGCCACCGGCGCATCGACGGTGCAGTTGAGAACAGGCGGGGTCAACACCGGCAGCACGTGCACCGCAGATGCCTCCACGGGGGCATGGACATGCACCACGGGCGTTCTCTCCGCCGGCACGCACTCGATCACCGCGGCGGCCACCGTCGACGGCCAGACCGTGACGTCGTCGGCGACACTTGTGACCGTCGACCCGACGGCACCGACCCCTACTGTGACATCGGCTTTTCTCACCCAGATCGTCGACGTCGCGGTGCAGAGCTCCGAGGTCGGCACCGCATACATCGTGAACACGGCCGTGGCGGTGGCCAACGTCGCGAGCATCACGTCGGCTGCCGACGCGAACTGGAATTCGGTCGCCATCGCGACGGCAAACACGGCAACGCCAATGCCGACATCCGGTCTCGCCGACGGCACCTACAAGATCTATGCGCTCGACGTCGCCGGCAACCTGTCGGCGGCGTCGGTCGGCACCTTGACCATCGATACCGTCACCCCGACCGCGTCGCTCGGTGCGGTCACGATTCCGAACACGTCGTCGGTCACGGTGCAGAGCACGGAGACCGGAACCGTGTATCTGGTGAACACGAACGTTGTGGTGGTGAACCTCGCGAGCATCACGGGCTCCGACGGGAAGAACTGGAATTCGGTGGCGATCACTCAGGCGAGCACCAACACCAGCCTGTCTGCATCCGGTCTGGCCGAGGGCACCTACAGGGCCTTCGCGGTCGACGCTGCCGGCAACCTGTCGGGTGCGTCGTCGAACTCGGCGAGCATCACCCTCACGTACCAGGCGGCTTTCTCCATCACGAACGCACCGCTCACGTTGCCCTACAACGGCACGGTCACCCTCGGCACCGCCGGTGGAAGCGGCACGGGAGCAGTGGTGTTCGCCACGACGTCACCGGGTGTCTGTTCGGTGAATGCGAACACCGGCGCAGTCGCGATGTTGGCCGCCAACGGCACGTGCAGCATCGCCGTGACCAAGGCCGCCGACGATGTGTACTACGCGACGGCGGCGAACGTGAACATCGATGCGATCAAGGCCACCCAGGTTGCGTTGTCGATCTCTGGTGGTGCGTCGGGAACCTATGGCGGCACCGTTCAGCTCTCGTCATCGGGCGGATCAACGGGCGCCACGGTGACGTGGTCGCACGGGGCGTCGACGGCGTGTTCTGTGAGCAGCTCGGGTCTGGTGTCGGTGACTTCGGGTACCGGAACCTGCTCGGTGACGGCGTCGATGCCTGGCAACGCCAACTACGACGCGGTCACCTCGACTGCGCACTCGATCACCGTGTCGAAGGCGACGCAGTCTGCTCTCAGCGTCGCGACGACCGAGGTGACGTACGGGGACACCCTGCAACTCGCAGTCTCAGGGGGATCGGGGACCGGCGGTCTTGTGTGGGTGAAGGTGTCCGGCACGTGTTCTCTCGCCGGCACGGAATTGACGCCCGGCAACGCCGGCGACTCGTGCGTGGTGAAGGTGACCAAAGCCGCGGACAACAATTATCTGTCGCGCACATCGGCCGACACGAACATCGTGACGGCGAAAGCCACCCAGACCGGCTTCACCATCACGAGTGCGTCCACGTTCGTCACCGGCGTGCAGATGACGCTCTCTGCATCGGGAGGACAATCAAGCGGAGGCGTCACGTGGTCGGTGGTGTCGGGCATCTGCTCGATCTCGTCGGGCAAGTTGAGTGCGAACAGGGGAGGAATCACCTGTGTCATCTCTGCGTCGAAAGCCGGTGACACGAACTACCTGTCGGTCTCGGCCAGCCAGACGATTTCTGTTGACAAAATCCCCCAGACCCTGACCATTTCGTCGACGCCGCCGTCGCCTGCGCTCGTGGGGTCGACCTACACAGTCGTCGTCACGAGCGACGCGTCACTTGCCGCAGTTGTCGCCATTGCCCAACAATCACAATCGGTCTGCTCGGTTCTCGCCGAGGTGGTGACCTTCCTGTCGCCCGGAACGTGTCTTGTGTCGGTGAGCCAGTCAGGAAACGACCAGTATTCCTCCGCCACTGTCTCGCAGTCGATAAACGTCACCGCGGCTCCGTCGGCGCCGGTCACCGGCGGAACCCAGCCGCCTTCGGGAGGAAGCTCGACCACTTCGACGGTTCCACGATCGTCGACCACGACTGTTGCCGGTCAACCCGGCGCAACCACCACTTCGACAACGACGACCACCACCACGACCACGACGACCACCGTGCCGCCCGACCCGTCACAACCCCAACTGGGAGCCGACGGCAACGTCCCCGACTTGGAGGCGGGGGAGTTGATGGTGCGTGTGCGCGGGCAGGTGGTCGAGGCAAATGTCGTCGTCGAGAGCGGAGTCGCGATCATCGTGCTGCCGAACAAGGTGGAGGTGAGAATCGGAAGCTCGCAGATCGGCGAGTCGGCACAGGTGTCCCCCGACGGAGTGTTGCGCATGTCGCGCAAGGAAGACGTTCAGGTGGAGATGTCGGGCCTCGTACCGGGTACCACGTACACGGTGTTCATGTTCTCTGATCCGGTCGAACTCGGTCGCGGCGTCGCCACCGCGAACGGTGGCGTCGGGGGATTGTTCCAGACACCCGCCGATGTCGATTACGGCGGTCACACGTTGCAGGTGAACGGAGTCGGACCGGGGGGTGAGATCGTGTCGTTGTCGATGGGCTTCGAGGTTCTCGAAAAGCAGAGCAACATGCTCGCTGCTGTGCTGGCAATTGGATTCGCCGTGTTGCTCGCTTTGCTCGGCGGAAAGCCGATCTTCAAGCGCCGACGTCTGCGGCGCGCCTGAGAGGTCTCACCGGCTCGGCGTCGGGTGAGACGTCACCGGTCGGCAATCCACCGTTCGGCGCGCTCGAGCAGATCGAGACTCACACGATGGCACGCGTCCAACAAGTGGCAGATGAAGTTGTCGTCACCTCTGTAGAGGTCGGTCAACGACACCGACACCCGACCGACAACGGTGAGGGTGCGGTCGGCGGCATCGGTGACCCGTTGGAACGAGTCGATTGCCGACACCTCGAGCGGCAATTCGACGCCACCGAGACCGGCGACGTCGGTTGCAAGCACGAGCAGGTCGGGCGGTGACACCAACGGCGGAAACGACCACGTGAACACGAGCGGGCACAGGAACTCTCCCGTCGGATCGTCGTCGGGGTCGTCGAGGGCCATGACCGCATCTTCGAAACCCAGAAGAGTTCGGGGCTCGACATCGAGGGTGACGCGCAGGTCCATCGGGCCGCTGCAGGCTTCTTCCGGGTGAAGGTCGATCTCCCAGCGTTGGTGCAGGGAGTACGTCTCGACGAAGTGCGATTCGGCGTGAATGTGGAAACCGTGCTCGGCTGCATGGGCCTTGATCTCGGACACGAATCCGGCGATGTCAACAGCTGCCATTACGACACCGCCACGACATGAATTCTGTACATGGATTCCTCTCTGGGCACGAGACCACCAAGTGTATGAGAGGTTGTGGTTCGGCCGAGAGGACAGATTGCAGGGCTTCGGGGATAGCCTTTCGTCTCCCGGGCGTTTAGCTCAGTTGGCTAGAGCATCTCCCTTACAAGGAGAGGGTCGGGGGTTCGAGTCCCTCAACGCCCACCACATTCCGTGTTCTGTCCTGATTCTGGCCTCTCTCGTCGGGTGACTGATCTTGTTCCGTATGCCCACCTAGGTTGGATGGCATGACGAAGAGACTCAAGCGCTGCGTGTTCTCACTGGCCCTTCTTGCAGTGGGGCTCGGGGTTCCACCGGTCGTTGATGCAGCACCTCTTTCATCAAATGCAACCGCAACATCGTGGGTGGCGGGCAAGAGTCGAACCGCACACGGTGGGGCACTGCTCTCTGCTTCCACCACCGGAGCCAGTGCAAGTTTTTCCCTGAAGCGCAAGAGTTTCGCGATGTGGTACGTGGCCGGACCAAGCCAGGGAAAGCTTGCAGTTCTCGTGAACGGTCGGCGAGTGAAAACCATTGATCAGTATTCGTCAAAGGTGACGAGGCGTGCAGTTGCGTTGTCGGGTTCCAAGACAACCAATGTTGTTCAGGTAGTGGCCCTGTCAACACGAAATGCACGGTCAAGCGGCACCCGAGTGAATGTGGACGCTTTTTCGCCGTCCACGGCGAGGTGTTCGTCGGGCTGCGTGAAGAACCCCATTCATGTCGAAGTGAGTACTCCGCCCTCCATCACCTATGGCGATGCCGCGTGGTATCCATCTGCGGTGCCGCTGAGAACATCGCCGGAGTGGGTGGTGGCTGTCGGCAGTTACGTGCGCGGTCAAGACGTGAACCCCATCGACACTGCCGTGCCCGTCATTCGTGCCGCTGCGTGTGACCAGGCCCGTAAGGTGTCGCGCGGAATCGTTGTGCTGTCGTTCGGCAAGCAGATCGAAGGTGGTTCGAACGGATTCGGTCGCACGATTGCGTACAGCACAATCGTTGCCACGGCAGCGGCGTGGGCGGCCGGTCTTGCCGAATGTGGCGTCGGCCCTTGGGAAGTCTCTCTCGGCACCAGCAACTCCGGCTCCGTGACCGCCTACAACGGCTTCCTCGGTGGAGCAACGTGGGCCCGCATGGTGGAACAGGCGCGTGCATCGGCCGATCCACGGGTGACCATCTCCGCGGCTGTCGATCTTGAGCCCGGCTGGGGTCCGGCCGGTCAGGCACGATCATGGGTCGACGGCTTTGTTCGCGCTTCGTCGTTGCGACTGTGGAATTTCGGATCTGCAGACGGATGCCCACAAACCGTGTCGACTGATCTCACGTGCAACAACGGTTGGACGATTGACGACGTGTTGTGGGTTTCGTCGCATGCGGGCCCGAACGTGTTTGCAATGCCGCAGATTCATACCCAGAGCGGTTCACAGTCCCGCCAATGGGCAGTCATGGCGGCTCGCGCCGCGTCAATGGCGATGCCGTTGCGTCTCGGCGCCATCACGGTGCAGACCGCAGCCTGCAGCCAAGTGAGGGGAGGTTGTCCGACAACCGGAATATCTGCGTGGGACGGATGGGCTCAACTTCGACGCGCCATCAACGCCATCCCCGGCGCGTTGGGAACCCCTGTTGGCGCCCCAATGGACATTCGATGGGGGTGGGCAAACGGGTTTGTGATCCCACCTGCAACCACGACAACTACAACGACGACCACCACGACGACGACGACGACTTCTACGACCACATCAACGACGAGCACGACGTCGACAACAGTGCCGGTGAGCCCTCCGACAACCTGAACAATTCAAGCCCCGTTGGGTCAGGCGGTTTGTGTGTCTTTGCGGCGGGAGCGGCCCGGCAGCACCAGCGCCACGAAGATCGCACCGATGATCAGCACCCACACCCACGCCGAGCGTGCAACCTCGATCACGATGTTGGTGTCGGTCGGTACTCGGAGTCGACCGGACACCGAGATCTCGGCTCCTGTGTTGGTCTTGCCGGTGAACACGATGCTGTGCCAGCCGTCATCGGCGTCCTCCGGCAGGGAGACGCTTGCGGTGTGCGAACCATTTGTTGACGTCGTGTACTTCCCGAGTTTCATCGGGGTGGAATAGAGCCAGATTTCGTACTGGGTTCCGGGGGCCAGACCGGCGACCGAGACCCCGAAAGATCGTGTGTCGTTCAGCAGCACGCGCCCCGATTCATCGATCTTCAACGGCGTTCCCGCCTCGTCTGTTGCGATGATCTGGAATGTTGCTCCGGCGGCCCCGAGCGAGACCGTTCCGTTCGCCACGTTCATCGACATGTCGGCGGGCTTGCCGTTCACGATTGCGATCGTTTCGTTGGTGGCGACTTCGTCCATGATCGATTCGTCCACGGGCGGCTCTTCATCTGCTGAAGGAAGGGTGGTGGTCGTGGTGGTAGTCGTGGAGGACGTGGTGGTCGACGCCGTCGCGGATCGAGTCGGCTGGGTCGTTGTCGACGGGGTGGATGCAGGGCTCACGATCTGTGTCGGGGTAGTGGTCGCCGGGGATGTCGTATTCGGTGCCGACGTTGTCGATGTGGTGCTGGACGACGAACTGGTGGTCGACGACGTGCTCGATGTCGTTGAGGGAGCCAGGGTCGTCGTTGTTGATGTGGAGGTTGATGTCGTGCTGGTGGTTGTGGTCGAGGTTGTGCTCGATGTGGTGGTTGTGGCTGGGCCCCCCGCGAGATCCAGTGACGCACTTTCCACGATCGGCCCGAGATTTCCGTCTGTTGTCTCCCCGGCGACACCGCGAATGTGAATCATGATGCTTTTGATGCTCGACCACGATGCCCATGTCGATGTGAGCGAGATGCTGACAGGTGTGAACGACGTTGATGTGAGTGATGCCGTCGGACCGTTCTGGTACATCTTTCCGGCACATCCGTTGCTGCCATAGAGAAACAGCGTCACGGTGACCGAGTCGGCTGCCGTGGTTCCCCGATACTGGGCCGCCGAGGCGGATGCCGTCACCGACGTGTAGTCGCCGATGTTCCCGACATTCACGCATTGCGAAATGGCGGCCGATGTGCGGGTGAATATCACGTTGTTGCCGTCGTTGCACGGAAGTGCCCCTGCCGTCGCGTCGCATGATTGCCAACCGACATTGGATGACCAGTTGGTCGTCGAAACGAGATCGGGATTCTGCAGAAATTCCGCCGCGGATGCCGAACCTGCGTTGAACAGCAACGGAGACAGGAATGCCGAGCCAATTGTGAGTGCGGTCACACAGACAAATGCAAGTCTTCGGTGTGCGTTCTTCACTTGCGGGCTGCTTTCTTGGGTGGATCCCGAGAAGACTTGGGACACGCCAAAGCATAAGCCAATTGCACCGGTTGCACGCCACTTCGCCCGACAACGCACGATCGGCTTCGGTTTCCTGATCGATTGTCGGTGACACTCTGGTGTCGCCAATCTCACGAGACGAGGCTGGCTAACATCGCATCATGAGGTTCATCGTGCGGTTCGTGGTGCAGATTGCTGCTCTCATCGGCGTGGTGGTGTTCGCGATCGTCTTCTTCAACGTTCGCTCTGATGTCAACGTGAAGTCAGATCAGATCTCTGTCTCGACTGCTGCCCAAACAGCGTCGTCCGTGGATGCCGGACAGGGCACGTATGCACCCGTCTCTCTGGTCGGCGGCACGAGTTTCGACATCAACGCCGTGGTGGCATCACGGCCCGTGGTGTTCTGGTTCTGGGCGCCCGGTTGACTCACCTGCAACAACGAAGCACCCTCGGTCGAGGCGTGGAGCAGGAAATACGGTGACAAGGTCGCATTCATTGGTGTCGCATGGGCGGGAAACACCGGCACATACACCGAGTTCATTGCCCGTCACGGCATCACCTTCCCGACGATTGATGACACCCCGGGGGATCTGTTCTCGACACTCCAGGTCTCGGGTCAGCCCGCCTTCGCCTTTGTCGACGGCGACAACGTCGACCGCGCGTTCGGCTCGCTGTCGGAAGCAGAAGTCGAATCGCGCATCGATTCGATGATCAACGGCTGACGGGACTCAGGCAAGTGCCGAGTTCATCACGTTGTGCAACGCCCTTCGCACCGCGTCCTCGCACGGCGGATCACCGAGCGCAGTGAGCACCCGCGCGCCCGCAGGCGCGAGTTGAATGACCCAACCCATGAGTGACGGCGGGATGACCGGGACGCGTTCCTCGGCTTCTGCCAGTGCACGGAAGAGTTCCGCCCGGCTCTCGGCGGCAGCCTCGATCTGGGACACCAGTGTTTCGCGAACGTGCGCATCGGTTCGCGCAGAGTGAATCATCTCGAGAGTGGAGAGCGTCTTGGTGCGGTCGTTTAGCAACGAGAACATCTGGTCTGCGAGCACATCGCCCGACGAGTGCCCCGCACCGGGTTGAGCGAGCGCATCGATGAATTCGTCGGTCCAGCGATAGCGGTGCGGACCGAGTTCACGAATCAGCGCGTCGCGTACGAGTTCGCCCTTCGATGTGTAACGGCGGTACACCGCGCCGGTGGTGACGCCGCTCCGGCTAGCGATGCGCCTGATGTTCGCTCCCGACATGCCGGCCTCGGCGAGCTCCTCGCTCGTCGCGTGTGCAAGCGATTGGGCGACAGCATCAACTGCGTTCGGTGCGGGGCTGAGGGGAACCGTCGCCGAGAGTTCCCCTTTGCGGGTGACTCTCCGGTCGAATGTCGGTGCGGGGTTGCATGCCATGGTCACCAATCGGTCGAGGTCGGCGTCGATGGCCGGCAGGTGGCAGCCGATTCCGCCGAGCACGACATGCCCGATGAGCACCGAACTCACGAGCCACTGCAGTCCGTCGTCGGTGGCGCCGTCGGGGCCGGTCACTTTCACATGTGTTCGACATGTGTCGATGAGGATCGACGGTGCACGGTCGATGTCGTCGCAGTGGCGGGCGTACAGGGCCATTTCCACGAGAGCATTGATGGCACGGAATGCTTCGTGTGATTCGAGCACCCACCCGAGAACCGTCGCCCCCGGCGCCAGTTGTACGTTTCGGAGAGCGGGCACGACGACGTTGTCGAGCACGTCGTTCATTGCGGCCGCCTTGTTCGGGTAGCGGGCATAGACGCTTCCTATGGAGGAGAACGAACGTCGGGCGATCGACTCCATGGTGAGGGCCGCGTGTCCGTGCTCGCACAACTCGTCCAGAACCGCTTCCCGAATGAAGCCCGTGGTGTACTGACGGCGAGACATGGCAACCGCCGACATTGTCGCATTCGGGGCACTGGCGGTGCGATAACGAAGTCTCAGAAATTGCCCCTGGTTCGGAACCCTCTGTCTCACCGATGAAAGGCTCGAGACACCACAAACAGGCGGGGAACGCCAGGGGGCTCATCATGAAACCACGTCACTCTCTCTTCGGACGTCTCGGGGTCGCCGTCGTCTCGTGTGCGCTTCTCGCATCGATGACGGCGTGTTCGGGCGGCGGTGACGGGGCGTCCAAGTCCGGCGAGATGGAGATCCCCGTTCTCTACGTGAGTGGCGAGACCGGAGGTGTGGGCAAGGTCGTCGTTGGGGTCTCGGAGTCCGACGACGGGGCGGTCAGGGTCGACTTCAGCGAGGACGAGGTCGAGGGTCTCGGTCCGATGACGCGGGCGTCGTTGTGGAACGTGGCAGCAGTCTCGATCTTGCTGTCGGGAGAATCCCCCACGAAGAGTTTCAGTTTTGCGGTGAAGGGCCGTGTCGACGGACCGAGTGCCGGTGCGGTCACCACGGTCGGCGCACTCGCACTGATGCGCGGAGAGAAGTTGTTGGAGAAGACGGCGATGACCGGCACGATTCAGCCCGACGGGTCGGTGGGCCCCGTGGGCGGTGTGCCCGAGAAGGTGAGGGGCGCGTCGGAGAACGGCTACATCAAGGTGGGCATCCCGATCGGGCTTCGCAATGCAACATCTGCCGCGACCGGCGAGAGTGTGGACGTCATTTCGCTCGGCCGCGAACTCGGTGTCGAGGTGGTCGAGGTGGCGAATGTCTACGAGGCCTACCAGTTGATGACGGGCAACGAGCTTCCGCGTCTGACGTCGACCGGCAGCGTGAAACTCAGTGACACGTCGTACGAGCGTCTCAGCGCCAAGACGGCTCTGATGCTCGCCAACTACGAGGAAAGTCTGCGCGACACGGCGCGCCTCACCGACTTTGCCCAATCGCTGCTCGGGTCGTTGCTCACCCAGGCCACGAGCGAGGCAGAACGTGCAAACGAACTGAAGCAGCAGGGTCTGGTGGCCGGAGCATTCACGTCGGCCATCGCCGCGTGGGGGTACGCACGCGCGATTGCGGCCACCGGGGAGGTGCTCGACTCGTTCGTGTTCGACTCGACCGACTCGGCAATCTCGAGGATCAACGACTCGAACGTCGTCAACGACAAGGTCATCGCCCTGATGGACAATCTGAAGACCTTCTCGCCGAAGTCTCCGAGTGATGCCACTGCCCTGATGACGGCGTTCGCAAATGCAATCGATGCGCTCAGCCTCACGACGTTCGCAGCCGACAAGATCAACCTGGTCAAGGACCGATACGCCGCGGGGGAGATCACCAAAGACGGAGCCGTCAGCGAACTGATCGTGCCGTTGTTGTACAACGAGTTCGCGGCGGTGCAGGTGGATGCCACGAAAGAACTGTTCGACGCGGGTCGGGACCTCGGCAGCACCGAGATCTCCGTCGACGTCAACGTGGGCAACATCGCCGACCTGTTGCGCAAGGGCGCGGATGCGAACCTTGCCGCCTTCGAGACCCAGGTGGTCGACGACATTGCCGAGCGGTACAACAAGTCGTCGTCCTTCGTGGCCGGCATCATCGCCGACAACGACCTCGACGTCGCGCTCGCGCGCGAACAACAGAAGGCAATCGCGACGATCTCGTCCTATCTCGGCGAGAAGAGCCCGGCACGGGTCTATGCAGTTCTCGGCTACGGAGTCAACAATTACTCCCGCACGGCACAGATACTCACCAAGTACGTGTCGAACGGTGTGATCGACGACAACTTCACGATCACCGGCGTGCAGTCCGAGGCCGCGCTGTCGTCGTCTCTCGACCTCGGAAAGAACCAACTTGCCGCGAACATCGAACTGTTGCGGTCGAAGTCGATCGAACCTTCGAACGAAGTCGGCTTGTTCGAGGCGGCATCACTCGATCGTGAAGGAGACGTCGAGGAGAAAATCAGCGCACTCGGGAAATATTGGTCCGGTTACCTCGGTGCCCGGGTTCTTGCCTACTTGGGTGGGATCGAACGTGAGGGTCTCGCCGACTAAATCACGGCCGGCGGTGAATAGGGCTGCGTCGTCGTGGTTGTCGACGTGGGGCCCGGCACGGTTGAAGTTGTTGCAGGCACCGTCGTCGTGGTTCCCGGGTCCGGAGCGGTGAACTCGACAGTGGTGAGCGTGTAGCACGCCATCATCTTCGAGGTGACGCCGTACGAACAGAGCTCGTGTGTGCCGTCGAAGGTTGCACCGTCGCGCCAGCCGACAGTCAAAGTCACACTGCCGTTCGTTGCCGCTTTCCCCGTGTCGACGGTTTCACGCCCGCCGTTGTAGAAGTCGTAGAACACGATTTTTTCCCCGGCCTTGAAGCCCTTGCGGCCAGGGGTCGCAGAGAAGGTGATTTTAGTGGTCTGACCCGGGGCGAGTTGGGAGCGGCCGGCGCGGGCACGCATTCCGGCGCTGGTTTTGGCCGCGCGGGGCCCCGAGGTGATCGCCGCGGGTGTGGTTGTGGTCGTCGATGTTCCGACGTTGTAGTTGTCGCACGCCATGCGGAGGCTGCGCTCGCCTCGA
The DNA here is from genome assembly GCA_040401975.1 of Ilumatobacteraceae bacterium. GTDB lineage: Bacteria > Actinomycetota > Acidimicrobiia > Acidimicrobiales > Ilumatobacteraceae > UBA2093. The sequence goes on along the minus strand of JBBANL010000001.1, from coordinate 149,352 downwards.
GCGCACAGGGTGCGCGGACCATCGTTGTCGACACCCGGCAACGAGAGAAGTTCGCGCTCTATCTGTATCGATCCCTTGGCATTGGCGAACTGGGCATTGATCATTTCCGACACCTTGCCGTTCCGGAACTCGAAGATGCGCACGATCTCGCCGACGGTGAAACCTCGACCGCCCGGTCGTCCGCCCGCAACGAATGTCACCGTTCCGTCGCTGCGGATGGTGCTCGGCGAGGCGACAGCCTGCATGCCGGTGGTGGTGGTCGGGCGCTTCGGCGCCGGCTCCCGCGTGGTGACACAACGCCTGACGCCGAGATAGGTGGCACAGGTCGTGGGCGTGATCTTCTTCGCACTCGCGACAGGCGCGAAGGGGAACGGCGCAACGATTGCGAGAACGAGCACGAGACGGGTGAGCGAGAGGCGGGTCATGCGCCGAAAGTACTGTGCGGTCGACGGCCCTGTCATCGCGCAATTACAGATGTGAAGTCTCGTTATCGGGACTTTCGTGAAGTCGAGCGACCATGCAGTCTCATTCTCGTCGGCCCGCTCCGATGTGAACTCCGGTGCCCTGAAGTCATCGGGAGGGGCCGACGCGACTCAACTCGGGCGAGCCTGAGGTCCAGTCTGCAATCCAGAGTTCGCCTTCACCGCTGCGCGATGTGACAGTTCGGGTGTCGACGGAAGTTGTGAAGTAGGCGGGTTTCGCAGAAGGCGTGAGTCCGGCAAGTTCGGGGATCGACGCCACGACCACGCCGTCGATCACAAGTATTCCCTCGCACAGTGCGCAGACACCCGTCGTCGTGGTCACGCGGCCCGACACTCGAGACGGCACGTAGCCGAAACGGTCGTCTTCGATGTTCGTGAATGCTTCCGGGTCGACGTTTGTCCAGGTGATGTCGCGTCGAACGGCCGGGGACCGGGGAGTATCGGTGCCGATGAGCGTGCCGCTGCGCCCGACACGATGAATGTCGTTCACATCGCCGTCGGCATCGACCCATGTGTCGTAGTAGCCCACCCTGTCGATCAACGCCGAGAAGTCGGTGGCCATGCTGGTTCCCGTGTAGGGCCACTTCACGATCCGTGACGGTCTCCGGGGGCACTCGGTCGACAAGTCGACACCGTCGAACTTCTCGTCGTGGGGAATCCTCGCGACGGAGAGAACAGTGGGGAGGATGTCGAGAGAGGTCGCGGTGCAGTCGCTGACGGCTCCTGATGTCTGATCCGGGTACCTGATGAAGAGGGGTACTCGGTAGATGTCCTCGAGTGTGTCGCGTCGCGCGGGGTTCACCTCATCGCGGAACGACTCACCGGGAACGAAGGTGATGCCGTGATCGGTGGTCACGACGAGCATCGTGCGATTCCTGTTCGTGGAGTTCTCGAGTGCGTCGAGAAACTCCATCAACAACGTGTCGGTTGCGACGAACTGGCGCAACAGGGCTTGATAGGTGTCGCGTCGCCTGTCGCCTGCGTAGCTCGGTCGCGGATCGGTGGGCAGTTCGCGTGACAGTCGCATGTCGGTCGAGAATCGCCAGGGTCGGTGGGGGAGGAGAAGGTGCGAAAAGTGAACCGTTGCTTCCGTCGACGCGACGACGCGACGGGTCAACGAACGGAATTCGTCGACCTGGAACTCAGCCTGTCGTTCGTCGTCGGGAATCTTGTTCGGGCACAGAGTCGCGGGGCAGAGGCTGGTGATCGACTGATAGACGTCGAGGGCCGCGTGTCCCCGGGTGAGCGTGAACAGGTTGACCGGGTGATCTGTGTACACCGGGTAATTGCGAATCGTCGGCGACAGACTCTCGAGCATCGCCGGTACGGCTTCGGTGGTGCGTTGTGCCGTGGCAAGAGTGTCGCGATACCAGGTCGACGTCGATGCGAGTCGTGCGAACCCGGGGAAGCGTTCGGCGTTGATGGTGCCGTCGGTGCGCAACAGTGCGTACAGCGGCGCCTCATCGAGCACAATCCACACCACGCTGATGTCTGCCGTCGCCTGGACGATTGAAGAGGGGGCAGGCGTCGATGCGGGTGTGTCAGATGAATCAGTGATCCCTGTGGAGAGAGACATCAACGCAAACGCGAGCACCGCATACGAACCGAGCCACACGCGACGTTTCATCCGGATTCTCCTGCGCCCCGCGTTCGGGGCGGCGCGGTCTGATCAGAGCTGGAGGCTCTTGATCTCGAGGAACTCCTCGAATCCGTATTCACCGAGTTCGCGTCCGACGCCCGATTGCTTGTAGCCGCCGAACGGCGCGTTCGGGTTGAATGCACCGCCGTTCACCGTGACCTGGCCCGTGCGGAGTCGGCGTGCAATCGCAACGCCGCTTTCCTTGTCCTTGGCGAACACCGCGCCGGCAAGTCCGTAGACCGTGTCGTTTGCAATCTCGACCGCATCGTCGATGCCGTCGTAGGGAATGATCGACAGGACGGGCCCGAAGATTTCCTCCTGCGCGATGGTCATGTCGTTGCGCACCTCCGAGAACACGGTCGGCTTCACGTAGTAGCCCTTGTCGAGGCCCTCGGGGGCTCCCGGCCCGCCGGCGATCAACTTTGCGCCTTCCTCGATGCCCTTGTTGATGTATCCCTGCACGCGGTCGCGCTGGGCCGCAGACGCGAGCGGTCCGATGTTGGTGCCTTCGGCGAACGGGTCACCAACCTTGATGTTGCCGGCCACCATCGCCGCGAGTTCCTCTGCCTTTGCGAGTTTCGACCGTGGAACCAGCATGCGGCTCAGCAACGAACATGTCTGTCCGCTGTTCAGGAACGCCTGGCCCGTGCCGCCCATGACGGCCTTTGCAAACGTTTCGTCGTCGAGGTCGTCGCAGATGATGTTTGCGCTCTTGCCGCCCAGTTCGAGCGCCACCTTCTTGATGGTCTCTGCGCCGACCTGCATCACGCGGCGACCCGCGCGGGTCGAACCGGTGAACGAGATCATGTCGACGTCGGGGCTCGCCGCGATGGCCTCTCCGACCACCGGTCCGGTGCCGGTCACGAGGTTGAAGACTCCCGCGGGCAGGCCGATTTCGTGGATGATCTCGGCGAGCATGAACGCGTCGATGGGCGCGACCTCGCTCGGCTTCAGCACCACTGTGCATCCGGCAGCCATAGCGAACGCAACCTTTGCGGCGATCTGGTGCAAGGGGTAGTTCCACGGGGTGATGCATCCGACGACGCCGATCGGCTCGCGAACGACCAAGGACGAACCGATCTCTTTCGAGAAGTTGAACGACTCGGCGAGCACCGCGGCCTGCTTGAACGAATTGATGGGAATGCCGACCTGGATGATGTTCGACAACGGCTTGGCCATTCCGGTCTCGCGGGTGATGGCGGAGGCGATTTCGTCGAGTCGACCGCCGAGAGCATCGCCGATGCGGTTCATGTACTTCGCGCGCTCTTCCTTCGGAAGTGTGCTCCACGACTCGAAGGCGGCCTTTGCTGCCGCTGCGGCTTTCGCGACGTCGCCCGGGGTTCCCTCCGGAATCGTGGCCATCACTTCTTCCGTGAGTGAATCGAAGACCGGGATGGTGGTGGTGCCTTCGGAGGCGACCCACTGGCCGTTGATGTAGATCTTGTCGTAGGTGGTCATGACGTGTCCTTCGTGTGCCGAGGTTCCCGAATCGAACCGGTGGAAACCCCACGCTAGGCGACCGACTGCAGATTGCTCACAGTCGATGGGGTGGACACGGTCAAGAATGTGACAATCCTTCACTGATGCCCGATGTCGCGTCGGCATCGCCGCCAAGGTCGGGGACGTGCCTAGGCCAGGACGAATCCCTCGTAGTCGTTGCGCACCACTTCGTTGCATTTGTCGACGTATGTCGGGAAACCGATGAGTGGCATGAAGACCCGTGGCTTGCCGGGGACGTTTGCGCCCAGATACCAACTGTTGCACGAGGGGTACAGCGTCATGTCGGCCACCGCGTTCACGAACGCAACCCAGCCGGCCTGTGATTCCTCCGTCGTCTCGATCGTGGCATGGCCGTTGCGGTCGAGATGGGCGATGCAGTCGGAGATCCATTCCACGTGCTGTTCGATCGACATGATCATGTTGGTGAGAACCGACGGGCTGCCCGGTCCCGACACCATGAACATGTTGGGGAATCCGGCCGTGCTGAGCCCCAGGTAGGTCACGGGGCCCGCGTGCCAGGCATCGGCGAGCGGCAGCCCGTCACGGCCGCGAATGTCGATCCGCAGCAACGACCCCGTCATCGCATCGAAGCCGGTCGCGTAGACCAGCACGTCGAAGGTGTGCTCGCGCCCGTTCGTCACGAGGCCGTTCGCGGTGATGCGCTCGATGGGGTGGGTGTCGACGGGGACGAGCGACACGTTGTCGCGATTGAACGTCTCGTAGTAGTTGGTGTCGAGACACAGTCGCTTGCATCCGATGACCTGGTCGGGCATCAGCATCTCTGCCGTTGCCGGATCCTTCACGATGGACTTGATCTTCTCGCGCACGAACTCGGCGACGAGGTCGTTCGCATCCCTGTGCAGCAGGAAGTCGTTGTACGACGAGAGGAAACCGAAACCGCCCTTGTTCCATCGTTTCTCGAATTCGGCGCGGCGTTCTTCGTCGCTTGCCTCGAGGGCAGAGGTCTCGCCGCGCTGGATCGTCGAACCGAATGCGCCGGTCTGCAACCGGTTTGCGTCGCGAAACGCCCGGTAGTTGCTCTTCACCTGCTTCACGTAGTCGTGGTCGATGGTGTCGTTGCGCGCGGGAATCGAGAACGATGCGGTCCGTTGGAACACGGTGAGGTGCGCGGCGTTTTCGGCGATGATCGGGATGCTCTGGATCGCCGATGATCCCGTCCCGATGAGCCCGACGGTCTTGCCCGTGAAGTCGACACCGTCATGTGGCCACTCGCCCGTGTGGTAGATCGCACCCGAGAACTCGTCTGCCCCCGGAAACGCGGGCTTGTTGGTCGACGAGAGACAGCCCGTGGCGAACACCATGAAGCGCGCGCGAACCCTGTCTCCCTTGTCGGTGGTGACGAGCCACGTGTTCGACGACTCGTCGAAGTGCGCCGCCGTGACCCGGGTGGAGAACTGGATGTCGCGACGCAGGTCGAAACGGTCGGCGACATGCTGTGCGTACCGCAGAATCTCGGGTTGACCGGCGTAGCGCTCGGTCCATTCCCAGTCCTGTTGCAGATCGTCGTCGAAGCTGTACGAGTACTCGACGCTCTCGATGTCGCACCGCGCACCGGGGTATCTGTTCCAGTACCAGGTGCCGCCGACATCCGTTCCGGCCTCGAACACGCAGACCGACATGTTCATGCGCCGCGCCTTCACGATGGAATACATGCCGGCGAAACCGGCACCGACGACACAGATGTCAATGTTGCGTTCCACGTTGCCCCCTCGGTGGTGTCACAACCGACATTACCCCGTGCTGATGATCACGAGTCCCGTCGGAGCCAACGACGTCGGGGTGGTCGTGATGTGCCGACCCGACTTGTGCACCAGCACCACGGTGCCGTCGCTCGTCTCCACCGCGCCTTTTGCACGCACCGCATTCTGTGGCAACGACTCGAGGAACTCTCGCAACACGTCGAGAGACGGAGGTGTGGCAAACCGGTGCACGCGCGACGTGAAGGCGGACACCGCGGACCCATCCGTGCGCGGCGGCACCGTCGAGTCATGGCCGCTCGCCGGGTGATCAACCACGAGGTCGGCCAGGGCGAGTGCGTCGACTGCGACGATGGCGGCACCGGGGTTGAGTGAGGTCACAAGATCTCTCGACTCCGAGGTCATCGTCGGGGCGGCGATGTCCGTTTTCGAGAGCGCCACCAGATGGGCGGCTCTGACCTGTCGTTCGAAGGCGGCGACCAGCAGCGGATTCCGCGCGGTCTCGAGCGCGTTCATCGCGTCGACCATCACGATGATTCCGGCAAGCACGAGGCCCTGCAGGTGGGTGTAGGCGGCGACCGATGCCGGATCGGCGACCCCGCTTGCCTCGATGATGATCATGTCGGGCGGTGTCGGCCTGTCGAGAATCGTGAACAACGTGTCGGCGAGCGATGTGCCGATGCTGCAGCACACGCAGCCGTTGCTCAACTCGAGAGTGTCGCCGTGGCGCGCAGAGATGATCGATGCATCGATGTTGATCTCGCCGAAATCGTTCACGATGATTGCTGCGTTGCGCAATCCCCGGTTCAGACACTCGTTGATGAACGTCGTCTTTCCGGCGCCGAGGTATCCCCCGACCACGAAGACGGGGATGCGGGTCACTTTGCCGCGGGGTTCGGGTGGGGGACGCCCCCGACGACCGTGCCCCAGATCTCGATGTCACGGATCGTCTCGGGCGCCACTTCGTACGGATCCGCCTCGAGAACCGTCATGTCTGCGAACTTGCCCACCTCGAGCGAACCCACGACATGATCGAGATGAAGTTGGTACGCCGCGTCGATCGTTGCCGCGTGGAACGCCCGGTCGACAGAGATTCTCTCGTTCTCGCCGAGCACCTTTCCCGATGCCGTGAGTCGGTTCACTGCGCACCACATCGTGTGCAGATGCCCGGGCGGTGTCACCGGGGCGTCGGTGTGGAACGAGAACTGAAGCCCGATGCGGTCGGCGGTGCCGCACGCGTTCATCCCGTGCGCACGGTCGGGTCCGACCGTGACGTCGCGGTGTTGGTCTCCCCAGTAGTACACGTGGTTCACGAAGAAGTTCGCGCTCATGCCGAGGTTGCGCGCCTTTCGCATCTGCGCGGGGGTCATGAGCTGTGCATGCGTGACCGTGTGACGGTGGTCGGGCCACGACGACTCGCGCAGCAGAACCTCGATCGCGTCGATGAACACCTGTGACGTCGTGCTCCCGTTGCAGTGGCAGTGAATGCCGATGCCCGCGACGTGGAACGGTCGCAGGAAGTCGACGACCTGCTCGGGTGGCACGAGGAACAATCCGTGGTCGTCGCCGGTGTAGTACTTCGGCCACTCGATGACCGCGGTGAAACCTTGAATCGAGCCGTCGAGCACGAGTTTGACGATGGGGAAGAGCAGCTTGTCACCGGAATCCTTGCGGCACTCGAGAATGCGGTCGACCACTGCATTCATGTCCGACGGACTGCCCACGACGCGCGTGGCGACGACGGCGCGCACCGGAAAATCGTCGGACGCGACGGTCTTCTTCATGCGCTCGAAACCGTCGACGGTCATGTGGGTGGTGGAGCCCAGGTCCGTGGCCGTCGTGATTCCCGCGTTGCGCATCGAGGCGCCGAACTGAACGAGCGTGGCCGGGTCGAAGACGACGCGACCGATGGCGCGGAACTCATCCCGTGCGAGACCCATCGCAGCGGGTTCGCGCAGTTCGCCGTTCGGTGTTCCGTCGTCGTCGAATCCGACTCCGGGGGCGGGATGGTTCGGGCCGATGTCGTATTTCTGCAGAGTGAACGAGTTCACCGTGGCGAGATGGCCGCTCGCATGGAACACGAAGACCGGGTGCGACGTGGTTGCTTCGTCGAGGTGATGACGGCTCAGACGTTCGGTGTCGAGGTAGATGGGGTCGAATCCGGCGACGATGATCGACTCGCCCTGCGGGGTCGATGCGGCTATCGCGGCGATGCGCTCGGCCAGCTCGGCAGTCGAACGCACGCCGTCGACCCACTCGCCGTTCGGCATCCGGCGACGGAACCACCCGACATAGGGAATCTGGTGGAACATGCCCGCCATCACGTGCGAGTGCGCCTCGACGAAGCCGGCGGTGAGAACCTTGCCCTCGAATCGACGATCGACATTGGTGATTCCCCACGATTGGCATTCCTCGAGGGTGCCCACGCACAGCACGCGTCCGTCACGCACGGCTATCGCGGCGCCGGTCGGGCGCGACGGATTCGCGGTGCGGATGATGCGGGCCGTGTAGATGACGTCTGACGACGTCTGTTGGTGCGATTTTGTCACCGGTTCAGTCTTGCCGAACCGGAATCAGAATCAGTAACTGCGTGACTTCTTGCGTGCAGGTGCACCCTTGCCCCGTGGCGCAGGGCGACCGCCGCGACTGTCGGGGCGGGCCCCACGTGCTGCACGCGAGTCGGGCTTGCCGCCTGCGCGTGGGCCGCGTGGTGCACGGTCGTCACGAGTGCGTGCCGGGCGATCGTCGCGCCTGTCGTCGCGGTTGCGTGGTGCACGGTCGTCGCGCGAACGCGATTGACGGTCGTCGTCGGCACGGAACTCTCTGTTGCGGAACTCTCCACCCGAACGCGCGGGGCGATCGTCGCGCGGGCGCGAATCTCGACGGTCGTCGCGTTCGAAACGAGGGCGGCCTTCGCGGCGGTCGTCTCGTCTGTCGTCGCGGTTGCGTGGTGCACGGTCGTCACGATCGAACCGGGGCCGGTCGTCTCGCGGTGCTCGGTCGTCACGACGGTCTTCACGCGAGAAGCGCGGACGATCGTCACGCGAACGAGAATCGCGGCGGTCGTTGTGCGAGCCGCCCCGACGCTGGTTGCCGCGCTGGTTGCCGCGACCCTGCGGGCGACGTTCCTCGAGATTGGGCATCTCGCGACGAACACGTTCGCCGGGTGCGATGTCGGTGAGGATGTCGTCGCCGAGAACCACGGTCTTGGTGACGGGGTCGATCCCCGCGTCACGGGCGAGTCTCTTCACGTGTCGGCGCATGTTCTCCGTGACCATGGTGACGACGGTGCCCTCGGCGCCGGCGCGGGCGGTACGCCCGGAGCGGTGCAGGAAGGCCTTGTGCTCCTCCGGCGGGTCTGCGTGGATCACCACTGCGATGTCGTCGACGTGAATGCCGCGTGCCGCGATGTCGGTGGCGACGAGAGTGTCGACCTTGCCCTTCGAGAGGGCAGCGAGGTTGCGCGCGCGCACCGCCTGCGAGAGGTCTCCGTGCAGTTCGACGCTCGGAACCCCGGCCGCAACGAGTGCCGCTGTCAACTTGCGGGCGCCGTGCTTGGTGCGCGTGAAGACGAGCGATCGACCCGGTGCCGCGCACAGATCGGCGATGATATCGAAACGGTTGCCCTGTGTCACCTGGAAGAAGTAGTGCGTCATGGTCGCATCTTCTTCTTCGTTCGACTCGATCTCGTGCGTCACGGGATCGTTCAGGAACTTGCGCACCAGTTTGTCGATGCCACGGTCGAGCGTCGCCGAAAAGAGGAGACGCTGTCCGTCGCGGGGGGTCTGCTCGAGGATCCGTGTCACGTGCTCGAGAAAACCGAGCTCTGCCATGTGGTCTGCCTCGTCGAGAATGGTGATCTCGACGGCATCGAGTTCGACGTGACCGGACTCCATCAGGTCGATGAAGCGGCCGGGGCATGCGACGACGATGTCGACACCGTTGCGCAGCGCGGTGATCTGGCCGTTGTAGCTGACGCCTCCGTACACGGTGGCGACGCGCATGTTCAGCGCCTCGGCGAGGGGAACGAGAACATCGCGCACCTGGTTCGCGAGTTCGCGGGTCGGCACGAGAATCACGGCGCGCGGGCGGAACTTGCGGGTCTGTTCGCCGCTGTTGTGCAGACGTGTCAGCATCGGCAACGAGAACGCGAGGGTCTTGCCCGAGCCGGTGCGGCCACGGCCGAGGGTGTCGCGGCCGGACAGCGCATCGGCAATGGTTGCCTGCTGGATGGGAAAAGGCGTGACGATTCCTTGTTCGGTCAGCTCGTCGACCAGGGGCGAGGGCAGACTAAGGTCAGCAAAAGAAACAGGACGGGGGTCCATGGGGGTATCTCCCTTGTAAGGGCCACAGATACCGGTGTGTACCCATGGACAAAATGAATGGAGGACAACCGTACAGCAGAACCTGTGGAAAAACTAGGACCAGCCCGTTTTTTCCCGGTGTGACGGCGATTTACACGTGAAGAGTGACCTTGATGGCGCCTTCGCCGGCCGTCGTGCCCTTGCCGAGCACCTTTTTCACGAAGGACAACACGCCGAGAAGCCGAACACCGATCGAGTACTTCTTCGCGATCAGTTTTGCCACTTTTTCTGCGTCGTCCTCGTCGAGAACGACTGCACTGCCGAGATGGGTGACGGCACCGTCAGCGATTGCTCCGCGAGCGTTGCACACCGTGAGAGTGGCGCGGGCGTCGTTGCGCACCCGCTTCACTTTGTATGCGGTCGGGTCGGTGGTGAAGGCATAGCCGCCTTCGAACGGAACGATCCAGACCGGGGTCGCAACCGGTGAGCCGTCCTTTTTGTAGGTGACGAACGAGACGTAACGGGCTGAGTCGAGGTCGGCGGTCATGAGTGCTCCTTCGGTGGATCGCGACGGTGATGGTCGGGGTGGGGAGACTTGAACTCCCGGCCTCCTGGTCCCAAACCAGGCGCGCTGCCAACTGCGCCACACCCCGTGGTGCGCGCCTCACGCTATCGGTGAGGCGAAACCGAACTGAATCAACTTGAGCGCTTGGCTTCCCGAGCGAGGCGGCGCGCCGTGCGACCGACCGGATCGAGATGACGGTGGTCGAGGTCGCCGACTTCTGCTCCGTTCACGAACAGAACCCGGTAGCGCAACCAGTTGAAGCCGTTCGCCAGGATCACTTTTCCTTCGGTGCCCTCGGGCACGTCGTCGATTCCTGCCTTGGCGGTGACCTTGTCGCCGACGCGCAGGTTGATCTGACCCTGGTGCGGGTTGGCGAGGGCGTGTGGCTTCCAGAGCGTCATGTGTCCATTATTGCGGGAAAGTGAGCCGTGAGAGCGAACCGATACACTCCGAACCCTGTGAAAAGCACTCTCGAAGCCCTCGACGGCAACAAGGTCAAGATTTCCATCGAGATCGACGAAGCCGAATTTGATCGCAACATCGACGCGGCATTCCGCAAGATCGCCAAGGAAGTGCGGTTGCCCGGATTCCGTCCCGGCAAGGCGCCCCGGCAGCTCCTCGAGGCGCGCATCGGTCTCGACGCCGCTCGCGGTCAGGCGATGCAGGATGCGATCCCCGAATATCTCAGCAAGGCCGTGCGCGAGCACAACATCGACCTCATCGCCCAGCCCGAGGTCACGCTTCTCAACAACAACGAGCCGGTGAGCGAAGAGAACCCCGTTCCCGCCGACTTCGTGTACCCCGTGATGTTCGAGGCGACGTGCGAGGTGCGACCCGAGATCCAGATCCCCGGTTACAAGGGTCTGCGCGTCGAACTCGTGAACCCGGCGCTCAGTGACGACGAACTCGACGAGGCGATCGCCGCCGAACGCCGTCGCTTCGGAACACTCGCCGACGTCGACCGCGCAGCCGCAGTGGGCGACAACGTGGTGATCGACCTTGTCGGCACCCGCGACGGCGAGCCGGTTCCCGGCCTGAACGTCGACGAGTGGACCTACGAGATCGGTCGGGGCTGGGTTGCGCCGGGCTTCGACGACCAACTCACGGGCGCCAAGAAGGGCGACGTCATCACTTTCTCGGCGGTGCCGAACGGAACCGAAGAGTCGGCTGACTTCACGATCACCGTGAACCGCGTGCAGGTCATCGAGGTTCCGGAACTCACCGACGAGTGGGTTGCCGAGAACATCACCGACGCCGAGAACATCAATGAATGGAAGTCGGCGCTTCGCGCACGCTACGAAGAGATGCGTCTCAACCAGATGCGCCGCACCGTCGTCGACCGTCTCACCGACGAACTCGAGAAGCTCGTCGAGATCGACGCGCCGGAAGCGATGGTCAACAACGACCTCAACGCGCGCCTGCAGAACACCCTGCAGCAGTTCCAGGCCCAGGGAATTGCTCTCGACCAGTGGTTGTCGGCCACGGGTCAGGATGCCGACTCGTTCATCGGGTCGATGAAGACGCAGTCAGAGAAGGCCGTGAAGGTCGACCTTGCTCTGCGCGCGGTGGCCGAGGCCGAGTCGATCGAAGTCACCGACGGCGATCTCGAGATGGAATACGCACAGATCGCGATGCGGGTGGGCGAGAAGGCGGCGAAAGTTCGCAAGGCCTACGAGCAGAACGACGCGGTGGTCGACCTCGTGTCGCAGATGCGCAAGTCGCAGGCACTCGAGTGGTTGCTGCACAACGTGGTCTATGTGGACCAGAATGGAAACGTGCTCGACACCGACACCGTTCTCGGCGAACACGACCACGATCACGACGATCACGACGGCCACGACCACGACTGACACGAGCAAGGAACGAACGACCATGAATTTCCAGAACTATTACGTTCCGAACGTCACCGAGACCACCAGCCGCGGCGAGCGTGTGTACGACCTCTACTCGCGTCTCCTCAAGGAGAACATCATCTTCCTCGGCACACCGATCGATGACACCATCGCGAATCTCATCTGCGCGCAGCTGATTCACCTCGAGAGCGAGAATCCCGACCGCGACATCAACATCTACATCAACAGCCCCGGCGGCGACATCAACTCGCTGTTCGCCATCTACGACACGATGCAGTTCATCAAGAACGACATCGCCACCATCTGTCTCGGCCAGGCCGCATCGGCCGCTGCCGTGCTGCTTGCCGCCGGCACCAAGGGCAAGCGCCTCGCCCTGCCCCACAGCCGTGTCCTGCTGCACCAGCCCTACGGCCAGGTGGGCTACGGCCAGGTCACCGATCTCGAGATTGCCGCCAAGGAAATCCTCAGAATGCGCGACCTTCTCGAGGAAATCCTTGCCAGCCACACGGGTCAGAGCATCGAGCGCATCCATGCCGACACCGACCGCGACTTCGTATTGGAAGCAAATGAGGCTCTCGAGTATGGCATTATCGATGATGTGATCACGTCACGTCAGCTTGCGGACCGCTCCGGTCCGATTCGCTGACCACATCTCGAGGGAGGGCCTTCTTGGCCAAATTCACTGACACCGGAGAGCTCCTGAAGTGCTCGTTCTGTGGCAAGTCGCAGAAGCAGGTCAAGAAGCTCATTGCGGGCCCTGGGGTCTACATCTGTGACGAGTGCATCGAGCTGTGCAACGAGATCATCGAGGAAGAAGTCGGTGAACGGTCAGATGTTCGCCTCGACTCGCTGCCGACCCCGGTGGAGACGCGCGCGTTTCTCGACGAATACGTGGTCGGGCAGGAGCGGGCGAAGAAAGTTCTCTCGGTCGCGGTGTTCCACCATTACCGGCGCCTGCAGTATCTGCAGCAGAACACGGGGCTGCGTCGCGACGAGGTCGAACTCCAGAAGAGCAACATTCTCATGCTCGGACCCACCGGTTGCGGCAAGACCCATCTCGCCCAGACGCTCGCCCGCATGCTCAACGTGCCGTTCGCCGTTGCAGACGCGACAGCACTGACCGAAGCCGGATACGTCGGCGAAGACGTCGAGAACATTCTCCTCAAGTTGCTGCAGGCCGCCGACTTCGACGTGAAGCGCGCCGAACAGGGAATCGTCTACATCGACGAGATCGACAAAGTCGCACGAAAGGCAGAGAACCCGAGCATCACCCGCGACGTCTCGGGCGAGGGCGTGCAGCAGGCCCTTCTCAAGATTCTCGAGGGCACCGTCGCATCGGTGCCGCCACAGGGCGGCAGGAAGCACCCGCACCAGGAATTCATCCAGATCGACACCACGAATGTTCTCTTCATCTGTGGCGGTGCGTTCTCCGGTCTCGAGCAGATCATCGAACAGCGCATCGGCCACAAGGGAATGGGTTTCCACGCCACCATCTCGTCGAAGGCCGAGAAGGATCCGGGCGAACTGTTCGCCCAGGTTCTTCCCGAGGACCTGCTGAAGTTCGGCATGATCCCCGAGTTCATCGGTCGTCTCCCGATGGTCGGTGCGGTGCACGCGCTCGACAAGCCCGCGCTGATGAGCATTCTCACCGAGCCGAAGAACGCACTCGTGAAGCAGTACAACAAGATCTTCGAATTCGACAACGTCGAGCTCGACATCACCGACGACGCGCTCGAGGCAATCGCCGAACTCGCACTCGCGCGCGGCACCGGTGCGCGCGGTCTGCGTGCGATTCTCGAGGAGACTCTGCTCGACGTCATGTACGAGGTTCCCGGCCGTACCGACATCGCAAAGGTCGTCGTGACGGCCGAGAGCGTGAACGGCACCGAGAAGCCCGAGCTCGTCGAGAAGGGCGCGACACGTACGCCGCGCCAACGCCGCGCCGCCTCCTAGGGCACGATGAACTTCGAAGAAGCGCTCGTCTATCTCGACGAGCACGCCTCGTACGAAAAGACAGGGCGCATCACCGAACCTTCGCTCGGAAAGATCATCGATCTCCTGGTTGTGCTGGGTGAACCGCAGAACGATTTCCGCGTCATCCACGTGACGGGCACCAACGGAAAAGGCTCGACCTCGCAGATCATCACGAAGCTTCTCATGGCCCACGGCCTGAAGGTCGGCACGTACTGCAGCCCGCATCTCGAGAGCGTGCGCGAGCGAATTCTGGTGAACGGCGAGCCGATCCACGAGCACGATTTCGCCGAGTCGGTCGAGGCGGTCGCAAAGGCAGAGGGCATTGCGGCGCTTCGCCCGTCGTATTTCGAGATCATGACCGCCGCCGCGTTCCGTTGGTTCTCTGACGATGCGGTCGAGGTGGCCGTGGTCGAGGTGGGAATGCTCGGTCGCTGGGATGCAACCAATGTCGTGTCTCCCGATGTTTCGGTGGTGACGAACATCGCCCTCGACCACACCGAGTTCGCGGGTCCGACACTGGAACACATCGCGCGCGAGAAGGCCGGCATCATCAAGGCGGGAAGCGTCGCCGTGATCGGGGAGACGCGCGAATCACTGCGACACATCTTCAGTGAAGAACCGCACGATGCAATCGTGTTCAGGTCCGAAGACTTCGACGTCGTCGACAATCATCTCGCGCTCGGCGGCCGGTCGCTTCATGTCAGAACCCCGCACGCCGACTACGACGACCTGTTCCTGCCTCTCCACGGATGGCACCAGGGGGAGAACGCCGCCGTGGCCATCGCCGCGGTCGAGGCATTCTTCGGCGGCGCCATCGACCGTGACACGCTGAACGAGGGGCTCGCCACGGTGACAATGCCCGGTCGATTCGAGGTCGTGGGGCACCAGCCCCTCGTGATTCTCGACGGCGCCCACAATCCGGCGGGCGCAGATGTCTGCGCAAGCGTGTTCTTCGACGACTTCGATCCGCACGGTCGTCGCATTCTCGTCATCGGCATGCTCGGCGGTCGTGATCTGGTCGACACATTGTCTGCGCTGAAAGCCGACGAGTTCGAGATGGTGGTGTGCTGCACCGCACCGTCGCCGCGGGCGCGACCGGCGCGCGAGATAGCCCAGGCGGTCACCGACATGGGTGTCGTTCACGTGGCAGTGGCCGAGAGCGTCGAACAGGCGTGCGACATCGCGTTGAACGATGCAACCAGCGACGATGCGATTCTCGTTGCCGGGTCTCTGTACGTTGTCGGCGCAGCGCGTTCACACTTGCGCAAGGTGCTTCCGTAAAGGGTTTCCCGCGGTTCTCGGGGGCAAGCCACCGGCCAGCCCGTAGCCTGACGGAATGTCAAATCGCACCCTTGTTCTGCTGAAGCCCGACGCTGTCGAACGCGGCCTCGTCGGCGCAATCGTCTCTCGTTTCGAAAACAAGGGACTGCGCATCGTCGCGATGGAACTGCGCACGCTCGACGCCGCCATTCTCGAGCGCCACTACGAAGAGCACGTGGGAAAGGGCTTCTATCCGGAGCTCGTCGCGTTCATGGCCCGCGGCCCCGTGGTCGCCATGGCGGTCGAGGGTCCGGACGACACCTGGGAGATCGTGCGCACCATGATGGGTGCCACCAACCCGGCGAAGTCTGCTCCGGGCACCATTCGAGGTGACTTCGGCACGTTGTTCACCGAAAACCTCGTCCACGGCAGCGATTCGGCAGAATCGGCCGCACGGGAACTGGGCATCTTCTTCCCCGCGCTGTAGGGCGTCGGTCGTTACCATTTCCACAGACCCACGGTCAGCCGGCGGGTCGGGGAGTTCCTTTCATGAGTCGCAATAACCCGTTGGCCATTGGTCGAGACATCGCCATCGACCTCGGCACCGCAAACACCCTCGTGTACGTGCGCGGGCAGGGTGTGGTGCTGAACGAGCCCTCTGTGGTTGCGATCGACATGCGCGACGGCCGGCCGGTTGCGGTCGGGTGGGAAGCCAAGAGAATGCTCGGGCGCACCCCGAAGAACATCGAGGTCATCCGGCCGCTGAAAGACGGTGTCATCGCCGACTTCGACGTGTGCGAAAAGATGCTGCGCTATTTCATCCAGCGCATCACCACGAGCAGGTGGTCGAAGCCCCGCATGGTCATCTGTGTTCCGTCCGGCATCACCGGGGTCGAGCAGCGCGCGGTGCAGGATGCGGCCGAGTACGCGGGGGCACGCCGTCCGGTGCACATCATCGAAGAACCCATGGCCGCCGCCATCGGGGCCGATCTTCCGGTGCACGAGCCGAGCGGAAACATGATCGTCGACATCGGGGGAGGCACCACCGAGGTCGCCGTCATCTCTCTCGGCGGCATCGTCGTGGCGCAGAGCGTGCGGGTTGCAGGAGACGAACTCGACGAGGCCATCGTCGCCTACGTGCGCGGCGAATTCAGCCTCGACATCGGCATCAACACGGCCGAGGAAATCAAGATCCAGATGGCATCTGCGTGGCCCCTCGCGCAGGAACTCACCGCCGATGTGGGCGGTCGCGACACGGTCAGCGGCCTGCCCCGCACCATAGAGATCACTTCCGACCAGGTGCGCGACGCCATCGCCGAGCCGGTCGCTGCCATCATTGACGCCGTGAAGGCAACTCTCGACCGCACCCCGCCCGAACTGGCGGCAGACATCATGGATCGGGGCATCTATCTGTCGGGTGGCGGAGCACTTCTCACCGGTCTCACCCAGCGCATTCATCACGAGACCGGCATGCCCTGTTACGTCGCGCCGGATCCGTTGTACGCGGTCGCCATCGGCTCGGGTCGTGCACTCGAGAACATCGAGGCGATGCGCGGAATGATGTCCTCGCCGGGACTCGACCAGTCGTAGACGTATCCCTGTGGCGGGCTCATCCTTCACACGACGTCGGGCGATTCTCCTGCTCTCGCTCACGTCGATTCTGCTGATCACGCTCGACCTGCGGGGAAGTTCCGTCGTGAACGGCGCGCGATCGGTGTTCGGAACGTTGTTCCGCCCGATCGAGAGCGCGACACGCGTGATCACGAAGCCCATCCAGAACACGTGGCACGGAATCACCCACTACGACGACGTCGTCGACGAGAACAGGCGGCTGCGCGATCTCGTCGCGTACGGCCAGGGAGCCAACATCGCGGCGATCGCCACCGTGCGCGAGGCGCAGGAGTTGCTCGCACTGAACGGACTGCCGACGCTCGCCGGAATCTCGTCGTGCACCGCCCAGGTCGTGGGCCAGTCGCCGTCGAACTTCTCACAGACGGTCGAGATCAACCGGGGTTCCGAGTGCGGCATCAAGGTGGGCATGCCGGTTCTGAACGCGGCCGGAATGATCGGCAAGATCACCAACGTGTACAACAAACGCGCCGTCGTGATGCTGCTCACCGACCCCGGGTATTCGTTGTCGGTGAAAGTGGTGAACACCCCGCCGACCACCACCACGACCACGGTGCCCGGCACACCGTCGACGTCGTCGACCACCACCACGACCACAACGACAACGACAGTGCCGCGAACGACCACGAGCACAATCGAGGGTTTCACGCCGGGGTCAACCGTGCCGGTCACCTCCACCACGCGGGCGCCGGGCGACTCGACACCCACCGGTACTGCGAGCCCCAACCAGCCGGGGCAGAACTCGAACTCACAGATCACGGTGCCGCCCGGTGCCGACCTGCCCCTGCGCGAGACGGGGGCACTCGAGGGACGCGGGCTCTCGAAGAACCCCGTGGTCAGGTTCGTCGAGAATCAGCCGCGCTTCGGGGCGGTCGCCATCGGCTCGCCCGTGATTTCCGCGGGAGGTGCAACCTCGCTCGCGCCGCCAGACATCGTGATCGGAACAGTGAGCAAGGTGGTGAAGCGCACCGGAACACTCGGGCCGATTCTCGAGGTGAAACTGTCGGCGAACCTCACCAACCTGAACTTCGTGCGCGTGTTGCTGTATCAGCCCATCACGGAACGGCCGACAGAGCCATGATCGACGGAGTCATCGCGTTCGCCGAGAACAAGTACACGAGGTTGGTTCTCGTCGGTCTGTTGTTCCTGTCGTTGCAGACCACGATCTTCAACGAGATGCGCCCGTTCGACGTGTCGCTTCAGGTGATGCTGTTGCTCGCCGCGTCGTGCGGTCTTGCAAAAGGGTCGACGGGTGGGGCCATTGCGGGGTTCGTGGTCGGGCTTCTGTATGACTTCGTGCTGACGACACCGCTCGGTCTCTGTGCGGCGGTCTTCTCGCTCGTTGCCTACATGGCCGGGTACGCGCACTCGTTCGTGCACGAATCGACGTGGTGGTCGCGCAGTCTTGTCTCGAGCGTTGCCAGTGCGGCGGGAATGATCGTTCTGCCGTTCGCGTTCACGGTGACCG
This sequence comes from Ilumatobacteraceae bacterium, assembly GCA_040401975.1. Classification (GTDB taxonomy): domain Bacteria; phylum Actinomycetota; class Acidimicrobiia; order Acidimicrobiales; family Ilumatobacteraceae; genus UBA2093. The sequence goes on along the minus strand of JBBANL010000001.1, from coordinate 130,960 downwards.
GTGCCGAGGGTGTGCTCACGTTTCACGTGATCACGGTGGCCGTGGTCGTCGCAGTGTTCAACGCCGCCTTCAGCGTCCCGGTCGAGATGATCTGTCGGTGGGCCCTGAAGGATCCGGCACCGGTGCGTTGATGGCACGGGAGCGGAACATCTCTCGCCTCGGCGTGTTGGGCATCGTCGGGTGCGTGCTGATCGGTCTTCTCTCCGTGCGCGTCTGGTTCCTGCAGGCGATTGATGCCCCCGGTCTCGAGGTGAAGGTGCGCGAGGTGCGCACGCGCACGATCAAGATCAATCCCGAGAGGGGTCGCATTTTCGACAGGAAGGGTCGCATCGTCGCCGACAACGAACGCGTGCTGACGCTCACCATCGAACGGGCGGTCATCGCGAAACCGCTCGCCCGGCAACAGATGTGGAACCGACTCTCCGGTGCGCTGAACATGACAGTGACGCAGCTAGAGGATCGCTGGGCGTCGAAGCGATACGACCAGCTGCAGCCGCTCCCGCTGAAAGAGGACATCTCGGAGGATCTCGCGGTGTACATCCGCGAGCGCAGCGAGGACTATCCGGGAGTCGACGTGCGCGAGGAATGGCGGCGCGAGTACCCGTTTGCGCCGGTTGCGAGCCACGTGGTGGGATTCCTCGGGGCGATTCCCGCGGGCGAAAAATCCGAGAATTACTACAGGACTCTCGGCTACGACCCCGATGCGCGGGTCGGGCAGTTCGGTGTCGAACAGACATACGAGTCGGTGTTGCGCGGCACGCCCGGCTACGTGAAGTACGAGGTCGACTCGAGGGGGCGCTTTCTCCGTCAACTCGAGCGCAAGGAACCGATTCCGGGCAACGACGTGCAGCTCACCATCGACCTCGAGATGCAGCAGTTCACCGAACAGGCTCTGCAGCAACAGATCATGATGCGACGTCGAACCGAGGCACCCACCGTGCTGTCGTTCGGCGAACCGGACCCGCGCTATCCCGAGGTGACCTACTACAAGGCGCCCGCGGGATCGAGTGTGTTGATGAACCACGACACCGGCGAGGTCATCGCGATGGCGAGCTACCCGAACTTCGACAACCGGTGGTTCAACGCCGGCATCTCGTCGGAGAAGTTCGGCCAGTTGTTCCCCACGACCGACGATCCCGACATGTCGATCCTCGTGAACCGTGCGATCTCGGGTCGCTACAACCTCGGATCCACGTTCAAGCCGTTCGTGGCATTCGCCGCGTTGAACACCGGCCAGTTGCCCGGTGGAACCAAGTACGTGCTGCGCGACCAGGGAACCTACAAGCTCGAGAGCATCCCCGAAGAGCGCTGCCAGTTGAACGTGAAGTGCGTGTTCAAGAACGCGAACTGCGGCAACGGCGCGCCATGCAAGTACGGACGAGTCAACATCGAGACGGCGCTCGCAGTGTCGTCCGACGTGTTCTTCTACAAGATCGGCGAGCAGATCTTCACCGAACGAGGCAACAGACCCGTTCTCGAGGAACAGGTGAGACTCTTCGGGTTCGGATCACCGACCGAGATCGATCTTCCCTACGAATACATCGGCACCGTGCCCAGCCGGGCACTCAAACAGCGTCTTGCGGCGAGCGGCGCGATCGCCGAAGAAGAGGGCAAGGGGTACTACGTCGGCGACAACGTGCAGTTCGCAATCGGCCAGGGTCTGTTGTCGGCGTCGCCGTTGCAGCTCGCGGTCGCCTATGCCACGTTCGCGAACGGGGGCAAGGTTCTGAGGCCCCGTGTCGTCAAGGCGATCTGGGCACCGGGAACCCCGAATGGCGCATCGAACCGCGTGAATCTCGATGAAGGTCTCGTGATCCAGGATTTCGGCGCACCGCAGGTGGTGCGCGACCTCGCGATCCCACCGGAGATTCTCGATCCGATCGTGCGCGGACTGACGCGCGTGATCACCGGGCCGGGAGTGAGGTCGGATTTCTACCACGCGACAACGGGGGAGAAACTCTTCCGGTCGTTCCCGAAGAGGGCGCTTCCGCTCGCCGGCAAGACGGGCACCGCACAGGGTGCGGGCAATCTCCCGTGGAACGACTCGTCGGCATTTGCGGCGTTCAGCAAGAACAAGAAGTATCCGTTCACGGCGTCGACGTACATCGAGAAGAGCGGCTTCGGTTCCCGTTCGGCGGCACCGGTGGTGAAGTGTCTGTTCACGGCACTGATCGGCCGCATCCAGGTTGCGCCCGCGGTTCCTTCCGACCCGCTCGACCCGAACAGTTTCGAGGTGGCCCAGCCGCAGTCGTTGCCCAACCCGCTGTGCCTCGTCGGCACCGGATCGTCGGTGCGTGACTGATGGCGCGCACGATCTTCACGCGTCGTCCCGACTCGGGGTTGGGAAACATCAGGCGCAGCTTCGCCGACCCGACCCGAACCATCGACTGGATTCTCATGTCGGCCGTCGGTGCCCTCACGGTCATCGGGGCGTTCATGATCTACTCGGCGACAAGGCCGCGTCTGTTGAATCGCGGTGCCGATCCGTACCTGTTCGTGCAGCGACAGATCATCTTCGTGATTCTTGCGATCCTCGTGATGATCGTGGTGATGTGGCTCGACTACGTGCAGCTTCGTGGCAACGCCGAACTGCTGTATGCGGCCACGATCGTTCTTCTCGTTCTGGTGTTCGTGGCGGGATCGGTGCGCGGCGGCGCGCGACTGTCGTTCGACCTCGGTCCCTTTGCGGTGCAGCCGTCGGAGATCGGGAAAGTGACCACGTTGCTGCTGCTCGCGGGGTTCCTCGCCGACGACGACTCGAAGACCGTGCGCTACGAGAGATTCATCCAGTCGTTGTTCATCATCGCGTTGCCGGTGGTCCTCGTGGCGATTCAGCCCGACCTCGGGTCGGCATCGGTGTTCGTCGCGTGCGCGATGGGCGTGCTCCTCGTCGCCGGCGCCGACATCCGCTACATCATCCTCATCACGTCGCTTGCGATTGTCTCGGTCGTGGCGGGCGTGGTGTCGGGTCTCGTGAAGGACTACCAGTTGCGTCGCATCACCGGGTTTCTCAATCAGAACTCGGACTCGGCGACTCTCCAGAGTCTCGTCACGCAGGTGAGGTTCGCGAAGCGTGCCGTGTCGACCGGGGGATTCTTCGGAAAGGGGTACCTGAACGGCCCGCTCACGAACGGCGCCTTCATCCCGGTGCAGTCGACCGACTTCGTGTTCTCGGCGGTCGGGGAGCAGTTCGGGATGGTGGGTGCCGCCGTCGTTCTCGGGCTCTTCGGGGTGGTGCTGTGGCGCATCTACCGAATCGCCCGCATGTCCCAGGACCGACTCGGGTATTTCCTGTGCGCAGGCGTGTTCACCATGATCCTCTGGCAGGCCTTCCAGAACATCGGCATGACCATCGGAATCACACCCGTGTCGGGCGTGCCGCTGCCTTTCGTGTCGTACGGGGGGTCGCACACCATTGCCTTTGCCGTGATGATCGGGCTGGTGCAGAGCGTTCACATGCGCCGTTTCCGCTAGTCGAGACGGGTATCCTGAACCCTTCAGGCCGATAGGGCCAGAGGCGCTGTCACAGGCAGCCTCCCGGCCCCATGGCGCGCCTCGTGCGCGACGTGAGAGAGGAAAATTTCATGGAAAACAACGGTTCTGCCGACACCCCGGCAGCCGAACAGTCGCAGTCGTCGCACGGTGATGCCGGCCCCGGCACCCGCCCGCAGGGAGGCGCAAAGAAGCGCCGTCGCGGTTCGCGGGGCGGAAAAAACCGCAAGAAGCCGGGCACGGGAACAACCTCCGGTGCCGATCAGTCGAGCCAGCCAAAACCGGTGACCGCCGCCCAGAACGTCGACAACGATCCCGGCTCGTCACCGATGCCGCGGCCCACGATGCCCCCGCCCCCTGCCCGCAGGCCCCAGATCGGCGACACACGCCCGGCGCCGGCGGCTCCCGCGGCCCAGCAGCAGGAGAAGTCCGGCGACTCGTCGAAGAAGAAGCGCCGTCGCGGAGGTCGCGGTCGATCGCGGTCGGGCGGTCAGAGTCAGGGTCGCAGTGCCGCCGACATCGACGCCGAGATCATCGAGCGTCGCAAAGGTCGCGAACGCAACGGTCGTCCCGTGGGTCGATACCTCATGTGCGTGCAGGTGCGCGACGGCGTCACCCAGGTGGCGGTGATGGAGGGTCGTTCGCTGATCGAGCATTACGTGAGCCGCCCCGCCGATGACGTCGGGCAGATCCACGGCAACATCTACATGGGCCGCGTGCAGAACGTTCTCCCCGGCATGGAAGCGGCGTTCGTCGACATTGCCACGCCGAAGAACGCCGTGCTCTACCGCAGCGACGTGCAGTTCGAGGGTGAAGACGTGGAGAACCGCGACACCGCCCGCATCGAGCACATTCTCCGTTCGCGACAGATGATTCTCTGTCAGGTCACGAAGAACCCGATCGGTGCAAAGGGTGCCCGTCTCACGCAGGAAGTGTCGATCCCCGGCCGCTTCGTGGTGCTCATCCCGAACTCGAAGACCTACGGAATCTCGAAGCGACTCTCCGATTCGGAGCGTCGTCGACTGCGCAGTGTTCTCGACCGCGTGAAGCCCGCACACCACGGCGTCATCGTTCGCACCGCCGCCGAGCACGCGACCGAGCACGAACTCACCGCCGACATGACGCGTCTGCTCGACGAGTGGGCAGTGATCGAGGAAGCAGCCAAGGCGGCGACAGGGCCGCAGTTGCTGTATCGCGAACCCGAACTCGCGGTGCGCGTCATCCGCGAGGAGTTCAACGCCGACTACCGCGGCGTCGTCATCGACGACCGCCGTCTGTACGAAGACGTGCGCAGTTACATCGAGGCGTTCAACCCCGAGTTGGCCGACCGCGTGGAGTACTTCGACCGCGAGACCGAGCCGCTGTCGTTGTTCGAGACTCAGCACGTGCACGAGCAGCTGCACAAGGCGCTCGACCGCAAGGTGTGGTTGCCCTCCGGCGGTTCACTCATCATCGAACACACCGAGGCGCTCACGGTCATCGACGTGAACACGGGCAAGAACGTGGGCACATCGAACCTCGAGCAGACGGTGTTCCAGAACAACCTCGAGGCAGCCCAGGAGGTGGCGCACCAGTTGAGGCTGCGCGACATCGGCGGCATCATCGTGATCGACTTCATCGACATGGAGATCAAGGACAACCGCAAGAAGGTGGTCGAGTCGTTCCGCCAGGCGTTGTCGCGCGACAAGACCCGAACCCAGGTCTTCGACATCTCGGAACTCGGTCTGGTCGAGATGACCCGCAAGCGCATCGGCGAGGGTCTCATCACGGCATTCGCCGGCGAGTGCCCAGAGTGCTCGGGTCGGGGAATGAAGGTCGACTTCAGTCTCCTCGACTGACGGTCGCGGGGAATCAGGGGCAAATCCGGCCGTTCCCACGGTGTCAGGCGCCCCAAAAGGCAGATAGGGTAGGAAACCGCTATGTACGCAGTGATCGCATCAGGTGGAAAGCAGGAGAAGGTGTCGCAGGGCCAGCAGGTCCAGCTCGAGCTTCTTCATGTCGAAGACGGTGCCGAGGTGTCCCTCACCCCGGTGCTTCTGGTCGACGGCTCCACGATTCTCTCCACCCCCGACCAGTTGAAGGGCGCATCCGTCAAGGGTCGCGTCATCGGCACCGCAAAGGGCCCGAAGATCGACGGATTCACCTACAAGCGCCGCACCAACCAGCGTCGTCGCTTCGGTCACCGTCAGAAGTACTCGGTTGTCGAGATCACATCGATTGCGAAAGGCTGATCACAGATGTCAAAGACAAAGGGCGGCGGCTCAACCCGTAACGGCCGCGACTCCAACGCACAGCGTCTCGGCGTGAAGGTGTTCGACGGAACACTCATCACCGCCGGAACCATCATCATCCGCCAGCGCGGAACCAAGACCCACCCCGGCAAGAACGTCGGCATCGGCAAGGACGACACCCTGTTCGCACTCGCCGACGGCAGCGTCAAGTTCGGCGAGCGTCGCGGCCGCAAGGTTGTCGACGTGCTGCCGGTCGACTGACCGTTCGACACAATCCGAGAAGGCGCGCCTGAGGGCGCGCCTTTTTTGTTCAGCCGGCGAGGAGAGTGTCGATTCCCTGCGGCAACTTGTGCACCGGGAAGTCGAGGAGTTCGACGGCCTGCTTGCACGCGTACCTGTCGGTCATGCCCCCGACGTAGTTGACGGCCTCGCGCGAGGCGGTGACCGTGTTCGCGTCGAACGGCGTGTCGTGCCATGCGGGCAACAGTTGCGGCCGCGCGATGTAGAACTCGACCAACGGTCTCAGCATTCCGATGACGCTTCGGGCCTGCGCCTGTGACTCGGGGCGGTGGTAGATGGCGTCGTAGTTGAACCGCCGGAACTGTGCGAGCGCCTCGGCGACGTCGGGAACCATGCCGATGCGTCCGGTGACCGCGGTGGCGTCGATCATCGCGGTGATGAACGCACTCAGTTGTTCGCGTCGGGTGGTGCCGCACCTGGCCCGCACGAGATCGGGCAGGTCGTTCGGTGTGACCACGCCTGCGTACACGGCGTCTTCGAAATCGTGGCAGACGTAGGCGATGCGGTCTGCCCAACTGACGACCTCGGCCTCCGGTGTCGACGGGGCGGGACGCGACCAACTGTGGTTGCGGATTCCGTCGATGGTTTCGCGACAGAGGTTGAGGGGTTGCAGCACCACGTCGGCGCCCCACACTGCGTGGTCGTAGCCGCCGTCGATGTAGGGAGAAAGTGCGTCTTCGCTTGCGTGTCCGCCGGGCCCGTGTCCGCAGTCGTGGCCGAGCGCGATCGCCTCGGTGAGCGCGACGTTCAGGCGCAGAACCCGCGCCACCGACACGGCAACCTGTGCGACCTCGAGTGCGTGCGTGAGTCGAGTGCGCTGGTGATCGTCGGGGAACACGAACACCTGCGTCTTGCCCGCAAGGCGTCGGAACGACGATGCATGGAGAATGCGGTCGCGGTCTCGTTCGAAACAGGTGCGGTACGGGTCTTCGTCTTCGGCGCGTTCTCTGTTGCCGGGCCCCACCGCACGGGTGGCCAGGGGTGCGAGGTGGGCATCTTCGGATGCTTCTCTCGACGCCCGGTCGGCGATGTCGGTGGTGCCGATGCCCGCCCACGAATCGGCATGTGCCAGCGTGATGGTCGACGTGGTGTTGCCGCTCATGGTTGACACCCACGTGGTGTTTCTCTCGGTCGGGGTCGGTTCGTCCATCGGTTCCACGATAGGTGAGTGGTGTGTCGCCAGGAGGGGAGCCGATGCCCGTAGCCTTGGTGAGTCCCTATGAGTGCGTTCGTCGATGAAGCCCAGTTGAACGTCCGCGGCGGCGACGGCGGAGCCGGGTGTGTCAGCTTCCGCCGCGAGGGTCCCGTTGCCATGGGTGGTCCGAACGGCGGCGACGGCGGAAAGGGCGGCGACGTGTGGCTGGTGGCAGACCGCAATGTCGCCTCGTTGCTCGCCTTCCGCGATCACCCGCACCGCAAGGCGTCGAACGGAGTGCACGGCAAGGGAAAGGACCTTCACGGTCGACGCGGAGACGATCTGTTCGTCGCGGTTCCCGAGGGCACGATCGCGCGCGACATGTACACCGGCGAGATACTCGCCGACCTGGTGAACCACGGCGACAAGTGGCTCGCGGCTGCAGGCGGTCGCGGCGGTCGCGGCAACCACAAGTTCATGAACAACAAGCGTCGTGCGCCGTCGTTCGCGGAGCAGGGCGAAGAGGGTCTCGAACGCTGGTTGCTGCTCGAGCTGAAACTGATGGCCGACGTCGCGCTCGTCGGTTTCCCGAACGCAGGCAAGAGCACGTTCATCAGCACGGTGTCCGCCGCGAAGCCGAAGATCGCGAACTATCCCTTCACGACACTCGAACCACATCTCGGCGTCGTGCGTCTCGACGATTCGACCGAGTTCGTGATGGCCGACATCCCAGGGCTCATCGAGGGGGCGAGCGAAGGCAAGGGACTCGGTCATCAGTTCCTGCGTCACATCGAACGTGCGCGTGTTCTGTGTTACCTCGTCGACCTCGCGCCCGTCGACGGCGCGGCTCCCGACGAGCAGTTGCGCATCCTGCAGCACGAGGTCGGCAACTACCGACCCGAGCTTCTCGAGCGCCCGTCGCTCATCGTCGGCACGAAGATCGACAGTGCCGACAGCGACACCGTCGCCGCGTGGCCGCACATGAAAATGTCGTCGATCACCACCGAGAACGTCCGCAAGGTCGTCAATGCGCTCGCCCAGACCGTCAGCCAGGCTCGCCGGGAGGAACCGATCACGGAGGCAACGATCATCATGAGGCCCGAGCCCGAGCATTCCTGGGTCGAGAGGTTGGCCGACAACGAATTCCGGGTGCACGGCCGCGCGGCCGAGCGCGTGGTGGCTCTGAACGATGTCACCACACCCGAGGCACTCAACTACATCGACGAGCGTCTCGCCAAGCTCGGCGTGCCGAAACTGCTGTCGAAGGCCGGCGTTGCGGAGGGCGACATCGTGTGGATCGCACAATTCAGTTTCGAATTCGTGCCGGAAGTGTGAATCTGTGGGTATGCGAGTCGTCGTCAAGATAGGAACATCGTCTCTGACCGATGGTGCCGGCCGGATCCGGGTCGATGTCATCGAGTCGGTCGCCGATCAACTTGCCGCGGCGCGCGCCGAGGGGCACGAGGTCGTTCTCGTCACATCGGGGGCGGTCGCGTCCGGTGTTGCCGGACTCGGGTTGTCGGCGCGCCCCGCCGACGTGCTCTCGTTGCAGGCCGTGTCGGCAGTCGGTCAACCCCAGTTGATGGCCGCGTACAACGCCGCGCTCGCGCGGCACTCGTTGGTGGCCGCCCAGGTTCTGATGGTGCCCCACGACTTCGTCGACCGACAGCAGTATCTGCATGCGCGCGACACGATCCTGCGTCTGTTCGAGCTGGGGTGCGTGCCCATCGTGAACGAGAACGACGCAATCGCGAACAACGAGATTCGCTACGGCGACAACGATCATCTCGCGGCATTGCTGTCGCACCTGGTGGGTGCCGACCTGCTCGTGCTGCTGACCGACACCGACGGTCTCTACACCGCCGACCCGAGGTCGAACGTCGACGCTCGAATCGTCACCGAGGTCGCCGCAGACGACCCGTTGCTCAGTGTCTCCACCACCGGCGCGGGAACCGACCGTGGCAGCGGCGGCATGTCGTCGAAACTTGCCGCCGCTCGCATTGCGTCGTGGTCGGGCGTCACTGCGGTGATCGCGGCTGCATCGGCCGACAACGCGGTGCTGCGCGCCGTTCGCAACGACGGACTCGGCACGAGGTTCCTGCCGCACGACCGCCATCTCTCCGCGAGAAAACTGTGGATCGCCTTTGCGGCCGAAGTCGAGGGCACCGTTGTCATCGACGACGGAGCCGTTCGGGCACTGCGTGAGCGGGGCACGTCGTTGCTGCCCGCAGGCGTCGTGTCGGTCGATGGCGCATTCGATGTCGGGGCGGTGGTCGATGTGGTCGACGAGCAGAAGGTTCTCGTCGCACGCGGCATGTCGGCGATGTCGGCCGATGCCACGCGACGAAGTGCCGGAAAGCGCACCGCCGATCTCGTCGACACCTCCGTGGTCGAAGTGGTGCACCGCGACGATCTCGTGGTGCTCTCGGCCTGACCGCCGCGGCTCGTCAGAGCGTGGTGTCGACGTCGGTGTTGCGTCGCGGCAGAAGCGACGAGAGGTTCTGCATCTCGGGCACTCTCAGCATCACGAGGGCGACCACGTAGATCACGAACCCACCCGAAACGCACAGGAACAGTTCGGCAAGTTGCGACGGGCCCGACTTCGGGTGCAGAAGGAACTCGAAGGTCCAGACGCCTGCACCCATCAACGCGGTGGCGAACAGGGTGCGCCATGTCATCGTGCCGATGCTGGTCCAGTTGATCGCCCTGTACTTGGCATGCAGCATGTACAGCACCACGGCCGAGGCGATCATGTAGGCGATGCCGAACGACAGGCCGAGCCCCAGCACTCCGTGTCTCTCGACGAGTACAACCGCGAGCACGATGTTGATGGCGTTCTGGAACACGTTGAGATAGAAGGGCGTTCTGGTGTCCTCGTGGGCGTAGAAGCCGCGCAGACAGAAGATGTAGAGGGAGAACCCGGCAAGACCCACCGAGAACCCGGCGAGTGCGCGCGCCGTGTTGTGCGCGGCACCCGAGTCGAAATGTCCGTGCTCGAGAAGTGCACTGATGATGGGGTGGGCGAGCAGCACCATCGCCACGGACGCGGGAATCGTGAGAATGCTGATCCACCTGATGCCCGAGGTGGTCCAGGTGGCGAACCCGTCGCGGTCGCCGGCCCGGACCCGTCTCACCAACTCGGGAACGAACGTGGTGGCGATCGAGATGGCGAGCAGTCCGTGGGGAAGCATGAAGAACGTGAACGCCTTCGAGTAGGCATCCTGGTTGCCGCTTCCGGGTTCGGCGAGGTTCTTGATGACGATCAACGACACCTGGTTCGTGACGACGTAGCCGAACGTCCACGACGAGAGTTTCACCATCGTTCGCACGGCGGGGTGCGAAAAACTCGGGGTGAACCTGAAGGGAATCTCGGCGCGTCGCAGTGCCGGGATCAGCACGAGGCCCATTGCCATGATGCCGCCGGTCGCCGACATCGTGAACAGGAAGAAGAACGTCTTGTCGTTCAGAACGTCGGTGAGGCCCGGTGTGCCGTCGCGCGTGAAGGGAATGACGAGAAGGAGGGTGATGGTGACGACGTTCGACAACACCGGCGCCCACGCCGCGGCGAAGAATTTGCGACGGGAGTTCAACAACGCCGATCCGATCGCCGTGAGTCCGTAGAAGAAGATCTGGATCAGGAAGATGCGGGTCATCGCGGTTCCCGCACGGCGGAACTGGTCGGCGTCGACCAACGGGCTCGGGTGCAGCGAGAAAATGCGGAAGATGAACGGGGCGGCGAGAATCGCAACGACGGTGGCGCCTGCAAGAACGATGAGCGACGTCGACACCACGGTCTGTGTCGCCACCTCGTCCTTGTCTTCCGCGAAACGGGTGAACAGGGGAACGAGACTCGCCGCGAGCAGACCGCCCACGAGAAGTTCGTAGATCGAGTTCGGTGAGTTGTTCGCCCCGTCGAATGCGTCTGCGAGTGCGGTCTGGCCGATGATGACGCCGAAGACCACCACGCGCAGCAGGCCGGTGAACCTGGACATTGCCGTGCCCAAAGCCACGACGAGGGTGTCCTTGAACATGTTCGTCAGGTTAGGTGCTGGGGGCGGTGCGGTCGCGGAGTGACATCCGATGCCCCGTGATTGACCCTCCGCAAGTAGGTTGGAGGGTCTTATGGCACCACGTTTTGATTCTGTCCAACAAGTTCGTGACGGTCTGAAGTCCGTCAACTATCTCGCCGACGACGGTATCGCTGGTGTCGCTTTTCTCGCCGACCGGCTGGGCAAGCCGATCCTCGTCGAGGGTCCCGCCGGAACCGGCAAGACGCAGCTCGCAAAGAGCATCGCCGAGATGACCAACTCGCGTCTCATCCGCCTGCAGTGTTACGAGGGCCTCGACGAGTCGAAGGCGCTCTACGAGTGGAACTACAAGAAGCAGTTGCTGCGCATCCAGGCCGACAAGAATTCCGACTCCTGGAGCGAGATCCACGAGGACATCTTCGGGTCCGAGTTCCTGTTGACGCGCCCCCTCCTCGAGGCGATCACCGCCGAAGACCCCGTGGTTCTGTTGATCGACGAAGTCGACAGGGTCGAGGTCGAGACCGAGGCTCTGCTTCTCGAGATCCTCTCCGAGTACCAGGTGTCGATTCCCGAACTCGGCACAATCACCGCCAAACAGGTTCCGATGGTGTTCCTCACGTCGAACAACACGAGAGAGTTGTCCGAGGCGCTGAAGCGTCGCTGTCTCTTCCTGCACGTCGATTACCCGCAGATGGAGCGCGAGAAGGAGATCGTGCTCACGAAGGTCGAGGGAATCACCGACATGCTCGCCGACCAGGTTGCCCGGATCGTGCGCAGCATCAGGCAGCTCGACCTCAAGAAGGCGCCGTCCGTCAGCGAGACTCTCGACTGGGCCCGCACGCTCGTTCTGCTCGGCATCGACCACATCGACGCCGAGCAGGCAAAAGAGACACTGCACATCCTGCTGAAGTACCAGACCGACATCGCAAAGGCTGCAAAGGAACTCGCAGTCGACTGAGTCGACGGAAGACCCACATGCTCGAACTGCTCTCAGGTTTCATCGTCGAGTTGAGGAATGCGGGACTGCCCGTGAGCCTCACCGAGAATCTCGACGCGATGACCGCGGTGTCGCACATTCCCCTCGAGGACAGGGAGGCGTTCAAGTACGCACTCGGTGCGACGCTCGTGAAGAACCACGCCCACTGGCGTTCGTTCGAGACGGTGTTCGAGGTGTACTTCAGCCTGCGCGGCCCCGAATACAAGATCGGCGACGGCGACGGAGAGGGCAGCATCGACGATTTCCTGCGCCAGATGCAGGACGCCCAGATGAAGGGCGAGGGAAACGGCGGCGCGGGCGGCATGGATCAGTTGACTCCCGAGGAGTTGATGCAGATCCTGATGAACGCACTGATGAACGGCGACCAGGCGATGATGCGCGCACTCGCGCGACAGGCGGTGCAGCGATTCGCCGGCATGGAACCGGGTCGACCGGTGGGCGGCACGTATTACCTGTACCGCACGCTGCGCAACCTCGACCTCGACGGAATGCTCGACAAGTTGATGGATGCGAGCAAGCAACAGGTCGGCGGCGAACTCACCAATCTCGAGCAGCGACTCGAGCGCGACGAGTACAACCACCGCATCGAGCAGTTCAAGCAGGAGGTCGAGGCAGAGATCCGTCGGCGTCTCGTGGCCGACCGCGGCGCCGAAGCAATGGCAAAGACTCTGCGCAAGCCGCTCCCCGAGGACGTCGAGTTCATGCACGCCAGTCGCGACGAGATGCAGAACCTGAAGAAGGCACTGCAACCCCTCACGCGCAAACTCGCCGCGAAACTCGCCCGCAAGCGCCGCCACGGACGCAAGGGACCCCTCGACTTCCGCAACACGGTGCGTCACAGCCTCGCCTACGGCGGCGTTCCCGCCGAGCCGAAGTTCAAGTACCCGCGGCCGGCGAAGCCCGAGCTGATCGTCGTCGCCGACATCTCCGGATCGGTCGCCGCCTTCGCCAGGTTCACCTTGATGCTCGTGTATGCGTTGTCGAACCAGTTCTCGAAGGTGCGCGCGTTCGTGTTCATCGACGGCATCGACGAGGTCACCGATTTCTTCAAGAAGACAGAGGACGTGTCCGAGGCGATCCAGCGCATCAACACCGAAGCCGACGTCATCTGGGTCGACGGCCACTCCGACTACGGCCACGCGTTCGAGGTGTTCTGGGAGCGTTGGGGCAGGGAAGTGAACCCGAAGTCGAGCGTGATCCTGCTCGGCGATGCGCGCAACAACTACCACGCGTCACAGGCGTGGGTCGTGAAGGAAATCAAGCAGAAGGCCCGCAAGGTGTTCTGGTTGAACCCCGAGCCGCGCTCGTACTGGAACACGGGCGATTCGATCGTCGGCGAGTACGGAACCCACACCGACGGCGTCTTCGAGTGCCGCAATCTGCGTCAACTCGAGGCATTCGTCGAGAAACTGGCCTGATCGCGCGTGACGCAGACCCGTTTGGTTCTCGTGCGCCACGGCGAGTCCAGGGCGACCGTCGAACGATTCCTCGGTGGCCCTCGTTCGTGCACCGGTCTCACCGAGTTCGGGCGCGTCCAGGCAGCCGCACTGCGTGACCGTCTCGTTGCGGGTCACGATGTGTCTGCCACCGCGATCTACGCGAGCAACTTCCCGCGGGCACTCGAGACCGCCAACATCGTCGCACCCGCTCTCGGCTCGCTGCCCGTGAAGGTCGACCCGGGCTGGGGCGAGCACGACCCGGGTCCCGATTGCGACGGCATGTCGTACGTGGAGTTCGTTGAACGGTTCGGAACACCGAAGTGGGACGACCTCGATGCGAAGGTGTTTCCCGGCGGTGAGACCGTCGGTGAGTTCCAGGACCGCGTGGTCGAGACCCTGCGTCGCACCGTGCGCAACAACGAAGGCGGCACAGTGCTCGTCGCATGTCACGGCGGCGTGATCGACTCGGTTCTGCGGCACACCCTGCAGATGCACCGCACCGGCAAGTTCGAGTTGTCGACGAACAACACCTCGCTCACCGAACTCGAGCACGTGCAGGGCTCGAAGTGGCGGTTGATGCGCTACAACGACTCGGCACACCTGAACGGACTCGTGCGCCCAGGGGTCAACGGGAACTGACCATGGAATCGCCAGTCGTCATCGTCGGCGGCGGAACGGCGGGTTGCACGGTCGCCTCGCATCTCGCGGCGCACACGAGCCGGCGCATCATCGTGTGCGAACCCGGCGCCGTCTCGCCGCACGATGATCACCCCGCATTCTTCGACGTCGTCGGTGATGTGTCGTTGGTCGTTGCCGATACGGTCGCCCTCTCACCGGAGAGAACCACGAACGCCTATCTTCGCGCCCGGGCGCTCGGCGGCGGCAGTGCGGTGAACGCAATGTTGTTGACCGGCGAAGAGCCGCATCATCTGCGCGGGCTCACCAGGGTGCCGGGGCCGGCCGAGCTGGGCGACGTGTCGCGCGCATTGATCGCATCGGGTGGCGAGCCAAGCAGATTGTGGTGGAACGGGGGGCGCTGGAACCCCGGTCGCGCGCTGATGCACCTCGTCGACGAAGGCCGTGTCGAGATACGTGCCGGGGCGGTGTCACGTGTCGAGTTCGTGAATCGTCGCGCGGTTGCAGTGTGGTGCGACGACGAGCGCATCGAGGCCGACATCGTGGTGCTCACCGCAGGGTCGATCGAATCGCCACGCGTGATGCTGCGCTCGGGGTGCGCCGATTTCGTTCGGGGGATCGGGGACGGCATCCAGGATCACCCGTGCATCACGTTCATGCTTCCGTTGCGTACGCCGGGCAGCATCGGTTTCGACGCCGCCGCGGTGAAGCGCATCGACGCCGCCGACGGCGCCCAGGGCCTGTTGGTCGCCTACGAGCGCGCGGCGGCCGGTGATGCCGCCAACGGCTTGCTGTCGGCTCTTCTCATGAATCCCCGGTCGACGGGGAGCATGTCGGTGTCGGGCGACGTCTCCCTCGGTCTTCTCCGGGATGATGCCGATGCCGCGGCGATGTCCGCGATTGTTCGTCACGCCTGCGATGTCGTGACATCTGCTCCGTTCGATGCGGTGTGCCGCAATCCCGTCGGCGACGACGCCGGAACCGCGGTGAGCGACATCGCGGAGATGGGCGATGTGCGACTGATCGAATGGATCAGGGGAGCGCTTGCCCCCGTGTCGCACGTGTCTGCATCGTTGAGCCGGTGCGTCGACCGCAGCGGAAGAGTGACCGGAGTGACGGGGCTCGTGGTTGCCGATGCCTCCGTGTTGCCCCGCGTGCCGCACGAGACGCCGGCCGCACCTGTCACAATGGAGGCTCTGCGCATTGCGCGCGCACTGGGGGAGGAACTGCGATGAGTTACACACTCGGACTTCACGAGATTGCAGAGGGCACCCACGCCTACCTGCAACCCGATGGCGGTTGGGGATGGTCGAACGCGGGTTTGGTCGTGGGAGACGGCGCGTCGTTGCTGGTCGACACCCTGTTCGACCTGAAGATCACGCAGCGCATGCTCGACGCCATGGCGCCCCACACGAGAACGGCGGCGATCTCGACCGTGGTGAACACGCACGCGAACGGGGACCATTGCTACGGCAACCAGCTCGTGAAGGGAAGCGAGATCATCGCGTCTGCGGCTACGGCACACGAAATGAGCGAGGTGCCGCCAGCGATGCTCGCCGCTCTCAACAAGGCACCGGGCGAAGTGGGAGATCTCTTCAGGCACTTCTTCGGCGAGTTCGAGTTCGATGGCATCGAGTCGGTGCTGCCGACGCGCACATTCACCGGTCGGTTCGAGTTCGAGGTCGGAGGGCGTCAGGTCGAACTGATCGAAGTGGGGCCCGCGCACACCCAGGGAGACACGCTCGTGTTCGTGCCCGACGCAAAGACCGTCTACACCGGCGACATCCTGTTCATCGGCGGGACCCCGGTCGTGTGGGTGGGTCCGCTCGACAACTGGATCGCCGCATGCGATCTCATCTGTGCCAGCGATGTCGACCACATTGTTCCGGGGCACGGCCCGCTGACCGACAAGGCCGGTGTCGTCGCCATCCGTGATTATCTGTCGTTCGTTCAGAACGAAGCGACCGAGCGATACAACGGCGGCATGGACGCATGGGACGCGGCCCGCGACATCGCACTGAACGGTTTCGGCGAGTGGGGAGAGTTCGGCCGTCTCGCGGTGAACGTCGACACCGTGTACCGCACCCTCGACTCGGGGCACAGAAGCCCCGACGTCGTGGAGCAGTTCAAGCGGATGTTTGCCCTGGAGAACCCGCAGTAGTCGTTTCTCCCAGCCGTCGTCGGATCACCACGATCCAGGCGGCGAATGCAACGGACGAGAAAAAGAACCACTGCAACGCATACGAGAAGTGCGACCCTTCGTCGAGTTCTGGCAGCGGCACAGGGGACGGAAACACCTCGTTGGGGGAAGGCGATTCCTTGACGAGTTGCACGTAGAAGCGGGTGTTCATCTCGATGCCGAGAGCCGCCTCGATGCGCGGCAGATCGAACCTCTGGAATTCACGGGCCGACGCATCGTCCGAGTCGACCGCACCGAGGGTGCCGCGCGTCTGCGTCAATCGCACGTACCCCACAAGGCTCAACGTGTCGTCGGGTGCGACGTCGACCTGCGTCGCCAGCGGCACGAAACCACGGTTCACGAGGAACGTTCCGTCGGACTCGGTCTCGAACGGCACCGCGACGTTGTCGCCGGCGACGCCGTCCTGCGAACGGTTGATGACCGTGACCGCGCTGTCGACGAGGTAGCGACCGCTCAGTTTCACCCTGCGCCATTCGCTCTCCTTCGAGCCCGTGTCGTCGGTGGGGCTCTCGATTGCTCGTGAGATGTTCGCCTCGATGGCGGCGTTTCGGTCTTGCTTCTGTTCGAGCCGGTCGAGTTGCCAGAAGCCGAGAAAGACCATGAACGCAGTCAACGACACGACAGCGAGGTGAAGCAGGATCCATCGTGGTGTGAAGATCCGTCGCATCGGTGATGAACGCTAGCGGGGCGGGAACTACCGTGGTCGTCGTGGGCGACAGGGAATACCGCGAAGAGACGATCGACTCCGAGTTCTGGCGCGAGGTGTTCGGTGCCGAGGTGACGGCGAGCGATCCGAAGAGAATCGGCGAGGGTCAGGTGGGCATGAACCTGCGTTACTCGCTATCGAGCAGTGCGACCCATGTGCCGGCGTCTGTCGTGGTGAAGATGGCCTCGCCCGATCCCACGAGCCGCGCGACGGGAATCAGTCTGCGCAACTACGAGCGCGAGGTGAAGTTCTACAACCAGCTGGTCGGCACGCTCGACGTGCGCAGCCCGAAGTGTTGGTTCGCCGATTGGCACGAAGACGACGGCGACATCGCGATCGTTCTCGAGGACATGGCCCCGTGCGAACAGGGTGACCAGATCAGGGCATGCGACATCGGTCATGCGCGACTCGCAGTCGACCAACTCGTGAAGATGCAGGGGCCACGGTGGAACGACGCGACCCTGTCGACAATCGATTGGCTGCAGCGTCGTGATGCCAACGATGTCGAACGACTCTCGGGTCTCATCGCAATGGTGATGCCCGGGTTCATGGCGACCTACCGCGAGGCGATCGCCGACCAGATCGGCGGCGAGGGTGTCGACTTCGTCGAGACCATGGCCGCAAACATCGATGGCTACGTGCGGGGCAAGGGTGACGCGTTCTCGGTCACCCACGGCGACTATCGCCTCGACAACCTGTTGTTCGCCACTGCCGACGGCGGAGTGCCCTGTGCCGTGGTCGACTGGCAGACCCCGGGTCACGGGAACGGAATTGCGGACCTTGCGTATTTCATCGGGGCGGGCCTGTTGCCCGACGACAGGCGTCGTCACGAGTGGGAACTCGTCGATCAATACATCGCGGGCATCGAGTCGTACGGCCACCAGGTCGACCACGACTGGGTCAGACACCACTACCGCCGTGAGGCGATCTCGGGCGTGATCATGGCGGTGGTGGCATCGCAGATCGTCGGTCGCACCGAACGCGGCGACAAGATGTTCGAGGTGATGGCGACGCGCCACATTCTCCAGGGTCTCGAGAACGGGGCTCTCTCACTTCTGTAGGCGACGGTTCTCGACGAGGTGTTTGACCACCGCGTCGAGAGCGCCGATCTCGCACTCTCGCAGACGTGACTGCGGTGCAATCGACTCGGGAACGAAGGTGAGCGCTGTGGTCCACCCGGAGACGGGCGTGCCGACGATTTTCGAGAGTGCCACCGTGAGTGCCCCGGTGGGGTCGATGTCGTACGCATCGAGCAATTCCTCGATGTCGCGTTTCGTCAGGTCACTGCGCACGCGACAGAGGCTAGGTGGCTCCAACTCCGCCCGCTGGAACAGCCCTCAAGGTAACGACGCGGCGGCTGAAACCCAACCTGCGCGTGTGTACGGGCGGGTTCTCCCTTGCTACGGTGCGTACACGCGTGTGGGCAAAGGGGGAAGCCATGACAACGTGGAATTACGGCTTGATGTGGGCGGGCATCGCGAAGAAGGACCCGACACGCATCGCACAGATCTTCGGTGACACCACGTACACGTGGGGGGAGTTCCACCGTCGCGCAAATGCGCTGGCGGCCGACATGCTCGCCGCGGGGGCGACCCACCAGGCGAAGGTGGCGCACTACCTGTACAACTCGCCCGAATACCTCGAGACCACGTTCGCGTCGTTCCTGGCGGGTCTGGTTCCGGTGAACACGAACTATCGCTACGGACCGGAGGAGATTCTCTACCTGTTCGACAACTCCGACGCCGAGGCGGTGGTGTTCCACGCGACGTTTGTCGATCTGCTGAACCAGGTGCGCGACAAGTTGCCGCAGGTGAAGCGCTGGTACATGGTGTCCGATGAGTCGGGCAACGCGTTGCCCGGGTGGGCACTCGACTACGAAGCGGTGGTCTCGGCATCGGTTCCCGATGTGGTTCCCGCCAAGCCGTTGTCGGGGGACGATTTGTTGTTCCTCTACACGGGCGGAACGACCGGCATGCCGAAGGGCGTCATGTGGCGACAGGACGACCTGATCACCGTTCTCGGTCGTGGCGGCAATGCGATTCTCCAGGTTCCCCCCGCCGAGACGGTCGACGAAGTGGTCAATCGCATCGTGCCCGGCGACCGCGGGCAGATCGCCCTCGTGGCGTGTCCGTTGATGCACGGCACCGGTCAGTTCTCCGCGTTCATCAACCTCGCGATGGGCGGTTGCATTCTCACGATGCCCAACCGGAACTTCGACCCGGCGAAACTGTGGAGCGAAGTCGAGAAACACAAGGTGAACAGCATCGTGATCGTCGGTCAGGCGTTCGCGGGACCGATGCTCGAGACACTCGATGCAAACCCCGGCAAGTGGGACCTCTCGACCGTGATCCAGATGGGTTCGTCGGGTGTCATGTGGAGCCAGGAGAACAAGGACGGCCTGTTGAACCACATTCCGCAGATGTTCATCACCGACAGTTTCGGGTCGTCAGAGGCCGTCGGCATGGGAATGTCGGTGTCGGCGAAAGGTGCGGCCGCCAAGACGGCACAGTTCGCGCTGGGGCCGAACTGCGTCGTGTTCACCGAAGACGGGCGGCGTGTCGAGCCGGGCAGCGGCGAGCGGGGTCTCGTCGCTGTGGGTGGTGCGATTCCGCTCGGCTACTACAAAGACGAGGCAAAGACGGCACAGACGTTCCGCACGTTCGAGGAGCGCCGTTGGACCGTGCCCGGCGACTGGGCCGAGGTGAACACCGACGGCACGCTGCACCTCCTCGGTCGAGGGTCGGTCTGCATCAACACCGGAGGCGAGAAGGTGTTCCCCGAAGAAGTCGAGGAAGTGCTGAAGACGCACCGCACCGTGCGCGACGCTGTGGCCGTCGGTCTTCCCGACAAGCGTTTCGGCGAGACCATCTGTGCCGTGGTGGAGGCAGAACCGGGAGAGACCCCGCAACTCGACGAACTGACGGAACATGTTCGGTCGCGCATCGCCGCGTACAAGGCGCCGCGCAGCATCGTGGTGGTGCCGACCATCGGGCGCGCACCGAACGGCAAGGTCGATTACAAGCGCCTGAAACAGCACGCGATGGACACGCTCGGGGTCAAGTGACCGCCGACGCGATCCGTTCCCGACTGCGCGAAGCCGAACCCCTGGTCGTGCCGGGCGTGTGGGACCCACTGTCGGCGCTTCTCGCCGGGCGTGCAGGTTTCTCCACGATGTTCCTGTCGGGGTTCGCACTTGCCGGTACGCATCTCGGTGTGCCCGACATCGGCATTCTCGACTTCCCCGAAGTCGCCGACGCCGCGCGCCGTGTGTGCGGCGCGGTGCCGGGTGCGTCGGTGATCGTCGATGCAGACACGGGGTACGGCGACGACGGTGCAGTTGCGACGACCGTGCGCACGTGGGAAGAAGCAGGAGCGGCCGGATTGTTCCTCGAAGATCAGGTGTGGCCGAAGAAATGCGGCCACATGGACGGAAAAGAAGTGGTGCCGGCAGGAGAGTGGTTGTCGAAACTGCGCACTGCGCTTTCGACGCGCACCGAACTTTTTGTGACAGCCCGAACCGATGCGCGAGCAGTCACCGGTCTCGCCGACGCTCTCGAACGCGGTCGCATGGCGCGCGACCTCGGGGTCGACGCAGTGTTCGTCGAGGCGCCGCAGTCGATCGACGAGCTCGAGACCATCGCACGCGCCCTGCCCGACGTCGCTCTCGTGGCGAACATGGTCGAGCACGGGAAGACCCCGTTGCTCTCGGCGGCCGAGTTGCGTGACATCGGTTTTTCCCTGGTGTTGTCCCCGGTGTCGGGCTTGCTGGCGGTCTCGAAGGCTCTCGAGACCGCGTACGCGACCCTTGCCAGCGAGGGAACCATGCGGGGACACATGGGCTCGCTCACAGGTTTCAGCGAGTTCACCGACATTGTGGGTGGATAAAGACCTGTACCCGTCGCGATGGCGCCGATAGAGTGAAGGCTGCATTACGAGAGACCTGATGGTCCGGCAACCGGGGTGACAGCCGCACGGTGCCTCTTCATCTCACGATGGAGGATGTGGTTCTGCGAGAGCAGGGCAACAGGCCGCGCAGTTTCTCCGAAGTGCTGACACATCACACGAGCGCACCGATGCGGAGAGGAGAACCATGGTTGCCCAGTTCAGGCACAACCCCCAGCCGTATCCCGCATCAGGGGCGTGGAAGCAGGGCGACCCCGTCGGTCACCGACAGTTCCACACTTTTGCCTCCGACCGACCGTTCTCGCTGGAGGGGGGCGCATCGCTCTCGAGCGTGGTGGTGGCCTACGAAACGTGGGGAACTCTCAACGACGATGCGTCGAACGCAATCTTGATCTGTCATGCATGGACCGGCGACAGCCATGTGACCGGTCCGGCGGGCGAAGGTCATCCGACGCCCGGCTGGTGGGAAGGCGTGGTCGGGCCGAACCATGCGATCGACACGAACAAGTACTTCGTGGTGTGCGCCAACGTGCTGGGTGGATGCCAGGGTTCGACCGGGCCTGCGTCGCCGCATCCCGAAGACGGCAAGCCGTACGGTCTGCGTTTCCCGGTGGTGACCATCCGCGACATGGTGCGTGCACAGGCATCGCTTGCCGATGCGATCGGAATCCGCACATGGCGTGCGGTGGTCGGCGGATCGATGGGCGGCATGCAGGCGCTCGAGTGGGCGATCATGTTCCCGTCGCGGGTGCGCACGCTCGCCGCGATCGCCACGTCTGCCGCGGCGTCGGCACAGCAGATCGCCTGGGGTTCGATCGGGCGCCGTGCGTTGTTGATGGACCCCGGGTACAACAACGGCGAGTATTACGACGTCGCACCTGACGAAGGGCCGTGGTACGGGCTCGCGGTTGCGCGCATGGTTGCCCAGGTCACGTTCCGCACCGACTCCCGTTTCACCGAGAAGTTCGGTCGCGAGCTCAGCGACAGCAACCTGAACGAACACGGCATCGATCTCTTTTCGCGGTTCAGTGTCGAGGGCTATCTCGACCATCACGGCGACAAATTGGTACGACGCTTCGACGCCAACAGTTATCTCTACATCGGCAAGGCAATGGACCTGCACGACATCGGACGCTCGCGTGGCGGCATCGAACAGGCGCTGAAGCGCATCACGGCGCCCACCCTGTCGCTCAGCATCGATTCCGACATTCTGTATCCGCCGTACCAGCAGGAATTTCTCCACAGGCGCCTCGCGCACACCGACCCCCGCACGCGTCATGTCACGATCGAGAGCGGCGAGGGCCACGACGGCTTCCTCGTCGATGTGGCGCCGGTCAGCCTGCATCTGTCTGAATTCCTCGCCGATACCGAGTGATCGACGGCGGCGAGACGCCGAACCGGGTGGCCGGCGTGAGAGACTGAAGGCGATGTTTGCCGTGCTGGTCGCCTCGAAGATGTCAGTGAATCTGCTGGGGGGCGGTCTCGTCGTTCTCGGTCTGGTTCTGCTCGTCGTGACTCTCGCTTTCTGGAGAGCGGCAGTGGAGGATCACGAAGTTCTCGCCCCGCTCGAGGTGATGGCCGACAGGTCGTATGCACGCGCAGACGAGGCAAAGCGTCTTGCTCTGTTGAACCAGGTTCGGCCCGAGGGCGCCGAGCCGGTCGTACACCACGCCGCGCCGCCGGTTCTCGCGCGCGAACCGGTGTCAGAGCCGGAACGCCCGTACCACGATCCGTTCGACCATGCCGACGACGCCGTCGACGTGGTGAACGAAGCGCCGTCGATCATCGACCCGCTCTTGAGCCAGAACAAGGAGACACACTGATGGCCACATTCGATCCCGAAGAGATGATCGCCCGCTTCCGCGACCGCGCCGCCGCCGTGCGCAAGCGCCCGTTGCCGCCGGTGGCGGGTGAAGAGCGTCAGTTGTTCATCGCCCAGGCCGAATCCGACTTCAGGGACTTCGCGATCATCGGCGACGCAACCGCCACGCTCGAAGACGGAATCCTCACCCTGCGCATCGATCTAAACCCGCCGAAGTGACACACACGGCGAGCGCAGCACAGCGGTTGCGCGGCCGCGACGACATCCACGTTCTCGCCGCCATCGCCGCGGTCACAGCGTGGGGCGTGGGACCCGTCCTGAACAAGGCGATGTCGGTCGACACGCCCGCCATCGTGTTCTATCGAATGATCGTCGGCTTGCCGATGATGGTGGCGATGGCGTACGCAACCGGCGGGAGGCTGTCGCGCGAACTCATGAGGCAGACAGCCGTGCCCGGTTTGTTGTTCTCGTTGTCGTTCATCAGCGGGTTCGCCTCGGTGAAGATGACATCGATCGCCAACGCGACTCTCATCACCACGATTCAGCCGGTGCTGGTGCTGTTCGTCGCGCCGAAGATGTTCGGCGAGCGTCTGCGTGCACGACAGCTGGTGTACTCGGCAACGTCGATGGCGGGGGTGCTCACCGTGGTTCTTGCCGCCGCGTCGACGAGCGGCGCAAAGATCAGCGGCGACCTGATGGCGCTGCTCAACGTGGTGTTGTGGACCATGTATTTCGTGATCTCGAAGAAGCGACGACTCGCCGGTGTTCACTCGTGGTCGTATCTCGCCGCCGTGTTCGCGTGGGCGTCCGTCGTGATTCTTCCGTTCGGTGCAATCGGTTCGAACGATCTCGGCGCGATGAAGTCGAGCGACTGGGTGTACGTGGTGGCGATGGCCGTGGGGCCGGGTCTCGTGGGTCACGGTCTCATGACATGGGCCCAGAGCCACGTCGACGTGACACTTGCGTCACTTCTCGGTCTGTTCAGTCCGGTCATCTCGACCATCGGTGCCTGGTGGGCATTCGGTGAATCTTTGACCGTCTGGCAGGTGGTGGGAGCCGTGGTGGTTCTCGGTTCGCTCGCCTTGTTGGTGGGGGAGCAGAAGACCTCTGCAGAGGCGCTCGTCGATCACGAGGCGTGACCCTTTGCTGCAACGGGCCCGGTTGCCCCGTTGTGTGAACGGCTTGCCTCGCTAGGATGAAGGGCACATACGCGGATGTGGCTCAGTTGGTAGAGCATCACCTTGCCAAGGTGAGGGTCGCGAGTTCGAATCTCGTCATCCGCTCCAATCGAACGTGGGCTCCCAGAAATGGGGGCCTTCGTCGTTCAGGGGCTGTGGATAAACTTCCACAGGTGACAGGCAACATCAACGAACCGGTTCTTCTGTTTGCCGGCCCCCGTGGAAGCTCCGACGAGCGGGCGGGGTTCATGTTCGCCGAGGCCTTCGACAGCGCCGAGGTGCTGCCGTTGAGATCGCTCGAGCAGGTCGTGTCGACCGTCGATTCCACCGTCGGATGTCTCGGCATCGTGCCCCTCGAGGACTCGTTGCACGGTGAGTTCACCCAGGCCGTCTCGCGTCTGCTCTTCAACACCTCGAACACCTGCATCACCCGCACCCTGGTGTTGTCGGAACGCCTGTGGGTGCAGACCCTCGATGCCACCAAGCCCCCGATGGTCGCCCATTCTCATTCGTCGATTCTCGAGCGTTTTGCCCCCGTTCTCGACGAGTTGGGCATCGTCGGCGTGTCGGCACCCAACACCACCGAGGCCTGCCGCATCGTTGCCGCCCAGGGCAACCCCCTGCACGTCGCAATCGCGCCCGATGTCGTGGCGGGGCAGTTCTCGCTGGTGCACCATCAACTGCTGTCGTCGTCTGCCGTCGACGTCACCACGCGGTACGGGCTGCTCGGCCGTGGCATACCCGAACCGGTTGTCGGCGTCGAGACTCTCGCGTTGGTGTGCCCCCTCGAGGACCGCGTCGGAACCCTCGCGCGCATCATGGACATTTTCCGGTTGAACGGCGTGAACCTCGTGAGTCTGCGCAGCATCGACGTGGGCGAGCAGAACCCGCACGTGTTCCTGGTCGAGTTCGTCGGTCACCCGGTGGAGGATGCCGTCGCCGCGGCGGTGGTCGAGCTGTTCAAGCACGACGTGTTCATCAAGATTGTCGGCGTCTGCACCCCGGCCTCGCTCGCAATCGAAGACCACCCGGTGCGAAGTGTGCCCGCCATCTTGTCGAATGTCGATGAGTACCAGGCGTGGATCGACACTCACTCACTGGGTGGCCCTCCGTGAGTTCTCGAGTCACGGTCGCGTACCTCGGGCCCGAGGGAAGTTTCTGTCACCAGGCCGCGCTCATGTTGGCAACTCACGCCGACGAACTCGTGCCGATGGCAGACGTGAAGTCGGTCGTCGCAGCCGTGGAAGAGGGAACCGTGCGTCACGGTCTTGTTCCCATCGAGAATTCGGTGGAAGGCGAGGTGACGTCGACCATTCACGAGATCGTCTTCAACACCTCGCGTGTCGTGGTGCGCGAAGAAGTCGTGGTGCCCGTGAGCTTCCATGCGTTCGTGTCGGGTGTCGACGCAGATCCCACCACGGTGGTGAGCCACCCGTTCGCGCTCGCGCAGTGCCGAAAGTTCGTCTCGGAACTGGGTCTCGCAGAAATCGCCTCCGACTCGACGAGTTCGGCCTGTCGCGACCTTGCGGAGAACCCCGACCCGACGAGGGTGGCGCTCGGTTCGCCGATCATCGGCGACATCTACGGCCTCCGGGTTCTGAGAGAGAACGTGGAGGACAACACCTCGGCACACACCAAGTTCTATTTGTTGAGTCACGAGTTGCCGGCGGTGCGCACCGCCGACGAATACCGCACGTGGGTCGCGCTCGTGCCCCCCGACAACCGCACGGGAGTGCTGGCCGAGATTCTGCGTTGTTTCTCCTCCCGTTCGCTGGCGGTGTTCTCCATCTCGTCACGGCCGTTGCGCACTGAAATCGGTGCGTACTGTTTCATCCTCACCGCCGAAGGTTGGCTGGGTGACGACGGCGTGAACGCGGCCCTCGGTGACCTGTACGAGATGGGTTGCACGGTGCGAATACTCGGCACCTACCCCGCATGGCGCGGTGGCGGGGTCGTTCTGTCGTTGACCGATCTCAGCCCGAAATCGCCCGGGTTGTCGCTCGGTTTCTCGCGTTCGTTCCCGCCGATTCCGTGGGAGCCGCGATGACGCCTGCGGCGCCGGCAAAGGTCGGAGTCGTCGGTGCCGGGCTCATCGGTGGTTCGATCTGCAAAGCATTGCGTGCAGCAGATGCATCTGATGTAGTGGTCTACACGCCGTCGCAGTCGACCGTCGACGAAGTGGTGAAGTCGGGACTCGCCACGGTCGGATCCGTGTCCGACATTGTTGCCGCGTGCGATGTCCTCTTCGTGTGTGTTCCCCTGGGGGTGCAGCGGTCGGTGTTCGAATCGATCGCGGATGCTGCTCGCGACATCGGCAAGACAGACCTGATCGTGACCGACGTTGCCTCCGTGAAGGGGGTCGATGCGAGGAGTGCATCAGATCTGTTCCGATCGGTCGGTGTTGCGTATGTGCCTGGTCATCCGATGGCCGGCACCGAGGAGTCGGGTTTTGCGGCATCGTCGGAAGAGATGTTCGACGGCGCCACCTGGGTGCTGTGCCCGGAGGGCTCTGCTTCCGGCCACGTGCTGGCACTGATGCAGTTGGTTCTCGCCATGAAAGCGAAGGTGTCGCTTCTCGACATCGAGTCGCACGACAAGGGCGTCGCTGCGATAAGCCACCTGCCGTACGTGCTTGCAGCCACCTTGGTGAACGTGTTGCCCGACGCAGACGCCGGCGCACTGGCGATGAGGTTGGCCGCCGGAAGTTTCCGCGACGTGTCACGGGTGGCGGGCTCCGAGCCGTGGCTCTCGGCATCGATGCTGAACTTCAACTCCGTTCAGGTGCGTCAGAAGATTGCCGAGGCCATGTCTACGATGTCTGATCTTCACGCCGCGCTCGACCGGGGAGACAACGACGCTGTACTGGCGTTCTTCGAACGTGCACATTTGTTGCGTGCGGTGTACTCCATGGTGAAATCGGTTGCGGTGACCGACAACGTGGCGGTCCCCTCAGACGGGGCAGTGGCGGCACTGGTCGATGCGTGTCGAGCCGGTGCTCTCGTCAGTGCGGTCACCGTCGTGGGTGATCAGTGGAACGTGACGCTCGAACGCTGACTCGCGCACGTTGACTCACTACGGTTGACGCCAGAGGGGGTTGCCATGGCTGTTCAATTCGGGGTTCACATCGGTGCACAGAACGCGACTGTTGCAGAACTGCGCGCACTCTGGAAATGGCTCGACGGGGCCGGCATCGATTGGATTTCTCTCTGGGATCACCTGTACGAGGCTCCTCCTGCGGGTGGCACGCAGCCGCATTTCGAGGCGTTCTCGATGTTGGGGGCGTTGGCGGCCGACACCTCACGGGCACGCATCGGTTGTCTCGTGTTCTGTTCGCAGTACCGCAACGTCGGCGTGTTGATGAAGGGTGCCATCTCGGTCGATCATCTCTCCGGTGGCCGCTTCGAGCTCGGCATGGGAAGCGGCTGGCACGAACAGGAGGCGAAGGCGTTCGGCATCGATTTTCCCTCGCAGGGGCAGCGCTTCAAGGTGCTCGAGGGGCAACTCGAGGCAATAACGAAATGGAGACGCGGAGAGCGCGTCACACAGTCGACGCCGGGTGTGAACCTCGACAATGCGTCGATGGTTCCCGGGCCGATGGGGAAGATGCCGCTGTGGATCGGCGGGCTCGGGCCCAAGCAGACCCTTCGCATGGCCGGCGCGTTTGCCGACGGCTGGAACGCCGCGTATGCGCACCCGACGCTGTACCGGGAACTGAACGGCATTCTCGACGACTGGTGCGTGAAGGCGGGGCGCGAACCGTCCGCAGTGGAACGGAGCATCAACCTGTCGTATGCGCTCAGCAACGACGACATCGGTGTCGTGAAGTCGCAGTTGCAGAACCAGTGGGGCGACGCGGCCGGGCGCATCATCTCGGGCTCGCTGCTCGGTCGCCCGGGTGACGCAATGGAACAGATTGCACCGTTCGTCGAGGCAGGTGCGCAGATGGTGAACATCGCCATCAGGCCGCCGTGGGACCAGGATCTTCTTGCCGACTACGTCGAGAACATCATTCCGGTGATGCGCAGGCAGTGGTCGTGAAGCATTCCCGACCTGTGTTCGGGGTCGTCGACAAAATCATCGGATCGGTTGCACTCGTCGTGGCCGTCGTGGCCGCGTGGCGTGTGGCGGCACCGTCCATACGTCCCGACGAGTGGGGCTATCTGCTGAACGGGCAGGTCTTGCTCGGTCGGTTCGAGCCGTTGTTGCCCTTCGCCCGTTTCTACGGCCCTGTATACGGGTTCGTGACCGCAGCCGGTTCCTTGGTGACCGGTTCGTTGAGCGGAGCATTCAGATTCTCGCTGATGTTCAACATCGCGGTGATCGTGTGCGTCGCGGTGGCCACGGCGCGGCTCGCACTGCGTTGGGGGGCGAACGCGCGCGTTGCGGGACTGTGTGGTGTGCTCGTCGCAGTTGCTCCGGGAAGTCTGGCGGGTGCGGTCTTTTCGTGGGCAGAGCCCCTTGTGCGGTTGCTTGTGGTGCTTCTGGTTTCTGCGGCGCTTTCTTTCGAGACGAACCGGGACCGAAGGTCTCTGATTGTGTTTGCGGTGCTGTCCGGGGTGGCTCCGTCGTTGCATGGTCGGTTAGTTCTGCTGGTGGGTTGTTCCGTTGTGCTGCTCGTGCTGTGGCGTCGGCAGGGTTGGCTGCAAGCGCGCACGCTGGCGATGTCCGTCGTGGTTGTCGTGGGGCTGTACGCCTCCGGACGAACCTTTGCCTACGTGATGCGACCGTGGCTGTACCGAAACAGCACCACCCAGGAGAGCAGACTCGTGGGTCTTCTCACTGACCCGTCGCACGTCACGGATCTCGTTCGGGAGGCTGCAGGTCAGACCTGGTACCTGCTTGCGTCGACCGCAGGAATCGCTCTCGTCGGTTTTGTGGCGTGTGTTTCCAAGGGGAGACGCATGCTCGCACACGGTGCCCGAGCAGGCGACGGAGTCGCGCTCTACACCGCACTTTTCACCGTCTCGATGCTGTTCGTGGGGTCGCTGCAACTCGTGGAGGCGACGCGCGGCGACCAGTTCGTGTACGGGAGGTATGTGGAGACAGTCATCCCGTTGTTGCTCGTGGCGGGCGTCAATGTGCTTCTCTCGCACCGACAGAGAATCCCGACCTCGTGGATTGCGGCATGTCTTCTGGTGTTCTCGCTTCCGATCGTGATGACGCTTGCATTGCGGCAGGACATTGTTGCCCAGTGGGTGCGTCTGAACGGCGCACTCCGCAGTCCGAACGTGCCGGCGCTCGACGGAATGCAGAGTCTCATCGGTGGGGCCGGATTGATCCGGTTCGCTTTCGGCTTTGCCGTGTTGTGCACGGCGGTCGTTGTCGGGTTCCTGCGCTTCCGGATGGCGGCCTTGCAGTGTCTCGCGGTCGTGTTTCTCGTGTCGTCGGCGTGGACCATGACTCGCACGATGGACACGCGGGAAGAGCCCTGGCGCGGGCTCGGTTCGACCTATCAACTCATCGAGCGCTCGCGGTCGACGGTCGTCGGCTACGACGACCATGCGCCCGCCGACAAGCGCTATTACGTGCTTCGCTACCACCTGCACCCGGTGCAACTCACGTGGATGCCGGTGTCTCTGCAGGGTTCGACGGTCCCCGCCGAGGTGAGCTGCGTGTACGGCTTTGCCGACAGACCGCCGGCATCGGGTGAGTGGGCGGTCATCGGCTCGGAGCCGACCATCGATCGGGTGCTCTGGCGTCGCGTCTCTGCCACCGACTGTTGACCGTCGCGGGGGTCTGTGAATGCGTCTAATGTGACGCCATGCAGAAAGCACAACTCAACGGAACAACAATCGCTTTCGAGGACTCGGGCGGCAAGGGCCCCGCAGTCATCCTGAGCCACGGATTCCTCATGGATCATTCGATGTTCGACCATCAGGTCGAGGCATTGAAAGGTTCGTACCGCGTCGTCACGTGGGACGAGCGTGGATTCGGAGAGACGCGCGCGCCGGGCGATTTCACGTATTGGGACTCAGCCAACGACGTGCTCGCACTGATGGATCACCTGGGTATCGACAAGGCAGTGGTCGGCGGAATGTCGCAGGGCGGCTTTCTCAGCCTGCGCGTCGCACTCACCGCTCCCGAGCGCGTGCGCGCCCTGATTCTTCTCGACACCCAGGCGGGCACCGAAGACCCTGCAACGATCGAGCCGTACAACGGTCTCCACGCCGCATGGGTCGAGCACGGTGCGGTTGCGGTGCAGGACATCATCGCCGGGATCATTCTCGGGCCCGGCGAGTGGGGCGACTGGTTCGCAAAGTGGGGCGCCATGGAGGCCGAACAGTTCACGCGCGCGTTCCATTGCCTGATGCACCGCGACGACATCACCTCGCGCCTCGGCGAAATCAAGTGCCCTGCGCTCATCGTGCACGGCACCGCCGACGTTGCGATCCCCATGGAGAAAGCAGAGGTTCTGCGCGACAACATCGCGGGGCCCACCACCCTGGTTCCCGTCGACGGTGGTCCGCATGCCGCGAACATGACCCATCCGGCGCCGGTGAACGAGGCGATTCTTCGGTTCTTGTCGGCGCTCGACTAACTGGGATACTTTCCCCAGAACAACCAGGGGGAAGTTATGCCACTCGAACTCGATCTCGGCCCGGCGGCCCAGGCCTTCCGCGAGGAAGTGCGCGACTGGCTCGATGCGAACAAGCCGAAAGAACTCATCGGCGTGTCCACCGACATGGTGACGCGCGGCCGGGTCGCGGGTGCGAGCGAATGGGCCGCAAAGCTCACCGAGGCGGGGTACATGTGTGTGTCGTGGCCGAAGGAGTACGGCGGTCGCGGGCTCACCGGCATCGAGGTTGCGGTGTTGAACGAGGAGTTCGCGCGCGCCAATGTTCCGCGCATCACACGAGGAATGGGCGAGTGGCTGGTCGGCCCATCGATCATCGTCTGGGGGTCAGAGGAGCAGAAGAAGAGGTTCCTGCCCCGCATCATCGACGGAACCGATCGCTACTGTCAGGGCTTCTCCGAACCCGACGCAGGATCCGACCTCGCGGCCCTGAAGACGCGCGGCGTCATCGACGGTGACGAGATCTCGATCACCGGGCAGAAGGTGTGGACCTCCGGGGCGACCGAGGCGAACATGATGTTCTGTCTGTGTCGCACCGATCCCGATGCACCGAAGCATGCGGGCATCTCGTACGTGTTGCTTCCCATGTTCAAAGACGACGGATCATCGAACGGCGTCGAACTTCGACCCATCAAGCAGCCGCACGGGGCATCTCACTTCACCGAGACGTTCCTCACCGAGTCGCGTGCCCCGGTCGCCAACATCATCGGCGGCATGAACAACGGCTGGCGCGTCACCATGACCACGCTCGGCAACGAACGCGGAGGCCATGCCACGACCCAGCACGTGGAGTACACGAAGCAGTTCTGGGAGGCCGTCAAACTCCTCCAGGCGAACGGCAAGTCGAAAGACCCCGTGGTTCGCCAGCAACTCGCATGGGCGTTCAGTCACGTCGAGATCATGCGCTTCCAGGGTCTCAAACTGCTGTCAGAGGTCATCGCCCGCAAGGAGCCGGGTCCCGCGGCCTCGATCAACAAGATGTTCTGGTCGGAATACGCCCAGAAGTTCTCGAACCACATGATGAACGCGCGTGGTGCCGAGGCGATGCTGATCGACGACGACAAGAACGGCACGTACGTGGCCGACAGATGGACTTCGATGTTCTTCCAGCACCGTTCGTCGACCATCTGGGGCGGCACCGCACAGGTGCAGCGCAACATCGTCGGTGAGCGCGTTCTGGGTCTCCCGAAGGAGCCCGACCCGAACAAGCCCCGTCCGGGCGTTGACTGACCCGCCCGCCGATCAGCGGCGGGGTTCGTTGCTTCGTCGGAACCGAATGGGAGTCGAAAGGCTGGCCAGACCGGACACGTGCGGCGTTGCCGCCTTGTAGAGCTTTGCGGGGCGACCCGGGCTCGACCCGAAATCGGCGAACTCGTCGGTGGGGGTCACGAACCCCTCGGTGAGGTCGATCTTTCGCCGGAAGTTCGCTGCGTCGACCTCGTATTGGAGGAATGCCTCGTAGACGCCGCGTAGTTCGCTGATCGTGAACTTCGACCGGCAGAAACTGAGGGCGACCTTCGTGTCCTCGAGCATCTTTCGTGCCTCTTTGCGGGCGCCGTAGATGATGTCGGAGTGGTCGAACTCGAGCATTCTCTTGTCGCGCAGGCGCCGATAGGGGATGAACTCGGCCTTGTCGGAATCCTTCGTCGGCTTGATGTCGCCAGGGTGGGGCATCAGCGCCATGTACGCGATGGCTATCGCCCGGAAACGGTCGTCGCGACCAGGGCTCCCGTATGCTCCGACCTGGTGGAGGTCTTTTTCCTTCACCACGATTCCGGTCTCCTCGCGTACCTTCCTGATGGCAGTGTCCTCGAGGCGCTCGTCATCGCCGACCAAACCGCCGGGCAGGGCCCACTTGTTGGGCTTGCGCTCGGGGCGCTGCATCACCAGCACCTCGAGCCGATCCTTCGGATCGATGCTTCTGTCCGGATTGATCGTGAAGACGACGGTGTCGACATACACATAAAAGTCCATTTGTCTGGTTCTCTTCGTGGGGGCCATGGAGACATTTTGACACATTTTGGTCGGGCTGTCCCTTATTTCATAAGGGAAAAAACACCCTTGTGCTATATTCTAGTCACATCTACCCATAACTAACTCCCGCGAGAGCGGGAAGAAGGAGCCCCATGACCGAACACGACGAATCACCACACACTTTCCGACTTTCGCACCCGCAACAGGTGCGCGCAGCAGGGGCCATGCTCGGTACGGCAGTCGCCGACGCCGTGGGCGCCCCATTTGAGTTCCAGCAGCCCGACCTGTACGCGGAGACGTTCGACGGCCCGGTCCTCGGCGGCATCGGAGAGATGATCGGTGGCGGCGGATTCGGATGGGCCCCGGGCGAGTTCACCGACGACACCCAGATGGCGCTTGCGCTCGCCAATGCACTCGAAGAGGCGAACGGTTTCTCGCCCGACATCGTGTGGAAGCACTTCCGCGCATGGGCCAAGACCGCACGTGACATCGGCATCACCATCCGCACTGCGCTGCAGAACGCGACCCACGAGGGGGCGGCAGAGGCCGCACACGAGGCGCTCGCCGGTCGCACCGCGAGCAACGGATCGGTCATGCGCATCGCACCCGTCGGCGTGTTCGGGGTCCGCCTGACCCGCGCCCGCGCGGTCGAACTCGCGGTGGCCCAGGCTGCGCTCACGCACCACGACGAGTCTGCATCCGTGGGTGCGGGATTCGTTGCCGATGTGATCCGCGGCTGCATCATCTCCGGTGATTTCGAGGCGAGTCTGCGCTCGACAATCGAGTTCTTTGCGGAGTCTCCGTGGTCGTCAGTGCTCGAGCAACATTTTGCGCCCTATTTCGCGGAGGATTTCGACCCTCGCCACCCCGATCTGTACCCGAACGGAACAGTGTGGACCGCCGTCGGTCAGGCCGTGTGGGCGGTGCGTTCCGCCACATCGTTCCACGACGCGATCGTTGCCGCGATCAACCTCGGCGGCGACACCGACACGGTGGCGGCGATCGCCGGCGCGATGGCGGGCGCTGTGTACGGCGCGCAGGGCATTCCGGTGAGATGGGCCACCTACGTGCACGGCACGGTGCAGACGCCGCACAACGGCAAGGTGGCTTATCGAGGTCAGGACATCGTGAACACGGCACGACGTCTGCTCGGCCTCGGCGACGCACCTGTGTCGCACCCCGAGCCCGTGATCGATGCACAGCTCGTGCACCCCGCTGGGGTCTGGGCCGCGAACCTCGACGGCGCCGCCGCTGTTCCGACGGACTTCGGCGTCGTGTCGCTGTGTCTCACCGGCGACCGATTCGTGAACCATCCGAACCGTCGCCAGGTGTACATGCGCGACAACGATCCCGGACGCGACGGCACCTACAACCCGAATCTGTTCTTCGCGCTCAAGGAGAGCGTCGAGGCGATCCAGGCGTTTCTCGACGAGGGCCGACAGGTGGTGGTGCACTGCCACGGAGGGCGCAGCCGCACCGGCTTCGTTTTGAAGGGCTGGTACATGATGCACGAGGGTGTGGGGCACGACGAGGCCCACAGGTGGGTCGATGACACATGGCCGCACTATGCAACATGGACACAGACGTTCCTCGACCTGCTCGACAACGAGTGGACCGATCACGTCGGAGTCACCCCGGGAGGCAACCAATGATCCACATCATCGAAGCAGAGGAGCGCATCGCCGAATACTTCGCCAAGCATGTCGATGTCTTGCCCTCGTTCGATGACGACGAAGATCAGATTCCGTGGCCCCTGTCGTTCCTCAGCAAGAACGATGTCGAGGGTTCGGCGACGCTCTACGAGAGGTTCAACGGAACCCTGGTTCTGCGCATCGATGCAGATGTCGTCACGGTCACCGACTCCCCGAAACTGCGCGAGTGGGTCACCACCCGCACCGGATGGATGCCGTTCGTGCAGGCGCGTGTCGAGAAAGTCGACGGCCAGCGCGTGAAGATCGTGGCGACACACTCGTTCCTTGCCGACGAGGTCACCGAGGCCGAGGTGGGGCAGGTCATCGGCTCCTTCGACTACGTGGTCGACAAGTGGTCCGAAGCCCTGGTTCAACTCGAGACGGACGCCGAACTTCAGACGCAGCGCGACGCGGCACGGCGCCGCACCGAACGTCGCACGGAGCGTGACGAGTCGTCAACTGCGAACGCCACCGAGCCAGTCGTTCCCGTCACCAAGTCGATTCTCGGCGAACTCGATGCCATGGTCGGGCTCGAGCCCGTGAAGAGCCTCGTTCGTCAGATCACCAACATGCAGAAGGTCGCGCGCGTGCGGCGCCGCAACGGTCTGAACGCCGTGGCGCCCTCGCCGCACCTCGTGTTCACCGGCAATCCGGGCACGGGCAAGACAACCGTGGCGCGCCACATCGGCCGCATCTACAAGCAGCTTGGCCTGCTCAGCAGCGGGCACGTCGTCGAGGTCGATCGCGGGCAACTGGTCGGCGGCTACATCGGCCAGACCGCGATCAAGACTCGCGAGGCGCTCGACTCGGCAAAGGGCGGCGTGCTCTTCATCGACGAGGCGTACTCGCTCGCGCGCGACCACGCCAACGACTACGGCCACGAGGCAATCGAGACGATCATGGCCTACATGGAGAACAACCGGGGACAGATCGTCGTCGTGGTTGCGGGATATCCCGACGAGATGAAGACGTTCATGGCGATGAACCCGGGCCTCGCGAGCCGTTTCGATTACACCCTGCAGTTCCCCGATTATTCGCACGACGAACTGGCGCAGATCTTCGAACGTCTCGCCAACGAGTTCGACTACGTCCTCGACGACGCGTCGCGCGATGCGATGACACGGATCGTGGCGTCGTGGGAACGGTGCCACGGATTCGGCAACGCCCGCGAAGTTCGCCGACTGTTCCACGAAGTGGTGGCCACCCACGGAGCGTGGCTGATAGAGGCCGGCATCTCGAGCGGTGACGGGTTGCGACTCCTGCAGCCCGTTCACTTCCCGACGTGTGCTGCGCTCGCCGGGTCGGTTCCGTCCCCGGCGGGTCTTCCCGGGTATCTGTAGAGCCTTCGTCGTTCTCTGCCCGCAAGTAATGTTGGTGCGTGGTCAGCGAAGGGTCGACGTCGCGTGAGGCCCCCGGCCACTTGCGACTGCACCGCACTCACCTCCGGTTGATCGCCGTGTTCGCTTCCGTGGCGTTCGTGTCCGTCGCCTATGTGTCATTGAGGCAATCGGGGCCGACCGTTCACCCGGACGAATGGGGCTTCCTCACGAACGGCCAGATTCTCGTCGGGCGAACCGAGGCAACAATGCCGACGACGAGTTTCTACACGGCCGGATTCGGTCTCGTCACCGGCCTCGGTGCTCTGCTCACCGGCTCGATCCAGGGTGCGTACAGATTCACGTTGATCATGAATCTGCTCTTTGCCCTGTCGACGGCAGGGGTGGCGATTCGACTCGGCCGCTCGGTGTTCGGACTCTCGAGGGCGTCGGCGTGGTGTGCCGGGGTTCTTGTTCTGGTGCTCCCGGGGACTCTTCTCAGCAGTGTGATGGCGTGGCCGGAGGTGGCGGCACGTCTCGCGTTCCTGGGTCTGTTGGGGATGGTGCATCGCGCAATCAGCAGAAGGGACCGCGTCTCGATGCTGCAGGCCGCCGCCTTCACCGGGCTGCTGCCGGCGTTGCACGGGCGCTTCACCTTGCTGCTCGGTGTCGTGGGTCTGATGTTCGTCTGGATGTGGCGACGACGCATCATTTCTTTTGCCGTGACGGCGCAATCGGGCTGCGTACTCGTCGCGGGCTATGCGGTGTCGTATCTGCTGAACAGCCACATCAAGTCGATTCTGTACACCGAGTCGTACGACCAGGAGAACAGGCTCCTGCGCAGGCTCACCAAACCGCGTTTGTGGCCGGCGTTGCTGCGAATGACGGTCGGTCAGAGCTGGTATCTCGTTGCGACGACTGCAGGACTCTTCGGTGTCGGTGTTGCCTTCGCCGCTCACCGGTTGTTGAAGTTGCGAGGCAGGCGCGGCTCGACAGGCGAAGTCGAACCGGTGTCGGTGACCCTCGGGTTCATGTTCTTTGCCGTTGCCGCAATCATCTTCACCGGCTCGCTCCAGTTGATGGGGTTCAATCGCGGCGATCATCTCATCTACGGGCGCTACGTCGAATTGACGGTGCCCGCAGTGGTTCTCGTGTCGGTTGCGGCTCTCGATCAGTGGTGGCCGTCTGCGCGGCGTGTGTGGATGTGGTGCATCGTCGGCATTCCGGCAATCGCACTCGTGTACGTGGGCGTCGACCGCAACGACGGCATCGCCGAGGCATGGAAAGTGCGCAACGTGGTGTTTCCGAACATCGTGGGGACCGACGCCATCCGGTACGTGGTTCCCGTCGGTTTTCTGTGGTTCGCACTTGCCTTCACCGTCATCGCTTCCGCACTGTGGCTGATCGCCCGTCGACGACGTGAAATCGCGCTCGTGCTCGTGGTCGCCCTGCTGTCTGCCGGGCTCGTTGCCTCGTCGAACAAGAGCATCGCGCATCGCACCAGATTTCTCGACGCCCTGAACGTGACGCCGGCACTGTTGATGAACGACGGCGCATCGGAAGTGGCGTTCGATTCGCGCATCGCAAACGACCCCGCGTACTACTTCATTCGCTACAAGATCCATCCGGTGCGCCTGAGGTATGTGCGGGCGACCTCGGCCGGCGAGGCGATTCCCGACACGATCACATGCATCTATCAGCAGTCCGGTGTCGAGCCGCCGACGGGCGAGTGGACAATGATTGCCGAAGAGAAGGCCGTCTCGCGAGTACTGTGGCGGAGGGTCGGCTCGGACCGCTGTTGACACCCGTCAGGCCCATCGGAGAACACAGAAATGACCACACCCGCACAGGATCAGTTCGATGTCAGTGTCGTGCTTCCGATCTACAACGAAAAGGGCCACCTGCGCACCGAGATCGACCGGATCACGGCATCTCTGAGGGCGTCGAAGTATTCGTTCGAGATCATCGTCGTCGACGACGGCAGCAACGACGGATCACCCGCTGAACTGGCCGACATCCCGGGTATCACGCTCATCACGCACAGGCGCAACCAGGGCAGCGGCGCGGCGAGGCGCACGGGAACAACTGCCGCGCGGGGTCGCGTCGTGGTGTGGACAGACGTCGACATGACCTATCCGAACGACCGCATTCCCCAGTTGGTCGACGCGATGGAGGGCTACGACCACATCGTCGGCTGGAGACAGACCGAGGAGGGCACGCACAAACTGCTGCGCACGCCAGCCAAGTGGGTCATTCGCAAGCTCGCGAGTTACCTCTCCGAGACCGACATCAAGGACCTCAACTCGGGTCTTCGCGCATTCCGACGCGATGTCGCCATGCAGTACGTGCACGAACTGCCGAAGGGATTCTCGTGCGTCACGACGCTCACGATGTCGTTCCTCGGCAACGGGTACAGCATCGCGTTCTTCCCGATCGATTATTTCCCGCGCGCCGGGCGCTCGAAGTTCCACTGGTTGCGCGACACCCGGCGGTACATCCTGCAGGTGATCCGCATGACTCTGTCGTACAACCCCCTGAAGGTGTTCCTGCCGATCGGGCTGTTCCTGCTTCTCGCCGGCTTCGCAAAGTTGGGATACGACTGGTCGAACCGCGACTTCAGGTTGGCGGCGAACACCCTGTTGGTGTTCTTTGCCGCGTTGCAGGTCATCACGGTGGGCCTTCTTGCCGACCTCGTGGTGCGTGCAACGAAATCGTCGAATCAAGTTCCCCGCGCGTAGGTGATGGCGACGTGAACCGGGTGCGCCGCGTCTCGATCGTGGGGGGCGCACTGTCGGCGAACAAGGGGGCCGCGGCAATGGTGGAGACCGTGATCTCCCGCCTGCCCGCCGAGATGGGGGAGTGCAGATTCTCGCTGCTCACCACGTATCCGCAGGCTGATGAACCGAAGGTTCCCGCACACGCAAGGGTCGACGTGGTCGGTCTGCAACCGGCAAGGCTCGCGTTGATCGAGTTCCCCGTTGCGGTGATTGCATGCGTGGCGCGGATGCTGAGGCTTCCGCTGGGGTGGGTGCGCACCCGTGGATGCCGGGCATTTCTCGACTCCGACGTGGTGGTCGACGTCGCCGGCATCTCGTTCGCCGACGGACGCGGCGTGCCGATCGTCGTCTACAACGCATTGATGACGGGCGTTCCCGTTCTTCTGGGTGTGCCGACCGTGAAAGCGGCACAGGCACTGGGCCCGTTCCGGTCTCCGGTGAACAGGGTGCTTGCACGGCTCGTGCTGCCGCGACTATCGGCCATCTGTGCGCGCGGCGCAAAGACGCGCGAACACCTTGACTCGTTCGGTCTCACGAACGTGCACGATGTCGCAGACCTGGCGTTCTCTCTCGACGAAGCGGGCACTCTTCCTGTTGAGGTTGCATCGAAGGTCGACGGGCTGTCGGGTGGGTTCGTCGTGGTGATGCCGAGCGCGGTGGTGAAGGGAATCTACGAGTCGCGCTCTGGTGGATACGTCGAGGCGATGGCGGCGCTGATCCGCGAACTGCGCTCACGCACGGGGCTCGGCGTGGTGATTGCCCCGCACTCGTACCGAACGGGTCACGGTGAGGGGCGCATGAACGACGGACCAGTCTGTCGTGAAGTGGGTGCCGCGCTGGCCGGTGATCCCGGCGTGGTGCTCGTGGATGCCGACCTGACCGCGGGCGAACTGCGCAGGCTCGTCGGCATGGGCAGGGTGCTCGTGACATCGCGCTTTCACGCGATGATCTCGGGCCTGTGCACGTCGACCCCCACAGTGGTGGTGGGATGGAGCCACAAGTACCGCGAGGTGTTGGCCGACTTCGGCCTGGTCGATTTCGGGATGGACTCCGAATCTCTCGATGCGCCCGGCGTGATCGTCGACCGTGTGGTTGATGCCCTCGACAACCACGACACGTACGCGGCGCGGATTGCGACGGCTCTTCCGGCAGTGCGCCAGCGATCGGCGCGGAATTTCGCCGTGATTGCATCGGTGGCACTGTCGTGAACATCTCGAGCGACCTCTCCGGGGTGATCAGTTCGGGCATGTGCATCGGTTGCGGTGCCTGCGAGATGGCCGACCGGTCGGTTCGAGTCACGTTGAACCCGTCGAAACTGATCTACGAACCGGAGTCCGCCGGGTCGAGTGCCGCGGCTGCGGTGTGCCCGGCGGTGGCGGTCGACTACGAAGGTCTCCACTCGTATCTGTTCCCGGGAGCCGCGGTGGGACCCTTCGGCGTGGTGCGGTCGGTGCATCTCTCGCAGAGCACGAACCGTGACCGCAATGTCGCGGCAAGTTCGGGCGGTCTCATCAAGGAACTTCTGCG
The DNA here is from genome assembly GCA_040401975.1 of Ilumatobacteraceae bacterium. Lineage (GTDB taxonomy): Bacteria > Actinomycetota > Acidimicrobiia > Acidimicrobiales > Ilumatobacteraceae > UBA2093. The sequence goes on along the minus strand of JBBANL010000001.1, from coordinate 91,034 downwards.
CGATGTACTCGCGTCGGGCGACGTCGACGCAGTGATCGCACTCGATCATGTCGACGGCATCGAATTCGCGGCGCGACTCGTTCGCACCGTCGACGATGTCGACTCGCTGCCGGGGTCGATCTATCACAACCTGAAGCAGACGTCGGCGCTCGAATTGTTGAAGACCACGGCGGGTCGGCTCGCCGTGGTCGCCATTCCGTGTCAACTCGAGGGTCTGTATTCGTGGGTGCGCACGTGCGAGCCGCAATTGCGGGAAAAGATCGTTCTCACGGTCGGTCTGCTGTGCGGCTGGCAGTACTCGCACCACAGCATCAACGCGATGGGTGAGTATCTCGGATACGACCCTGCCGACATCACCGACATCTCGTATCGCGGCGGCGGACCGGTGGGCAAACTCACGGTGACCACCGGGTCGGGGGACACCTTCACTGCGAGCCGCAGGGTCGACTTCGGCTACCAGGTTGCCTTCGACCGACACTTCAACACGCCCCGGTGCCATCTCTGCGTGAACCATTCGAATTTCCTCGCCGACTTGGTCGTGGGCGACGCTTGGTTGCCGAGCACGGTGTTCACCAAGACGGGGATCAGCCTCGTGATCTGCCGCACCGCGTACGCAGAGTCGCTGCTCGCGCGGCTCGTCGATGCTGGTTCCTGCGTGTCAATCGAGGTCGGGGAAGACGAAATTCGCGAGTCGCAGACGGAGCGCGTGGTGTTCGGCGAGTTTGCCTATGCCTACGCCGACTATCTCAGGGAACAAGGTGTCCACACCCCGACGCTGAACGGACCGAACAAGGGTCACGGGTCGCCGAAACCGCGCCGTCAGGTCGCAAAGTTCCATCGGGAGCTCGTGCGCAAGCAGACCCTCATGGCGGCGCGGCGGTACAGGTACATGAAGTTGCGCAAGGCGACACTCGAGTTGCGCGGGTACGTGATGCGTTACGTGCGGTGGTTCATGGTGCGCATCCTGCGGGTCAAGAGCCTGAGCGGGCAGCGCCGGGAGATCCCGAGGGAGCGTTTCCAGGGCTTCTCCTGAGCCTCGTGTGGCGCCCGGGTGCGCCGCTCGGCAAAGATGGTTCCGTCAACAAGCAAGGGGGCCCACGATGACAATGACACCCGACGAAGCCGTGAAGGTCTTCACCGATCCGGCCGCGTACGCAGACGAGCCGCGATTCTTCTCCGCGTGCAGGGTGCTGCGGGAACAATCACCGATTCACCGTTACGTCGACCCCACCGGAGAGTACAACCCGTTCTATGCGATCACGAAGCACAAGGACGTTCTCGAGATCGAACTGCACAACAACATCTTCATCAACGAACCGCGTCCGGTGCTCGGGCTGGCAGCGAGCGACCAACGCAACGCCGAGAACGGACACATGCTGCGCACCCTCATCCACGTCGACGACCCGGAGCACCGCGATCTTCGGGGAGTGACGAGCGAGTGGTTCCTTCCGAAGAACCTGTCGAAGCTCGATGCGCGCCTGGCCGAACTCGCAAAGCGCTACGTGGACAAGATGGCATCAATGGGCGGCGAGTGCGATTTCTCGCGCGACATCGCGATGCAGCTTCCTCTCAACGTGATTCTCGACATTCTCGGACTCCCCGAATCCGACTATCCGCGCATGCTGAAATTGACACAGGAACTGTTCGGCGGGCAGGACGAGGAACTGCAGCGGGACAGTTCCCCCGAGGCGATGATCGCGGTCATCCAGGATTTCTTCGCCTATTTCACGCAGGTCACCGAGGACCGACGCACGAACCCGACCGACGACCTGGCCTCGGCTGTTGCGAACGGCAAGATCAACGGCGAAGACCTCACGATGATGCAAACCATCTCGTACTACGTGATCACGGCAACCGCCGGCCACGACACCACCTCGTCAGCCATCGCTGGTGGTCTCCAGGCACTCATCGAGAATCCCGACCAGTTGGAGAAGTTGCGCCGCGACCCCTCGTTGGCCACCACCGCTGCCGACGAGATCATCCGGTGGGTCACGCCGGTGAAGCACTTCATGCGCACTGCGACGGAGGACTACGAGTTGAGCGGCGTGACCATCAAGAAGGGCGAGTCGGTGCTGTTGTCGTATCCGTCTGCAAACCGCGACGAAGACGTGTTCGAGAATGCCGACACGTTCGACATCTCACGTTCGCCGAACAAGCACCTCTCGTTCGGTTTCGGGGTTCACTATTGCCTCGGTGCGATGCTGGCACGCATGGAAATCAAGGCGATGCTCACCGAATTGATCCCACGGCTCAAGTCGATCGAGATTGCGGGAGAGCCGTCGCTCATGAAGACGACGTTCGTCGGTGGTCTGAAGCGGCTGCCCGTGCGCTACGAGATGCACTGACCCGCTTCTCAACGACGGTCCTGCAGGAACGGGAACCTGGCGCGGGTTGACGCCACCGTGTCCGCGCTGATGTCGGCGTACAGGATCGTCGGCGAATCGTTGCCCTCTGCGAGTGCGTTGCCCAACGGGTCGAAGATGCGCGAATCCCCGACGTACTCGAGGCCGCCGCCGGAGCCCACGCGGTTGCAGCCGACCACGTAGGCCTGGTTCTCGATGGCCCGTGCCTTCAGCAGCGCCATCCAGTGTTCGCGTCGCGACACCGGCCAGTTCGCCGGTACGACGTACATGTCGGTGTGTCGCGCAAGTGCCCAGAACTCGTCGGCAAATCTCAGGTCGTAACACACGAAGAAACTCACCCGCACACCGTCGATGTCGAGCGTGAGGAAATCGTTGCCGGCACGGAAGTGTCTGTCTTCACCGCCGTACGTGAACGGATGGATCTTTCTGTATCGGTGCGTTGCGGAGTCGGGCGACGCCGCGACGAGTGAGTTGAACGGCCTGGAGTCGCCGTCGCCGACCTCGGGGCAGCTGCCGCAGATCCACACGCCGAGTTCCGATGCGAGACGCGACAGGAAACCGGCAGAGGGCCCGCCCTCCGGTTCCCCGATGTCGTCCCGGTCGACCACGAAACCCGTCGAGAACATCTCGCTCAGAACGACGAACCCGGCGCCGCCCTCCACTGCCTCGCGCACCGAGGCCTCGAGTGCCGCAAAGTTGGTCTCGCGGTCGGCCCACGCGATGTCGTGCTGGATCGCTGCGACTCTCATGGCCGTACCTTACGCCCACGCCTTCAGGCGGCTGGCGGCTTCGTGCAGGGTGTCGTCCTTCTTGCAGAATGCGAAGCGCACAAGATGTCGCCCCTCTGCGGCGTGTCTCGGGTCGTACAGCACTCCACCGGGAATCGCGACGACTCCGCACTCGTGGGGCAGCGCACGGCAGAAATCGACGCTGTCGGGGTTTCTCATTCGTCCGCTGATGTCAGCGGTGACGAAATAGGTTCCTTCCGGCGTGATGGGCTTCAGACCCGCGTCGACAAGAGCCGATTGCACGATGTCGCGCTTTCGCTGCAGGTCGGCGGCGAGTTCGGCGAAATAGGAATCGGGAAGTCTGAGTCCGGCCGCGATGGCCGGCTGGAAGGGGGTGCCGCCGGCGAACGTGAACAACTGCTTGGCCATGCGGGTCGCCGACACGAGCGGTTGCGGCGCGCACGCCCAGCCGATCTTCCAGCCGGTGGTGTTGAACGATTTGCCGCCGGACGAGATGGTGACGGTTCGTTCGAACATCCCGGGAAGCGTCGCGATCGGCTGGTGCGAGACTCCGTCGAACGTGAGATGTTCGTACACCTCGTCGGACACCACGATCAGGTCGTGTTCGCGTGCGATGTCGGCGACGAGTTCGAGTTCGTCGTGGGAGAACACCATGCCCGTGGGGTTGTGCGGCGAATTCAGCAGGATCACTTTGGTGCGCCGGGTGACGGCGTTGCGGAGTTCTTCCGGATCGAAGCCGTAACGACCCGACGCCTGCGGACGAAGGGTCACGGGGGAGAGGTGTGCCCCCGCGAGTGCAACGCAGCCTGCATAGGTGTCGAACAACGGCTCGAACACCACCACTTCGTCGCCGGGGTCGAGGATGCCGAGCAGGGCCCCCGCCAGCGCCTCGGTCGCCCCCATCGTGATCAGGATCTCGGTGTCGGGGTCGTACGAGAGATTCCAGAAGCGGCGTTGGTGCTCCGAGACCGCATTGCGAAGGTCCGGGGTGCCGATACCGGGCGGATATTGGTTGTTGCCGTCGCGAATGTTCCGCGCGGCTTCGTCGAGCACCTGTTGCGGGCCGTCGTAGTCGGGGAATCCCTGACCGAGGTTGATCGCACCCGTGGCGACGGCGAGAGCCGTCATCTCTGCGAATATCGACGCACCGAATCCCCTGAGACGGGTTGCGAGCGGGTCACGGGTGGTCACCACCACAGAGTATGCGACCGGTTATGCGCTCCAGCCGGAAAACGCATCGATCATGGCCTTCACGTCGCCGAGCGGATACAGAATCGGGCAGGTGGCACCGTCTTTCATGTATTCGCGCACCTTGGCACGGGCATCATCGGGTGTTCCCGATGCAGTGAGCATCTGGACGATCTCGTCGGGCACGAGCTTCGATGCGGCGACCACCTGGTCGTGTGTGGCGGGCCACGTGAGAACCTCTCCGACCTTGTCGAGAAGTGATTGCGGCACGCCGGATGCCTTCATGATGTGCGGCTGCTGACCGAGATACTGGGTGACCATCAGTCGCGCCATGTCGAGCGCGGTTTTGCGGTCTTCGTGCACGCTGCACACGACGAGTTGCGGCCGGTCGATGTCTTCCCACTTGCGACCCGCCTTGTCGGCGCCCTTGGCGAGTGCCTCGATGGCGGTCTTGTTGTAGTCGGGCGACACGAGGTAGTTCAGCACGACACCATCAGCAATTTCGCCGGCGAGTTCCATCATCTGCATACCCGTCGCACCGAGATAGATGGGGACATCCTTCGGGCGTCGATCCTGGTACACGTAGTCGAGCTCGACGCCGTCGAGTTGCACGAACTCACCGTTCATCGTGACGGTCTCGTTGGCGAGCAGGCCCCGCACCGCCGTGATGATCTCTCGCATCGCTCGCAACGGCTTGGCCCGCGAGATTCCGACCTTTGCGGCAAGCGGGTCCCACCATGCACCGATGCCGAGAATCACCCGGCCGGGTGCGAGGTCGTCGAGAGTCGAGAAGGTCGCCGCGAGTCGCGCCGGGTTGCGTGTCCAGCAGTCGACCACGCCCGAGCCGATCTTGATGGTGTCGGTGACGGCGGCGAAGGCCGACATCGGCACGATGGCATCGCGCACCAGCCTGCTGTCGGCCTGCCACACGGCTTCGAACCCCTTTTCTTCGGCGTACTTGACGTACTCCATTCCCTCTGCGATCGGGTGCGCATCTTGCAGGTATATGGCGGCAGGGCTCGACATCGTGTCTCCTCGGTGTGGTGTCAGTCGTTGTTGTCTGACTTGGGTTTCATCGGAAGCTGCGTGCGCCACTGCCCGTCGGCAGCGTGAAGTGCCGCGGCGACGGCCGGCGCGGTGGGCACGAGTCCGATCTCTCCGACACCCTTGATGCCGTACGGGCTGCGCGGCTGGGGGCATTCCACCATCACGACCTCGATCGGCGGAACATCTTTGGGCCGCAGAATGCCGAGCGAGCGCAGGGTCATGTTGGTGGGGAAGCCGTTCTCGTCGGAGGGGAAGTCTTCTGTGAGTGCGTAGCCGAGTCCCATGTGCACCGCACCCTCGATCTGTCCTTCGCACAATGTGGGGTTGACCGCTCTGCCGACGTCGTGCACCGCGACAACCTTCTCGATTGCCTGTGTCGTCGGGTCCATCACCACGAGTTGTGCCGCGTATCCGAACGCGGAGTGAATGGTGGGGTTCTCGACACCCGGTTCGCCGAGATGCTGTGTCCAGTCGACGACATATTCACCCGTGTAGTCGACGCCTGTCCGGCGACCGCCTGCCTCTGCCTCTTCGCACGCCTTCTTCACGCTTGCGGCGGCCATGAGCGTGCCCCGACTGCCGGTCGTCTGGCCGAAGCCGAGTTGGCGCGTCGTGTCGACGATGACCCTGATGTTCGCTGCGTCGATGCCGAGTTCTTCCACCGCGACCTGCAGTGCGACCGTGTGCACGCCCTGACCCATTTCGGTCCAGCCGTGGCGCACTTCGACGATTCCGTCGGCACGGAAGTGGACGACCGCCCTCGTCACCTCGCGGAATCCGTTTCCGAGTCCCGAGTTCTTGAGCCCGAGTCCGAGCCCGACAGCCTTGCCTGCGGCGACCGCGTCGTCGTATGCGGGCTTGATGGTGTCGAGACAGGTCTCGGCTCCGAGACAGCCGTCGTCCATGATCTGACCGGGGCCCCACACTTCGCCCGGGTGGATGACGTTGCGCTTGCGGATCTCCCAACCCGAGATGCCGACCTTCTCGGCGAGGCGATCGAGACACCCTTCCATGGCGAACTGTGCCTGGTTGGCACCGAATCCGCGGAAGGCGCCGCACACGGGGTTGTTGGTGCGCACCGCAACAGACGCGACATCGACTGCGGGGGTGTGGTACGGGCCCGTGGCATGGCCGGCTGCGCGCTCGAGCACTTTCATGCCGACCGATGCATACGAACCCGAGTCACCCACCATGCGCGCGCGCACGGCCGTGAGTTTTCCGTCTGCGTCACAGCCGACCGTGTACTCCATGCGAATCGGATGGCGCTTGGCATGGATCAGCAGGCTCTCCTCGCGCGACAGCGTGCATTTCACCGGCTTCTGCATCAGCCATGCTGCGAGGGCGGTCTGGCCCTGGTTCGACATGTCTTCCTTGCCGCCGAACGCGCCGCCATTCGACACCAGTTCGACGGTGACCTTGTCGGTCGGCACGTCGAGCAGGGCGCAGATCTGGTCGCGGTCGTCCCACACGCCTTGTCCTCCCGAGTACACGTGCATCGTGCCGTTGGCCGGATCGGGCACCGCGAGCGTCGACTCGGGCTCGAGGAATGCGTGTTCGATGCGCTGTGTCTGGAACGTCTCTGTGATCACGTGTGCACTGGCGGCAAGTTGTGCGTCGACGTCACCCCGCACGTACTCGCTGCGCGAGAGAACGTTCGTGTCGGTTCCCCACACCGCGATTTCGGGGTCGTCGATCGCGGCCACTGCGTCGACAATCGGTCGCAACGGCGCATAGTCGACCCGGATCAGTTGTGCGGCGGCTCGCGCCTCGCGACGCGTGCGGGCCACGACAATGGCGAGAACATCACCGGCATACGACGTGCGCTCGCCGACGCCGATCATCACAGGCCAGTCCTTGTGGATGATCCCGCACTTTCGTGCTCCCGGTATGTCGCGTGCGGTGAACACGGCCTCGACCCCGGGCGCGGCGAGAGCTGCGGAAGTGTCGATGTCGAGAATGTCGGCGCGCACGTGCTCGGTGAGGTGCAGAGCGCCATGGAGCATCCCGGGCACGCGTATGTCGTCGACGTACCCGCGGTCGCCGAGTGCAAGGTCTGCCGCTTCGTACTTGACGCCGCGTGAGCCGACACCGCCCGGCAGCGACACGTCGACCGGTGTTCCTTGCGCGACCGTTTCGATCGCGTCGAGCACCTTCACGTATCCGGTGCACCGACACAGATGTGCACCGAGATGGCGCGCCATGTCGTCGCGCGTGAGACTGTCGCCCTTCTTGTCGACCTGTGACTTGGCCCGCATCACGATTCCCGGAATGCAGAATCCGCACTGGAGACCGCCGCACGCCGCAAACGCAGACGAATACTTCTCCCGCTCGTCGTCGCCGATGCCCTCGAGCGTGACGATCTCGCGGCCCTCGGCTTTCGACACCGCGTAGGTGCACGACACCTGTGCCTTGCCGTCGATCATCACGGTGCAGCAACCGCACTGCCCCGAGGGGGAGCACCCGTCCTTCGGCGACGTGATGTCGAGTTCGTCGCGAAGCGCGGCCAGAAGGTGGGGGTGGTCGACCGCCACACTCACATCGACGCCGTTCACGCGGAAGGCAATGCGGGTCTTCGGTGCGGCAAGGTCGGTCACGCAGGCATTTTACATTTTGTCAAAGCGAAAGGTAGAGCCTGTTTGGTTCGGCGGGCCGGGTGGCAGGGAATAGGGTGCTGACATGGACAGGGCGTGGGTTCGTCGACCCGTGATGGGTCTCGGGGTGCTCGTTCTCGCCCTCTCCCTGTTGGTCACGGCGGTCCTCTGGGTGCCGATGCTGGTTCTTGTCGACCTCGTGAGGCGCAGATTCCGGTTCCCGCTGGTCAGATTCGTTGCATTCGGGCTGCTGTGGTCGTGGCTCGAGACGCTCGGTCTGGCCTGTGCGGTCGCGTTGTTCGTGGCGGGCAGGGGGCGGCAGTTGTCTGCGAACTACCGCCTGCAGGCGTGGTGGACCCGCAACGTGGTTCGCGCGTTGCGGTGGACCGTCGGAGTGAAGGTGGAAGTCGAAGGATTCGCCGAGCTCGGGCCGGGTCCCTTCGTTGCGTTGTGCCGCCACGCGAGTCTGGCCGATTCGGTGATGAGCGCGTGGGTGTTCGCCGACCACGCGAAACTGAAGCCGCGGTACGTGCTGAAGAAGGAACTCCGTCTGGATCCGTGCCTCGATGTGGTCGGCCACAGATTGCCCAACTACTTCGTCGACCGCGGTTCGGCGAACGTGTCGGTCGAGCTGCAGGGCATAGAACAGATGGCGAGCGGTCTCGCGACCGACGAGGTTGCGGTCATTTTTCCGGAGGGCAGCCGGGCGAATCCGCGCAAACGCGAAAAGGCACTCGCAAAGATCGCGACACGGTCGCCCGAGCGCGCACGTCGTCTCTCGACTCTGCGGCATCTGTTGCCGCCGAAGCCCGCCGGCGCATCGGCGCTCCTGGCGGCGGTGCCGGATGCCAACGTGATCACGATGTGGCACAGCGGTTTCGACGGTCTCGACACCTTCCGGGGAATCGTGCACCACCTTGCGCGGCGCGCCATCAAGGTGCACGTGAAGATCGTGGAGCATCACCGGTCGTCGGTCGCCACTGGAGAGGCATTCGTCGAATGGCTCGATCAACAGTGGCTCGCCATGGACACTGCCGTCGCGCGCCAGCTTTCCCGAATCGTTCCCCAACCAACAGGAGGAGACCATGGCTGACGCAATGTCAACCGCCGCACTCACCATCGTCATCGTCATGGTGACCACATGGATCGTCAGTGTTCTCGTGAAGAATGCGTCGATTGTCGACATCGTGTGGGGCGCAGGGTTCGCCATCACGTCGTGGGTGCTCGCGGCCACCGTCGACGGCGACAGCGGACGCCAGATTCTCCTCGCAGTGATGGTCGGCCTGTGGGGCACGCGTCTCGCGCTGTATCTCGCGAAGCGCAACATCGGGCACGGCGAGGATTGGCGCTACGTGGCCATGCGGAAGAAGGCAGGAAAGAAATTCGTGTGGTCGAGTCTCGTCACGGTGTTCGGTCTGCAGGGGGCCCTGATGTGGATCGTGTCGTTGCCCGTGCAGTTCGGCAACGGTGACGACACACCAGGCATCGGACCCGTTGCTGTCATCGGAGTGATGGTCTGGCTCGTCGGGTTCGCTTTCGAGGTGATCGGTGATGCGCAACTGGCACGGTTCAAGAAGAACCCGGCGAACGCAGGAAGAATTCTCGACACCGGGCTGTGGAGTCTCACGCGACACCCGAACTATTTCGGTGATGCGTTGTTGTGGTGGGGCATCGGCATCGTCGGAGCGGAAACCGGCTCGGGCGTCATCGGCTTTGTCGGCCCGGTCGTGATGACCTTTTTCCTTATGCGGGTGTCGGGCGTGCCGATGCTCGAGCGTTCGATGTCGAAGCGCAAGGAAGGTCATGCCGAGTACGCGGCGCGCACGAGCGCGTTCATTCCCCGGCCGCCCAAACGGGTGTAGAAGGAATCAGATCTGCGAGAGCGCGTGCTCGACGTCGGCGATGATGTCGCGTGCGTCCTCGAGGCCGAGTGAGAAGCGCAACAATCCCGGGGTGACGCCCACGGCACGCAGGGTGTTCTCGTCGAGTCCGACGTGAGTGCTGGTGGCCGGATGGCACACGAGCGTTTCCGGCCCACCGAACGATGTGGCGATGTGGGCGAGAGAGAGATTCGCCACGAACGTGCGGCAGGCCTCGATTCCGCCGTCGAGTTCGAACGACAGAACCGACCCGCCGTGGCGCATCTGAGCACGCGCGAGGCCGTGCTGCGGGTGGGATTCGAGGAACGGATGGTGCACTGCGGTGACCTTCGGGTGTTTCGAAAGACTGTGAGCGAGCGTCAGTGCGCTCGTGTTCTGCCTCTCGATGCGCACCCCCAGAGTGCGCAGGCCCCGGAGTGCGTTCAGTGCGTCGTGTGGCGATGCGGCGGCCCCGTGCATCACCGAGTACGACCAGATCTCGTTGATCAGGTCGCGCTCTCCGCTGAGAACGCCGAGCAACGCATCGTTGTGACCGCCGATTCCCTTGGTGGCAGAATGCAGCACCAGGTCGACACCGAAGTCGATCGGACGTTGGCCGAGGGGCGTCGCGAGGGTCGAGTCGACGACGGTGAAGGGTCCCTTGATCTTGCCCAGTTCGTCGAGATTCGAAATCGTGAGTCGAGGATTCGACGGCGTCTCGGCCAGGACCAGCATTGTCCTGCCCGGAATCACGGCGTCGGCGAACGACCCGGGAACCGTGGGGTCGACGAACGTCGTCTCGATGCCGAATCGTGCGCATGGACCCTGAAGGAAGGTCGCTGTGGCGCCGTAGATGTTGTTCTGCGCGACGACGTGTGATCCGTTGCCGCACAGCGCCAGCACCAGCGATGCGATGGCCCCCATCCCGGATCCGAACGCGAGTGACGCCTCGGCTCCTTCCAGTTCGGACACGGCCTGTTCGAACTGGGCCACCGTGGGGTTCGCGAAGCGTGCATAGAAGCGATCGCTGCGCTGACCCGTGGCACGCTGGGTGGCGTCGTCGAGGCTGTCTGACTGCCACACGGTCGAGGGCCACAGGGCAGGGGACAGCCCGGCAGAATCATCGCGACCTGCGGTGATTGCGGTGGTGTCCGGCTCGTGTGGCACGCGCCGATGCTAACGAGGAACTGCGCCGTGGCACGGCGGAAATTCGTGGTTTCCCGGTTCTGGCGGGTCGGGTGGGGTAGCCTGAAAGGCATGTTCTCTTATCTCGACCCGGCAAGTGGCAGCATGATTGTTGCTGCCGTCGCAAGTGGAGCGGCCGGTCTCGCGGTCTTCTTCAGGACTCGTATGGCACAGATTCGCGCGAAGATCTCGGGCAAGCCCGTCATCACCGAATCTGACGACGAAGAGTCCGAAGACGCTCACAACTGACCCCCATGACAAGTGTTCACCAAGACCCCGGCTCTTTTCGTGACCCCCTGAGCAAGGTCTTCATCGGGGAGGACCGCGTCGTTCGCGCCTTCACCGCCGAAGGCGCCAAGGACATCGAGAAGGTCTGGAAGAAGAAGTCGATCCAGAACGCGCTCCAGTCGGGCGAGTTGATCGAGTCGAATCTGGTCGAGCCGGCGTCTGTCGGGCTCGGTGCCCCGTGGACGGCCGCCATGACGCACCCGATGTTGCCGTTCGTGTCGTACCCGTACGAGTGGACCTTCTCCATGCTGAAGGACGCAGCACTGCTGCAGCTGAAACTGACGCGAGAGACCCTCGCAGACGGCGTCGGACTGAAGGACGCGACCCCGTACAACGTGCAGTTCATCGGGTCGCGCGCACAGTTCATCGACGCGGGCTCGTTCGAGAAGCGCCGCAAAGGTGACCCGTGGTACGGCTACAAGCAGTTCTGCGAGATGTATCTCTACCCACTGATGTTGCAGGCCCACCTCGGCGTGCAGTACCAGCCGTTCCTGCGCGGGTCGGTGAACGGAATCTCGCCGGTCACGATGCGCAAGTTGCTGCCCGGCAGCCTTCTGCACCCGCGCAAGGGTCGTCTGGTTCACGTGGTTCTTCACGCCGCCGCATCGGAACGCTTCGCCGACACAGACCGCGACATGAAAAAGGCGACCGAGAAAGCGGGCGTCAACGCCCAGGTTCTCGACGCCACCATGCGCAAGCTCGAAAAGATCGTCCGCAAACTGTCGCTCGGCGACAAGAAGTCGACATGGTCGAACTATTCCGAGCGCGGTCACTATCTCGAGTCGAGTCTCGACGAGAAGCAGAAGTTCGTCCGTGACGCGGTTGCATCGATGCCGCGCCGGCAGGTGTGGGACATCGGCTGCAACGACGGCGTGTTCAGCCGCATCGCATCGGCTCATTCCGACTATGTGGTCGCAATGGATGCGGACCCGTTGGTGGTCGACCGTCTCTACAACGAGTTGAAGGCCGAGAAGAACGACCGGATCCTTCCGCTGTATGTCGACCTCACCGACTCCGGTGGCGGCATCGGCTGGCGCGGAAAGGAACGCCCCGGCGTGTTCGACCGCGGCAACCCCGACATCGTGATGGCACTCGCGGTGATCCACCACATGGCAATCACTTTCAATGTTCCGGTTGCGGCGCAACTCGACATGTTCCGTGACCTGACTCCCGAGCTCATCATCGAGATGCCGCACGCCGACGACCCGATGGTGCGCAAGTTGCTCACCAACAAGCGCGCCGGCATCCACGACGATTTCAATCTCGACGAGTTCGAGCGACTCCTCAACGAGCGCTTCAACGTGAAATCGAAGATGCTTCTCGCAGGTGGCACCCGCACCATTTTCCACGCAGTCCGCAAGGCCTGAGTCGCCACAGGGGAGTCCGAAAGGGCGCGCGATAGAGTGAAGATGTTGCGGTGTTCCCACTGCATCTGGCGACGTGGCGGAATGGCTTACGCAGCGGCCTGCAAAGCCGTTTATCCGAGTTCGATTCTCGGCGTCGCCTCCATCTCCCACTCGGTCTGTGACGCCCGTCACGACTAGCGTTGAGGCATGTCCACTCGCGCTGAAGCCATCGCAGAACTCACTGCTCCCGGTTCGGTCTTCGAACTCGAAACCGTCCCTGTGCACGGGAACCCTGTGCGGGTCTTCAAGAACGCCCCAAGGAACCTTCGCGATGTGTGGGCGAGTGCCGCGGCACGCGGCGACGTGCCGTACTTCCACTACGCGGGCGAATCGTTCACCTACGGGGAGGCCCATGCCCGTGTGGTGTCGGCGGCCGCGTGGTTGGCGTCGCGCGGGGTGAAAAAGGGTGACCGCGTCGCGGTGGGCATGCGCAACTATCCGGAGTGGGCGATGGCGCACTGGGCGATCCAGAGTCTCGGGGCGGTGACGGTGAGCCTCAATGCGTGGTGGATCGCCGACGAACTGAAGTATGCCTTCGACGACTCGGGTGCCACGGCAGCAATCGTCGACGGCGAGAGACTCGACCGTCTGTCAGACGAGATGCTGAGTGAATGCGGTGTTCACTCCGTGGTGGTGGTGCGGGGCGCGGCACGGCCGGGAACCTTCGCATGGGACGACATCACCGGCAACGCGCACGCCCGGTTGCCCGATGTCGACATCGAACCCGACGATGACGCAACGATTCTCTACACCTCCGGAACCACCGGTTTTCCGAAGGGCGCCGCAGGCAGCCACCGCAACTACATCACGAACATCTGGAACAGCCTGTTCACCCAGGCGCTCGGCGCGAAGGTCGCGGGAATCACTCCGCCACCCGCCGGTACGCCGAAGCCACAGGTCGTCGCATTCACCACGTTCCCGTATTTCCACATCGCGGGCCTCTGCGGAATGATCGGGAACACCTATCTGGGGTCGGCGATCGTGTCGCAGTACAAGTGGGATCCGGTCGATGCGATGGAATTGATCCAGCGCCACAGAGTCAACACGTTCGGCGGAGTTCCGACTGTGGTACGCGCCTTGATGGAGCATCCCGACATCGACAAGTACGACCTCTCGAGCCTGAACAGCATCGGCCAGGGTGGCGCACCGGTGGCGCCCGACTCTGTCGCCTCCATTGAGTCGAAGTTCGCCGGAAAGGTGAGCCCCGGAAACGGGTACGGCCTCACCGAGACGACCGCCGCTGTCATCGCCAACGCGGGGGCTTCGTATTTCGCACGAAAAGACAGCGTGGGTTTGCCGCACGTGGGCACCGATGTGCGCATCGTCGACGAGAACGGAAACGACGTGCCGACGGGGTCAATCGGTGAAGTGTGGATCTACGGGCCGAACAATGTTCGCGGCTATTGGAACAAACCCGCAGAGACCGCCAAGGCATTCACCAACGGGTGGTTCCACAGTGGTGACGCCGGATACATGGATGCAGACGGGTTCATCTATGTTGTCGACCGCATCAAAGACATGGTTCTGCGCGGCGGCGAGAACGTGTACTGCGTCGAGGTCGAGACCGTGCTCTTCGAGCACGAGGCGGTGAAGGACTGCGCCGTCATCGGCCTTCCGCACGAGAAACTGGGGGAGGAAGTCGCCGCGGTGATCGTTGCGGCAGACGGCCACGGCCCAGCAGACGAAGATGATGTTCTCCGCCTGCTGGGCACGCGCCTGGCTGCGTTCAAGGTTCCGTCACGTCTGTTCTGGCACCCGGGGGAATTGCCTCGCAATGCGACTGGCAAGGTGCTGAAGAAAGACCTGCGCGAAACCTACTCAGCGCAGAACTAGAGGGTCTTGTAGACCCCGGTCCAGTCGATTCCCCAGTTGGTGACGACCCGCTGGGTCCTGCCGTTGGGGAATTTGAGTTTTCCGACACCGCCGATCTTCTTGGTGGTGAACACCGAGTAGTAGTGGGACGCGATGGCTCCCATGAAGGCGTTGCGCTGCAGGTACGCAGTGCCGTTGCGGTAGTGGCTGCGCGCCGTGTCGCGATCGGCGGTTGCCTGCCCCTTGTAGAAGTACTCGTCAACCGCGACATCGTGGTGATGGTTGAGGCTCAGCACGTGGCCGAGGTTCGACTGGAAGAGAGTGTGCACGGGGTTCGTCGTGTCCGCCGGGTAGGCATTCGACACGATGAACGGAACGTTGAAGGCGACGTCGTTGCCCTCGAAGAGCGTGAGAAGCACCGCGTCGTAGGCGTTGTAGAACTCGCCCTGCGAGAGATTCGGGCTCGGATTGAACAACTTCGAGAGAATGAGCGGTGTCTGTTCGACCGTGTAGTTGGCGAAGATGTTGCAGTCGCGCCACATTGCCTTCAGGAAGCGGGCGTTCGCCTGCGACGACAGGCTGGTGTCGACGGGGAAGATGAAACTCAGTGAACTCTCTCCGGTCTCCCTCTTGTACTGCTCGACGTATTCGCGGGCCCGCGACTTGTTGTATCTCGGGAAGCCGCTCTGGTTGTACATGATGCTGCTCGGGCCCACGATCGACTTCGCGACTGCCCCTTCGCCCTTCAGGCGAACCGTGTTGTAGCGGGCACGGTCGAGGCACGACAGCACGGCCTGACGGGCCGGCTTGTGCTCGAACGGCGAACCCGGCTTGTTCTGGTTCAACCACAGCGACGGGTAGTAGGCCCGTGCCGACCGGTATTCGGTGACCTTCGTTCGGCGCGTGCGCAGATCCTTGATGAACGTTGCGTCGGTGGCGGCCGAGAAGAACGAAGCGTCGTACTCGCCGGTGCGAACCGCTGCCGATCTCTGCACTCCGTCGATGACGACGTCGAAGGTGATGCGATCAAGGTAGGGAAGCCGGGCGTTCGTCTGTGGGTCGTGGCGCCAATAGTCACGGTTGCGGGTGACCACCAGCTTCGACGGCGACCACGACGACATCTTGAAAGGCCCCGTTCCGACCGGCTTGTTCGAGCACGAGTCCGAGTCGAGGAGTTGAGAGGGCGCGCGCATCACGAACCGCCCCGATGCATACAGGGTGGAACGGAAGTCGTTCTGCGGCCGATCGAGCGAGAACTCGATGACATAGTCCGACACGACGCGCATCGACTTGATGTTCGCCGTGAAAGCGGTGCCCGTTCCCACGGTGTAGGCCTTGGCCTGGTATCCGGGAAGGCCCTGCAGTGCGAGTGCCTGTGCGGCAACGCGACCGGTGATGGCGTTGAAGTTCGCCAGCACCGCCCCGGCGTTGAACTCGGTTCCGTCATGAAAATAGATTCCTTCGCGCAGGGTGACGGTCCACGTCTTCAGGTCCGTCGACGAATTCGCGCTGCGGGCGAGAAGACCCACAGTGCTGCCCCCGATGGTCTTTTCGAACAAGGTTTCGTAGATTGACCGCGTCGCCATCAGGGCGGAGTTGGCGGGGTTGTCCCCGACGCAGAACCCCGGGAAGTTGTCGGAGATCGCAACCTTCACGCTGCCGCCGTGACGGATCGAGTCAGGTTGCGGCGCGGCATTCGTGTTGCGTCCGACGAACAACGACGCGACCAGTGCGGCGCACACGGCGACGGCCGCTTTCTTCGTCCATCGATGCTTCAAAATGGCGGGGGTGTTCATGAAGTGAGTCCTTTCGGGTGTGTGACGTCACCGTAAGGACACGCGCGAACGAAGAGAAGCAGAATCAATACCGTTGTGATCGCAGGGACGATTGTTTCGCCGGCACCCATTTAGGTTTGGCGCATGAACCAACAAGTGCTGAATCGACTCGTGAACAGATCACTCGTGGCTGCTGTCACCCACGATCACACCCGCATCTGGTTGTTGAACGACGGAGACGACGAACCCGTGTGCGTCGTGCATCGCCCGTCTCCCGACATTCGCCACGTTCGGTCGGCGCAGGCACACCATGGTCACACCAGCGAGATCTCGGAAGTGCCGTACTTCAACGAACTCGCATCGGTGATGTCGGTGGCGTCGAACGTGGTTCTGGTGGGGCACGGCGTGGGCAAGGCGAATGCAGTCAACAGGTTCCTCGATCATCTCGAGCAACACCGCGAATCGTTGCTCGACCGCGTTGCCGCGACGGGTCAGGCGAACATTGCCGCGTTGTCCGGCCCGGAGATCGTGCGTGAGGCCAGAAAGAAGTGGGCGCAGACGGAGAAATGACCGAGGCCGCCGTGCCTGCGCGGGCGGGGATTGTCGGCTGCTACGACCAGCCGCCCGAGAACGACACGTACTGGCCGGTTGCGAAGGTGCTGCGACCGTCGAGATACGGGAGGCAGAAGTGGGCGAACTCGTCGAGTGTGCCGAGACGTCCGAGCGGCACCTGTGACTCGATCTTCTTGCGGACCTCGGGATCATCGGCCCCGGAGGCGCGGCGGAACTCGGGAAAATCCATGTAGTTGGTGCCGACGGCGTTCACCTGCACGTTGTGCCGGGCCATCTCCGAGGCGGCATTGCGCGCGAGCATGGTGGCGGCTGCTCGCATGGACGAGTAGAGCGGTGCACCGGGTGTGGGGCGCGATCCCGAGGCGCTCGTGATCACGAGCACCTGACCACTTTTTTGTTCGGTCATCACGGGAAGCACGGCTTTCAGGAACTCGTACGGTGCAACGACGCAACCCGAATACACCTTGTCAAGATCCTCTCGCGAGGATTTGGCGATTGATCCGGTCACGATGAGTCCCGACGACATCACGGCCGCATCGAGGCGACCGAAGTGCGAGATCGCTGCATTCACGAGTTTCGACGCCGAGTCGGGCTTCGACAGGTCGCGCGCTCCGTCGACCGCCACGACATGCGCCCCGAGCGACTGCAGCTCTGCCTCGAGACCGTCTGCGGGGCTTCCGATCACGATGTCGTGACCGCTTTCGGCGAGACGACGGGCGAGAGGAGGTCCCACGTAGAAACTTCCGTCGTTCACCAGTGCCACACGTCGTGTCGTCATGAGGTCACCGTAGCGAACGACACGAGGGTTGTGGAAAATGCGGTGCGTTCGGCTCTCGAGGTGGAGGCCCGGTTGTCTTAGTGTGTGCCCATGACCGAAACCCGTCCTGCACCAGTGAAGTCCCGCATCGCCGAGATGCTCGGCATCGAATTCCCGATCATCCAGGCGCCGATGGGTTGGATTGCGAGATCCAGGCTGGCCTCCGCCGTGTCGAACGCCGGCGGTCTCGGCATCATCGAAACCTCGTCGGGCGAACTCGACGCCATCAAACACGAGATCGAGGTGATGCGCACGCTCACCGACAAGCCGTTCGGCGTCAACATCGCACAGGCGTTCGTGCGTGATCCGGCGATCGCCGACTTCGTGGTGGAACAAGGGGTGAAGTTCGTGACCACATCGGCAGGCGACCCCACCAAGTACACGGAGAAACTGAAGAGTGCGGGTCTCACCGTGTTCCACGTCGTGCCCACGCTTGCCGCGGCACTGAAGGCCGTCGATGCAGGCGTCGACGGACTCGTGGTGGAGGGCGGCGAAGGCGGCGGATTCAAGAATCCCCGCGACGTTGCCAGCATGGTGCTGCTGCCCCTCGTGGCAGAGAACGTGGGGGTTCCGATTGTGGCCGCGGGAGGGATCACCGACGGATACGGGATGGCGGCTGCCTTCGCGCTCGGTGCTGAAGCGGTGCAGATGGGCACGCGCATGGTCGCGGCCCTCGAGTCGCCGGTGCACGACAACTGGAAGAACGCGATCGTGAACGCCGCAGAGACCGACACGGTGTTCCTCAACCGGTTCGGGCGACCCGGCCTGCGCGCGCTGCGCACGGAACGCACGACCAAACTCGAACATGACGACCAGGTGGGCATGGAGCACTTCGCGGGCACGCAGCAGGTGTATTTCGGTGGCGACCTCGAGGCGGGCATCGCCCTCACAGGCCAGGTGGCGGGGCGCATCACCGACATCGCGCCCGTGCAGGACATCATCTGGGGAACCGTGCGCGAGTTCCGTGAAAGGGTGTCTGCGCTCGAACGCCTACGGTAGGGGCATGAAGGTAGCGCTCACCATTCTCGATCATCTCCGCCGCGCCGAGCAGGTGTACGGCGACCGGGTCGCCATCGTCGACGAACCCGACCAACCCGCAGACTCGTGGGGAACCATCACGTACGCAGAAATGGCGCGTCGCGCGAGGGCCCAGGCGGCGGGACTCGACGCCCTCGGTGTGCCCCACGGCGCGCGGATCGCGATGGTGAGCCAGAACTCGGCACGTCTTCTCACTGCGTTCTTCGGCGTCAGCGGATTCGGTCGCGTGCTCGTGCCGATCAACTTCCGACTCGTGGCCGAAGAAGTGTCGTACATCGTCGAACACTGCGGTGCAGAGGTGCTGATCGTCGACCCGGAACTGGATGAGGCGCTTGCATCGGTCACCGCGAAACACAGGTTCGTGATCGGGGCCGAATCGGACAAGGTGCTGTACAAGTACGATGCCGAGCCTGCGCCGTGGGAGACCGACGAAGACGCGACGGCAACGATCAACTACACGAGCGGCACCACGGCGCGACCGAAGGGAGTGCAGTTGACGCACCGCAGTCTGTGGGTGAACGCCGCAGTCTTCGGATGGCAACTGAACGTGAACCAGGCCGACGTGTATCTCCACACGTTGCCGCAGTTCCACGTGAACGGCTGGGGCATCGTGTACGCGGTGACCGCGATGGGCGGCACCCACGTGATTCTCCGCAAGGTCGACGGTGCCGAGATTCTGCGGCGCATCGACGCACACGGTGTGTCGTTGTTGTGCGGCGCCCCGGCGGTGGCGAACATGATTCTCGACGCCGCCGCAGAGACCGGCTTGTCCACGTCCCGCGACGCGGTGCGCATGGTGGTGGCCGGGGCCCCTCCGCCCACGAAGACCATCGAGCGCATCGAGACAGAGCTCGGATGGGAATTCGTGCAGATCTACGGTCTCACCGAAACATCGCCGTTGCTCACCATGAACCGCACGCGCAAGGAGTGGTCGGGGCTTCCGGTCGCCGAGCGCGCGGCAAAACTCGGCGCGGCGGGCCCGCCGGCTCTCGGTGTGGAGATCGTCGTCGATTCACAGGGAGAAGTGCTGGCCCGCGGCAACACGGTGATGCAGGGCTACTGGGAACAGCCGACGGAGACGAACAAGGCGATCGTCGACGGCTGGTTCCACACCGGTGACGGCGGATACCTCGCAGAGAATCACTATCTCACCATCGCCGACCGCAAGAAGGATGTCATCGTGTCCGGCGGAGAGAACGTGTCGTCGATCGAGGTCGAAGACGCGATCTTTTCGCATCCCGATGTCGCAGAGGTCGCCGTCATCGGCATCCCCGACGAGAAATGGGGAGAGAAGGTCCTGGCGCTCGTGGTGAAGACCCCCGGTTCGTCACTCACCGAAGACGCGGTCATCGCCCATGTTCGCACCAAACTGGCGGCCTACAAGTGTCCGAAGGTGGTCGAGTTCCGCACCGAACTCGCCCGCACGGCCACGGGCAAGTTGCAGAAGTTCATCCTGCGTGCCCCGTATTGGGAGGGCTTCGAGCGCCAGGTGAACTGATCTCATTCTGTGACGCTGGACCTGTGACCTACCTACTGGCAGGTAGGCGAGTAGGTTCTAGGTCATGGACGATCTCGCACTGCTCTCTGAACTCGAGCCAGAGGCCGAGCGCCTGCTGAACCGTCATCTCGATTCCGCAGAGGACTGGTACCCGCACGACTACGTGCCGTGGGACCGTGCCCAGAACCTTCTCACCGAGGGTTTCTCGTACGGCGAGTCAGAACTCGCACCCGGTGTGCGCTCGGCGCTTCTCGTGAATCTGCTCACCGAGGACAATCTGCCGTGGTACACGCGAACGATCTCGCGCATGTTCGGTGGAGAGAGTGCGTGGGGAGTCTGGGCGCAGCGTTGGACCGCCGAAGAAGGTCGCCACGCGATCGTGATGCGTGACTACATCACCGTGAGCGGACTCGTCGAGCCCCGTGAACTCGAGGACGGTCGCATGGCGCAGGTGAGCAGTGCGATCGTGCCGGAACCACCGAGTGCCGCCGACGGAATGTGTTACGTGGCAGTGCAGGAACTCGCGACACGCATCTCGCACCGCAACACGGGAACCATGCTCGACAAGGTCGGCTACGACGTGATGATGAAACTCTCGACCGACGAGAACCGCCATCACCTGTTCTACAGGGACCTGGTGTCGAAGCTCATCGAACTCGATCCTTCCCTCGCCGTCGAGGCTCTCGAGCGTCAGATCGTCAATTTCGCGATGCCCGGGGTCGGCATTCCGGGTTTTGCAGAGCATTCGAAAGCCATCGCACAGGCGGGCATCTACGACTTCGCCATTCACCACGAGCGCATCATCGTGCCGCTCGTGTTCCGTCAATGGGCCATCGACAAGATCGAGGGTCTTTCGGCGAGCGCCGAGAAGGCTCGCGAGAATCTGCTGCGCCACATCGAGCGGGTGGGCAAGGTCGCCCAGCGTCAGGCAGACCGTCGCGCCACGGCGGCCGCAGCCACCGCCTGACGGCGCCCGATCACAGACTCGGGAACTGGATGCGCAGGTCGCGCTTCAGCGCCTTGCCCGAGGCATTGCGCGGAATCGCATCGACGAAACGAACCGCCGTGGGCATCTTGAACCTGGCGAGTTTTCCGTCGCAGTGGGCGAGCACCGACGCCTCGTCGACAGCCGGGTCCTTCTTCACCACGACAGCGAGAGGGGTCTCGCCCCACTTTTCGTGCGGCACCCCGATGACCGCGACGTCGGCGACACCGGCGTGTCCGAGGATGACGTTCTCGAGTTCTGCAGGGTAGATGTTCTCGCCGCCCGAGATGATCATGTCCTTCAGGCGGTCCTGAATCCAGATGAACCCCTCTGCATCGCGCGTGGCGACGTCGCCGCTGTGGAACCAACCGTCACGGATCGCTTCGGCGGTGGCGTCGGGGCGGTTCCAGTAGCCGGTCATGATGTGACCGCCGCGGATGATCACCTCACCGGGTTCGTCGACATCACATTCGGAGCCGTCGGGACGCACAAGTTTCACATCCGTGTGGAAGAACGCCTTTCCGGTCGAGCCGGCCTTTCGCAGCGCATCTTCGGGCGTGGTGAGACAGGCCGGCCCGCAGGTCTCGGTGAGTCCGTACACCTGATGAATCTCGATTCCCATCGCTGCATACGCCTCGATGAGAGCCTTCGGCACCGGAGCGGCCCCGCTCAGGAACCAACGCAAGGTGCTGTGGTCGTGCACCGACGGGTCGTACACCATGCGGCACGCACCGAGCATCGCGGGCACGAGCAGTGCATTGTTGATTTTCTCGTCGCGCACGAGTTCCCATGTCTTCACCGGGTCGAACGCACGCATGAGAATGTGGGCGAGGCCGCGGTATGCCGTGACGATGGCGGGGGTGAGGGCGCCCACGTGGAACAAGGGCATCGGGTTCAGGTACCGGTCGCCGATGCAGAAGTCGCTGGTGGCGTTCAGAGTGATGAGGGCGTCCATCTGTGTCGAGTGGGTGTGCATCACGCCCTTCGGCAGGCCGGTGGTGCCCGAGGTGTACATGATGTAGAGCATGTCGTCGTCGAACGCGGTGATCTCGGGCTCCGTCGCGGGCGACGGATCCACGATTGCGTTGAACTCGAGGGCGAAAGCCGGCGCGGTTGCCGCACTGCCCGTGTGGATCCACTGCTTCACGTCGGTCTTGTCGCCGCGCGAGTGCAGCTCGGTCACCGACGGCAGGAACTCCTCACCGTAGAAGAGAACCGTGCTGCCCGAATCCTTGAGGATGAACTCGAGTTCGTCCGGCACCAGGCGCCAGTTCAACGGCACCACCACCGCACCGAGCTTTGCGATCGCGAAGAAAGCGGAGATGAACTCGTGCGAGTTCATCATCAACAACGCGACCCGGTCGCCCTTCTTCACGAACGGCGAGATCGCATTCACCACCTGGTTGGTGCGGTCGTTCAGTTCGGTGTAGGTGAACCGCCGACCTGCGGCCACGTCGTACAACGCCTCGTTGTCGGGGTTGAGAAGTGCACGTTTGCTGAGGATGGAGCCGATGTTTGAACGCATGCCGAAAATCTAGGTCAACGGCAGCACGGCGCGAAACGTGAGGTTGATGCGTGCGCCGGTGAGGTTCGGCTCCCTGGCGATGCGGTGCTGCCAGCATTGTTGACTCAGGCCCGACATGACCAGCAACGAGCCATGGGGGAGAAGAACTTTCACCGTCTCCCCGGTCTCGTTGTGGCGGAAATCGAACCGTCTCTCGGCACCGAGGCTCACCGAGGCGATGATCGGTTCGGGGCCGTTCACGATCTCGTTGTCGGAGTGCCACCCGAGATGATCGTTTCCGTCGCGGTAGTAGTTCGCGAGCACACTGTTGAACGTTGCGCCCGAGAACCGACTGCATCGTGCGCGCAGGTCGTTCAGCAACGGAGTGAACGGCCGGGGTGTGCGCGTGACCCCCGAATAGGCATAGGCGATGCCGTCCGAGTGCCAACTCGAGAGCCGCGGCTCGGCAACGATGTCGCCGAACATCGCCAGGTGCTGCGCTTCCCACGCAATGCCGTCACGCAGTTCCGCGAACGCAGTATCGGCCGACTCGGCATCGAGGAAGTCGGGCGTCAGAACCGCCGAACCGTCGCCGGGGAGTTGTTCTCCGCCGAACGGGAGCGAGGGTTGCAGCGGCACGACGCCAATCTAAGGCGCGGTCCGAGGGCGATGTGAAGCAGGGCCCGGCAACAGCCGGTTGTTCGGTGCTATTGAGCGTTGACCCGGATGCCCGGGCGAGGTGTTATTCCCCGATGGGGTGGTGGCACGCCACGTAGTGCCCAAGGGACACTTCGCGCAACTGCGGTTCTTCCTGGGCGCACTGTTCGGTTGCCATCGGGCAACGGGTGCGGAATCGACAGCCCGACGGCGGGTTCGCCGGTGACGGCGGTTCGCCCTGGATGAGATTGCCGGAGAGTGCACGTGTCGGGTCCGGGATCGGAACAGAACCCACGAGCGCCTTGGTGTAGTGGTGCTTGGTGTTCTGGTAGATCTCGTCGGGCGTACCGATCTCGCACACCTTGCCGAGATACATCACCATCACGCGCGTGCTGACGGCCTTGACCACCGCGAGGTCGTGCGAGATGAAGATCAGCGTGAGGCCGTAGCGGTCCTTCATGTCCTGCAGCAGGTTCAGAATCTGTGCCTGCACCGACACGTCGAGAGCCGACACGGGTTCGTCGCAGATGATCATGGTGGGGTCGAGGGCGAGCGCGCGGGCGATGCTGATGCGCTGGCACTGACCGCCCGAGAACTCATACGAGCGACGGTCGCGCACGACCGCCGGGTCGAGGTTCGCTGCCAGCAGCAGCTCGTCGATCTTTGCGTCGATCTCCACCTGGTTTCCGCGGTTCCACACGCGAAGCGGTTCGGCGAGAACCTCGCTGACCGGCAGACGCGGATCGAGCGACGAGATCGGGTCCTGGAAGATCATCTGCATCGCCGGGCGCATGTCGCGCAGTTCCTCTTTGCCCATGGTGGTGAGTTCCTTCGACAGGAAGTTCACCGAGCCACTGGTGGGCTTCGGCAACTGGAGGACTGCCTTGCCGAGCGTCGACTTGCCGCATCCCGATTCGCCCACGATGGCGAGCGTCTCGCCGCGAACGAGGTCGAAACTGATTCCCGACACCGCCTTCACGACGTTTCCCTTGCCGACCTTGAACTCGACGACCAGATCCTCGACGACGAGAACGCGGTCGCCCTCGGGCCGCATGTGTGCTTTGCCTGTGCCAGCCATTACTGACCTCCTCCGATCGGGAACCAACAGCGGTAGTAGTGCCCGTTGCCGCCGTCGGTGAGGGGCGGTTTTTCCGCACGGCACTTGTCGGTGACATACGGACAACGGTTCGCAAACGGGCAGCCCGGCTCGTCCTTGGTGGGGTCGGGCAGGCGTCCCTCGATGACGGGCAGTCGCGTGCCGGTCGGCGTCTCGAGGCGCGGGATCGACTTCAGCAACGCCTCGGTGTAGGGCATCTTCATGTTGGCGAAGAGTTCGCGGGTGGGTGCGTACTCCACCACGTCGCCGGCGTACATCACCGCAATCTTGTCGGTGTGGCCCGCCACGACTCCGAGGTCGTGGGTCACCAGGATCATCGCCATGTTGAACTCCTTGCGGAGCTCTGACAGCAGTTCGAGCACCTGTGCCTGCACTGTCACGTCGAGAGCGGTGGTGGGCTCGTCGGCGAACAGCATCGTGGGGTTGCACGACACCGCAATGGCGATCATGATGCGCTGACGCATGCCGCCGGACAACTGGTACGGGAACTTGCGCATCATGGCCTGCGGGTCGGGGATGCGCACTCGCTGCAAAAGCGCGAGCGCCTTTTCGCGGGCGGCCTTTTTGTCCATGCCCTGGCGCACGATGAGGCTCTCTGTGAGCTGGTCTCCTATGCGACGCACCGGGTTGAGAGCAGTCATCGGGTCCTGGAAGATCATGGCCATGCCCGTGCCCCACAGGTCTCGCACCTGCTTGGCGTCGTAGCCGCTGATGTCGTCTCCCTGGAACTCGACGGTGCCCGTGCGAGTCGCGGTGCGGGGCAGAAGCCCCATCGTGGCGCGCGACAGAACGGTCTTTCCCGAGCCCGATTCGCCCACGACGCCGAGGCTCTCGCCCGCGTTGAGTTCGATGTTCACCTCGCGCACGGCGCGCAAGTTTCCACGCGGGGTGGCGAACGACACCGACAGGTCGGTGAGCTTCAGTACGGGGCTCATATCTTTGACTCCCTCTTGTCGAGCTGTGCGCGAACGTAGTCGCCGAAGTAGTTGGTGGACAGAACCGTGAACGCGATGCAGGCGACGGGGAAGTAGGTCTCCCACGGCGAGAACTCGAGATACGAGCGACCGATGGCGAGCATCGAGCCCCAGCTCGCACCGCCCGCGATTCCGATTCCGAGAATCGACAGCGAACCTTCGACGATGATCACGACGCCCACCGCGAAGAAGCCGATGGCGAGAATCGCCGGGGCAACGTTCGGCACGATGTGCTTGGTGATGATGGTCATGTCCTTGGTGCCCATCGACTTCGACGCGATGATGAACTCACGCGTGCTCCATTGCAGCGTGGCACTGCGGGCGATTCGGCCGAGAATCGGGATGATCACGATGATCAGCGAGAGAATCATGACGCCCACCTTGCGCGCGTCAGACGCCGGAACTCCATCCTTTGTCGCTGCCAGCACCGAGATGAGGGCAAGCGACAGCACCAGGTTGGGGATCGACAGCATCATGTTGAAGGCCACGTTGACCACGCGGTCGTACTTGCCCCTGAAGTACGCGCACGTGATGCCGATGAAAGCTCCGATGCCGCCGCCGATGAGAACCGATGTCACCGCAACGAGAACCGACAACCGGGCGCCGTTGATGATGCCCGCAAGAACGTCGAAACCGTCTTGAGTGGTTCCGAAAAAGTGACCGGGGCTGAAGGGGCCGACACCGAGCGCTTCTGTCGACTCGTCCCATTCGGGCCCGGGCAACAGGTCGCGGAAGATCGCGAGAAAGACGACAAATACCAACCAGATGGTCGACAGTTTGTAGCCGATCGGCTTCTTGAGGAATCTCTTAAACACGGCGCTCCCTTGTTCGTGGATCAATGATGTTTGCGACGATGTCAACCGTCGAGTTGAACAGAACGTATGCAAACGCGACGATGGCAATCAACGTCTGCAGGGCGATGACCTGGCGTGTCACGATTGCGAACGCGATTTCGTAGCCGAGACCGGGAATCTGGAAGAGGGTCTCGATCACGATGGTTCCGCCGATGAGCGCGCCCATGTTGAGCGCCGCCGAGGTGAGCAACGTGGTGCTCGAGGGTCGAAGCACGTGCTTCCAGAGAACTCGACTGTTCGAGATGCCTTTCGACATCGCCATCATCACGTAATCCTCTTTCAGTGTGGCGATCACGTCGGCGCGCAGCAGGCGGGTGTACGACGCGATGATGCCCACCGCGAGACTCATCACGGGCAGCACCATGTACTTGAGGTGTTGCAGAAAATCCTCGCCGGGCGTCACGTAGCCGAGGGGCGGAAGAATCGGCCAGCGCACCGCGATGAACAACGAGAGCACCAGCGCCAGCGCGAAGCTGGGAATCGACGACAGAACGAAGAGGACCGACTGCAACACGCGGTCGAATCTCGACCCTTCCTTGTACGCGGACACGAGACCGAGCGGAATGGCGACGAACAGCGCAACGATCTGCACGTACACCACCATCAGGATCGATGTGGGAATCGAACGCTTGAGAATGACCGACACGGGGTTGTTGCCCGCCGCCTGGTAGTAGTAACCGAAGTCTCCGGTGAGCATGTTTGAGAACCACTGCCACCAGTATCCGAAGACGTTCTTGTCGAGGCCGGAAACTTTTCGGATGCTTGTCACCTGGTCGGGGAGTGCGTTCGACACCATGATCGAGGCGGGGTCTCCCGGCAGCAGACGGATCAAACAGGCCAGGAAGAAAGTGGCAGCGGCGACCACGAGAAAGATCGTGATCAGTCGTTGCACGAGTACGCGAAGAATGTCCATGTGACCCCCGTTTGTGTCTTGCGACACACTACAACAACGAAAGAGGCGGCACCCATTTGGATGCCGCCTCTTCGACCGGAAAATCCGGTTCGTTGGTGAAGTTTGTTACTTGATGATGTACACGCCGGGGTACTGGATACCCCAGTTGGTGACGACGCGCGGCGTCTTTCCACCCGGGGTCTTCAGTGTGCCGATGCCACCAATGTTCTTGCGTGCGAAGATCGACACGTACTGGTGGGAGATCGACGACATGATCGTCCGGTCCTGGATGTACTGCGTCACAGCCTTGAACTTCGGACCGGTGGTGGTCTTGTTCAGCTGGCCGTTTGCCTTCGGCGGCAACGCCTGTGCCTCGTAGAGCATGCGGTCGATTTCCGTGTCGGTGTGCAGGTTCAGGTTCAGGATGTCACCCAACTTCGCCACGGCACCGGTGGCACCGTAGAAAGCCTTCAGCGGGTTGTTCGAGAAGCCGGTGGCGAACGAGTTGCTCACGATGAACGGCAGGTTGAACGCAACGTCGGTTCCCTCGAAGAGGAGAATGTTGATTGCGTCGTACTGGTTCTTGGTGCTCGCGTTGAACGCCTTGTTGATGATGTTGGTCGAGTCGTCCTGATCGATCAAGACGCTGATTCCCACCTTTGCCAACTGGCTCTGGACTTCCTTCACGTTCTGCAGCGACGCGTTCGAGCGGTCTGCAGGCATGGTGAACTCAAGCTTGCTGATGCCGGCTTCGGTCTTGCACTTTGCCAGGGCGGCCCGGGCCTTTGCGGGGCTGTAGGTCTTGAATCCCTTGGTGGTGTACATGACGCTGGTCGGACCAACGAGTGACTTGGCAGCAACCTGTTCGTTGTTGCCGCGCTTCTTCACGTAGGTCACACGGTCGATTCCGTAGGCGACTGCTTCGCGACAGCTCTGCTTGGTGAACGCGGGCTCGACCTTCTGGTTGAACCACAGCGACGGGTAGTACTCGTACGGCGTCTTGTATTCCTTCAGAGTCGACTTCTTCAGGCGCAGGTTGCGGATGAAGGTTCCGTCGGTGGCTCCGGAGAACTGACCGATCGAGTAGCCGCCGGTCTGAACTGCCTGCGAGGCCTTCACGCCGTCCTTGATGTTGTCGAACGTGATCTGGTCGAGGTAGGGCAGCTGTGTTCCGGCTGCGTCCTTGCGCCAGTAGTTCGGGTTCTTGACAACGACCAACTGCTCGGTGTTGAAGGTGTAGTCGGTCTTGACCATGAAAGGTCCGGTGCCGATCGGGAAGGTACCGCAGTACTTGCCTGCACCGAATCCGCCGCCGGTGTTTGCCGACATCGGGTTGTTCGGCGCTCCGACCGCGGAGATCGCGGGCCAAGATGCCAACTGGCGCTTCGAGCGAACGAAGTAACGACCCGAGGCATACATGGTGCCCGTGAGGTCGTTCTGCGGACGGTCGAGTTTGACGACGACGGTGTCGCCACCGACCGAGCCGGTTGCACTCAGGATGTTCGCCTGGAACGGAACGCTGGTTCCCAACACGTGCGTGGGGATTGCGGTTCCGGCAGCAATGGCAGCAGGAAGGCCTGCTCCGCCGTTTGTTGTTGCCTGCGTGATCCAGTTCGCGGTCAACGCACCACGCGACGCGTTGATGTTGAATGCAACAGCGTCAGCGTCGAGGTTTGTGCCGTCGTGGAACTTGATGAAGTCCGAACCGTTCTTGCGAATCTTGATGGTCCATGTCTTCAGGTCTGCCTCGGGCGTTGCCGACTCGGCAAGCATTCCGACGAGGTCGCCACCGGCTGTCTTTTCGAACAGGGTGTCGTAAATGGTGCGGGTTGCCATCAATGCAGAACCGGCGGGGTTGTTACCCGTGCACCAGCCTGGCATGGTGTCGCGCATTGCGACCTTGATGGATCCGCCCACCTTTGATGCGGAAGTCTGACGAGCAGAAACTCCCGCAGTCGAGGCCACAGTGGACACCGCAATGGTTGCCGCGATTGCGACTCCCACGCGACGCAACACTCGTGACCGTGTGGTCTGACGTTGTGTCATTGAGTTACCCCCAAATTGCTCACACCACCGTGGTGTGACTGCAGTCACCATAGCAAAGGGGTTTTGTCCTTTCCTAGACAAGAACCGGAAAAACAAGTTGTGCTGAACAACAGAAGTGCTTGCACATGGTCACAATGGTGAAGTGTTGTAACTAGCCCCTATTGGTGCGAATTACAGCGATGTGAAGACGTGCACCTTGATGGCGCCGGCCTTGCGGTCGGCGGCCACCGCGAAGGCTTCGCGCGCGTCGGCAAGGGAAAACCGGTGGGTAACGACTGTCGAAGCGATCGACGGCACCCGGGCGAGAATCTCGATGGCTTCCCTGAAATCGTCGTGTTCGTTCGTGTGTCCGTAGAACATCGACGGCACGACGGTGATCTCCTTCAGGAGCATCGGGTTCTTGAGGGTGACCGGTGTCCAGAACATTCCGAACTCGCACAGTGCTCCGCCGGGTCTCGTGGCTGTGATGCATGCGTCGAAACTCTGCTGAGTGCACACCGCATCGAACGACACCTCGTAGTCGCGCCCCGGTGACTCGACTCCACGCACACCGAGTTTGTCGGCTGCGTCGAACTGGTGCGGGTGTCGCGCCACGATGTCGACGTCGACGCCGCGGTCGCGCAACACGGCGGCCGCGAGAAGTCCGATCGACCCCGCGCCGACCACCAACGTTCTGCTTCCCGCCGACAGATTCATCTTGTTGATGCCGTGCAACACGACGGCGAGCGGTTCCACGAGACCGACAGTTGCGGGGTCTGTCGATGCCGGCACTTCGAACAGTCGGTCGGCGGGGACACGCATGAATTCCGCGAGGCCACCGTCGACCGTGATGCCGAGTCCCTGTGTCATCACTTCTGAACACACCTGCGAACGATGCGCGCGACAGTGTTCGCAAGTTCCGCACTCGCGCGTCGGTCGTACCGCAACGAGTCGACCGTCGGCCGTGTGGCCACCGAACTCGTGACCGAGTATCACGTTCGAGAGACCGTTCTCGATCATGTGCAGATCGCTGCCGCAGATACCCGACGACGTGACGGCGATCAGTTCGCCTTCACCTTCGGGTATGTCGCGTTCCACGACAGACACTTCTCCGTTCGATGACGTGACCGCGAGCATGTCGCGATCGTATCCGTGTCAGGTGGTGGTGGGCGAAGGCACGGTGGTGGATGTGCTCGAGGTGGACGTTGACGACGACGTGGTTGTGGTGGTCGTTGTCGTCGTCGTTGATGTGGTTGTGGTGGTTGATGTGGTTGTTGTCGATGCATTGATCACCGTCTCGCCGAACCACTTCACCTGCCGAAGCGAATACGTCGCACGGGTGCGGTAGCCCACAACAGTCAGATGAATTCCGTCTGCGATGAAACGACTCACGGTGTTCGGTGTGAACGCACTGTTCCAGTCGGCCACCCGGAGACCCGGCCATTTGGTCTGTGCCGAACGGAGTGCGCGGTTGAAGCGAGCCGCCCGGGCTCGCCAGTCGGGTCTGCTCTTGTCGGAATACTTGAGGTTGAACCACAGCACCGGGCGCCCCTTTGCCTGGGTCATCACCTTGTCGATGACCCAGCCCGGGTACCACGTCTCAGGTTTGGACAACATGTCGTTGGTGCCGAGCGCAACGACCAGTGCGGTGGTGTGGGGAGTGAGGCGAGAGGCCACTGTCGCGGCGCCTGCCGATGCGGTTCGGCCGACGCGCGCATCCATGGTGACCCGGGTCCACAGCCCGGTGGCACGGATCTTCGTCGCCAGCGACCCGAATGCATCGGATCCGACTGTCAGCGAGTCGCCGACAAAGAGGAGAGTTCCCTGTCCGTTCGCGCCGATGACTCGCGGCGAGGTTCGCGCATTCGCAGACGCGGGAACCAGCGCACACAGAAGCAACGACGCAACGGTGAGGGTCGTGGCTGCGGCGCGGCGCGGGCGGGGGAACACCACATCATTGTGGCAAGGTTGTGAGGTGATCCGGAGGCACTTCCTCACTTACCTTGCACTCTCGACCATGGCAGTGGCCCAGCCGTTGCTCGACCTCTACGGCAAGAACCCCACGGTGTTCTCGGCCGCCAAGATGTCGAACCTCGAGGTGGGCATCTTCCTGGCCGTGGTGATGCTTGCGCCCGCGTCTCTGGCTTCGGCGCTCGATCGGGCGAGTCGCTGGTTCGGGCCGAAAGTGAACGAGTCGTTCCGTCTCTGGATGGTCGCCGGATTCTCCTTTTTGTTCGGTCTCGCGGTTGCGAGGTGGCTCGACGTGAACACCAATGTCGGCTCGCTGGGCATTGCAGCCGCGAGCGCGGTGGTGATCACCCGTCTGTACGACACGAAGAAAGTGGTGCGCGACTGGTCGCGGCTGCTCTCGTTCGTGTCGGTGGTGGTGCTGATCGGTGCGGTGGTGCAACTGAGGCCGGTGCTGGTGGAATCGAACGGCCCCACGTCGGATGCGGTGGTCGGCAACAAGGACGTGTCCGTCTTCCAGATCATCTTCGACGAATTTCCCCTGTATGCCTTGCTCGACCCAGACGGAAACATCAATGCAGAACGCTTCCCCGGGTTTGCCGCTCTGGCCGCCGAGTCGACGTGGTACCGAAACGCGGTGGCGGAGTCGAATTTCACCCATCAGGCGGTGCCCGCGCTGATGGCGTCGGCGGTGCCGCAGCAGTCGGGCGGGCCGTTCCTCGCGCAGTATCCGAAGAACATCTTCACGCTGTTCGCCGGCAAGACGGCAGTCGGTGGCATCGAGCCCGTGACGAGTCTGTGTCCGAAGAGTCTCTGCGGCGGATCGGGAGATTCTGACGGCACGTTCTCTGTGTCGCGCCTGAAGACGTTCTTCCGCGACGCAACGTACGTGTACGCCCAGCGGGTTCTGCCACCGGTGTTGCGCTCTCGTGTTCCGTCGATCGAAGGGGCGTGGGGCGGGTTCGGCGCCGTCGCGAACAAGTTCAGGGAACAGTTCGATGTCGGTGCTCTTTCCCAGATCGATGCCCTGTCGAACGGGGTCTCTGCGTTCGTGAACGACGAATCATCGCGGGTGCAGGTCACCCACGTGTTGACCCCCCATGCTCCGTGGCGGGTGACCCCCGACCTTCGCGTGGCGCCCCTGTCGAAGGCGATCACCACTTCGAACCCCGAGACAGAAGACGGTGTGCGCGACACGTACCAGACGTTTCTGTACCAACTCGCCGCAACAGACCGTGCAGTCGCACAAGTCGTGGCCGATCTGAAGCAGGCGGGCCGGTGGGAGACGACGATGTTCGTCGTGTCTGCAGATCACGGCATTTCTTTCCTGCCCACGTTGCCCCAACGGCACACCGACTTCACCGACATGCAGCAGGCAAACGACATCTACCGCGTGCCGTTGATGGTGAAGTACCCCCGTCAGTCCGGGGCGCAAGTGAGTGACTGCGCCGTCACCAACCTCGATGTGCTGCCCACCATCGTGGAGACCACGGCGACCAGGTCGTCGTGGAAATGGGCGGGTGAATCGTTCGCGACCGACTGCCCGACGGGCCGCACGCGGACCGTCGTGTCGGCCACGGGCGAGACGGCCACCTTCTCGGGCGGGTTCGACGAGGCACGCGAGCGTGCGGCGCACTACGCGACGGTCGTGCAGAACACGGGCGACATTCGCCGTGTGGCGGCCGTCGGCGCATCCGCATCGATTGTCGGCCGGGCAATCTCGTCCGACCGTGTCAGCGCCGCAGTGACGAGCTGGACTCTCGCCCAGAAGAAGATGTTCACGAAGGTGTCCGCACAGCGAGGCGCGCGCGTGCCCTCCCTGGTGACGGGCGGTGTCATGTTGTCGGTCCCCCTCGAACCGGGCACGGAGGGCATCATCGCCGTCGACGGAGTCGCGGCGGGAGTGATCGGCGAACTGTCGGGCGCGAGAGACGCCGTGGAATACACGGCCATTCTCGATTATTCGTTGCTGCGAGGGGGCGCGCACACCGTGGAATTGTTTCTTCGGTCGCCCGATGGCGTGATCACCCGGGTGGGGCCGCCGGCGTAGGTCAGTGGCCGAGGCGTTCGCGCCACGCGTCGACGTCATGAAGTTCGCGAACGGTTGCGGGCACGTCTGCCGATGCAACCGGATGGCTGATCAGGTACCCCTGTGCGCGGTGGCACGCGAGCGATCTCAATGCCTCGAGTTGCTGCGGAGTCTCGATTCCTTCTGCCACGACATCGGCGCCCATCGATTCGGCCATGGCGATGATCGTGCGCACCATCGTCTGGGTGCCGGCGTCGTTGGTGATGTTCTGCACGAAAGCCCTGTCGATCTTGATGCACTGGATGGGAAACTGCTGCAGCAACGACAACGACGAGTAGCCGGTGCCGAAGTCGTCGATGGCGATTCGCACTCCGAGCGAGTTCAGCCTGCGGAGTGCGGCGAGCGCCTGTGCCGGTTCGGTGATCATCACCGACTCTGTGACCTCGAGCCACAACTGTGCGGGATTGATGCCGGTTGTCGCCAGCGCGTTGCTCACCGTCGTGGCGAACTGCGGGTCGCTCAACTGCCGGGGAGAGACGTTGACGCTCATGGTGGTGCTCGCGGCGACGATTCCCGTTTCGATCCACTGGCGCAGATGTGTGAGCGCATCGTTGATCGCCCATGTGCCGAGGGGCACGATGGTCCCTGTGTCTTCTGCAATCGGAATGAATTCGGCGGGTGACACCGTTTCGCCGTCGGTGCGGTGCCAGCGCATGAGAGCCTCGAAACCCACGACGATGCCGAGGTCGATGTCGACGATGGGCTGGTGGACGAGACGCAATTCGTCTCGCTCGAGAGCCCGGTAGAGGGCGGTCTCGACGTCGAGGCGTTGCGACACCGACTGCAGCATCGAATCGTCGAAGAGGGCGATGCAGTTGCGGCCGGCGGCTTTCGCGCGGTACATCGCGGTGTCGGCATGTCTGAGCAGGTCGTCGGCAGTCAGCTCGATGCCCTTCGGCGCGTATGCGACACCGATGCTCGCGGTGACGAACATGTCGCCTTCGGGGGTCGACACGGGCTCGCGGAACGCGTCGAGCACCTTCTCGGCGAGCACGACCGACTGCGTGGCGCTCTCGGTTGACGGGTCGAGCACGACGAATTCGTCTCCCGAGATGCGCGCGACCGTCGATGTGTCGTTCACGGTGGTGAGAAGCCGCGATGCAACGTGCATGAGCACGTCGTCGCCGATCGAATGACCGAGGCTGTCGTTGATGTTCTTGAATCTGTCGACGTCGATGAACAGCACCGTGGGCTGTCGCGGGGTGCGCCACGACTGTTGCACGGCTGTCTGGATGTGCTCGAGCATGAGCACCCTGTTCGGGAGACCCGTGAGTGAATCGGTGAGGGCGTTGCGCACGAGGCGTTCCTGGGTGATCGCGTTCGCCCGGACGGATTGCACGATGCGGGTCATGGCGGCGACGGCGAGCACCGACACCGAGATGGTGCGCACGATGCGGTCGTGCATGTCGTGGGCGTCGGTGAGCGCCAGCACGATGATCGGTGCCACCAGCGACACGGTCGTCGTGAGCAGTCGCGTCATCAGTGGTGGCGAGAGACGGACCATTCCCGGCAGGTGGGCTTCGCGCACTGACGGGTGCAGAAGCGCCGCCGCGGCAAATGACACAGCCATGAGGAACGGAGCAACGAATGTTGTCTCGCCGATGGTGACGTCGCCCCTGAACGACAGGGCACGGAGAACCATGCCGACGAGTCCGAGCGAGACGGCAATGCCGAAGAACGCGACTGCCGGCGAGGGCGACGTGTCGGAGAAGAGGAGAGTCGCCAGCAGGAACAGCACGACCATTGCGACGCCGAGCGACGAACCGCGCAGCACCGTGATCGAACTCGATGCGTCGGCGTCGATGAGTGGTCTCACCAGCACGACCCACACGAGGACCCATGCACCCATTCCGACGATCACTCCGTCGGCAAGAACGGCGGCGGCACGGTTGCCGAGGCGGCGCCGCACGAAGGTTGCGAGCCCGATTGCGAGAATCAACTGCGACGCGAGAACGAGGGACTCGACTGTGGTGAGCGATGTTTCCCGTTCCGACATGGCGAGCGCAGTTGTCATCGGCGCCACGCTGAACACGAGAGTGGCGAGAACCGTGCCCGACGGACGGTGTGCCGGAACTCCGATGACGAGTGCGAATGCCAGGAGGGACATCGCCGACCACGCCCACGGCGACGAGAGCGTGTCGGCCAGTATTCCGTGGAGGAAACCGACCGCAACGGCATAGAAGGCGACGAACCAGGCCGCTGTCGAACACGCCCTACGCACCCAAAACACCATTTCTCGTCATGCTGTGACCATCCGATACGAGCCACTGTGACGGTACTACGGGCACAACGCCCGCAACGGGTATCTGAACGGTTGCGCACGCGCTCGGTAGTCTGAGATGCACATGAGTACAGTCGCTCCGAACATCACGGTTGTCGTGCCGGGCACGCATCTCATGGCCGAACTTCTGGGTCAACGCGACGAACTCCTGCGCAGGGTCGAGGAAGCGTTTCCCGACGTCTCTGTTGTGGTGCGGGGGAACGAGATTCACTGCGCCGGACCGCGGGCGCACCAGGTGGGGAAACTGTTCGAGGAGATGATCCTCCTGTTGCAACGTGGCGAACGACTCGACCAATCGGTGATGGACCGCAGCATCGTGATGGTGCGCGCCGAACAGCGTCCGTCCACCGTTCTCACCGACGACATCCTGAAGGGTTCGCGGGGTCGCATGGTGCGGCCGAAGACGGCGGGGCAGAAGCGTTATGTCGACGCGATCCGCGAGAACACCGTGACCTTCGGCATCGGCCCCGCCGGCACGGGCAAGAGCTGGTTGGCGGTGGCGATGGCGGTTCAGGCCCTGCATGCGCGCCAGGTGCAGCGCATCATCCTCACCCGGCCGGCCGTCGAAGCAGGGGAACGTCTCGGATTCCTGCCGGGCGACCTCATGGCCAAGATCGATCCGTACCTGCGCCCGCTCTACGACGCGTTGTTCGACATGATGGACGCCGACGCCGCGCAGAAACTCATCGAACGCCAGACCATCGAGGTTGCGCCGCTTGCGTTCATGCGCGGACGCACGCTGAACAACTCGTTCATCATTCTCGACGAAGCGCAGAACACCACTCCCGAGCAGATGAAGATGTTCCTCACGAGGATCGGGTTCGGATCGAAGGTTGTCGTCACGGGAGATGTCTCGCAGATCGACGTGCCCGACGGTCGCAGCGGTCTCATCGGCCTGGAAAAGAAACTCGGCACCATCGATTCGCTCGCATTTGTGACCCTCGACGGTTCCGACGTGGTGCGACACCGCATCGTGGCCGACATCGTCGCGGCGTACGAACGTGCCGGATCTCCCGAGCGAACGTCGCCACGCAGGGGAGCGTCGCGTGGGTGACTCCCGGCCGCGAATAGACCTGCCCCGACGCGCGGGGGGCGACGGGGTTCCCGAGGTGTACTGCTCTAACGAACAGTCCGATGTCGAGATCGATCTCGTGCGATGGCGTGCTCTCGCACTCGAGGCTCTGCGCGCAGAAGGAGTGCGCGGCGCCTGCGAACTCTCGTTGTTCTTCGTCGACGAAACCACGATCACCGATCTGAACAGCGAGCACATGGGCAAGAGCGGACCGACTGACGTGCTGGCCTTCCCGATCGACGGCATCGAGGTTGCGGAGATGCAGGGTCCCGGCGCCCTGACGCGCGGTCCGGCGAGACCGCACCCGGACCACGATGACATGCCCTTGTTGTTGGGCGATGTGGTGGTGTGCCCCGCGGTCGCGTCGCGGCAGGCCCCGGTGCATGCGGGCACGACAGACGACGAGATTGCGCTGCTCGTGGTGCACGGGGTGCTGCACATCCTGGGGTACGACCACGCGATCGACGAGGACACGGCAGAGATGAGAGCGCGGGAACTCGCGATTCTGTGCGAACATCATTGGCACGGCCCCGCACCGGTGGGCTTCAGACAGGACCACGACGAATGATCGCCGCAGCCCCCACGACCGCCGACTGGTGGATGCTGGTCGCCATTTTTGCGTTGTTGATCGTTCTGATCATCTTGTCGATCGCCGAAATGGGTCTGTCGCGCGTGTCCAAACCGAAGGCGCAGGCCCTGGCCGACTCGGGAGCCAGAGGCGGGCCGGCTCTGTTGTCGCTGGTGACCCAGCCCGAGAAGTGGGTGAACCCGTTGTTGTTGTCGGTGAACGTCTGCCAGACCGTGCAGGCGACCCTCACCGGTGTGGTGTCGGGGCGTCTGTTCGGTGCAATCGGCGTCGCCGTCGGTGTCGTGTTGAACGTGGTGGTGTTCTTCGTGTTTGCCGAGGCCGTGCCGAAGACGTACGCAGTTCTCCACTCCGACCGGGCCGCTCTGTCGACATCGAGGCTCGTGTCGGTGTTGATTGCGTTCTCGCCGCTGAGGGCGGTCAGTCGCGCTCTGATCGGTCTCACCAACATCGTCGTGAAGGGCAAGGGGCTCGAACAGGGTCCGTTCATCGGCGAGCAGGAGTTTCTCGGCATCGTCGAAGCCGCGGCAGAAGAGGAGATCATCGAGCACGAGGAACGCGAACTGATCGAATCGATCATCGAATTCGGTGACACCGTGGTGCGCGAGATCATGCGTCCACGGCCCGACCTCATCAGCGTCGACTCGGGTTCCTCGATAGACGCCGCGCTCGACGAGGCATTCGAGCACGGGGTCAGCCGGATGCCCGTGATGCGCGAGGACGACGAGGGCAACGAAGACGTGATGGGCATCGTTTATGCAAAGGATCTCATGCGACGCATCCGTGCGGGGGAGGGCTCGCTCGTGGTCGACTCGCTGGTGCGCCCTGCAATCGTGATCCCGGAGAACAAGCCGGTCGCAAAGCTCATGCGCGAGATGCAGCGTGAGCATTTCCACATGGCGATCGTCGCCGACGAATACGGAAGCATCGTCGGACTCGTTACCCTCGAAGACTGTCTCGAGGAGCTCGTGGGCGAAATCGTCGACGAACACGACGACGAGGTGCCGCAGGTGCGCCAATTGCCGAACGGCGAGTCGATGGTCGACGCAGGCATCTCGATCTCGGACTTCAACGACCATTTCAGGCTCGATCTCGACGACGACGAATTCGACACCGTCGGCGGATTCCTCTTCGGCACCCTCGAGCACGTTCCGGTGGTGGGTGAGTCGATACGGATCGACGGCTGGAAGATCGTGGTCGAGGAACTCGAGGGCCGGCGCATCACCCTCGTGAGACTCAAGCCGGTTCTCGACGACGATTAGTCGTTTGCACGGGCGACGAGTTCTGCTCTCTTCGGTTTACCGAGAGCCGTGCGCGGGATCGCCGCGACGGTGTGCACGACCTTAGGAGCACAGAATGCGGGCAGTCTCTCCTTGGTGAATTCGCGCAGGTCGTCGAGAACGACCGTCGAACCCGGAGTCGCCACGACCCACGCGGTGACGACGTGTCCCCAGTGGTCGTCGGGAACTCCGGCGACGCACACGTCGGACACCGCCGGATGGTGTCGCAACACTTCCTCGACGGATTCGGGCCAGACGTTCTCGCCGCCGGTCACGATCAGGTCGCCCTCGCGGCCGTGCACCGTCAACCGTCCGTCGACGAAATCACCCACGTCGCCCGTGCGGAACCAGCCGCCGTTGTCGATCGGCACGGTCCCGTCTCGGTATGCCCGCAACAGCATCGGCGCACGCAGATGAACGATGCTGTCGCGAATCTCGATGTCGACCCCGTCGAGCGGGATGCCGTCGTACACGACTCCGCTTCCCGTTTCGGTGAGTCCGTAGGTCGCCACGCAATTGGGCGGACGCACGGCCGGCGGTCGCGCACCGCCCAGAACGATGGTTCGGTACTGCGTTGCGTCGACCTGTTGCATGGCCGTCGCGACGAGCGAGACGAGGGTCGCCCCCCGCGATGCCGCATCGTTGTACGCATCGACCGAGAACTTCTCCGCGGTGATCAGGCGAGTCCCGAGGATCAGCGAACGCAGCACCACCGAGAGTCCGCCGACGTGTGCAGGGGGAAGACATGCAAACCAGATGTCGTCGGCGGTGACACCGAGCCGTGACGAAGTTGCTCGTGCGCTCGCACCCACTGCTTCGTGCGTGAGCACCGCCGCTCGAGGGGCTCCCGTTGTGCCGCTGGTCGCCACCACCACGGCGTCGCCGGGTTCGACCGGCACTCCGTCGACGCGTGAGTCGGAGGTGCCGTCGTAGACGACGGTCGGTCGCACGCTCGCGAGCACCCGTGTTCGTTCGGGTGCGGGAAGTCTGCTGTCGAGGGGGAAGATCGCGTCGCCGTTGTCCCATGCCCTCTTGATTCGATCGACCAACGCAGTGCCGAGCGGCACGTCGAGGCACACCAGGTCATTCACGCTCTCAGCGTATGGGTCGTGCGACACTTGACCAATGAGCGACTCATCACATCCGACTGTGTCGGGGCCGAAGAAGTGGATTCTCGGTGCCAGGCCACGCACTCTCCCTGCTGCTCTTGTCCCCGTGGCAGTCGGCGGCGCCTGTGCGGCGGGAATCGATTCCGCAGTGTGGTGGAGGCTTGCTCTCGCGCTCGTCGTGAGCGTCGCGCTGCAGGTCGGTGTGAACTATGCGAACGACTATTCCGACGGGGTGCGCGGAACCGATGAGAACCGTGTCGGACCCATGAGGCTCGTCGGTTCGGGCGCCGCATCGCCCGGGTCGGTGAAGACCGCGGCATTTGCGTGTTTCGGTGTCGCCGCAGTTGCGGGTCTGGTGCTCGCGTTGGTCACGTCGCTGTGGCTCCTCGTCGTTGGTGTCGCCGCAATCGTGTCGGCATGGACCTACACGGGCGGCCCGAAGCCCTACGGCTATGCAGGGTTGGGTGAGGTGTTCGTGTTCGTGTTCTTCGGAGTCGTCG
Source organism: Ilumatobacteraceae bacterium (assembly GCA_040401975.1). Lineage (GTDB taxonomy): Bacteria > Actinomycetota > Acidimicrobiia > Acidimicrobiales > Ilumatobacteraceae > UBA2093. Next base: position 50,952 of record JBBANL010000001.1, on the reverse strand, counting down.
CAACCGTTGGGTCACAATTCGTGGTGGCAGAGACGGTGACCTCGACTGCATGGATCGCCTCGATTGCCGTCGGTGCTTATGCATGCGCTCTGTTGGTGATCAACAACCTCCGCGACATACCAGGTGACACCGTGGCAGGAAAGCGCACACTGGCCGCGAAGATGGGCGACGGCTCGACACGGAAGTTCTTTGCGCTCCTCGTGCTCGTTGCGGTTGCCGCGGTGTCGGCCACCGCCACGACTGCGGGTCCGTACGCCCTGCTGGGGCTCGTCGGTGTGTTCACTCTGAAACCGTCGCTCGACGCGATTGCGCGGGGTGCGAGCGGTCAGAGTTTGATCCCCGTTCTCGGCGCGGTGGGCAGGTCACAGCTGATGTTCGGCGCGACCTACACGGTCGGGTTGGCGTTGTCACTGGCTGCGTGACAGCCACCCGTCGATGACACCGGCGCACCCACGCGGGTCTTCGAGATGCACCGTGTGCCCGACGCCGGGGTGCACATGAAGTTCGGATCCCGGAACAAGCGAGTGCATGCGTTCGGCGAGCGCACAAAACTTCGAGTCGTGTTCACCGGCCACGAACAGCACGGGTACCGAGATTTCCGGCAATTGATCCCACAACGGTTGCTGGGTTCCGGTGCCCGCCAATCTCAGTGAACCGGCGAGTCCACGAGCGGTGTTTTTCATTCGTTCGTCACGCCGGGCGTTCTCGATCGAGAGTCCGGCAAACATGGGGTTGGCGAGCCATTCGTCGACGAATCGGGCAACGCCGATCTGTTCGATGCGGTCTGCGAGTTGTTCGTCGTCGGAACGTCGTTGCGCCCGCTCGGGTTCGGTGTCGATGCCGGCGGTGCCACTGATGATCACGAGGCGGCTGAACGCGCCGGGGCAGACGGTTGCCGCCACGAGCGACATTCGCGCGCCCATCGAGTAGCCGACGAGCGTGCGACCCCCGGCGGCCCCGCACAAGAGGTGCGCAGTGTCGGCCAACGAGCACGCGTCTCCCGACTCGCCGTGACCGGGCGCATCGATCAACATGGCCTCGATCTCGGTCGACATTTCCGCGATCAGCGGTTCCCACGAGGTGCGCGTCTGGGTGAATCCGTGCACGAACGCAAGAGGCGAGCCCTGTCCGCGTGTCTCGTGGGCGAGTCGCGTCACTTCGAGAGGACCCTCTCGATGACCTGTTCGAAGACGTCGGTGTCCTGCGCGCCGGGAATCATGTAGCGACCGTCGATGACGAAGCACGGAACGCCGGTGATTTCCATGTCGAGTGCACGCTGGAGATCAGCACGAACTTCGTCCGTTCCGTTGCCGGACTCGAGCCACTGCAAGAGAACCGAACCATCGCAGCCGACCGATTCGGCGGCGGCAATCACCACGTCGATGTCGCCCACATCGTGGCCGAGCGTGAAGTACTCGTTCAGGAGAGCCTCCTTGAACTCGTTCTGCCTCTGTGCGCCGTGGGTCTCGAGGACCCAATGAAGAGCCCTGTGGCACAGGATCGTGTTTGCACGCAGAGCGATGTCCATGTTGAACTCGATGTCGTCACCGGCGGCGACCCGGGTGACGTGTTCGAGAATCTGCACGGCTCGCTCGGTGCCGCCGAACTTCTTGGCGTAGGCGTCGACCACCGGGGTGGGGGAACCGACCGGAGCGGTGGGGTCGAGCTGATACGCACGGAACACCACTTCTATGGGCTCTGTGACACCCTTCTCGCGGAGCCGGGCGACGGCTTTCTCGAAACGGCGCTTGCCTATGAAGCACCATGGGCACACGACGTCAGACCAAATTTCAACCTTCACAGGTGCCACGATAGGTGTCATGAGTTCCATCGGCGACACATCTGCCACCTTCTGTGCGACGTTGGTCGACGAGTGGATCCGTCTCGGGGTGCGCCATGCGGTGATTGCCCCCGGCAGTCGAAGCACTCCTCTCGCGGTCAGGCTGGCAGAGAGACCCGAGATCAAGGTCCACCTGTTCCACGACGAGCGCAGTGCGTCATTCGCCGCTCTCGGCATCGGCGAGGCGAGCGGCGTGCCGGCGGTACTCCTCTGCACCTCCGGAACCGCTGCCACCCACTTTCACGGGGCAGTCGTCGAAGCGCACCAGTCGAACGTGCCGATGATCGTGTGCACCGCCGACAGGCCGCCGGAGCTGCGCGATGTCGGCGCACCCCAGACAATCGACCAGACACATCTCTTCGGCTCGGCCGTGCGGTGGTTCCACGACCCGGGCGTGCCGTCGGACGACGCATCTCACACGTGGCGATCACTTGCTGCGCGGTCGTACTCGGCGACGCTCGGTGCCAGACCCGGACCCGCGCACCTGAACCTTCCGTTCCGTGAGCCGTTGCTCGGCGCGGTGGGCGACATCCCGGCGCCACGCGAGGCATCTTGGGCCACAACCGACACGGCCGCATCGGTGTCCGACGACATGGTTTCGCGACTGGTGTCGCTCGTGTCAGGTCGTCGCGGCGTGGTGATCGCCGGTCGCGGATCGACCCGGGAAGTGCTCGATTTTGCACAGAAGATCGGTTGGCCGGTGTTCGCCGATGCACGCAGTGCGCTGCGGGTGTGCGAAGCCAACGTGATCGTTGCATTCGATCCGGTGCTTCGTTGCCCGGAGTTTGCCGATTCGCGCGTGCCCGACGTGGTGCTGCGCGTCGGGGAACCCCCCGCGTCGAAAGTGACGTCCCAGTGGTTGACGCGCCACGGCCGTTCGATCATCCAGGTGCAGCCGACACCCGCCGTTGTCGACCCCGATCATTCCGTGCAGGCGACGTTCGTGGCGCCCGTGGCGGAACTTCTCGGTGCGGTTGCCGCACGAGTGTCTGCCTGCGACCCCCGTTGGTCGGCCGACTGGAACGCCGCCGAGACCGTGGCGCAGGCGGCCATCACGGAGTGGACATCACGAAACTGGTCCGAACCAACGGTGTCGAGGATCGTCACGGACACCCTGCCACTCGGGTCGCATCTGGTCGTGTCGTCATCGATGCCGATACGCGACGTGGAGTGGTTCGGCGCGGTGACACCCGGCGCCCGTGTGCACTCAAACCGCGGAACCAACGGAATCGACGGCGTCATCAGCACTGCGGTGGGCGTGGCGGCGGCGACCGGTCAGCCGACCGTTGCACTGGTGGGTGATGTGGCGTGTCTCCATGACTCGAACGGTCTCGTGGGATTGATGTCGCGCGCCATCGATCTCAAGGTCGTGATCACGAACAACGACGGGGGCAGCATTTTCTCGTTCCTCCCGCAGGCCAGCCAGGTCAGCGCAGACACGTTCGAACTTCTCTACGGAACTCCTCACGGGGCGCGTTTCGACCACATCGCAGCAGCTCACGGGATTCCGTACGTGTCGGTGGGCGATGCATCCGAACTCAAGGTCGCGTTGGGTGTGCCGGGAACCCGGATGATCGAGGCGCCGTTTGCGCGACGGTCGAACGTGGAGCAGCACGAACGACTGAACGCAGCGGTGGTGGAGGCCGTGTCTAGGGTCTGACGATCGCAGACAACATCGCCTGGAACTTTGCCTGAGTCTCGGCAAGTTCACTGTGCGGGTCGCTCTCGGCGACGATTCCGCCGCCGGCGAACAATCTTGCTTTTCGGCGATGGTCGCTGAGTTCGGCACATCTGATGGTGACCGCAAAGGTTCCCTGGCCGCGGGAATCGACGTAGCCGACCGCTCCGCCGTAGAAACCCCGGGCAAAGCCTTCGTTCGCCGTGATGATGTCGATCGCGGAACCGGTGGGGGACCCGCCGAGTGCGGGTGTCGGGCACAGTGCCCGAACGAGCTGCATCACGTGCGGAACCGGCTCGGCAAGAGCCCCCTCGATCGCGGTTCCGAGGTGCTGCACGTTTGCGACCGTGACGATCGAAGGTTCTGCCTCCCAGTCGAGGTACGAGCAATGGGGCAACAATGTGTCGTGCACCATGTCGATCACGACACGGTGCTCGATCTGGTTCTTGGTGCTGGCGACGAGATCGGCCGCGAGGCGCGCGTCGGTCTCGGGGTCACCGGTGCGCGGTGCGGTGCCCGCCAATGGGTGGCTGCGAACGGTGCGACCGTCGATCTCGACCAACAGTTCGGGTGATGCTCCGATCATGTTTCCCACGCAGAACCGGTAACTCGACCCGAACGAGGCGCGAAGCCGGAGCAGGACGGAATGCACATCGATGGGGTTTTCGGCTGACACCTCGATGTCTCTTGCAATGACGGCCTTCTGGATGTTGCCCGATCTCACGCTGTCGCGGGCGGTTTCGACAGCGCGCAGGTAGGTCGACTCCGGTGTGAGCGCGCGCACGGTGAAGGTGTTCGTTGCGGCGACAGGATCTGCAACCCGCAGAGCGTCTGCAACCTGTGCATCGAATGCCTCGTCGGCGAGGTCGTGGTCGTCTTCGCTGATGATCGTGACAAATGTCGACCCGTCGGCGTTCTTCGTGAACGTGATGCGCGGAACCAGGAACCGCGCCGCGGCGGTGGGGAGAAAGGGAACAAGACCGAAGGCGATCGGCCCCTGGTCGTGTGTGTCCGGATGGGCAGAACAGGCTGACAACCACGCTGCGATGTCGTGTTCGGGGATCTCTGCAATCACTCCGCGCGCGGCGTGACCGACTCCGTCGCGCACGAACAGCATTCCGTCGCCTCGGCAAACCGAGTTCAGATCGAAGGTCTCGGTGACCCGGCGCGAACGGAATCTCATCTCGAGCGGGTGCCCACCATGAGTTGCGTGAGACCGCCCGAGAGTTGGTGGTGCGTGGCGTCGGCAAACCCGGCAGCACGCAGCTTCTCGACGAGCACGGCGCGCTCGGGCAGGTACGCGACACTCTTCGGCAGATATCGGTACGCGGGCCCGTCGCTGAGCATCGCGCCGATTCGCGGCACGATCTTGCCGAAATAGATGTTGTTGCCGAACCGAACAACGGGGTTGTGGGGCACTCCGACGTCGAGCAGGGCGATGCGTCCGCCCGGGCGCACGACCCGTGCGCACTCGGCGAAGAACACGTCGAGGCTCACCAGATTCCTGAGGGCAAAACCGCAGATGATGCCGTCGACCGACGCATCAGGCACGGGAAGCCTGAGAATGTCTGCCTGTGCGCGAGGTGCGCCGCTGCGGTCGTTCGCGAGCATCCCGAACGAGAGGTCCATCGACACCGGCGTGAGCCCGGCCCGCTTGAGGTCGATGCACAGGTCTCCCGTGCCCGAGGCCAGATCGAGCACCAACGATCCCGGCGCGAGGGCGAGATCTCTCACGGCGCGTCGACGCCAGCGCACGTCGAGCCGGAACGTCATGATGCGGTTCACGAGGTCGTAGCGCGGTGCGATGGCATCGAACATGTTGCGAACCATGCGCGCCTTTTCGGCTCCCTCAGGAAGCGCTGCGGTGTCCCATGAGGACTTGCCCGGGGGTTCTGCGCGTGTCACAGACGCAAGGTTATTGGTCTGGTTCCTGTGATTGTGCCCCTTGATTCGCCGACTTTGGTCACGGCACAGCAGAATGGGCAACGTCCACGAGGGGAGACACGCACATGATCGATTTCACGCTTGCGCCGGAACACGAAGAGATCCGCAACAGGGTCCGCGACTTCGTCGACAACGTCATCAAGCCCGCCATGGAACCCTACGGTCACCGCGACGAGATGGAACCCGAAATGAGGGCCGCCTACGTGAAGGACCTCATCGATCTCAGGCACAAGGCTGTCGAGGCGGGACTTTGGTTGCCGCACATGCCGAAGGAAGTGGGCGGCATGGGTCTCGGTCACGTGGCTCTCGCCATGGTGCAGGCAGAGGCCGCAAAGACAAGGGTCGGCCCGTGGGTGTTCAACTGCAACGCTCCCGACGAGGGCAACATGCACACTCTTCTTCACTGGGCGAACGACGAACAGAAAGAAAAGTATCTGAAGCCTCTGCTGAGGGGGACATCGTCGTCGTGCTTCGCCATGACCGAACCCGAGGTTGCGGGGTCCGACCCCACATTGATCCAAACCCACGCCGTCAAGGACGGAGACGAGTGGATCATCAACGGACACAAATGGTTCATCTCTGGCGCACGCCGTGCGAAGTTCGCGATCCTGATCGCGCGCACCGAGCTCGATGTCCCGCCTGGTTCGCGCGGAGCGAACACGGCCTTCATCATCGATCTGCCGACCGAGGGTTGGAACGACGTGCGCGAGGTCGAAACCATGCACGGTTCGACCGGACACTCCGAAATCGTGATCTCCGATCTTCGTGTCCACGACAGCCAGATCCTCGGTGGTCGGGGCAACGGCCACCGTCTCGGTCAGTACCGCCTCGGTCCGGCACGTCTCGCACACTGCATGCGGTGGGTCGCACAGGCAGAGACCGCCCTCGACATGATGGTCGACCGTTCACTGAAGCGTTACAGCCACGGGTCGTATCTTGCCGAGAAGCAGGGTGTGCAGTGGATGATCGCCGATTCGGCGATGGAGCTGTACCAGTGCAAGTTGATGATTCTCCACGCCGCCTACAAGATCGACAAGGGCGAGGATTTCCGCACAGAGGTGTCGATGGCCAAGCACTTTGTCGCCAACAGTCTGAACCGCATCATCGACCGCGCCATCCAGGTGCACGGCGCACTCGGCTATTCGACCGACACCCCGTTGGCCAACATGATGCAGAACGCTCGCTGGGCACGCTTCGCAGACGGTGCCGACGAGATCCACCAGATGCGCATTGCGGAGAACACCATCAAGGCGTTCACCGACATGGGCACGACTCGTCGCGCAACGGGCGACCTGCCGGTCTGATCAGCCGGCCGCCTCGACGGCAATCTGCTTCGCCCACCTGTAGTCGGCCTTGCCCGCGGGAGAGCGCACGATGGCGGGGACGAACACGATCGCCTTCGGCAGTTTGTAGGACGCAATGTACTTCTTTGCCTCGCTGAGCAGTGACGATTCATCTGGCGTGGCTCCGTCCTTGAGTCGCACGACGGCGACCACTTCGTTGCCCCAGCGGTCGCTCGGTCGGCCGGCCACCACACAGTCATAGACATCCGGGTGGGCCTTGATCGCCGCCTCGACCTCCTCGGCGAAGATCTTTTCGCCTCCAGAGTTGATGGTCACCGAGTCTCGTCCGTGCAGTTCGATGATGAGATCGGCCGTGACTCGCGCACGGTCGCCGGGCACCACGTAACGCACGCCGTCGACGACCGGGTAGGTCTTTTTCGTCTTCGCCTCGTCGTTCAGGTAACCCAGAGCGAGACGACCGCTCTTTGCGAGCCACCCGAGTTCTTCGTGTCCGGGTTCGAGCACCCGCGTCATGTCTTCGGAGAGAATGTGGTTCTGCGGCGACAGCGGGAACGTTCCGGTCGAGGCACTCTCGCCGGCTGACACCTGCGACAACTGCCCGCCCGCTTCGGACGACCCGAGGCCGTCGACCATGAGGATCCACGGCAGATGAGCAAGAAACTCTTTCTTGAGATGGGCCGACAGTGCGGCCCCGCCCGACAACACCGTGAGCAGCGACGACAGATCGCGGGTGCTGCCATTGAGTCCGTCGAGGAGGGGGCGCGCAAAGGCGTCTCCCACGATGAGGAGGAAATTGACTTTCTCCTGTTCGACGAGGCCCCAGATGTCGTCGGCATCGAGTCGGTCGGGCTGTGATTGCACGATGATGGTGCCTCCCGACAACCATGTGCGCATCGCGATCCAGTGCCCCGCGCCGTGCATGAACGGTGGGCTGGGGAGCGAGCGCATCGAACCGACCGCCTCCACCAGGAATTCGTCAATTGTGGAGGCGGTTTTCGACCCGCCGAAGCACTCGACCACCGCGTCGGCGTTGCGCCACAGAACGCCCTTCGGCATGCCGGTGGTGCCGCCCGTGTACAGGATGTAGAGGTCGTCGCCGTTGTAGCCCGCCGCAGGTTTCTCTGTCGACGACGCGGCGAGTGCGTCTTCGTACCACACGGCACCGGGAAGCAAGTCGTTGTTCGACGAATCCGGAACCTGCAGAATCACGCGAAGGTCGGGCAGTGCGCCGCGCACTTCCTGCAACAGCGGTGCAAAGCGGGAGTGGACCACGATGGCAGACGCGCGCGAATCAGAGAGCAGATACTGCAGTTCCTCTGCCACGTAGCGATAGTTCACGTTGAACGGCGCAACGCGCGCCTTCCATGCGCCCAGCATCGATTCCAGGTATTCGTTGCCGTTGTGGAGATAGATGGCCAGATGGTCCTGTCCGGTCTCCCACCCGTCAAGACTCCCGCGTTCGACGCGGCAGCCCAACTGTTGCGATGCGAGGTAGTTCGCGAGTTGGCGTGTGCGGTCGGTGACCTGTTGCCATGTGAAGCGCTTGTCGCGGAAGATGAGGCATTCGTCGTCGGGTCGGGTTGCCGCGATCGCCTCGTGGAGTTCCGGGTAACTGATGGTCGCGGGTGGGAATGCGGTCATGGGGGAACGATAACCTCGGCGCCGAAGGAGGGAACATGTCGAACAACCCCCACACGCCGATCTTCGGAGTCTTCATTCCCCAGGGATGGAAGATGGAACTCGCGGGAATCGAGGGCGCCGAGAACAAATGGAACACATCTGTGAACATCGCGGTCCTCGCCGAGGAACTCGGGTTCGACTCCATCTGGGTGTACGACCATTTCCACAACGTTCCGAAGCCCGCACACGAGGCGGTGTTCGAGTGCTGGACCACGATCGCGGCGATCAGCCAGCGCACGAGTCGCATCCGGCTCGGACAGATGGTCGGGTGCAACAGTTACCGCAACCCCGGCCTTCTCGCAAAGATCACCTCGACCGTCGATGTCATCTCGGGTGGTCGACTCGACTGGGGAATCGGCGCCGGCTGGTACGAGAACGAGTACAAGGGATACGGGTACGAGTTCGCCAAGCCGAGTGATCGCATCGGAATGCTGCGCGAGACGGTGGAAATCGTGAAGTCGATGTGGACCCAACCGGAGACCACCTACGACGGCAAGTACTACAAGATGTCGCGCGCACACTGTGATCCGAAGCCGTTGCAGCAGCCCACGCCGCCCATCTGGATCGGTGGCGGTGGCGAACAGCTCACGCTGCGGGTCGTCGCGCAACACGCCGACGTGTCGAACTTCGGCAGTTCGCTCGAGGAGTTCGTGAAGAAGCGCGAGATCCTGAAGGAGCACTGCAGGGCGGTCGGGCGCGACGAGGACTCGATCCGAAAGACCATCTCGAGCGAGGTGTTCATCCGCTCGACCGAAAAAGAAATCGAACAGGCAGGCTCGAAGAACCCGTGGGGTCTCCCGGCCGATCAGTGGCGCGAGAAGGCTCTCGTGGGCACCCCCGAGCAGGTCAGCGAGAAAATCCAGAAATATCTCGACGCGGGCTGCACGGGTTTCATTCCGTGGTGCCCCGACTACCCGAACACAGAGACAATCGAACGGTTCGCCCGGGAAGTGATCCCGAACTTCCGCTGATCAATTTCGATGCGGCTTCTGCCGTGACGAGGGTCAGCCCGCGTAATAGCGGAAGATCACCTCGGCGACGCACGACGGCTTCGAGGCGCCTTCGGTCTCGAACGTGGTCTCGATGGTGACCTGTGCACCACCTGCGATCTCATCGACTGCGAGAACCTTGACACCGGCTCGCAGTTTCGCGCCGACCGGAACGGGAGCCATGAAACGCACCTTGTTGGCCCCGTAGTTGACGCCCATGGCGACGCCGCCCACAGAGAAGATCTGGGGCAGCAGCACCGGGCCGAGCGAGAGCGTGAGATATCCGTGTGCGATCGGGCCGCCGAACGGAGACTGGGCCTTGGCGCGCTCCGGATCGGTGTGAATCCACTGTTGGTCGCCCGTTGCATCGGCGAACAACTGCACGCGATCCTGGTCGATGGTCATGTAATCGGAATATCCGAGGTGCTCCCCGACGAGATTCTTGAGTTCCGTGAGGCTTTCGATGTGTCGTGTCATGTCCCAAAGTGTGTCACAAGTGCCGTGCTGTCTCTCAACGCAGCCACCTCTTCACGTACGACTGGCTCATGGGATGGAGCAACAGGGCACACAGGGCGACCTCGAACATGAGGTTCACGAGGCTGTCGCCGGTGACCACGTCCCGCCAGGGGTACAGGTCGGCCAGGCTCAGCTTGAACATCGCGCGTATCACGAACGGAGAGAACGATGCGATGACTGCGAGCCACCAGCCGAGAAGTTTTCCGTTTGCCATCAAAAACCCGCCCAGGGGGTAGCAGACAATGAAGCCGAACGTGAGAAACGCATTGAGTCCGCCGTTCATGCGCAGGTAACCCTCGACGTTGTTGTTGTCGAGAAACCGGAGAAGTGCGAACACGCCGTCGATGTAGAGAAGAAACATCGCGATGGACAGCGTCTGTGGATGCATGCGGTCGAACCACTTGCGTGGTTCGAGATCGCGGAAGGCGTTCTGGAGCATGGTCACAAGTATGGCCCACCGATCGCGCACGGAGTGTTCCGCTTTGCTCGTTTTGTCATTACTCTGAAGAGGTGCGCAGCGGTTTCGTGACTTTCGTGGGGCGACCCAACGTGGGGAAGTCGACTCTGCTCAACGCAATCTGCGGCACCAAGGTTTCGATCGTGTCGAACAAGCCGCAGACAACCCGCACGCGTGTCCGCGGCGTGTATCACTCAGACGATTGTCAGATCGTGTTCGTCGACACCCCGGGCATCCACAAGCCGGTGACTGCACTCGGCGAGAGGGTGAACGCAACCGCACTCGACAGCGTGAACGACGTCGAGGTGGTGTGTCTTTTGATCGACGCCTGCAAGCCCTTCGGGCGCGGAGACCAGTGGGTGGCAGACCGGATCGACGTGGAGAACGCCTTCGTCGTCGTGAACAAGACGGACAAGGCGTCGAGGGAGCAGGTGCTGTCGCAGTTGCACGCTGTGTCGGTGCTGAATGCGTCGGAGTATTTCCCGGTGTCGGCCGTGTCCGGCGAGGGGGTCGCGGAACTTCTCGCGGCACTGGCGGCCCGGATGCCCGAGGGCCCCGCCTACTACCCGGTCGAGATGGTGTCCGACACCGAGGAGACGCTGTGGGTGGCCGAATTGGTCCGCGAGCAGTTGCTGGCGGTGCTGAAGGACGAACTGCCGTATTCGGTGGCGACGAGGGTGACCGAGTGGGAATGGCCGAGAGTGCGGTGCGAGATCTATGTCGAGCGCGACAGTCAGAAGGGAATGGTCATCGGCAAGGGCGGCGAATTGTTGAAGATGGTCGGCCTACGCGTGCGCGAACAGATGGCGCCGGGTGCGTTCATCGAACTGCACGTTGTCGTCGACAAGGACTGGCAGCAACGACCCGACCGACTGGAGCGTCTGGGCTATTAGTTGCGCGTCGTGATGTCGCGCAGGAACTGCTCGACCTCGGCGCGATCGCGGGTGCGTGTCATCGGCGGCAGGGCGGCGATGAGCGTTCGCCAGTAGCTCTTCGTTGCGAGACGCTGATCGAGCACCGCGACGACTCCCTTGTCGTCTGCCGTGCGGATGAGGCGACCCGCGGCCTGGGCGAGTGATGTGGCCGCAATCGGGAGATCGATGAGGGCGAACGATTTCTCGCGACCGACTGCCTCGCGACGGGCCTCGAGCAGCGGGTCGCTCGGCACCGGAAACGGAATCTTGTCGAGCACGACCAGAGACAACGTGCGCCCGGGCAGGTCGATGCCCTGGAAGAACGATTGCGAGGCAAAGATGCACGCCTGCTCGTTCTCGAGAAACATCTCGATGATGCGTTGGCGCGAGTAGTCGGCGGGGCTGAGAATCGGAAAGGGAACCCGCTGTCGAAGCGCCTCGGTCGCCTCGCGCAGTGCTTTGTTGCTGGTGAACAATGCGAGAGTGCGCCCGCCCGCAGCGGTGATGAGGGCCTCGAGTTCGTCGTGCACGAAAGGAGTGAACGCCGGCGAGTTGCGGTCGGGAAAATTAGGTGAACAATAAAGACGCGAGTTTTTTTCGTAATCGAAGGGGGAATCGACGGTGAGCACCTCGGTTCCGTCGAGAGGAAGTCCGACCCGACCCGGCATGGCCTGGGGAATGGTTGCACTCGTCAGCACGGCAAGATGCGATTCCCACACGTTTTTCTGCAGGACATCGCCGACGTGGAGCGGACTGAGACGCAGCACGGGTCGTTCGGTGGTGCCTTCGACATAGGCCACGTATCCCGAGAATGAGCCGAGTGCGAGGTCGAGCGACTCGACGAGCCTCGCTCCCTGGGTCTGGGCGCGGAAGATGCGCTGCTGTGTGGCTTCGTTGGTGGTGGAGATGTCGCGCAGGGCGCCGATGAGCGTGTTGACCTCGATGCGCACGAGACCGAGAACTTCGGTGATGTTCGCGGGCAAGGGGGTGCTGAGGCGTTGGTCGACGTGCGGCGACAAAATCGACGAGAGCCGCAGACCGAATTCCTCGAGTGAATTCGTGAGCGTCGGATCAGCGATGACCTTCCTCACGGCGGATCCGAACGAGGCGACGCGACCGTTCGACAGAGAGGTTCCGACGGTCTCGCTGATGATCGATTCGATCTGGTGCGCCTCGTCGAAGATCACCACCTCGTGTTCGGGGAGAATGTGACCACCGCTGGCGATGTGGTTGCCGTAGAGATGAAAATTCACGACAACCACGTCGGCGGCGTTGGCAGACTCGCGGGCTCGCTCGGCAAAGCAGTTCTCGCCGACGGGACACTTGGTGCGGCCCGGGCATTCGTCTACCCCGACGCTCACCGCCTGCCTGGCGGCCTCGGACGGCAGTCGGGGGAGTTCCTCGAAGTCGCCGGTGGATGTTGTCTTCGACCACTCGACGAGATCGTTGACCTCCTTGGTGACCCTGTCGGAGAGCTCGTCGAACTCGAGCTGGGCGGACTTGTCGGTGCGTTCGCGAACGCGCTGCAGGCAGACGTAGTTGCTGCGTCCCTTCACCACGGCCCAGTCGAAGTCGATGCCGAGGTGGGCGTGCAGCAACGGGAGATCGTTTCGGTTGAGCTGGTCCTGGAGGGCCTTCGTGGCGGTGGCGACAACAGTTTTCTTGCCCGACAGGATTGCGGGCACGAGGTATCCGAGCGACTTGCCGGTGCCGGTGCCCGCCTGCACGATGGTGTTGCGCCCCGACGCGAGCGACTCGGCGATCGCATGGCACATGTCGACCTGGCCCTGACGCTCTTCCGAGCCGGGGAACTCTGCGGTGACGCGCCTGAGTGCGGCGATGCTGTCTTTCCCGAGCGACATGTCTACGAGTAGTGCCCGATGGCGAGAGTGATTGCTTCGTCGAGTTCGTTCTTGTCGAAGTCGGGCCAGGTGCGCTCGGTGAAGAACACGCGCGCACCGGTGATCTGCCACAGGAGGAAATTCGAGATGCGGGCTTCGCCCGATGTGCGAACGAGCACATCGACATGGGGCAGAGTCGGGTCGTACAGGTTGTCGGAGATCGACATCGCGGTGACGGGGCCATTTCTCATGGCGAGCCGCGCCGCACGCACGAGTTCGGCGCGACTTCCGTAGTCGAACGCGATGGTGACGGTGAGACCGGTGTTCGACTGCGTGTCGGCGACAGCCTTGCGGATCGCCTTCTGCACGTACACGGGGGTGCGGGAACCCTTCTCGTCGAACGGGCGACCGATCCATCGTGTGCGGGCGTTCTTCGAGTTCATCTCTTCTGTGCGCGCGAAGAGCCGACGGTGCAGCGACAGAATGTGGCGCACCTCGGTTTTCGGCCTGACCCAGTTCTCGGTGGAGAAACCGAACGCCGTGAGCCAACCGACGGGACGGTCGGCGGCGGCACGCACGATGTCTGCGAGTGCTTCTTCGCCTGCCGTGTGTCCGTCTGTGCGGGGGAGACCCCGCCGACTCGCCCAGCGACCGTTGCCGTCCATGATGCAGGCGACGTGGAGTCGGGTGGTCGGGGGTTCTGCCATGGTGTGACCACCCTAGTGAGGGTGCGTGTCAACGTTGATGCAAGGGATTCAGACGGGTGAGCGTGTGAGAATGGAGACGTGCCGTCGTCCGCAGTTCAGCCAGGGTTGACCCATGTGGTCGTCAGCGGTGGATCCCCGCGCGACTGGCACGACATGTCCGTCGAACAGTGGGAGGAAAGGGTGAGGGCCGTGGCACGGGCTGCCTCGGCCGAGGGGGCGAACTGGGTGACACTCCTGCCTCATCACGGACCCGCATTGTCCGAATCGGAGTGGTCGGAACTGCACGATGTGTTGAGCGCGGTGCCGCGCATGGTCGCGGTGCCCGTGATGCACGGCACCAGGTTCGTGTGGAAGAAAGATCAGTCGCTGTCGGTGATCGTGGAGACCTCGGCAGACGGTCACGAACGGTTCGCCGCCACTGTCGAAGGGTTGAGGCTCGCCGGGGTCGACCCGGACGACGTCGACGAAGACGAAATTTCGCGAGCCGTGCTTGCACCTGCAGAAGACGAACCCGACTTGGTAGTGGTGCTGGGACCCGCCGACACGATTCCCGAATCGATGGTGTGGGAGCTCGCCTACAGCGAACTCGTGTTCATCGATCTCGACTGGGGGCGGTTCGAGTCGAGTCATCTGGAGCTCGCCATCGATGACTTCAACCGACGTCACAGACGGTTCGGCGGTCTCGACTCGTGAGCGTGTACCGCGACCAGGCGATCGTTCTCGGGTCACACAAGTTCGGCGAGGCCGACAGGGTGGTGGTGCTGCTGTCGCAGACACACGGCAAGGTGCGGGCGGTGGCCAAGGGTGTGCGAAAGACGAGGTCGTCGATCGGTGCGCGCCTCGAACCGATGAGCCACGTCGATCTCTCGTTGCGGACCGGACGCGACCTCGACACGGTCGACCAGGTTCGACTCGTGCAGCCCCATCAGAACCTGCGAGACGATTTCGATCGTCTGAGGCAGGGTCTGGCGATGGTCGAGGCGGTCAACAAGGTGACGCCCGATCGCGAACCGGTTCCGCACCTGTTCGACCTTCTGTCGAGGGCGCTTCACACCCTCAACGAGCGGAACTCGCCGTTGATGCTCGCGGCGTTCTTCTGGCGTTTGATCTCTCTCGAGGGCCAGGCACCGCAACTCGAGGCGTGCGTGTCGTGCGGCGCCGACGAAGATCTCACGCATTTCGACGTGGTCGAGGGTGGCGTTCACTGCGATTCCTGTGCGAGCGGTCTGCCGATGAGCGCAGGTGCGCTCACGGTGTTGCGGGACATCCTCGGGGGGCGGATGAATGTCGCACTGGGCCTCGAGGAGTCGCAGTCGACGATGGAAGTGAACACGTTCGCCATGGAAGCGATGGAATCGCACCTGGAACGGCGCCTGAAGTCCCTCGGCGTGTTCGACCGTCACTTGTAGGCTGGTCATCTATGCCCGCAAAAGATCTCGACCAGATCGTCAACCTGTGCAAACGCAGGGGATTCGTGTACCCGAGCGCCGAGATCTACGGTGGATTCCGGTCGTCGTACGACTACGGCCCGTTGGGTTCGCTGATGCTGCGAAACGTGAAGGACGCCTGGGTGCGAACGATGGTGCAGCAACGCGACGACGTGGTGTTGATCGACGCCGCGATTCTCGGGCCGCCCCAGATATTCGAGGCGTCCGGGCATCTCGCGAATTTCTCCGACCCGTTGGTCGACTGCACCGTGTGCAAGAGGCGTTTCCGTGAGGATCACCTGGACACGCGTGACTGTCCGCAGTCGATGAAGGGCTGTCAGTTCACCGAGGCGCGCGCATTCAACCTCATGTTCAAGACCACCGCCGGCCCGATCGAGGGCGCGGGCGCCGACGTGTATCTGCGCCCCGAGACCGCCCAGGGAATGTTCGTGAACTTCATGAACGTCGTGCAGACGAGTCGCAAGCGTCCTCCCTTCGGGATCGCCCAGGTCGGCAAGAGCTTCCGCAACGAGATCACGCCGGGAAATTTCATCTTCCGCACACGCGAGTTCGAACAGATGGAACTCGAGTTCTTCGTGCCTCCTGCCGAGGGTCCGCGCTGGTACGAATACTGGTGCCAGGCGCGTCTCGATTGGTACGTCGAGCTGGGCATTCCGCGCGAGATGTTGCGCATCCGCGCGCACGACGCCGACGAACTGTCGCACTACTCGGCCGGCACGAGCGACGTCGAGTTCTCGTTCCCGTGGGGATGGGGTGAACTCGAGGGAATTGCGCAACGCACCGACTTCGACCTCACCCAGCACGCGAAGGCGTCCGGTCAGAAGCTCGAGTATTTCGATCAGGCGTCGAACGAGCACTACGTGCCGTACGTGGTCGAGCCGGCGGCCGGAGCCAACCGAACGATGGCGGCGTTCTTGCTGGCCGCCTACGACGAAGACGTGGTGAACGACGAGACCCGCACCGTGCTCCGCCTGCATCCGCGTCTGGCTCCGTACAAGGTTGCAGTGCTGCCGTTGTCGAAGAAGGACACGCTCACCCCCTTGGCGCGCGAGATCTTTGCGACCCTGTCGCGCCGCTACATGTGCGAATACGACGAGACGCAACAGATCGGTCGGCGCTACAGACGTCAGGACGAAATCGGCACCCCGTTGTGCGTCACGGTCGACTTCGACTCGCTCGAGGACGGTTCGGTCACCATTCGTCACCGGGACTCGACCGAGCAGGTTCGGGTGGCCATCGCCGATCTCGAGACCGAGGTCGCCAGGCTCCTCGGCTTCTGAAGCCCACTGGGGTCGTGCGACCCGAAGCCGACTAGTTTCTGGATGTCACGGCGACCACTGTCGCTCGAAGAAGGGAAAAACCATGAGTCAAGTCAGTCTGATTGTGAAGTTGCCTGCGGCAGAGGGCAAGGGCGCCGAACTGGCGGAAGCCTTCAAGGCCGCATTCGAGCACGTGAACAAAGAAGACGGCACCCGGTACTACATCCTCCACACCGACGCATCGAACTCCGATGTTCTGTGGATCTACGAGATGTACGAGAACCAGGACGCGGCGAACGCCCACATGAATGCCGACTGGTTCAAGCCCTTCGGTGCATCGCTGGCGCCGTTCATGGGCGGCCGCCCGGAGATGAACTTCGTGACGCCCGTGGCAGGCAAGGGTCTGTAGTCGACTTCATGCCGGCGACGTATCTCGATTCGATTGTCGCACGGCACAGGGAGCGCGCCGCGCGCGACACAAGAGACATCGCCGATCTTGTGTCCCGTGCACGGGCATGTGAGCCGGCGCGCGGCTTTCGCTCCGCTCTGTCTGCCGCGCCCCATCTCGCGGTCATCGCCGAGTTCAAGCGCCGGTCGCCGTCGAAGGGGGACTTGAACACCACGATGGAGCCCGCCCACATGGCGTCTCTCTATCAACAGGGTGGAGCATCGTGTCTGTCCGTTCTCACCGACGCCGAGCATTTCGGTGGCTCGAGTGATGACCTGCAGGTCGCGCGTTCCGCATGCAGCCTTCCGGTGCTGCGCAAGGACTTCACCGTCGACCCTCGCGACGTGTGTGATGCACGCATCATGGGTGCCGATTGCGTTCTGCTGATCGCCGCCGCGCTGTCGGCGGCCCGGTTGACGGAGTTTCTCGAGCTCGCGCGTCACGTCGACATCGATGCGCTCGTCGAGGTTCACGACGAACGCGAACTCGACACGGCTCTCTCCGCGGGGGCGTTGCTGGTCGGCGTGAATCAACGCGATCTCGTGACCTTCGAGGTCGATCACGCGCGCGCGGTGCGCATGGGCGCCCTGATACCCGATCATTGCGTGAAGGTGGCCGAGTCGGGGGTGCGCGGTCGCGACGATGCGCGAGCGCTCCGCGACGCCGGATATCACGCGGTGTTGGTGGGGGAACACCTGGTGACCGCCGGCGACGTGGTCGGGGCCGTCACCGATCTCTGCGTGGCATAGTTCCACCATTGGCGATGTCCGGGGCTACTACGGTGACACCGTGTTCGTGAAAATCTGCGGCATCACCAACGAAGACGATGCCCTGCTCGCCGTCGCGCTCGGCGCAGACGCGGTCGGATTCGTCTTTGCGCCGTCGGAGCGACAGATTGTCGCATCGAAGGTCTACGACATCACGAGGCGTCTGCCACCCGAGACGTTGACGGTCGCGGTGTTCCGTGACGAACATCCGAAACGGGTTCTCGAACTGGTGCAACAGAGCGGTGTCAAGGCGGCACAGTTGCACGGTCACGAAAGGCCCGAGGACGTGCTCGAGGTCAGTCGACATGTGCGCACAGTGATCAAGGGTGTCGTGGCGGGGGGAGTCGACGCGGCGCGCGCGGATACGTTCCACACCCCGTATGTACTCGTCGACGCACCGGCCCCGGGGTCCGGGAAGGTGTTCGATTGGCACCTCGCAGCCGAAGTGCCCGAGCGTGTGAACGTGATTCTCGCCGGCGGACTCACCCCCGAGAATGTCTCGGCGGGCATCGCCCAGGTGAGGCCATGGGGAGTCGACGTGAGCAGCGGAGTCGAGAGTTCCCCGGGTCGGAAGGATCCGATCCTGTTGAAACGATTCATCGACGCGGTGAGGGCCGCCGAACCGCCCGCACCTCGGAACGGCGGGCGAGTGCCGTACGACTGGATGGATGAGTGAGGAGTCACGCCGAATCGGTGATGTGATTCGCAGACATTCGTGGTGGAATCTAGGCATGTCAATCCTGGTCACCCCCGGCAGCGATGGTCGGTTCGGAGAGTTCGGCGGGCGGTTCGTGCCCGAAACCCTCGTTCCGGCGTGTCAGGAACTGGAGGCCGCGTTCAACGACGCGTGGGCGGATCCGCTGTTCCGCGACGAACTGCAACAGGTGCTGCGGGAGTACGCGGGCAGGCCGAGCATGCTCACCGAATGCCACAACCTCAGCGAGCAACTCGGCATCCGTCTGATCCTGAAGCGTGAAGACCTCAACCACACGGGGTCGCACAAGATCAACAACGTCATCGGCCAGACGCTTCTCGCAAAGCGCATGGGGAAGAAGCGCATCGTTGCAGAAACCGGCGCCGGCCAGCACGGGGTTGCCTCGGCGACGGCGGCCGCGCTGATGGGTCTCGAGTGCAAGGTGTACATGGGCGCAGTCGATGTCGCACGCCAGGAACTGAATGTGTTTCGCATGCGGTTGCTCGGATCCGAGGTCGAAGCGGTGACGTCGGGCAGCCAGACCCTGAAGGACGCCGTGAACGAGGCGATGCGTGACTGGGTGGCGACCGTCGAATCGACGCACTACTGCCTCGGCTCGGTGATGGGTCCGCATCCGTACCCGTACATGGTGCGCCAGTTTCACCGGGTCATCGGTGACGAGGCGTTCGTCCAATGCAACGAACTCCTCGGAACCACTCCCGACGTGGTGGTGGCCTGCGTGGGGGGCGGTTCGAACGCGATGGGAATCTTCTCGGGTTTCGTCGACACTCCCGCGCGTTTGATCGGAGTCGAACCTGCCGGTGGTGCCGCGGTGAACCGCGGTCAACCCGGGGTCGTTCACGGCATGAAGAGCTTCCTGATGCAGGACGAATACGGCCAGGTGCAGGAAGCCCACAGCATCTCGGCGGGTCTCGACTATCCGGGAGTGGGTCCCGAACACTCGTACCTTGCGTCCATCGGTCGGGCCGAGTACCCGAACGTGACCGACGACGAAGTCATCGAGGCCTTCCAGGTGATGTCGCGTGCAGAAGGCATCATTCCCGCGCTCGAATGTGCCCACGCGATGGCGTGGATCATTCGCGAGGCTCCGACGATGCGGGGCAAAACGGTGCTGATGAATCTTTCGGGTCGTGGAGACAAAGACGTCGGGCAGATGATGAACATCCTCGGCGGACTCGCGTGACCGGAGCATTGCAGGCGGCCCTCGAACGCCGCATCAAGATCGGCGGAAAGTGTCTGGTTCCGTACGTGACCGGGGGTTTTCCGAACTGGCAGGATTCCGTGCGTGCATGTGCCGCCAACGGAGCCGATGCCATCGAGATCGGTCTGCCGTTTTCCGATCCGGTGATGGATGGTCCGGTGATCCAGGAGGCATCGCAGGTGGCTCTCGACGCGGGTGCGACACCGGTGTCGATTCTGCACGAGGTGCGATCACTTGACATCGGCGTGCCGGTTGCGGTGATGTGCTACTACAACACGGTGTTTCATGCGGGCCATGAGAGATTCGCGGCCGACCTCGCGTCGGCCGGCGTCGCCGGCGCGATCATTCCTGACCTTCCCCTCGAGGAATCGTCCGGCTGGACCCGTGCTGCGGACGAGGCGGGCATCGAGACCGTGATGCTTGCGGCGCCGACGGCTCCCGATCATCGTCTGCCTCTCGTGGCCGAGCGCGCGAGGGGTTTCGTGTACTCGGTCGGTCTGCTCGGGGTTACCGGCGAGAGAACAACTCTCGCAGGCACTGCCACCGCACTCGCCGCACGAGTGAAGCAGGTGACATCGAAACCGGTGCTCGTGGGGGTCGGTGTCTCGAATGCCGAACAGGCTGTCGAGGCGAGCAGGGTTGCCGACGGCGTCATCATGGGTGCATCGGTTGTTCGCCGAATGATGGAAGGCGGCGCTGACTCTGTCGGCGCGTACATCGCAGAGGTTCGTTCCGCTCTCGATACGGTGGAGTGGTGACGTGAGCATTTTCGGCGGGGATTCGTGCGAGTTGTGCGAAGCGGCCCGCATGTCGGAGTGGTTCCACGAAGACGACGAATGCTGGATCGCCGAGTGCGAGAGTTGCGCGGTGCCGATGGTGGTGTGGAAGACCCATGATCCGCACCCGCCCGAAGACGTGCAGATGAGATTGCACGAGCGGCTGGCTCTCGTTGTGGAGACGCACTTTGACTTCGAGATGCGCATCGACGACAACATGCGCACGATTCCGGATCACTACCATGCCCATGCCCGGCCGAAGGGCGGTTTCTACGGGCACGGACTGCGCCGCAACAACTAACCTGAGCGCATGCTCACATCAGGTTCGAAAGCACCGAAGATCGAATTGCTCGACCAGAACGAGAAGCCGTTTTCGCTGGCAGCCCAGGGCAAGAAAAAGGTGCTCGTCTATTTCTACCCGAAGGCCGACACTCCCGGCTGTACCGCGCAGTCGTGCGGCCTCCGGGACATTCTCGGCGAGGTCGGGCGCACCGTCGTCGTCGGCATCAGCCCCGACAAGCCCGCGAAGCAGAAGAAGTTCGACGAAAAGTACGAGCTCGGTTTTCCCTTGCTGGCCGACACGGAGCACAAGGTGGCCGAGGCGTACAAAGTCTGGAAAGAGAAGTCGATGTACGGTCGAAAGTACATGGGCATCGAACGATCCGCATTTCTCATTCAGGACGGAGTGATCCTCGAGGCGTGGTACAAGATCTCGCCCGCTGACACCCCGAAGAACCTTCTGAAGGCACTCGGCAAGTGAGCACGATTCTCCCCACCATCGAGGTCTTGCCGCACAGGCCGCCGTTTCTTTTCGTCGACCACGTGTCGGCACTGGAGGCGGGGGTCAGCGCAACCGGCCATTGGCGCCTGTCGGGCGATGAATGGTTCTTCCACGGGCATTTTCCCGGTAGGCCAACCTTGCCCGGAGTGCTGATCTGCGAGGCCATCGCCCAGGTGGGCGCGTACTGCGTTCTCATGGCACCCGAGCATTCCAACAAGCTGCCGCTGTTCGGTGGCATCGACTCGGCGAGATTCCGTCGTCAGGTGGTGCCGGGTGACGAACTCGTGATGAGCGTCGTACTCGGCCGCATGAGCGCCCGCGCCGGGAAAGGTCACGGTGTCGCGCGTGTCGACGGCGAAGTTGCGTGCGAACTCGATCTGATGTTCGTGTTTGCAGACAAGTCATGACCACCGACGGGCCGAGCCCGCGAACGCTCGACGCGCGTCCACCCGAATCGTTCGAGGTCGAGGGCGGTTTCGTGGTTCGCCGATATCGGGTGTCCGACGCCGCAGCTCTGCGTGACGCAGTGACGGAGTCGCTTGACCATCTGCGACCGTGGATGCCGTGGATCGCGCATGAGCCCCAGAGCGTCGAGCAGCGAGAAGACTTGATACGTGCGTGGATCTCCGAGTGGGATGCCGGAACAGGTTTTGCGATGGGAATCTTTGCCGGCGACGACTGCATCGGGTCGACCGGGTATCACCTGAGGAGTCCGGAAGGTTCGATCGAGATCGGCTATTGGTTGTCGTCGCAGCATGAAGGCAAGGGCATCATGACCCGCGTCGTGACCGCACTCACCGACAACGCACTCTTCCTGCCCGGCGTCACATGTGTCGAAATCGTGACGGATGAAGCCAATCAGAGGTCGGCGATGGTGGCGAAGCGATGCGGGTTCGAATTGGCGGAGAAATTCACGAGAGAACGCGAAGCGCCGGGGGACAAGGGCATCGGTCTCAGATGGAGAAAGATGCGTCTATGAGTCGCCCGGTGCGATGACAACCGACCCGTTGTGTCCGCCGAATCCGAAATTGTTCGAGATGGCCGGTCCGGGTGTCCAGGATCGCGCTGTTCCCATCACCAGGTCGATCGTCAGATCCGGATCGAGTTCGGTGGTGCCGGCGGTGGCTGGAATCAACTTGTGTTCCATCGACAAAAGAACCTGGGCCGCCTCGAGCGCACCGGCTGCGCCGAGTGCGTGTCCGGTGACGCCTTTTCCGCTGGTCACCGCAACTTTGTTGTCGCCGAACACCGCGCTGACGGCCTGCGCCTCTGCTGCATCGTTGAGGGGGGTCGACGTTCCGTGGGCGTTCACGAGTGCGATGTCAGATGGGGAGAGCCCTGCATCTTCAAGGGCGAGTCTCATGCACGCGATTGCGCCGGTCCCCCCGGGTGCCGGTGCCGTGATGTGGTGAGCATCGGCATTGCTGGCTGCACCGATGATCTCGCCGATGATCCGCGCGCCGCGCGCAACTGCGAGGTCGTATCTCTCGAGCACGAAGACCGCCGCACCTTCGCCCATCACGAATCCGTCGCGCTTTGCATCGAACGGCATCGACGCGCCCGACGACGACAGCGCGGTCATGTTGCCGAATCCGGCGAGCGAAGTTGCCGTTGCTGCACACTCCGAACCACCGGTGGCGACCGCATCACAACGACCCCAAGCGATCAGACGTGCCGCGTATCCGAGTGCATGCGTGCCTGCCGCGCACGCCGTGCAGATCGTTTCGTTGGGACCCTGCAGCCCATACCGCATCGAGATCGCTGCTCCCGACGCATTCGCCATCATCATCGGCACGAGAAAAGGGGACACGCGTCGCTCGCCCTTTTCGAGACGCACCTGCACCTGCTCTTCGAGCGTGTGCAATCCACCGATGCCCGTGGCAAAGATGGTTCCGAACCGGGCAGGATCAACTTTGACGTCGCCTGCCTGGGCGAAGGCTTCGGCGGCGGCGGCCAGGGCGTATTGCTCGACCTGATCGGCTCGACGCGCCTCCTTCGGGTTGTCGAAGTACGGAAGCGGGTCCCAGTCGTCGATGGCCGTGGACTTGGTGCCCGTCAGGCCTGGCCCGAGAAGACCTTCCCAATAGGCATCCTTACCGATTCCGCACGGCGCAACCACTCCGTAACCGGTGATCGCAACACGGTGTCCTGCGCCAATCATCGCGACAGTGGGTGCCCTAGAGCTTTGCCATGATGAGGTCGAACGCTTCGCCGACGGTACTCAACTTCTCATATTCCTCAGTAGGAATCTCCGAGAGGCCGAATTCTTCCTCGAGGTCCATGACGAAGGTGACCATGTCGAGGGAATCGCATTCGAGATCCTCTTTGAATCGTGCTTCTCGAACGACCTTGTCCGATTCAACCCCGAGCGTTGCCGACGCAACCTTCACGAAACGATCGAAATTCTCCTGGCTCATGTGGCCCTCCTTGTTTGTGTTCATTTTCGCACAGCAGGCCCGCCGTGCTCGTCCTTTTGGTCAGTGACCCATGCCCAGACCCCCGTCGACGGGGATCACTGCTCCGGTGATGTAAGCGGCATCGGGTCCGGCGAGAAAAGCGACCACACCGGCGATTTCCTCCGCGTTTGCCACCCTCTGCAGCGGTACTGCGTCGGTGAGCTCTTTCATGCGTTCGTCGCCGAGAGCGGCGGTCATGTCCGTTGCCACGGGTCCGGGCGCAACGACATTCACGGTGATGTTCCTCGAACCGAGTTCGCGTGCGAGCGACCGGGCAAAGCCGACCAAGCCTGCCTTCGATGCTGCGTAGTTCGCCTGGCCCGCAGAGCCGAGGAGACCCACGACAGACGAGAGCAAAATCACGCGTCCCTGACGCGCCTTCATCATCTTTGCGGTGGCTCGCTTCACGACGCGGAATGCCGCCGTGAGGTTTGCATCGACGACCCGCGAAAAATCGTCTTCGCTCATTCGCAACAGAAGTGTGTCCTTCGTGATGCCCGCATTAGACACCAGGATCTCGACAGGGCCGAAGTGTTCTTCCACTGCAGCAAAAGCCGCTTCGACTTCGTCTGTCTTGGTGACATCGCACTTCACGCCGAAGAATTCCGCAGGCGGGGGAGACGAGTTGTACGTGACCGCGACCCTGTCGCCCAGGTCTGCAAACCGGCGCGCACACGCCAGACCGATTCCGCGCGATCCGCCGGTGATGAGAACCACACGACTCACTCTGCACCCCATTCGAGAATCGCACTGGCGGCGGTCATGCCGGCGCCGAAACCGACAAGAAGCACCAGATCACCGCGGCGCGGCCGCACCTGCCCGAAATCGCCGAAGAGGGCGAGTGGAATCGACGCCGACGAAGTGTTGCCGGTTTCGTGGATGACGACCGACGATCGTTCCTCCGGGATTCCCAGACGGTCGCACGCCGCCTTGATGATGCGGATGTTCGCCTGGTGCGGCACGATCACGTTGATCTGATCGGCTGTGACACCGGCATGGGCCATTGATTTCTGTGCACTGTCGACCATGATGCGAACCGCGCGACGGAACACTTCCTTGCCGTCCATGTGGATGGTGCTCCCGAGGTCGCAGTAGAGAATCTCCTCAAGGCTCCCGTCTGCGTCGAGATCCCATCCGAGCAGTTGACCCCGTCCGGCCGTTGCCTCGAGAACTGCGGCGCCCGACCCGTCTGCGAAGAGCACGGCGGTGTTGCGGTCGGTCCAGTCTGTGATGCGCGCGAGGGTGTCGGTGCCGATGAGCAGAACCTTCTCGGCACCCATTGCGATGAGGCCGTGTGCATTGACCAGTGCGTAGACGAATCCCGAACAAGCCGCGTTCACGTCGAAGGCCCCGCATGAGAGCCCGAGTGCGTGCTGCACGGTTGCTGAGGTCGCCGGCACGGTCCTGTCGGGTGTGGTCGTCGCAAGGATCAGGGCATCGATGCTGGCGGGTGCAACCCCGGACATCTCGAGTGCGGCGCGGGCACTGATCGTGCTGAGTTCGGCCGTGCTTCCGCCGACGTGGCGACGGTGGATGCCCGTACGTTCGCGGACCCATTCGTCGTTCGTGTCCATGGTTCGTGCCAGGTCGTCGTTGGTGACCGTCTTGTGTCCCAGCGCCGTGCCCCAACCTGTGATGCGCGCACCTCTGACATGGGAAGGAATTTTCGGCATCGTGTCCTCAGTGTGTCCGCAGCCAGGCGATGGGTTGATGGGCCGTGACCCGCTCGCCGTCGACAGCGATGTAGTTCTGCACGACTCCTGCGAACGGTGTGCGGACTTCGACGTCGCCGACGTGTCCGATGACGAGACCGACCTCGATGATGGTTCCGACACCGATGTTCGGCGCAGGAACGAAGACCCCCGCGGCCGGGCTGACCACCAGTCGTTCGACCGCGAAGAGATGCTCGCCCTCGTGCTGTGATGCTCCGACCGGCGCCGACGCGTCGACCCACTCGATCAATTTGTCGAGTTCGTCGGGCGTCGCGACGCTGATCGTGCGCGCGTTGTCAACCGTGCGCTTCGCCATCCCGGTGAGGACGCCCCCGGGTCCGAGTTCGACGAAACCGGTCACGCCGAGTTCGGAGAGAGTCAGCAGACAGTGCTTCCAGCGAACCGGGCTCGACAACTGTGCCGAGAGCAGGGAAGACCACTCCTCGCCGGCGTCGTGGGCGAGCGCGTCGACGTTCGAGATGACGGGAACCTCCGTGTCGCGTGGGGACGCCAGCGAGATTGCCGATCGAAGTCGTTCGCGCGCCGCAGTCATGAACGGAGTGTGAAACGCCCCCGACACCTGCAGAGGCATGATCTTTTTTGCCCCGAGTTCCTTCGCATGGTCGCCTGCGGCGGCAACTGCGGCAGGCGAACCCGCAATGACGACCTGACCGGGTGCATTGAAGTTGGCGACCCACACGTCGGAATCGGCCCGCCGGCATGCCACCTCGACGAGATCGTCATCGAGACCGAGGACGGCCGCCATCGTGCCCGGACTGGCGAGACCCGCTTCGTGCATCGCGTCGGCTCGTTCGACCACCAGGCGTACGCCATCGTCGAACGACAGTGCACCCGTGGCCGTCAGGGCCGTGTACTCGCCGAGGCTGTGTCCGGCACAGAAACTCGGTTCGATGCCGAGTCGTTCCACGGCGTCGAGCACCATGAGGCTCGACACGAACGTGGTCAGCTGCGCATTGCGGGTGTCCTTGAGTTCCTCGGCATCAGCATCGAGCAACAGGGCCGAAACATCGCGACCTGCGACGTCGGACGCCTCGTCGACGAGCTCCCAGCTCTCGTGCCCGACCCACGGTCGTCCCATGCCGGGGCGCTGGGAGCCTTGTCCGGGGAACGTAAACGCGAGCATGGTGAAAAAACACTAATGCCCGCGTCAGTTGCGGGGTTGGTTACCTCTCAGTAGGGGAGGCGACGGTACGCTCGTATGCCCTGGCCCGAGTGGCGGAATGGCAGACGCGACGGATTCAAAATCCGTTGTCCGAAAGGGCGTGTGGGTTCGAGTCCCACCTCGGGCACCCAGGTGATTCATACACTCACTCCGATGGGTCAACGACTTTTGCAGCGAAAACTCGCCCAGGCTTCCGGGCGGTTGCGGGAACTCCGCAGCGAGTTGCGGGTCGTCGAAGACCAGAAGATGCAGCTCGTCGACGAAGCCGACGAGCTCTCCCTGCGTGCCCTGGTGGCCGAAACGCCGGCGGCCGAGTTCGAGTACCGGGAAGCCAAGAAGCACGCCGATGCCCTGGTGCGTCACCACGCTCGGGTCGTGAAAGAGATCGCCGAGATCGAACAGCGCATCAACGACCTGCTCGACAGAATGAAGGAAGTGCGCTGATGGCCATTCGTGTCGTGATTGCGGAGGACGAAGCAATCATTCGTCTCGATCTGAAAGAAACCCTCGAGGAAGAGGGCTACGACGTCGTCGGCGAGACGGGTCGCGGCGACAAGGCCGTCGATCTGGTGCGCGAGTTGCGACCCGATCTCGCGATTCTCGACATCAAGATGCCGGGAATGGACGGACTCGAGGCTGCGCGTCTCATCACCAAGGACAGGATCTGCGGGGTGCTGGTTCTGACTGCTTTCTCGCAGCGGGAAGTCATCGAAGAGGCGCGCGACGCCGGGGCTCTCGCGTATCTGGTGAAGCCCTTCCAGAAGAGTGACCTCATTCCGGCCATCGAGGTCGCGATCGGACGCTTCCGCGAGATGCAGGCGCTGAACGGCGAAGTCGAGGAGTTGGGTGAGCAACTCGAGGCGCGCAAGTCGATCGACCGGGCAAAAGGCGTGCTGATCGACTCGTTCAAGATGAGCGAGGCCGACGCCTACGGTTTCATCCAGCGTGGCGCGATGAATCACCGGACCACCATGAAGGCTGTTGCTGACATGATTGTGTCCGGCGAGATCACGCCCGAATAGGAGAAAGGGACGTCATGCTCCTGATGGCGCTCGACGGGAATTCGCTCGCGTACCGTGCCTTCTTTGCTCTCCCCGAGGACATGTCCAACGCAAGTGGGCAGGTCACGAATGCCGTCTACGGATTCACCACGATGTTGCTCTCGCTGGTCAAGGATCACAAACCCGACGGGATCGTCGTTGTGTTCGACAGGCCCGAACCCACATTCCGTCACGAGGCGATCCCGGAATACAAGGCCCAACGTGAGAAGGCTCCCGAGACCCTGGTGCAACAACTCGGCATCATTCGCGAACTCCTCGATGTGCTCGGCATCACGCGGCTCGAAATGGCCGGTTTCGAGGGTGACGACCTCATTGCCACTCTGGCGACCCGGGCCGAGTCGGAAGGTCGGGATGTCATCATCGTGACCGGCGACAGGGACAGTTACCAGCTGGTGAGGGATCCGCACGTGCGGGTTCTGTACAACAAACGCGGTGTCAGCGACTATGCGCTCTACGACGAAGCGGGCATCTTCGAACGCACGGGAGTCACGCCCGCCCAGTACGCCGATTACGCAGGACTCAGGGGCGACCCGAGCGACAATCTCGACGGTGTGCCCGGCGTGGGAGAGAAGACAGCGGCCAAGTTGATTGCGCAGTACGGCGACATCTCGTCGGTGGTTGCCGCGGCCGAGCAGCAGACACCCAAATTGAAGGCCGGTTTGCTGGAACACGGAGAGCGTGTCATTCGAAATGCGCAGATGATGGTTCTGCGTCGTGACGTGCCGGTCGAGATCGACCTCGATTCACTCGCACCGCAGCCCGACGTGGGTGCGGCGTCGAAACTCTTCGACTTCCTCGAATTCAAGACGATGACAAAACGTCTGAAGGACACCGTTGCGGCGCAGGGGTGGTCGACCCGAGGGTCATCCGAAAGCCCGGATCTCCCCGGCGACGTCGACGGAGGCGCGTCGAACCTGACCGTGAACGAGATTGTTCGACCGGCGACAGCCGAGGCGGCGGTTGCCCTCCTCGACGGGCTGCCCGAGGTCGTTGCATCCGTTCGATTCGAAGGGGAACCGGGTCGATCGTCTGTCGAGGGTCTTGCTTTCGTGCTCGATGCTGCGGGCGGGCGCGTCGCGTACATCGACGCAGAACTCATGGCGCATTCCTCGGTGCGCGAGAAGTTCGATTCCGTGCCGTTGGTGATGCACGATGCGAAGCCCGCGATGAGATCTCTTCTGGGAGCGGGTGTCGATGTGCGTGGCCTAGTTCTCGACACTGCAATCGCGGCCTACCTGATCGATCCGTCGAGGCCCGGGTATGCGCTCGACGAGGTGGTTCTGAATCTGCTCGGAGTTCGGCTCGGCGG
This sequence comes from Ilumatobacteraceae bacterium, assembly GCA_040401975.1. GTDB lineage: Bacteria > Actinomycetota > Acidimicrobiia > Acidimicrobiales > Ilumatobacteraceae > UBA2093. The sequence goes on along the minus strand of JBBANL010000001.1, from coordinate 21,966 downwards.
AGCAACCGAGTCCGACGGTCAGTTCGATTTCTCCGGCGACGCGGGGGCCGCGTCCGAACAATCATGCGCCGAGAACGCCCTTGCGACACAGGGTCTCGCCGATGCGGTTCGTCGTCAACTGAAATCCGTCGCGAACGAAGCGCTCTACGCAGACATGGAAAACCCGCTCGTGCGAGTGCTCGCCAAGATGGAATTCGTCGGGGTCGCCGTGGACCGAAAGACCCTCGAATCGATCCGTGACCGTCTCACCGAAGAAACAATCGATCTCACGCGCTCGCTGCACGAGATTGCGGGTCGCGAGTTCAATCTGAACTCGCCGACCCAGCTTCGCGAGATTCTCTACAACGAGAGAGGACTGACCCCGGGCAAGAAGACGAAGACGGGTTTCAGCACCGACGCCGCGACGCTCGAGAAGCTGCACGACGAATGGCCCGAGTTCATCGGACCGCTTCTCAGGTTCCGCGAGGTGGAGAAGTTGCGTTCCACGTACGGCGAGGGTCTGCTCGCCGAAGTGCAGTCCGACGGCCGCATTCATGCGACGTTTCACCAGACGGTCGCGCGCACCGGGCGTCTCTCCAGCGACAAGCCGAATCTCCACAACATCCCGGTCCGCACCGACGAAGGTCGGGTGTTCCGCACGGCTTTTGTTGCTCCTCCCGGCTCGCAACTGCTGGTGGCCGATTACAACCAGATCGAGCTGAGGTGCATCGCACACCTCGCCGATGATCCCGGTTTGATCTCGGCGTTCGAGGCCGGAGAAGACATTCACCGCGCGACCGCGGCGCGGGTGTTCGGTGTCGATCCCGCCGATGTCACCCACGACCAACGATCGAAGGCGAAGATGGTGTCGTATGGGCTCGCATACGGCATGGAGGCCTACGGTCTCAGTCAGCGTCTTGCGATACCGGTCGATGAAGCGTCGACGATCCTGAACTCGTACTTCGCGGCGTTCCCGAACGTGAAGAACTACATGGACGAAGCCGTTCACGAGGCCCGCAGGCTCGGGTACACCGAGACCTTGTTCGGTCGTCGGCGCCCCATCGAGGAACTGCGCAGCGACAACTTCCGCATCAGACAGGCAGGCGAGCGTCAGGCGATGAATGCCGCCATCCAGGGACTGGCCGCCGACATCTTCAAGATTGCTCTCGTGCGGATCGACAAGCTGCTCGAAGAAGGCGGTTTTGCGTCGCGCATCGTTCTGCAGGTGCACGACGAAGTCATCTGCGAGGTGCCCGACAGCGAAAAGGACTCCGTCGGGGTTCTCGTGCTCGGTGCAATGCACGATGCCGCGTCCCTGCGGGTTCCGCTCGAGGTGAATGCCGCGTGGGGCTCGACTTGGGCCGACGCAAAGGAATGACCCGATGACCGCAGGATTCGGATCGCACTGGTTCGAAGCCATGGCCGACCACATGGGGTCGGCATACCTGCGTTATTCGTTCACGAAGGGAACCACGCAGGAAGTCGACCATGTCGTCGAGAAGTTGCACCTCGAACCCGGGATGAGAGTTCTCGACGTGGGATGTGGTCCCGGCCGCCACGCCCACGAGTTGGCTCGCAGGGGCATAGTGGTGCACGGCATCGACATCAGTCAGACCTTCGTCGATCTCGCCGCGCAGACTGCGCCGCCCGGCGCGACGTTCGAAAGACTCGACGCGCGTGAGTTGACATTCAACGACGAGTTCGACGCCGCGATCTGTCTGTGTCAGGGTGCGTTCGGGCTCATGACCGCAGAAGGTCACGACGATCACGTTCTGGCCGGCATCAGACGGGCTCTCGGGGTCGGCGGGGGACTCGCGCTTTCGGCGTTCAGCGCCTATTTCAGCGTGAAGTACCACGACACCGCCGAGTTCGACGCGGCGACCGGCGTGTCGCACGAAATCACCGAAGTGAAGGACCCATCCGGCATCGGAAAGACGGTCGATCTCTGGACCGGGTGCTACACGCCACGCGAGCTCCGGTTGCTGATGTCGGGCTGCGGTTTCGACGTCGCGAGCATCTCGAGCGTCGATCCGGGGCACTACCGCGACGCGCCGGCCACCACGGAAAGTTCGGAATTTCTGGTGATAGCGTTTGCTTCGCCCTTCCGCCGGGAGGGTGGCCCTTTGGGTCCCCACTGATACGCATCTATCCATTCCGAAAGACCAATTCCTTGTCCGACGCAACACTCACTTCCGCACCGATGGGAACCTTCGACGCGGAAGGCAACTACACACCCCGCCAGATCACCGAACGTGATCTCTCCACCAGTTTCGCAGATGCCATCGAGGGCACCATGGTGGAACTCAAAGACGGTCAGCTCGTCACCGGCACCGTCGTCAAGATCGATCGCGACGGAGTTCTTCTCGAGTTCGGTTACAAGACCGAGGGAGTGATTCCCACACGCGAACTCGCCATCAAGAACGACGTGAACCCGCACGACGTCGTATCGCTCGGCGAAAAGATCGAGGCACTCGTTCTCACGCTCGAGGACAAGGAAGGCCGTCTCGTCCTTTCGAAGAAGCGCGCACAGTACGAGAAGGCGTGGGGCGAGATCGAGCGCAAGAAGGAAAACGACGGCGCCGTGCACGGCACAGTGATCGAAGTGGTCAAGGGCGGACTCATCGTCGACATCGGACTGCGCGGTTTCCTTCCGGCATCCCTCGTCGAGTTGCGCCGCGTGCGCGATCTGCAGCCCTACATCGGGCAGGTCGTCGACGCCAAGATCATCGAACTCGACCGCAACCGCAACAACGTCGTGTTGTCGCGCCGTGCCTATCTCGAGGAGAACCAGAAAGAGACCCGCGACGACTTCCTCAACAACCTGAAGTCCGGCGAGATCCGTCACGGCAAGGTGTCGTCGGTTGTTGCTTTCGGTGCGTTCGTCGACCTCGGCGGCATGGACGGACTCATCCATGTGTCCGAGCTGTCGTGGAAGCACGTGGAGCACCCGTCGCAGGTCGTTCAGATCGGTGACGAAGTCACCGTGCAGGTTCTCGATGTCGATTTCAGCCGCGAGCGCATCAGTCTCTCGTTGAAGGCCACCCAGCAGGATCCCTGGCAGGAGTTCGCGGGAAGCCACGAGGTCGGACAGTTGGTGTACGGGCGCGTCACGAAGTTGGTGCCGTTCGGTGCATTCGTTCAGGTGGGCGACGGCATCGAAGGCCTCGTTCACATCTCGGAGATGTCGGCGCACCACGTCGAGGCTGCCGAGCAGGTCGTCGCGCCGGGCGAGGAACTGTGGGTCAAGATCATCGACCTCGATCTCGCTCGTCGTCGCATCTCGATCTCGATCAAGCAGGCTGCAGAAGGCGGCGAGCTCGCCGCCGAGTACCAGGGCCAGTTCCAGGTTGACGAGCACGGCAACTGGGTCGGCGGAGACGATTCCGAGCGCGAGGCCGCATGGGCCGAGTACTACAAGGAATATGGTCAGCCGTCCGACGCGTCTCCCGACGCCGCCGCCGAGTAGTCGCGGGTTGAGATGATCCTGATCGGTCTGACCGGCGGGATTGGTTCCGGAAAATCCAGCGTGTCGGCGATTCTCGCCGCGCACGGGGCCGTCATCATCGACGCCGACGCGATCACGCGTGAGCTGCAGGCGCCGGGCATGCCACTGCTCGCAGAGTTGTCGGCGCGCTTCGGTGAGTCCATCATCGCGAGCGACGGTTCTCTCGACCGACCAGCACTCGCGGCAATTGCCTTCGCAGATCCCGAGGCACTCGCCGACCTCAACAAGATCGTGCACCCGGCCGTGGCGCGGGAGATGGATTCGCGGATGAAGGCCGCCGACAGGTCGCCGTGGTGGACTCGACTGCTTCCGTCGCTCAAGAAGCACAAGGTCGTGGTGCTCGACATACCCCTGCTCGCGGAGAATCCGCGAAAGGGGTTGTGCGGCATCGTGGTCGTCGACATCCCGACAGACCTGGCCGTCGAGCGGCTCGTCACGTTCCGCTCGATGTCCGAAGAGGACGCGAGAGCAAGAATCGCGAAACAGGCGACGCGCGAACAGAGGTTGGCCATCGCCGACATCGTGGTGAACAACTCGGGCGACCTTGATGCGCTGCGACGGCAGGTCGACGCTGTGTGGCGTTGGGCGAACACCCTGCCGCCCGCGTCGCCCGACGCCGGGTCCCGCACGAACGGGTGATGACACGCTCCGTCGGTACGATGCGATTGTGCCGAATTTCGAGGTTGTCTCAGACTTTGCGCCGGCGGGGGACCAGCCGAAGGCCATCGCAGAACTGAGCGCCGGTGTCGAGTCGGGGGAAAGATTCCAGACACTTCTCGGTATCACGGGCTCGGGAAAATCGGCGACAATCGCATGGACGATCGAGAAGACACAGCGCCCCACCTTGATCCTCGCCCCGAACAAGAGCCTCGCGGCGCAGCTCGCCCAGGAAATGAAGGAGTTCTTCCCGCAGAACCGTGTGGAGTTCTTCGTGAGTTACTACGACTACTACCAGCCCGAGGCCTACATTCCCTCGAGCGACACCTACATCGAGAAAGACTCATCGATCAACGAGGAAATCGACCGTCTCCGACACTCGGCCACCGCGGCACTCCTCACGCGTCGAGACACCATCGTTGTGGCGAGTGTGTCGTGCATCTACGGAATGGGTGACCCTGCCGAATACAAAGGGCAACTTCTCGAGGTCCACGTCGGCGTGGACTACGACCAACGAAGCATTCTGCGCAGACTGGTCGACCTGCAGTACGACCGCAACGATCTCACCCTCGGACGCGGAAACTTCAGGGTGAGGGGAGACACCATCGAGGTGCATCCCGCCTACGAAGAGAACGTCGTTCGTATCGAGATGTTCGGTGACACCATCGATCGCATCACCATGATCGATCCGCTCACCGGTGAGACTCTGTCGGAACCATCAGAGATCATCGTGTTCCCGGCCACGCACTATGTGGCGGGCGATGATCGTCTGCGACGTGCGATCAACGGCATCGAGGTCGAACTGCAACAGCAACTGGCGTCGTTCGAGAGTCAGGGGAAGCTCCTCGAGGCGCAGAGACTGCGGATGCGCACCCAGTACGACCTCGAGATGATCCAGGAGATGGGTTACTGCAACGGCATCGAGAACTACTCCATGCACATCGACGGCAGGAAACCGGGCGAGCCGCCGTTCACTCTTCTCGACTATTTCCCGAAGGACTTTCTGTTGATCATCGACGAGAGTCACGTGGCGGTTCCCCAGCTTCACGCCCAGTTCGCCGGCGACCGGAGCCGCAAGGACACGCTGGTGGAGCACGGATTCAGACTTCCCAGTGCACGGGACAACCGACCCCTTCGTTTCGAAGAGACAATGGAGCGAATCAACCAGTGCATCTTCATGTCGGCGACGCCCGCGCCATTCGAGATCAAGCACAGCACCAAGGTGGTCGAGCAGATCGTGCGCCCCACCGGCCTCGTTGATCCCGAGGTCATCGTGCGCCCCACCAAGGGCCAGATCGACGACATCATCGAGATGGTGCGCGGTCGTGTCGACATCGGCGACCGGGTCCTGATCACCACCCTCACCAAGAAGATGGCCGAGGACCTCACCGAGTACCTGCTGGAACAGGGACTCAATGTGCGTTACCTGCACTCGAACATCGACACCCTGCAGAGAATCGAGATTCTCCGAGGTCTCCGTCTCGGAGAGTTCGACGTGCTGGTCGGCATCAATCTTCTGCGTGAGGGTCTCGATCTGCCCGAAGTGTCCCTCGTGGCCATTCTCGACGCCGACAAAGAGGGATTCCTGCGCAGCGAAACCTCGCTCATCCAGATGATCGGTCGCGCCGCGCGAAACGTCGCCGGCCAGGTGGTGATGTACGCCGACAAGATCACTCCGTCAATGGAACGTGCCATCGGCGAGACCAAGCGACGTCGCGAGACGCAGATCGCCTACAACCTCGCCAACAACATCAATCCGCAGACGATTCGCAAGGCGGTGGGCGACATTCTCTCCGTGCTCACGGGCGACGACGGATCTGCACCGGTACCCGGCAAGGGCCAGAGACGCCAACGCGAGCGCGACAAGGTGCAACGCGAAATCAAGTCGATGCCCCAACAGGACATCGCCCGTCTGATCCAGACTCTCGAGGACGAAATGCACGAAGCCGCGACCGACCTGAAGTTCGAGTACGCCGCACGTCTGCGCGATGAGATAAATGACCTTCGTCGCGAACTGCGTGACGCCCGCTAGCCGCTGGGTAGCCTCGTCACGTGGCTGACAAAATCGTGGTGCGCGGGGCGCGCGAACACAACCTGAAGAACATCAGCCTGGAACTGCCGCGCGATCAATTGATTGTGTTCACCGGGCTTTCCGGCAGCGGCAAGAGTTCGCTCGCTTTCGACACCATCTACGCAGAGGGTCAGCGCCGCTATGTGGAGAGCCTCTCTGCCTATGCGCGACAGTTCCTCGGCCAGATGGACAAGCCCGACGTCGACGTCATCGAGGGTCTGTCGCCGGCGATCTCGATCGATCAGAAGTCCGCGTCGCGGAACCCGCGTTCGACCGTCGGCACGATCACCGAGATCTACGACTACCTACGCCTGCTGTACGCCCGAATCGGCGTGCAGCACTGCCCGAATGACGGGACGCGGCTCCAGCGGCAGACGCCTCAGCAGATCGTCGACCGAATCATGACGCTGGCGGAGGGAACCAGGTTCCAGGTTCTGGCGCCGGTCGTGAGGGGGCGAAAGGGTGAGTACGACACGCTGCTCTCGGATTTGGCCGGTCAGGGTTTCGTGAGGGCCCGCATCGACGGCACCGTGCGCGACATTGCCGAGTTCCTGGCATCGAACGAGAAACTCGCGAGATACGAGAACCACTCCATCGACATCATCGTCGACCGCCTGGTGCGTCGCGACGACATCGAGCGACGCCTCACGGATTCTCTCGAGACGGCACTCAAGCTCGCCGAAGGCGTGGCTTCGGTCGAACTGGTGGCGAAGGACGACGGCGAGGGCGAGACGCTCACGTTCAGTCAGCACCTTGCGTGTCCGAAGTGCGGCAGCAGTTTCGACGAGCCCGCGCCGCGAAACTTCTCGTTCAACTCTCCCTACGGTGCCTGCGAGAACTGCGACGGGCTCGGGACGAAGTTCGAGGTCGACGCCGATTTGGTCATTCCCGACGACACGATGAGTCTTGCGAGCGGCGCAATCGCACCCTGGCGCAGCGCACACACCGCCTATTTTCATCGAATGCTCGGGGCAGTTGCCGAGCAAGAGGGCATCGACATGAACAAGCCGTGGGGCAAACTCCCGGCGAAGCACCAGAAACTCGTTCTCCACGGAAAGTCCGGCGCGATGCAGGTGAAGTACCGCAACCGCTTCGGCAAGATCCGCCAGTTCAGCACGCAATACGAAGGGGTCATTCCGTGGATCAAGCGTCGTCACGCCGACGCAGAGGGCGACTGGACCCGCGAACAGTTCGAGTCCTACATGCGGGAGGTGCCGTGTCCGTCGTGCGACGGCGCCCGTCTCAAGCCCTCGACTCTCGCCATCACCATCAACGACCGCAACATCTCCGAGGTGTGCGACATGTCGATCGGCGACTCGGCTGCATTCCTGGGCGGGCTCACGCTCTCCCAGCGCGATGCAATGATCGCCGAGAGGGTCACCAAGGAGATCAACGCGCGCCTGGGCTTTCTGCTCGACGTGGGCCTCGACTATCTGACCCTGTCGCGTTCTGCGGGAACACTCGCCGGCGGTGAGGCGCAGCGCATTCGTCTTGCGAGTCAGATCGGTTCCGGCTTGGTCGGCACTCTCTACGTGCTCGACGAGCCGAGCATCGGGTTGCACCAGCGCGACAACCGCCGACTGATCGAGACATTGCTCAGATTGCGCGATCTGGGCAACACCGTCATCGTCGTCGAACACGACGAGGAGACCATCAAGGAGAGCGACTGGATCGTCGACATCGGTCCCGGTGCGGGAGAGCACGGTGGTGAAGTCGTGTACAGCGGGCCGGTGCCCGGCATCGCGAAGGCGAAGGATTCCGTCACCGGTCGGTACATCACCGGGGCCGCCACGATCGAGGTGCCCCGGTCGCGCCGGACGCCGAGTGGCGACGTGATCACCGTGCGCGGAGCCCGTGAGCACAATCTGCGCGACATCGACGTGGAGATTCCGCTCGGTTGTTTCGTGGCCGTCACGGGAGTGTCGGGAAGCGGAAAGAGCACGTTGATCCGCGACATCCTGCTGCCCGCGATGATGCAGCGCATCTACAAGAGCAAGGAGGCGCCCGGTCGCCACCGCACGGTGGAGGGCATAGATGCGATCGACAAGGTGATCGACATGGACCAGTCGCCGATCGGTCGCACGCCCCGATCCAACCCGGCCACGTACACGGGGGTCTTCGATTCGATCCGCAAGCTGTTCGCATCCGCTCCCGAGGCGAAGGTTCGCGGTTATCAACCCGGGCGATTCAGTTTCAATGTTCAGGGCGGGCGGTGCGAGGCATGTTCCGGAGACGGAACCATCAAGATCGAGATGCATTTTCTCCCCGACGTGTACGTGCCCTGTGAGGTCTGCAAGGGTGCCCGGTACAACCGCGACACTCTCGACATCACCTTCAAGGGAAAGAACATCGCCGAGGTTCTCGACATGCCGATTGCCGACGCTCTCGAGTTCTTCTCCAATCAACCGTCGATTGCCCGCCACATGCAGACTCTGGTCGATGTCGGGCTCGGCTACGTGAGACTGGGCCAGTCTGCGCCGACACTCTCGGGTGGAGAAGCACAACGCGTGAAACTCGCAAGCGAACTGGCGAAGCGTTCCACGGGGCACACGATGTATCTCCTCGACGAACCGACCACCGGGCTGCACTTCGAGGATGTGCGTCGACTGCTGACGGTTCTTTCGCGGCTCGTCGACCAGGGGAACACGGTTCTCGTCATCGAACACAATCTCGACGTGATCAAGACTGCCGACTGGGTCATCGACCTGGGTCCCGAGGGTGGCAGTGGGGGAGGCGGAATCGTGGGAACCGGGACACCCGAACACATCGCATCCCTCGGTGACAGCCACACTGGTCGCTTCCTTGCCCCACTGCTCGGCATGCCCGAACCGACGAAGTCCCCCGGAAAGACGGTCGCTCGGAAGAAGTCGCCTCCGGCTGTCACCGGCGCCGGAGCGAAGGCGTCGCCAAAGACTGCCAACGCGAAGAAGCCCGCGGTTGCGAAGAAGACCCCCGCCAAGAAGGCACAAGCAAGGTCGAAGAGGTAGTCGTGGCTGTGGAACGCCCGCCAGTCGGAACGATCCCCACGTCGCCAGGTTCCTATCAATTCAAGGACGAACACGGTCGAGTCATCTACGTGGGAAAGGCCGCGAATCTCCGAAGTCGTCTGTCGAACTATTTCCAGGATCATGCCCAGATGCACCCGCGCACAGTGGCGATGGTGACTGCTGCGCACTCGGTGGAATGGATCGAGGTGCGCAACGAGGTCGAGGCGCTGATGCTCGAGTTTTCGCTCATCAAACAGCATCGTCCGCGATTCAACGTTCGACTGAGGGACGACAAGAGTTATCCGTTCCTCGCTGTGACCCTCGACGAGGAATGGCCACGGGCGGTCGTGATGCGGGGCACGAAGCGCAAGGGCACGCGTTACTTCGGCCCCTACGCACACGCTTGGGCGATTCGCGAGACTCTCGACCTGCTGTTGAGGACGTTTCCCGTGCGCACGTGTTCACAGGGCAAGTTCAACCAGCACCAGCGGCTCGGACGACCGTGCCTGTTGTTCCACATCGAGAAGTGCTCGGGTCCGTGCGTCGGGGAGATCGATTCCTCCGTTTACGCCGAGCACGTGAAGAATCTCGTGTCTTTCCTCGACGGTGACACCGACGGTGTCGTGAATGCTCTGCAGCGCGAGATGTCCGACGCCTCTGCCGCGCTGGAGTTCGAGAAGGCCGCCCGACTGCGCGACAGGCTCGGCGGAGTGTTGCGGGCCATCGAAAAGCAACAGATGGTCGGGGAACGGGACGAAGACATCGACGTGATCGGAATTGCAGACGACGAACTCGAGGCCGCCATCCAGGTGTTCTTCGTGCGGAAGGGTCGCGTTGTCGGGCGAAAGGGTTTCGTTCTCGACAAGGTGGAGGATCTCTCTGCGGGGGGTGTCATCGACCGGGTTCTCGAGGAGATGTACGGCGACCAACCGCCACTCGGGATTCCATCTCAGGTTCTGGTGCCGGTAATGCCCGATCACGCCGAGACGTACGCCGAATGGTTGAGGCATCTGAAGGGGTCGAATGTCCACTTTCGGGTGCCGGTCAGGGGTGACAAGCGCGAGTTGCACGAGATGGTCACGAAGAATGCACGTGAAGAATTCGTTCGTCACCGACTGAAGCGCGCGAGCGACCACAACTCGCGCAGTCGTGCGTTGTCCGAACTTCAGGATCAACTGCAACTGCCCGAGGCGCCGTTGCGCATCGAGTGTTACGACATGGCCCACCTGCAGGGGACCGATTACGTCGGTTCGATGGTGGTGATGGAAGACGGCATCCCGAACAAGAGGGAGTACCGCAGGTTCAAGGTCAAGGATGTCCCGGGCAATGACGATTACGCGGCGATGCGCGAGGTGCTCATGCGTCGCCTCACTGCCTACCTCGAAGAACGGGACCAACCCGTCGCCGAGCGCGGTGACAAACCCGGAAAGTTCGCCTATCCGCCCCAGTTGTTGCTCGTCGACGGCGGCAAGGGTCAGTTGAAGGTGGCGGTCGAGGTCGTCTCCGAACTCGGACTGACCGATGAGATACCCGTCGCCGCCCTGGCGAAGCGGTTCGAAGAGGTGTACGTGCCGGGGCAGCAAGAGCCGGTGCGTATCCCGCGTGGTTCTGAGGGTCTGTTCATGCTTCAACGCATACGCGACGAAGCACACCGTTTTGCGAACACGTTCCATCGCGAACTTCGGGGCAAGCGGATGATCTCGTCTTCGCTCGAGGGCATTGCAGGCCTCGGCGAGACGCGGGCGAAGAGACTCGTGAAGGAACTCGGCGGCGTGAACGCGGTGAAGAACGCCGACCTCGAGCAACTTCTCGCGATCTCATGGTTGCCCGCCAGCGTCGCTCGAGCCGTCCACGAGAAATTCCATCCCGCCCCGTAGGGTGACGACGTGTCGGACGACGATCTTTGGCAGAAACACGCACAGTGGTGGATCGACGGATTCACCGGTGGTGTCGACCCGGAATACGTGGAGCAGATCATTCCGCTGGCGTGCGAGGAGCTGATCGGTTTTCGCACCGTGCTCGACGTGGGGTGCGGCGAAGGTCAGATTGCGCGCGCGCTGGCGGCTCAGGGTTCGTCGGTCACCGGCGTCGACCCGACGCTGCGCAACATCGAGGTCGCACGGGAACGCGGTGGCGGGCCCCGCTATGTGACGGGAAGCGCCACGAGTCTGGACGAGCCGAATGATTCCTTCGATGCAGTGGTCGCATGCCTCGTGTTCGAACACATCGACGATGTTGACACGGCGATCTCAGAGGTCGCCCGCGTTCTGCGTCCGGGTGGCCAGTTCAGTTTCTTCCTGAACCATCCGTTGTTGCAGACGCCGGGCAGCGGGTGGATCGACGACCACATCATCGACCCGCCCGAGCAGTACTGGCGCATCGGTCCGTATCTGGTCGAGACCGAGTCAGTCGAAGAAGTCGAGAAAGGTGTGTTCATCAGGTTCCTTCACCGACCCCTGAGTCGCTACGTGAACGCACTCGTGGAGCACGGTCTGCGCATCGAACGCATGGTGGAACCGGGCCCGCCACAGGGCTTCCTCGATCGCGCCCCCGAGTATGCACTGGCGCACACGGTGCCCCGACTGTTGTACCTGCGTTCCGTGAAGTCGACGAACTGAATGTGTAATCTTCGCTCGTGACTGACATTCTCGTCGTGACCGGATTGTCGGGAGCCGGTCGATCACAGGCCGCCGACGATCTCGAGGATCTCGGTTGGTTCGTGGTCGACAACTTGCCCGTCGTGTTGATCGACAAGGTTGTGGAGTTGTCGGGCGAAGCGGGCGGGGAGATTCCCAAATTGTGTCTTGTCGTCGGGCACTCGCGTCATCAGGCGGCGATTCTCGATGCCGTCGGTCAACTGCGCACGCAGGGGCACACCGTGCGGATTCTCTTCCTCGAGGCGTCGTCCCGCGAACTCGTGAGGCGATACGAGGCCACGCGCCGCAAACACCCGATGAGCGACGGCGTGATGGGTCTCGAGTCGGTGATCGAAGCCGAGAGGCAGGCGATGAGCCCGGTGAAGGCCGTGGCTGACCTGTTGATCGACACCACGGGTCTCACTGTCCATCAGTTGAAGCATCAATTGGTGGGTCTGTTCGGTCCGGAGAATCCGGGGGACCAACTCCAGTTGTCCCTGACGTCGTTCGGTTTCAAGAACGGAGTGCCGATAGACGTCGACATGGTGTTCGACGTGAGATTTCTCCCGAACCCGCACTGGGACGAAACATTGCGACCGTTCTCGGGTCTCGACGAGCCGGTGCGCGACTTTGTGCTCGGTCAGCCCATCGCCGACGAGTTCCTGTCGCGACTCGATGATTTGTTCAATCTCGTTCTGCCCGCCTACGTCGCCGAGGGGCGCAGCTATCTCACCATCGGGGTGGGATGCACCGGCGGGCGACACCGTTCGGTTGCCGTCGTCGAGGAATTGGCACGCAGACTCTCCGTGCTGGGTCGTCATCCGCGGGTCTCTCATCGGGACATGCATCTCTGAGCCGAATCCTGTCGGACTTTCCGTGACGAACTAGGGTCGAGGGGCGGCCGGGGTCCTCCCGTCTGCCGCCGTGTGGCTTCGAGAAAGGATCACCCAACGTGACTGTGCGTGTCGGTATCAATGGTTTCGGACGGATCGGGCGCAACTTCTTCCGCGCCATTGCCTCGCGAGGGGCCGACATCGAGATTGTGGCGGTGAACGATCTCGGGTCGTTGAAGACGATGGCCCACCTGCTGAAGTACGACTCGGTTCTTGGTGTCCTCCCCCAGGAGATCAAGGCGGTGGACGGCGGTGTCAGCGTCGACGGCAAGGTGCTCAAGGTGCTTGCCGAGAGAGATCCGAAGGCACTGCCGTGGGGCGAGCTCGGGGTCGATCTGGTGATCGAGTCGACCGGCATATTCACCGACCGTGACAAGGCCTCCATGCATCTCGATGCCGGTGCACCGCTGGTCATTGTGTCGGCCCCGTCGAACGGCGCCGATGCGACATTCGTGTACGGGGTGAACCACAACGATTTCGACCGGGCACGACACAAGGTCATCTCGAATGCGAGCTGCACGACGAACTGCTTCGTTCCGTTGGTGAAGGTGCTCGACGACGCGTTCGGTGTCGTGAACGGACTCATGACGACCGTGCATGCCTACACGGGCGATCAGTCGCTCGTCGATGGTCCGCACAGCGACCTTCGCCGTGCGCGCGGAGCAGCCATCAACATCACCCCGACGAGCACCGGAGCGGCGCGTGCAACGAGTCTCGTGATGGAATCGATGAAGGGAAAGCTCGACGGAACGGCCTTGCGCGTGCCGGTTCCCACCGGCTCGATCACCGACTTTGTTGCGAACCTCTCGAAACCGGCGACTGTCGACGAAATCAATGCGGCGTTCAAGGCGGCAGCCGATGGCCCCTTGAAGGGCGTGCTCGAGTACACCGCGGATCCGATCGTGTCGAGCGACATCGTCACAAATCCGCACTCGTGTGTGTTCGACAGTGACCTGACGATGAGCATGGGGACCCTCGTGAAGGTTCTCGGTTGGTACGACAATGAATGGGGTTACTCGAACCGCCTCGTCGACCTGACGCTGCACGTCGCGAAGAAATAGGTACACCTTGGCGCGCGTACCGACGCTCGAGGATCTCGGGGACGTTTCCGGCAAGCGAGTCCTCGTGCGGACCGATTTCAACGTGCCGATGGAGGGACCCGACGACGCGCGCGTGATCACCGATGATTTCCGCATCAGGGCTGCGTTGCCCACGATCGAGTGGTTGACCTCCCGCGGAGCGCATGTGGTGTGTGCAAGTCATCTCGGGCGCCCCAAGGGTTCGCCGACGCCGAAGTATTCGATGAACCCCGTTCGGGAGCGTCTCGCACAGCTCGCCCCCGGGGTGGAGTTGCTCGAGAACCTCCGCTTCGATCCGGGCGAAGAGGCGAACTCGCCGGAGTTCTCGGCCTCACTCGTGAAGAACATCGACATGTACGTGAACGACGCGTTCGGCGCCGCCCACAGGGCCCATGCCTCGATCGTGGGACCGCCGCGGACGCTTCCGTCTGCTGCAGGTCGCCTGCTGCAGCGTGAAGTCGAGGTTCTGGGCGGGCTTCGGTCGAACCCGAAGCGTCCGTTCGTGGCCGTGCTGGGCGGGGCAAAGGTGAGCGACAAGATCGGTGTCATCGAGTCACTTCTGCAGGTGGTGGATTCCCTCGTGATCGGCGGAGGAATGTGTTTCACGTTCCTTGCGGCTCTCGGGTATCCCGTGGGTTCGTCGATCTGCGAACTCGATCAGGTCTCCACCTGCAAGAAACTTCTCGACAGCGGAAAACCCATTCATCTGCCCGAAGACCTTGTCGGTCTCGACGCGAACGGAAACTTCGCCACGTTCGGCGTGAGATTGCCCGATGGTGCAAAAGGTCTCGACATCGGTCCGGGCAGCGCGGCCGCATTCTCGGACGTGATCATGGACGCCAGAACGGTGTTCTGGAACGGTCCGATGGGAATGTTCGAAGATGATCGTTTTGCGGCGGGAACACGCACCGTGGCAGAGGCAGTTGCCGCCACGAAGGCGTTCACGGTTGTGGGCGGGGGAGACAGTGCGGCGGCTCTGGCGCAGTTCAAACTCGAGGATGATGTCGACCATGTTTCCACCGGGGGAGGTGCGTCCCTGGAGCTTCTCGAACTCGGCGACCTCCCCGGTCTTGCCGCATTGAGAGGTGCCCCAAATGTCAAGTAGTCCGCGCCGCCCGTTGATCAGCGGGAACTGGAAAATGCACCAGAACCACTACGAGGCAATCCAGTTGATGCAGAAGCTCGCCTATCTGGTGGGCAAGGACGATTTCAACGAGGTCGACGTGTCGGTGCACCCTCCGTTCACCGACATCCGCAGCGTGCAAACGATCATCGAAGCAGACAAGTTGCAGTTTCTCCTCGGCGCGCAGCACTGTCATTTCGAGGAAAAAGGGGCGTTCACGGGTGAGGTGTCCCCGTCGTTTCTCTCGAAACTCAGCGTGAAGTACGTGATCTGCGGTCACAGCGAGCGACGCGAGATCTTCGGCGAGACCGACGAGATGGTGGCACGCAAGGCCAAGGCGATCATCGCGAACGACATGATTCCGGTCGTGTGCGTCGGCGAGGCGCTCGAGGAACGCGAGGCGGGCGCCACGGCCGACAAGGTGCGCGGGCAGGTTCGGGCGGCTCTTTCGTCTCTGGCTCCGGAGCAGGTGGCCTCGCTGGTTGTCGCGTACGAGCCCATTTGGGCCATCGGCACCGGCAGGACTGCGACTGCCGACGATGCCCAGGAGATCTGCGCCCTGATCCGCAGAGAGGTCGGAGTCCTGTCCGGCGCAGATGCTGCGTCGGCGGTGCGGATCCAGTACGGAGGGTCGGTGAAAGCGGGGAACATCGCAGAATTGATGGCCCAGCCCGACATCGACGGGGCTCTAGTGGGCGGTGCAAGTCTCGACCCTGACGAGTTCGCCCGCATCGTGCAGTACCGTTTGCACTGAGGGGGAGACATGTCGGCGACTTTTTCAGACACCGGTTCGTTCGTTGACGACGTCAGTGTGGCCGCCTCGATCGAGGGAAAGTCGCCACGACAACTTGCATGGATGCGGTTCCGTCGCGATCGTTTCGCGATGGTTGCCGCCGGGGTGGTGTTGTTCTACGTGGTGGTGGCGGCGCTCGCACCGGTGATCTGTGCGGTTCTCGGAATCAGTCCGTACGAACTCAACAGTGATGCGCTGAACGATTTCGGTCTTCCGGATGGTCCGTTCGGCGGAATCTCCAGAGAACACTGGCTCGGTGTCGAGCCCGGCACCGGGCGCGACATTCTCGCCCGACTTCTCTACGGTGCGCGGGTGTCGCTGCTGGTGGGCTTCGTGGGAACGCTCTTGACAACCACGCTCGGGGTCATCATCGGCGTTTTTGCCGGGTACAGGCGGGGCAGAGTCGATGCGGTCATCGGGCGGGTGATGGATCTCACGCTCGCTTTTCCCTCGTTCCTTCTCATCATTGCTCTCACCAGACCGTTCACGCAGCGTCTCGAGTCACTTGGTGTCCCCGAGGGAAACCCAGCGCGCCTCACCTACATCGTGCTGGTGCTCGCCACCTTCGGTTGGGTCTACGTTGCCCGGGTCGTGCGCGGCCAGACCCTCTCGTTGAGGGAACGCGAGTTCATCGAGGCATCGAGAGCGAGCGGAGCCGGCACCGGACACATCATCTTCAAGCAGATACTCCCGAACCTGTGGGCACCCGTCATCGTGATCGTGTCCCTCAGTCTCCCGGGCTACGTGGCCACCGAGAGCACCTTGTCGTTCCTCGGCCTCGGAATGTTGCCCCCCGCGGCGTCCTGGGGCGTCATGCTGGGCGACTCGATCAAGTACTACAGGGCCGACCCGACCTATCTGTTCATCCCGGGCACCGCGTTGATCATCCTGGTTCTTGCCTTCAACATCCTCGGTGATGCGGTGCGGGATGCCCTCGACCCGAAGGCCGACAGGCAGAGCATTTCCTGAGGTCGTGCCGGGCCGGATGTTTCCCGACCCGTGCCCTCCCGACTAAGGTGACAACTATTCATTCGGGCCATCCCGGCCCTGGTGGGGAGGAAACATGACCAAGCGTCGAATCATCGGTGCCGTCAGCTTTGCCCTCGTTGCGTCTCTTGTCGCTGCCTCCTGTGGTGGCGACTCGGGAAGTGACGGCGGCGGCGATGGCGAGCCGAAAAAGGGCGGAACCATCCGCATCTTGTCAAGTGGTGAGCAGATTGCCCACCTCGACCCGCAGCGAAACTACACGGGCACCGATCTCGCATTTGCGGGTTCGACCATGCACCGCTCGCTGACGAGTTACAAGTACGAGGCCGGCGATGCCGGATCGGAAATCGAAGGTGACCTGGCAACAGACACCGGTACCGTGTCCAACGAAGGAAAGACCTGGTCGTTCACCCTGCGTGACGGCATCACCTTCGAAGACGGATCAGCGATCACCTGTGCCGACGTTGCCTACGGTGTGTCTCGTTCGTTCGCGACCGACACCATCACCGACGGACCGTCGTATGCAGTCACCTACATTGATGTCGAGGATTATCCGGGACCGTACAAAGCCACCGCTGAACAGCAGGCCGCGTACGACAAGGCAGTTGCGTGTGAAGGAAACACCATCACCTTCAACCTGAAGAACCCTGTCGCCGACTTCAACTACACGACGACGTTGCTCACCTTCAGCCCGGTGCCGAAGGCATCGGACACCGGCGAGAAGTACGACATGAGCCCGGTTTCGTCGGGACCGTACAAGATCGAGAGCTACGAGATCGGCAAGGCACTCGTGCTGGTTCGCAACGAGAACTGGAACGAAGATTCCGACCCGCTGCGCAAGGCCTACCCGGATTCGATCATCTACGAGTTCGGCCTCGAAGAGGCAACCATCGACGAGCGCATGATTGCCGATGTCGGCGACGATCAGTTCGCAGTGGCCGAGGGCATCCAGCCCGAGAACCTGCAGACGATTTTCGAAGGCGACGAAGCACTCAAGTCGCGAGCGATCGACTACTACGACCCATATGTGTCGTACACGAACCTCAACAACGAGCGTTTGTCGTGCTACGAGGTCCGCAAGGCGATCTACCTCGCAATCGACCGCGATGCTCTCCGCAAGGCCGGCGGTGGTCCATACACCGGTGACTACGCAGACGGATTCGTAAAGCCCGCTCTGGCACTCGACTATGCGCAGTCGACCATGCCGGAAGGTCTGAACGAAGACGGCACCGCGAACGTCGAGGCAGCGAAGGCAGCAGTTGCAGAAGCCGAGACCAAGTGTCCCGACGTCGTGAAGCTCGCCCAGGACGGCATGAACTTCTACTACCCGGACACCCCGGTGTGGCAGAAGGCCCTCGCCATCTGGCAGAGCAACATGGAAGCAATCGGATTCTCGATCAAGCCTGAAGCAGTCGAGCCGAGCAACTACTGGCCGACAGTCATGAACCCCGAGACCGAATACGACATCGTTCGTGGCGGATGGGCTCCCGACTGGGCGAACGCATCGACGGTCATTCCGGAACTGTTCACCACCGGCGGCGGTTTCAACCTGACCCGCAACTCGAAGGACCCTGACTATGCAGAGTTCGAGGGTCTGGTCAACGAGGCACGAGTGAACCTCGACCGCGTCGCCCAGGGCAAGCAGTGGCAGGAACTGAACCAGTACGTGGTCGACCGCCTGTGGGCGCTGCCCGGTACCTTCCTCAAGTCCCAGAGCATCTGGGGCTCGAAGGTGGGCAACACGTTCCAGTGGGGACCCTTCGGAGCGTTCTGCTTCGGCAACCTCTACGTCAAGTAAGAGGACCCAACACATCCAAGTACGAGGGGGCACCGTCTCGGCGGTGCCCCCTTCGTTCTTCTCTTCGTTCAATCCACACCGAACAGGTCCGTCATGTTGCTCTTTGTCACCCGCAGATTGATGTTTGCGCTGGCCTTGTTGCTGGCCGTCTCCCTGTTCACCTATCTGCTGTTCGCGATGTTGCCGTCGGATCCGGCCGCGTTGACGTGCAGCAAGAACTGCAAGCCCGAGATCATCGAGGCGAATCGCATCCGTCTGGGATACGACAAACCGATTCTCGAGCAGTATTGGCTCTTCCTGAAGGGCATCTTCGTCGGGCGCGATTACGGAGTCGGCCAGGCGGCTTTCTCGTGCCCGGCACCGTCGCTGGGTTACTCGTACGGCCAACACGAGTGCGTGACGACACTCATTGCCCGCACGTTCCCGGTCACCGCCTACCTTTCGATAGGGGCCTTCATTCTCTGGATGACACTTGGCATCAGCCTCGGCTCGATTGCCGCGCTCAAGCGCGGACGGTGGCAGGACCGTGCCGCCACCACGTTCAGCGCGGTGGGCGTCAGCCTGCCGACCTTCTACATCGGACTGCTCGTCCTCTTTTCGTTCTGCATCTGGTTGCGGATACTCCCGTTCCCTTCGTATGAATCCCCGTTCGTCGACCCCAAGTCATTTTTCCTCACCATGCTCCTGCCGTGGCTGACGCTTGCGGTTCTGTCTGCGGCGAGCTACACCCGCCTGACGCGGAACGGAATGCTCGAGGCCATGAACGAGGACTTCGTGCGTCTCGGAATCGCCAAGGGACTGCGACGTCGCACCATTCTCAGGCGATACGTGCTGCGATCGGCGCTGGTTCCGATCGTGACGATCGCTGGTCTCGATTTTGCGGCACTGCTCGGCGGTGCAATCATCACCGAGAGCGTCTTCTCGCTGCCGGGAATGGGACGCATGTCGATCAGGGCCGTCGTCGACTCCGATCTGCCGGTTCTTGTCGGCACCACGATGGTTGCGGCAGTGTTCATCGTTCTGGCAAATGTGATCGTCGACATCATGTACGGCGTGCTCGATCCGAGGGTGCGGACCAAATGAGTCAGCCTCCGCTGCTTTCCGTGGAGGGACTGACAGTGTCCTTCGACACCCCGGACGGTGTCGTTCACGCGGTCAGCGGCGTGTCGTTCGAGTTGCAGGCCGGCCAGACTCTCGGCATCGTCGGCGAATCAGGTTCCGGCAAGTCGGTGACCGCGTCGTCGATTCTGCGTCTCAACAACTCGACCACGTCGTCGACGACCGGTCGGGTGTTGCTCGATGGCCGCGACGTTCTCGGTCTGTCCGACGACGAGATGCGCGCCGTGCGCGGCAGGGACGTCGCGATGGTGTTCCAGGACCCGTTGTCTGCCCTGAATCCGTATTACTCGGTGGGTGACCAGATAGCGGAGGCCTTTCTGGTGCACCATCCGAAGGCGACGGCGCAGGAGGTGCGCGAACGGGTGCTCGGAATGCTCGAGAAGGTTGGCATCCCGAATCCCGAGAAGCGGATCGACGAGTATCCGCACCAGTTCTCGGGTGGCATGCGCCAGCGCATCGTGATCGCGATTGCGCTCATCAACTCGCCCAGGGTGCTCATCGCAGACGAGCCGACGACAGCGCTCGATGTGACGGTCCAGGCCCAGATCCTCGATCTGATGCTCGATCTCCAGAAAGAGACGAACATGGCCATCATCCTCATCACTCACGATTTGGGAGTGGTGGCAGAGGTGGCAGATGCAGCCCTCGTGATGTACGGCGGTCGCATCGTGGAACAAGCCGATGTCGTGTCGATCTTTCGTCAGCCCACTCATCCGTACTCCTGGGGTTTGCTCGGCGCCGTCGGGAGTCTCGACACCAGCACGAGAGGTCATCTCAGCACGATCCCCGGCACTCCACCATCCCTGATTTCCATTCCGTCGGGGTGCTCGTTTCATCCGCGATGCGGCCATGCACTGGGTGCCGGATCGGCGTGCACGACCAAGGTTCCCGACTTGCGTGCGGTCACGGGCACCACATCGAAGAGCGCCTGCCATCTGACGGACGAACAGCTGGTGTCGATCGGACGTCGTGAGGTGCTGCAGTGACGACTCCGGCGCTCGAGGCGAGAGACCTCGTCAAGTATTTTCCGACCGGCTCGTCGGGGTTGCTCGGTCGACCCACCAACACCGTGAAGGCTGTCGACGGCGTGTCTTTCTCTGTCGAGCACGGCACGACTCTCGGCGTGGTCGGCGAGTCCGGATGCGGGAAATCGACCCTCGCACGGCTCGTGACGCGTCTCATCGATTCCACCTCTGGTGAGGTCTACATGGACGGTCGCGACATCACGTCGCTCTCGGGGAGGGAACTTCGCACCGCGCGCCGCAAGATGCAGATGATCTTCCAGGACCCGTATTCATCGCTGAACCCGCGTCACAGTGTCGGTCAGATCATCAGTGCGCCACTCGAGGTGCAGGGAATCGAACCTACGCAGGGCGTCAAGGCGCGTGTGCAGGAGTTGATGGAACTTGTCGGCCTCAATCCCGAGCACTACAACCGGTATCCGCACGAGTTCTCGGGGGGTCAACGGCAGCGCATCGGCATCGCCCGTGCGCTGGTTCTCGATCCAACAGTCCTTGTTGCAGACGAGCCCGTGTCGGCGCTTGACGTCAGCATTCAGGCACAGATCCTCAACCTGCTCGAGACTCTGCAGTCAGAACTGGGTCTCACGTACATGTTCATCGCCCACGACCTGTCGGTGGTGCGCCACATCGCCGACCAAGTGGCCGTCATGTATCTCGGCAAGATCGTCGAACTCGGACCGGCAGCCTCTGTCTATGCGTCGGCTCGTCATCCGTACACCACGGCGTTGTTGTCTGCAGTGCCTGTTGCAGACCCGGCCAGACGGGGCCGAGAAGGCCGAATCAGACTGACCGGCGACGTTCCTTCTCCGATTGACCCGCCTTCGGGATGCCGGTTCCGCACGCGTTGTTGGAAAGCGACGGAGGTCTGCGCAGATGTCGAACCGGCACTGGTCGACACCGGATCGGGGCATTCGGTTGCCTGTCACCATCCGATGGACGTTCCGGTCTCGGTGGGGCACTCCAAGCCCTGACGGGTAGGCTCGAACACCGTGCGAACACTGATGCTTTACCTCACGGTCACGATCAACGTGGTGTCGATGCTCGCTCTGATTGTCGGTGTTCTTTTGCACAGCGGTCAGGGTGGGGGATTGTCCGACATGTTCGGAGGCGGGGGAGCCAGCCTGGGTTCGGCGGCGGCCGAGAAGAACCTGAACCGCATCACCACGGTTCTCGCAACCATCTGGCTCTTCACCGTGATCGCGCTCGGGTTCTTGCTGCAGAGTTGACCCGTGGGTTCCCGGGGCATCCTCGGTAGCCTGACATTCCTCGTCGAAGTGGCGGAATAGGCAGACGCACCAGCTTGAGGGGCTGGCGCCC